>NZ_BAAGTL010000024.1:0-296474 GCF_054781935.1 Rheinheimera gaetbuli
GCCTGCGAACCGCAGCACCCCGTGGCATGGCGCGCATTATAGGGCGTTTTTAAACTGGCGCAAGCGTTAAAGTGATAAAAAACGCTTTTAGCGTGTTGTTTGCTTACTAATTCAGCTTTTTGCATGTTTTAACAGCAAACACGGGTAAAACAGGCTACGTTTTATGGTTGCGGTTTATTATCCAACCGCTAAGATAAGGCTGCTTTATGTTGTTAAAGCATTCCGATAAATAGAATTAAGTGCTTAGGATATTATTATGTTACCCACTTTACGTGCTTCTTTGCCGTATACACTGGCGCTGGCAGTGTTGGCTTATCTTGGTTTTACCTTCCTGCCTGTTTTGGGATTTGCTCAGGAAGTTTTCGTGCTAATAGGCATATTATTATCAGGTATTCTGGTTCCTGTACTGATGGACGTTAAGGGCAGTGCTGCAGAAACAATTATCACAGCAACAGCAGCAACTGACTATAAAGGTGAAACTACTACTCTATATGTTGGTAATTTGCCTTACCGTGCTAATGAAGATGCCGTGAAAGAGTTATTCCAGCGTTTTGGGGTGGTTGTTAACGTGAGACTGATGAAAGATCGCCAAACTGGCCGTCGCCGCGGTTTCGGTTTCGTTGAGGTAGCAGCCAAAGATGGCAGTAAAATGATTCAGAAATTGAATGACTTTAATTTTCAGGAGCGCACATTAAAAGTACGCGAAGCTAAAGAGCGTCAGGATAGCGACGATACTGAAGAGTAAGCACTTAGTTTCCGGCGTTCTCAGGGAAGCAATAGCTTCCCTTTTTTGTCTTAGCTTTAGCTACCGATATTCAAGGTTGGCTCAATACGTACTCTGGCTTAAAATAGTCGTTTTGATAAAGTAGAGATAATAATGAGTGTAGGCCAGGTTTTCCCCGAACAGTATGACGCGCAACTTACCGCAAAAGTGGCCGCCGTTCAGCAACTACTGACAGATTTTAATCCACCGTCAGTTGAGGTGTTTAGATCTCCCCCAACACATTACCGTTTACGTGCCGAGTTTCGTATCTGGCACAACGGCGATGATATTTACCACGCGATGTTTGATTCAGAAACCCGTGATAAGGTTCGCATCGATCATTTTCCTGTTGCCTGTCACGGCATCGCAGATTTTATGCCTGTTTTGCTTAAACATATCCAGTTTAACCACGAACTCCGTTATAAGTTGTATCAGGTTGATTATCTGGCCACGCTGTCGGGCGAACTATTGGTTTCTCTTATTTATAAGCGTCCATTGACCAACGGCTGGCTGGAACAAGCTAAACAACTGACAGATACGTTAGCTGGACAATATAAGGTGAAGTTTATTGGCCGCTCCCGCAAGCAAAAACTGCTGCTGAGTACTGACTATGTAACCGAAAAATTTGAGCTGGATGGTCGCACTTTACAATATCAGCAGGTAGAAGGCAGCTTCACCCAACCTAATGGTGCAGTAAACCTCCATATGCTGGGCTGGGCGAAGCAGATTGCACAGCAACTGTCCGGGGATTTATTGGAGCTGTACTGTGGTAACGGGAATTTTTCAGTGGCACTATCGCCCTGCTTTAATAGAGTGGTCGCAACGGAAATTTCCCGAACGTCGATCAAATCAGCACAATATAACATTGCACTGAACAAGCTCGACAACCTAGAGGTGTTGCAAATGTCTGCTGAAGATGTCGCAGCGGCTTTGCAACAAGGCACCACACTTAAACAACTGGATTTGGCCGGTATGCAGCTGAATACGGTGTTAGTTGATCCGCCGCGTGCAGGACTGGACAACGACACAGAGCAATTGGTCAGCCGCTTTAATGATATTATATATATATCCTGCAACCCACAAACACTCGCACAAAACTTACAGACGTTGAGCCAAACGCACGATGTTGTGCAGTTAGCTGTCTTTGATCAGTTCCCATACACTCATCATATTGAAAGCGGCATTTGGTTACGTAAACGTGCAAGCTAAAGCGGTTTATTCTTTAGGTTTGCGGCCATAACTGGCCGCGCCATGCGCCAACCAACGTAACTGAGTTATAGTGCGACTGGTTAAATAGCCATATTGCTCTGGTGGCGCGTCCAAAGCATCTGCGCCGGTGTGAAAAACCAGTATTACCATCGCTTCGGCCTGAGCTCGGGCAAGTTCATCCGGGCAGGTAGTTTCTTTACGCAGATACTCAGCCAGTTCAGCCACAAAATGCTGGATCTCCCGTGCAACTGCACTTCTGAAAGCAGCTGAAGTGCCTGAGCGTTCCCGTAGCAACAGCCTGAAAATGTTGCTATTGCCGGTGACAAACTCCATAAACGTTTCGATAGAGGTGCGAATTACACTACCGTTCTTCTCAATCCGTTGTCTGGCCTGGCGCATCAACTGGCGCAGCATCAAGCCAGCTTCATCTACCAGTGTCAGACCCAGCTCATCCATATCAGAAAAATGGCGGTAAAATGAGGTTGGAGCAATACCCGCCTCACGAGCAACTTCTCGCAAGCTCAAGCTGGCAAAACTTTTATCTGCACTCAACTGCGAAAAAGCGGCATTAATAATAGCGCGTCGGGTGCGCTCTTTTTGTTCTGCTCTGGACACAGATAATCCTATTTTCACCGAAAAACGCTATTCTATACCTTGACCACCGGCTTGTGACCAGTAGAATGAGCGAACAGTTGTAAGCTAAATGGCACTTTATGAAACAAGCCCCACTGATTTGGACTAACGTCCTGCTGTTCTCTATCACGACATTAGTAGCCGCTGTCGGCGTGCCGTGGTACGCGCTAACCGTTGGCTTTGGCTGGACAGAAATTATCGCCACTATTATCTGTTTAGGCTACTGTGGCATGTCTATTACTGCAGGCTACCATAGACTCTGGGCGCATAAAACTTATGATGCTCATCCGATATTGCAATGGCTATATGCTATCGGTGGTGCTTTTGCTTTGCAAAACAGTGCGCTACATTGGTCGGCTGACCACCGGGTACATCATCGTCACGTCGATAACAACGATAAAGACCCCTATTCTGCCGGCCGGGGCTTCTGGTATAGCCATATAGGCTGGATGCTGCGTGATTATCCCGGCGTAGAAAAGCCAGACTATAATAATTGCCGCGATTTGCAAAAAAACCGCATTGTTATGTGGCAACACCGTAACTACCTTTGGCTAACTATCGCAACTAACATTGGAATCCCTCTGGTATTGGGGCTATTCAGCGGCAATATTCTCGGCATGCTATTGTCAGCTGGTGTGCTACGCTTGGTACTAAGCCATCACTTTACGTTTTTTATTAACTCTTTGGCGCATATCTGGGGCAGCCAACCTTACACTGAGCAAAATTCTGCCCGTGATAATGGTATTTTGGCGTTTTTGACGTATGGCGAGGGCTATCATAACTTTCATCATATCTTTGAATCAGATTACCGTAACGGTATTAAATGGTATCAGTTCGACCCAACCAAGTGGTTTATAAAAACAGCTTCCTGGTTCGGTTTAACCTGCAACCTGCGCACAGTGCCTGAAGAGCGAATAGAGCAGGCCAAAGCAAAAATGCAGCTACAGCGCGCTATAGCTAATGTAAAACAACGCCCTAATTCAGAGCAATTATTGCTATTACTCGAACAAGAGTATGAGTTGCTGATTGCTAGAATGCAGGACTACTATCAGATTAAAAAACAGCTACTACTTCAGCATAGACAGCAGCTGGTAGCGCAATATCAAGCAGTAGATTTCAAACATCGTTATCATGAATTCAAACACCACCTGCAACTACAGCAGCAACATTGGCAACGGCTAGTTACCGCTTTTAGCTGATTAAAAAAGAGGCTCCGGTCTCTTTTTTTGTCTCCGATACCTGATATGCTCAATTAATTATTGTGATATCAGAGAGATTTACTTGTGAGTGCAAGAAAAAACACGACAAAACCAAAGTTTGATTTCGACGCAATAGTTATAGGTACCGGCCCAGGTGGTGAAGGCGCCGCCATGTATCTGGCGAAAAGTGGGTTAAAAGTAGCCGCGATAGAACGTTATCAATCAGTTGGCGGTGGTTGCACGCATTGGGGCACCATTCCATCTAAAGCATTGCGGCATTCTGTTAGCCGATTAATAGAATTTAACGAAAACCCTCTGTTTCAATTTGATGAGCAGCACACCAAACTGACTTTTTCGCAAATTTTAAAACATGCTGCCGGAGTGATCCGCAAGCAGGTCCGACTACGCTCTGGTTTTTATGACCGCAATCAAGTAAAAATATATCAAGGCGAAGCCCGTTTTATTGACCCGCATCGTTTAAGTATTCACAGCTCTGATGGCAGCAGTTTCGAGCTTAGCGCCAAAACATTTGTCATCGCTACAGGCTCAAGGCCATATCGCCCAGCCAACGTCGATTTTAACCACAGCAGGATCTATGATTCAGATACCATTTTATCGCTGCAACATGATCCAAAGCACATCATTATTTACGGTGCAGGTGTTATAGGCTGCGAGTATGCTTCAATCTTTCGTGGCCTGGGTGTGCGGGTAGATTTGGTCAATACCCGTGACCGCTTGCTTTCATTTATGGATGCTGAGATTTCTGACTCCCTTAGCTATCATTTCTGGAACTCAGGCATGACTATCCGTCATGGCGAAGAATTTGACTGCATAGAAGGTACGGCTGACGGTGTAGTCTTACATTTAAAATCTGGCAAAAGAATGAAAGCAGACTGCTTTTTGTTTGCAAATGGTCGCACCGGTAATACTGAAATGCTCGATTTGCAAGCTGTAGGGCTTGAAGCAGATGGTCGCGGCCTGCTAAAAGTAAATAAAAACTATCAAACCAGCTGTGAAAATGTATATGCCGTTGGCGATGTAATTGGGTACCCTAGCCTCGCCAGCGCAGCCTACGATCAGGGCCGCTTAGCCGGTGAAGCCATTGTAAAAGGCAATTTAGATGCGCATTTGATTACGGATATTCCCGTCGGCATTTATACAATCCCTGAAATGAGCTCTGTTGGTAAAACGGAGCAAGAGCTCACCGCTGCTAAAATCCCTTATGAGGTTGGCCGTGCTCAGTTTAAGCATCTGGCACGGGCACAAATAGCCAATACTAGCGTAGGCAGTTTAAAACTATTGTTTCATCGCGATACATTGGAAATTCTGGGTATTCATTGTTTCGGCGAACGGGCAGCTGAAATAGTACATATAGGACAGGCCATTATGATGCAAAAAAACGGCGGCAATACACTAGAGTATTTTGTACATACCACCTTTAATTATCCAACCATGGCGGAAGCATACCGCGTAGCGGCATTAAACGGACTGAATCGGCTGTTTTAGAATGCAAGCAATTGATATATATCACAATATTAAAAGCTGGAATCTGGCGGGATTTATTTTTGTTTTGGCTGATAATTCGTTGTAAACTCAATTACATAATAATTAAATAAACTGTTGTTGGAGCTATTATGGTAAAGCTAAAGTACGGGTTTGCGCTACTGATGCTTGCCCTGTCATTTAAGGCGTTGGCGGATTACCCTACCGCCCGAAGCCTGTTTGAAAAACAGGAATATGCATTAGCGAAACCGCAATTGGAAACATTGGCCGAGCTTGGCCATCTTGAAGCACAATTTTTATTATCACGGATGTATGCAGAAGGCTTGGGGGTGGATAAAGATATTAACCTAGCTTACGCCTGGACGTTAATAGCCAGAGAACGCAATCATCCACAAGCTGACCAACAATATCGTGGCCTTAGAAGTAAACTCTCATCCCGCTTACAGGGTAAAGAAGTCTACACAACATTAAGCAGCCAGTTTGGTAAACAAGCGCTGGAAAGTAATCTTTATCCTACAGCTAACCGTTATGCGTCTTCCGATGTCAGGGTAAAACCTTTGAGCCAACCAGAGCCAGAGTACCCCAGTTATTTTGCAAGATCAGGTATTGCTGCTTGGGCAATAGTCCACTATGACATTAATGAAGATGGCCGCACTGAAAAGCCTCATGTAGTTGCATCTTTTCCTGTCGACGCTATATCAGAATATGTGTTACCGGCAGTTGCCAACTGGCGGTTTGAACCGCCCAGAGATCTGTACGGTGATCCGATACGCCTTGAAATGCAGTCTTATACCTTTAAGGTTAAAACGCCAAGCAGTTCAAGAACACGAAAGTTTGAGCGTGAAAATCAGGAATATATGGACGCTATTCTGGCAGCAGCCAAAACTGAAGCCGCTAGATATCAGTATCTTTATGCATTACTGGCAGAGAACCGTATCGTGTCTAACGCAGATGCTATGAGCTGGTATTTGCAAGCTGCAATTAACGGTTACCCTGCAGCCCAATATCGTTTAGCGCAATGCCTGGTAACAGGTAACGGCTGCGACCGCGATCCAAGTAAGGCTGTCAATTGGTTAACTATTTCAGCAGATGGCGGCGACGCCAAAGCTGCTTATTTACTGGCGCAAGAATTGCTGGATAGCAACAATGTTAACTATGACCCTCATAAGGCTGCTTTTTATCTGGAGATTGCCGCTCTAACGGAGTATATGCCGGCAATTACAGAATATGCCGCTTTGTTGGCGATGTCGGACAATCCTACGCTGCGCGACCCGCAAAAAGCTATCAGGTTGGCAGAGCAAGGACGGACTATCGATGCAAACAATCCAAATTTGCTGTCAACTCTGGGTGTGGCTTTTATCGAACTTGGCCAACAAAGCCGGGGCGAATCCATGCTGCGTCAGGCACTCGCTGAAGCGAAAAAACGAAACTGGACAGTTCAGGGCTTCGAAGACTTAATTGCCGATTATCAGACTATAGCAACCAATTGAGTTAAATCTTAGCAGAGCAACCCGACAACGCCGGGTTGTCTCTTAGTAAGTTAATGGTTATTCAACGATCTCATTATTCATGTGATAAGTACGGCTAAATGCATGTACCGCATCGATAAACACGCTAACCCGCTCAGGATCAACATCAGGTGTGATGCCATGGCCCAGGTTAAATACGTGGCCGGGCCCCTGACCAAAACCATCCAGTATCATTTGAACTTCCTGTCGGATACGTTCCGGAGAACCAAGCAGAATGGACGGGTCCATATTGCCTTGCAATGCGACTTTATGGCCAACACGTTTTTTTGCATCGGCAATATTAATAGTCCAATCTAAGCCCAACGCATCACAGCCAGTATTAGCAATCGACTCCAGCCACATACCACCGTTTTTGGTAAACAGCGTCACCGGCACCTTACGGCCGTCGGCCTCGCGGGTTAGACCATTTACAATCTGTTGCATATAACCGAGTGAGAACTCCTGATAATCGCGTGGCGTTAGCACCCCACCCCAGGTATCGAAAATCATCACCGATTGCGCCCCGGCGGCAATTTGCGCATTTAAATACAGAATTACACTTTGTGCCAGTTTATCCAGTAACAGGTGTAGCGCTTCTGGTTCACTGAACATCATTTTCTTAATAGTACCAAAGGTCTTACTACTGCCACCCTCTACCATATAAGTTGCCAGTGTCCACGGACTACCAGAGAAACCAATTAAAGGTACGCTGCCACTTAGTTCGCGACGAATAGTACGCACAGCATCCATAACATAACGTAGCTCTTGCTCGGGATCTGGGGTGGGCAAGTTAACTATATCCATAAAGTCACGAACCGGCCGCTGAAACTTTGGCCCTTCTCCCTCACCAAAATACAGGCCAAGCCCCATCGCATCGGGGATAGTTAAGATATCGCTGAACAAAATAGCGGCATCTAAAGCATAGCGTCGCAATGGCTGCAATGTTACCTCACAAGCCAGTTCAGGGTTTTTACACAGCGACATAAAATCACCGGCCTGCGCGCGGGTAGCACGATATTCTGGTAAATAACGTCCTGCCTGACGCATCATCCATACAGGTGTACGGTCCACCGGTTGCTTTAACAAAGCTCTGAGGTAGCGATCATTTTTAAGCTGCATAATAAACCCATCATCAATCAAATTGACGTTATTTTAGCATCAAGCCTGCGCGGCGCCTATTGTTTCGCGGTAAAGCTTCTATTCAGGTTTTTTCTGTATAGCCCTTGTCATACTAAAATTGATCTGCTATAACATTGCTGCGCTAGTGAAGAATAACAAGTAAGAAGCTCGGTAAAACGAGACCTCGCAAAATTTAGTTAAGCCACATTATGTGGCTTTTTTATTTGCCTGCAATTTTCTGCAACTGCCGAATAATCTGTCCGGACAAGGTTTCTACTGGTGGCACCTCTGGCAAAGCGCTGAAATCAAACCAAGCCGCTTCTTCTATCTCTTTTGGCTGACAGACAATCTCGCCACCTGCGTAGTCAGCAACAAATCCAGTCATCAGTGAATGCGGAAATGGCCAAGGCTGGCTGCCGACGTAGCGCAAGTTGGTAATATCTACACCAACTTCTTCTTTTACTTCACGAATTGCAGCCTGCTCCAGCGTTTCAGCAGACTCAACAAAACCGGCCAAAATAGAAAAAAAACCTTGCCGGTGCCTACTGGAACGCGCTAGTAAAATTTTACCCTGATGAGCAACGCCAACTAACACACAAGGTGCTATCCGCGGATAACAGCGATGACCGCATTTATTGCATAACATCGCCAACTCCCAGTTCACCAACAGCATTGCTGTTCCACATTGGCCACAGAAACGATGCGTTTGTAAAAATAACGCCACCTGCACTGCGCGTGCAGCCAACTCAAACACAGCCTCACCATGGCTTAGTAGCTCCCGAGGCGATACCCAATGTTGCTCATGCTCTATGTGGTCATGATTAACAACCAGGTACGCATCCTGCCCCTCTATCTGCCCCAGCCAGCATATTTGTTCTGGCTCTGCCGACAGCGGTAACTCGGCGTAACGGCAAAGCGGTAACTGCTGCAGTGCATTCAACCAAAGCCGGCCACGGTTTAACACCAACCAAAGCCCTTGCTGAGATTGAATCGGGCTGATACTGTGTTTAATCATCTGATGTTCCTGCTACTGACGTGATACAGACAGTATCATAGGTGCTATTGACTGCCCCGACCAATAAAAAAACGGTTGATCTTTAGCGTAAAATTCATTTAATTAGAACTTACTGCAGCAAGGCTGCTGCACTTAAGGAGAAAGCAATGTACACCCGTGTGCAGAAAGCGCAACAAAAATGGGGGGGCTCTCTTGGCGCCATTGATACTTGGCTTGAAGAACGTCAGCAGCTAATTGTCAGTTACTGCAAACTGGCTGCCTTGCCGCCCTTTGACCACAAGAGAACCACTATGCCCTCACAGGATGTAGTGCAAGAGTTCTGTCAGTTGCTCGTTGACTATTTGTCCGCCGGACATTTTGAAGTATACGAGCGTATTGTCTCAGAATGCGCTGTAAATGGTACAGATAGCCGTAAACTAGCTGACAGCCTGTACCCGAAAATTTCAGTCTCTACCGATCTGGCCTTGAATTTTAATGACAACTACGCCGAGCATCTGAGCACACGCCACAGCGGAGCTTTTGATCGGGAGTTGTCAGAACTGGGGCAGGCACTGGAAGAGCGCTTTGAATATGAAGATGAACTTATAAATACTTTGCACGAAAAACATAGCGACAGCAGCATTTCTGCATAGCGCTACGCGCAGTACCACAAAAAAGCGGCATTAGCCGCTTTTTTGAGTTGTATATAGTTACTGAGCTGCAGATTCAGCTGCAATAATTTCCAACAGCTCTACTTCAAATACCAGTACGCTGTTTGGTTTAATCACGCCCATATCACGCTCACCGTAAGCCAGCTCTGACGGGATAGTAAACTTAAACTTAGAGCCAACATTCATCAGCTGCACGCCTTCGGTCCAGCCCGCAATTACGCGGTTTAACGGGAACTGAGCAGGTTCGCCACGGTCGACAGAACTGTCAAACTTAGTACCGTCTACCAAGGTGCCTGTATAATGCACTTTAACCGTATCGGTAGCGGCAGGTTTGGCCCCTTCTGAAGCCTGCAACACTTCATACTGCAGGCCAGATTCGGTAACGGTAACGCCTTCTTTTTTTGCATTTTCTTCAAGATAGGTCTTACCGACAGCAATCGCCTGGGCAGCTTCTGCTTCTGCAATAGCGCCTTGTTTTTCACGGAACTGCTCTTCCAGTGCTGTCATCATCGCTTGAACTTCTTCTTCTGACAATTGCGCTTTTTCAGCAATAGCATCTTGTACACCGCGTAAAATTAACGCGCTGTCCAGTGATAAACCCATTTTGCTGTATTCATCCAGCGTGCCATCCAGGTAACGGCCAACAGACACACCCAGGCTGTAAGATTGTTTGGCCGCATCAGTGTCCAGTACTACTGGTTTTTGTTCAGCTTCTTTCTGACAAGCCGTAAGGGAAAAAACAGCCACTGCAATCAGTGACATTTTGCTAACTAAGCGCATCCGGTTCTCCAATATTTACGCAGCCAGGCTGCAAAAGTATGTTTTAATAGTGTCCAATGAACTGACCTATACTAACGGTTTGCGAGGATGAGGTTAACACCCGAGATGAAATATCCGCTATTTTTTCTGCCGTTTCTGCTCAGTGGCTGTGAAAAAATGATCGCAGTAGCACCAATACAGCAGTTTTCGCATGTAGCGCAGGGCAGTTATGCCGCTGCAATATCGGCAGATGGTCGCTATGCTGCCGTATCGTCAATTCAAGATGGTGTAGCACTATGGGATCTGAACAACAATGCTTTAACCTATCAATGGCGGCATCAGGATGGCAGCGACAATCTGGTGTTTAGCCTGGCGATAAGTAGCAATAACAGCCATGTACTAACCGCAGATGCACATACCTATGCATTGTGGCGCATTAGCAATGGGGAGAATCAGGGTTACTGGCAGCTTGATACCGCGACAGTGCGGGACGTTGCAGTGTCAGACGATGGCAAACACTTACTTATTGGCAAGAGTGATGGCGGTGTTCAGCATATTACCTTACAAAGCGGGCGACGACTGGAGTTTTTGGGCCATACCGAACGGGTTAACAGTGTAGCTATGTCGCCGAACGGCCGTTACGCCTTGACAGGTGGTAACGATTACAAAGCCCATTTATGGGATACACAAAGTGCTCAAATTATCTATAGCTTCAGCCACCCCAGCCGCGTAACTAAAGTCGCATTGGACCTTCAGGGCCGCTACGCCTTTACCGCAGACAGCCAGGATTTAGCCCAAATCTGGGATATTCAAACCGGCCAGTTAGTTAGCAAATTGCAGTTTATTGCGCGCCAGCAGGTGTTCAGCGCGGTGCAGTTTAGTGCTGATGGTAAGTACCTCGCCACCGGCGCACCAACCCGCAAGCTGGCACTGTGGGATGTGGCTAGCGGCAAAGAGCTACAGCACTGGCAAGTATCAGTGCGGCCAGATAGCCGCCCGCCCAGCGCAGTAGTGCATGCAGTAGGTTTCTTAGGCGACAACAAAATAATCAGCGAAAGTTCCAGTGGCATAGCCGAAGTATGGGAGATAAAACATGACACCAAGTGAACAGGAATTACAGCTGCATATTGTCGAGCTGGAGAGCAAACTGGCATTTCAGGAAGATACTGTTAACAGCCTGAGCAATGAGCTGTTAGCACATCAGAAACGCATTGATAAGCTGACACAACAGGTAATGTTACTGGCCGAAAAACTGCGTAACCTACCCGATGATCAAGGTATATTGCGGCCGGAAGAAGAGCCACCACCGCCGCATTATTAATATTACTCGGGCTTAAACACCCCGATAACTTGTTCAGCAGCGCGGCTGGCTTTGGCTATCTGCGCTTGCGGCTGCACCATCTGGTGGCCACACTCTACGCATTCAACTTTTTCGACATTGTTTTCCAAAAACAACATCATGGTATCTACAGCCTTACACTTCGGACAGCTGGCACCGGCAATAAAACGTTTCTTTTTGCGTGTTGTCATCCTCTGCCTCATCTGGCTGGCATGGCAATTTTATCGGCCAAGCCTTGGTTTGTTGCGGTTATACGGGTAAATTAGCAGCCCAATTCAGTTACACAGGAAAAAACATGATCCAGCTGCAACAGGTTGAACTGCGACGTGGTATTCAGTGTTTGTTTCAAGGTGCCGATCTTACCGTATTTCCGGGGCAAAAGGTGGGAATTGTCGGTGCCAACGGCTGTGGTAAATCCAGCTTATTTGCCTTGTTGCAAAATAAACTCCACGCCGACGCCGGCAATATCGCAATTCCGGCCAGCTGGCGTATTTCTACCGTAGCACAGGAGACCCCAGCACTGGATTGCAGCGCTATGGATTATGTACTGCAAGGCGACGAACAGTTATTTCCTCTGCTATTAAAAGTCCGTTCAGAGTGCAGTGAAAGTGATCTGGCCAGCATTCATTTGCAAATTGAAGCGCTAGATGGTTACCGCGCAGAGGCCAAAGCCGGCATTTTGCTGGATGGTCTCGGTTTTAGCGGTGAAGCCCAGCAACAGGCGGTAAAATCGTTCTCCGGTGGCTGGCGCATGCGATTGAACCTCGCCCGTGCGTTAATGCAGCGCGCCGAGTTGCTACTGCTGGATGAGCCTACCAACCACCTCGATTTGGACGCCGTACTGTGGCTGGAAAAATACCTCGCCAACTATCAGGGTACCTTACTGCTGATCAGCCACGACCGTGATTTTCTGGATGCTGTTACCGACAACATTGTGCACATCGAACGCCAGACGCTAACATTGTACAAAGGCAACTACAGCCAGTTTGAGCGCCAGCGCGCCGAACAATTGTCGCAGCATCAAGCTAATTTTGATAAACAGCAGCGTCAGGTAGCGCACCTGCAAAAATTTATCGACCGCTTTAAAGCCCAGGCAACTAAAGCACGTCAGGCACAAAGCCGGATTAAAGCGCTGGAGCGCATGACGATACTGGCGCCGGCCCATGTAGACTCGCCATTTAGTTTTAGCTTTCGCGAGCCTAAAGCCCTGCCTAACCCGCTGCTAAAAATCGACAATGTGCAGGCCGGTTATGCTGACAAGATCATTTTAAGCCAAATTAAATTTCAGCTGCTACCTGGCAGCCGTATTGGTTTACTTGGTCGCAACGGCGCCGGTAAATCGACACTTATTAAATTGCTGTCTGGCAGCATGACACCGCAAAGTGGCGACGTATGGTACGCCAACGGCGTAAGTTTGGGTTACTTTGCCCAACATCAGTTGGAAACGCTGCGACCACAAGACTCACCATTGCAGCATTTGGTGCGGCTAGACCCATTGGTACCCGAGCAAAAGCTGCGTGATTTCCTAGGTGGTTTTGGCTTTCACGGCGACAAAGCCCTCGAGGCCTGTGCACCGTTTTCCGGCGGCGAAAAAGCCCGGCTGGTGCTAGCGCTAATTGTTTACCAACGGCCTAACTTATTGCTACTGGATGAACCGACTAACCACCTTGATTTAGATATGCGCGAAGCCATCGTTATGGCACTGCAAGAATTCGAAGGCGCTATCGTTATCGTCTCGCACGACCGGCATTTGCTCAGCAGCTGCACCGACGAATTTTACCTGGTTGCCCATGGCAGGGTGGCACCGTTCGATGGCGACTTAACCGATTACTACCAGTGGCTGCAGCAGGACGCACGTCAAAGCACCAGTGCCGCTCAGGCGGACACGCCAGCTAGCAGCAATGTGGTGCGTAAAGATCAGAAGCGGCTGGAGGCCGATTTACGTAACCTACTACGGCCGGCAAAACAAAAAATAGAAAAGTTAGAGCAACAACAAGAAAAGCTGACGAAAGAACTGGCGGTTATTGAGGAAAAAATGGCCGACCCGGACATTTACGACACCAAACGTAAAGCCGAGCTGACTGAATTACTGGCGAAACAAGCCAACGCCAGCAGCAGCCTGGCAAGTATTGAAGAAGACTGGTTTATGGCACAGGACGAGCTGGAGCAAAAAACCGCCCAGTTCTGGCAGAACAATGCTTAACAGCGGCAACAAAATAGCTGATCAGATAACTGCTGAACAGCTATGGCAGTTTAGCCTGGCATTGTACCCCGGGGTAAAAAGCCTCTGCCTGCAGTGGCAGAATGAACTGGGAGTCAACGTTAATCTGCTGCTCTTGCTGTGTTATTTAGAACAGCAGCAGCGTAGTTTAGACGCCGCTGAGCTGCAACAACTGACAGCAAAACTGAATGACTTCAGCACTCAATTTACAAAACCACTGCGTGCGCTGCGGCACAACACCACCTCAGCGCCACTATCCCAAATACAACAGCAAACGTTAAAGCAGGCTTTACTGCAGGCAGAACTGACACTGGAGCAGCTAGAGCAGCAACTGCTGCTGCAACACTGCCCGCCGCAGGTTGCCCAAGCCGCACCATTACTCGAACTGTATTTAGGCCAACTTACTACCGATATCGACGCCTTAACCGCGCAAATACTTGATCTGCGTCAAGCTTACCAACGCCTTAGTCATCACAACGGCTGAACTTTGATCTGTATCAGGTAGACTGTCTATGGCTTTGCCTAAACTTGCGCCAACAACACAGCAAGAGGACAAGGCGATGAACCTGTGGCAAGAATTTATTAATGATCCGGTAATCTTTATCTCATTTACCGGCTTGGCGATTGTTATCGGCTTATGTATATTTTATGCGGTGTACTTTATTTACAAAGTAGAGCATGAGCAGCCCGACGGTAAGTAACCGTAAAACTAGTCTATTTCCAGATACGGCAATTTATCTGGCACACCATTCCAGGCATCGGCATCTGCCGGTGCTGGTTTTACTTCGCGGATATTCGGCCACACTTCTGCCAGCTCAGCATTTAACGCGATAAAGCCGTGCTGTTCAGTTGGTACTTTATCTTCCTGTACTATGGCATTGGCTGGGCACTCAGGCTCACACAACCCGCAATCAATACAAATGGTTGGGCTAATCGCCAGAAAATTTGGCCCTTCAAAAAACGCATCGACCGGACATACCGCCACGCAGTCAGTGTATTTGCACTTAATGCAGTTATCTAATACCACAAAGGCCATAGTATCTTGCTTCCCGTTGTTTCAGGCTGGCGATCATACTGTAGTAGCATAAAAAAACAAACCTGTGTCAGCTGCGCAATCTTGGTTTGATTTTGATAATGTAGTGCCTGTTTGATCGATAAAAACATCGCTGACGTAGTGTTCAACGTTTTTAATCAACATGGAAACAATAAAATGAAAAATCTGCTCCTATTACTGCTGCCGCTGGTGTTTAGCGCATACAGTGCGGCAATGCCAAAGGTGGAATTCTCTGAGCTCAACCTAAAAAGCCAACAACAACTGGCGTTGTTTGTTACTGACGTTACGCAATTAAGCGGTAGTGCAGCACAAGTTGATAAGTTAACCGAGGGCCGTTTGAGTGCAGCGGTAAAAGCCTCTGGCCTAAAAAACACGTTTGGCCAAAGCAAAATCTTTTATGGCTTAAGCCCATTTAACCAAATTACGGTTGTGGTAAGTGCAGATAAAGCGTTATCTCAGGCGCAATTGCAGCAGCTTGGGGGCTATGCTGTCTCGACTTTCCCGGCAAATGGCGAACAACCTATCGCAATGTTTAGTGATGATGTAAAAACCGATGTGACAGCACCTGAGGCGTATATTGCAATGGGCGCCAGCATGCGGGATTATCACTTTGATATCTATAAAAAGGCTGACGCAAAAACGTCCCCGCGCCGGTTAACATTCCATACCACTAATAACGCTTCCGCGGCATTGTATCAAAATGATTTGCAATATGTTGTTGCAGGGATCTATTTAGCCAGAGATTTAGCATCAGAGCCTGGCAAAAGCATCTACCCGCAAACTTTTGTTGAGCGGGTAACGGCTAAATTTTCAGGTATAAAAAATACAAAAATCACCGTACTTAACCTAAAAGATATGCAAAAGCACAATATGGGAGCCCTGATCGGTGTGGGTCTTGGCTCGGTGCATGAACCCAAATTACTGGTTATTGAGTACAAAGGTACCAGTAAAAGCAGTGCGCCTACAGCTTTAGTGGGTAAAGGCATTACATTTGACACCGGTGGAATTAGTATCAAGCCTAACGATGGTATGTGGGCCATGAAATCCGATTTGTCAGGTGCAGCAGCTGTTGCGGGCACCATGCTGGCGGTCGCATCTCGTGGAGAAAAAATAAACCTGATCGGTATTATGCCACTAGCCGAAAATATGCCCGCAGGCAATGCCATTCGTCCGGGCGATGTGTTAACCACAATGCAAGGCACCACTATCGAAATTATCTCTACCGATGCAGAAGGCAGGCTGATTTTGGCTGATGCTGTGCGTTATGCACAACAGGAATACAAACCTGGCATGTTGCTTAATATTGCCACCTTAACCGGTTCAGCCGCTCGGGCACTAAGTGACGAATACGCCGCTCTTGTTACTCGTGACTGGGATCTGAGTGTAGAAATGATGGCGGTAGGTAAACGTAGTGGCGAGGAAGTATGGCCATTACCGCTACACCCCAATCATTTTAAACAGATAAAATCTGAGATCGCAGATATCAAAAACTCTGGCGCAGGCGATCCGGGAGCCAGTATTGGCGCAGCGGTCGTTGCCACCTTTGTCGATGAGCAGCTTCCATGGGTGCATCTGGATATAGCGGGTGTAGATTGGCTAAATGAGGCCACGCCTGTCGCCCCTAAAGGGTCTCAGGGCTGGGGTGTGCGTTTTATGGATCAACTGGTTCGTCAGCAGGCAGAAAAACCATAAGCCATTTCTACCACTGAGCAACATAAAGGGTTACCCCTTACCACAGCATTAACGTAAAATAGTTCTATCTTGTGAGCTGCCAGGAATTAACCTGGCAGCAATGACACCGATACGGAACTCTTATGCTGCGCCTCACCGAAATTAAACTGCCGCTAGACCATGATGAAAATGCGATCAACACCGCTATTCTGCAAAAACTTGAACTAAAACCCGAACAGCTACACAACGTTACGGTATTTAAACGCGGTTTCGACGCGCGAAAAAAAACCGCTATCCAGCTTATATACACGCTGGACATCGAAGTAGATAACGAAGCAGCGTTGCTAAAAAAGTTCGCTAAAGATCAGCATGTTAAACCAACACCTGACACCAGCTATAAGTTTGTTGCTCAAGCACCGGAACAATTAACAGAGCGCCCTATTGTGATTGGTCTTGGCCCCTGCGGTTTATTTGCTGGCTTACTGTTGGCACAAATGGGCTTTAAGCCAATTATCCTCGAGCGCGGTAAAGAAGTGCGGGAGCGAACCAAAGACACCTTTGGTTTTTGGCGTGGTAAAGAACTTAACCCCGAATCAAACGTGCAGTACGGTGAAGGTGGCGCAGGTACCTTTTCTGATGGCAAGCTGTACAGTCAGGTAAAAGATCCGAAGCACTATGGCCGAAAAGTAATGAGTGAATTTGTTGCCGCCGGCGCGCCAGAGGAGATTATGTACGTTAGTAAGCCACATATCGGCACCTTTAAACTGGTAGCGATGGTAGAAAAAATGCGGGCAAAAATTATTGAGCTCGGGGGTGAGATTCGCTTTAGTAGCAGGGTCGATGACTTGCATATCGATAACGGCCAGATCAGCGGATTAACGCTTTCGACCGGCGAGCAGCTGTTTAGCAAGCACGTCGTGTTGGCTGTAGGCCATAGTGCTCGTGATACCTTTCACATGTTGTACGATAAAGGGGTTTATGTTGAAGCTAAGCCGTTCTCGATTGGCTTTCGTATCGAACATGAACAATCGATGATTGACGAATGTCGCTTCGGCCCCAATGCAGGCAACCCAATTTTGGGCGCCGCCGACTACAAACTGGTACACCATTGTAGCAATGGCCGCAGTGTATACAGCTTTTGTATGTGTCCTGGCGGTACCGTAGTAGCTGCTGCCTCTGAAACCGGCGGTGTAGTTACCAACGGTATGAGCCAGTATTCACGCCACGAACGTAACGCCAACAGTGCCATAGTGGTCGGCATAGACCCAGAGCGCGATTACCCCGGCCACCCACTGGCCGGCATTGCCTTACAACGCCAACTGGAGCAACTTGCCTTTAAAGTGGGTGGAGAGAACTACCATGCGCCAGCGCAGCGAATTGGCGATTTTCTGGCAGGTATACCATCGACCGAGCTGGGCGAAGTTAAACCCTCATATACACCCAATATCAGGCTAACCGATTTAGCACAGGTTCTGCCAGAGTTTGCCATTGCCGCCATTCGCGAAGCGATACCTGCCTTTGACAACCAGATTAAAGGTTTTGCCAAAGCTGATGGCTTGCTAACCGGCGTAGAAACCCGCACCTCTTCGCCTATTTGCATTAAACGCGGTGCTGATTATCAAAGCGTCAATATCAAAGGGCTGTATCCTGCAGGGGAAGGAGCTGGCTATGCTGGTGGTATTTTATCGGCCGGTATTGATGGTATTAAGGTAGCCGAGGCAGTGGCATTGTCGATATTGACAAGCAATGTTAGCCTGACACACTAAGCTGTATTTTTCTGCTGCGCAGACTGGTTTAACAACACCCGGTTACCACCCTGTCTTTTTGCGTGGTACATAGCGCTGTCGGCTAAAAGCAGCAGCGCTTTAACATCGGCACCATGTACTGGGTACAAGGCAACACCAATGCTGGGTGATATCTGTAGCAATTGGCCTGCCAATGCAAAGGGTTTATCCAGCGCCAGCCTTACCTTTTCGGATAACAATAAGGCGCTGGCAGCGCTGTCTACCTGCTCAAGCAGAATAACAAACTCATCACCGCCAAACCGCGCTACCGTATCACTGTGGCGCAAACTGGCTACTATACGCTGCGCGGTATGCTGTAATAGTTCATCACCAACATGATGACCATGCTGATCATTAATCTGCTTAAATTTATCCAAATCCAGATATAGCAAGGCAAACTGACCTTGCTCACGATCGGCCCGCGCCAGCGCCAGTTGCAAACGATCGTAGAATAACTCCCGGTTCGGCAGCGCTGTAAGTTGATCGTACAATGCATTGCGCTGCAACCGTTGCAACATCTGCTTACGCTCTATGGCTACCGCTACCTGTACTGATACAAACTCCAGTAATTCAACCTCACTGCTACTGTAAGCACTCGCGGTGACAGTGTTCTGCACCATTAGCGCACCGATAACCTCAGTTTGAGATTTAAGTGGCACACCGAGCCAGTTTATCGCCTGCCCGCCGACCAATTGCTGTAGCTTGGGTGCAAACTCAGCCTGATTGCCGCTGGTAAGTAGTATTGTTTCCGAGCGGCGCATTACTTCGGCACACAGCGCCAGCACATCACAGTGGTTAATGGTTTCCAGCATGACCGGCAATTGCGTATCGTGCGCATAACTTAAGCTGCCATCAGCGGATCCAGGTAACACTATGGCAAATCGGCTCATCGGCATCAGGTCTGCAATAATGCGCTGAATACACTGGTAAAGTGCAGTTAAATTATCACAGGCAAAAGCGGCCTCTGAAATGGCATATAAAGCCGCCTGGCGTGCCTCAATTTTTTTACTGCGGGAGATATCACGCGCTACCGCGACCCGGCGCTTATCGCTGGCCGACCAGCGTGCCGACCACAGCAAATGCACTATTTGGCCATCTTTGCGGATATAACGGTTTTCAAAATCAATTTTCACTGCACCGCCGTTAATCTCTTCAGCTGCTTTTAGCGTACGCTCACGATCATCCGGATGTACCAGCTCAATCATCGGCCGCCCCAGCATTTCAGGCCGCGTATAACCAAAAATACGTTCGGCACCGGCGCTGACAAATTCAAAGCGGCCGAACTTATCTACCACGCAAATGGCATCCAATAGCAGATCAATATAGTTACTTAGCGCTTTATAGCTATCTGTTGTCATGTGCCGGCGCAACATTACGCAAAATTTTTATCAACCTTAGCACGGCTTTGGCCGGTTAGCAGGCAGTATGTGCTGATTTTCAGCAAAAAATCAGTCCGTTTTGAGCTAAGCTGCATTGAAAAACAACGCCGCAAAAAATGACATCCAAAGTTATATGCTGCTGAGTTCAGCTGCAAGCTGTTGGCAATTACGCCATACCAGCGCATAAATAGTTAATTGCGGGTTAGCGCCCAGGCTGGTCGGTAATATCGAGCCGTCAAACACAGATAGATTACGCAGTTGATGGTGGCGACCGTTTTGGTTGACCACGCCTTTGGTTGGGCTGGCACTCATATTGCAACCACCCATAACATGGGCTGACACCACAGTTTGACGCAGTTTATGCATCGATAACTGCTTTATTGCCGCTTCAGCCTCTGGCCAGCTGCTATACAATTTGGCATCGTGGTGAATTGGCAATACCTGCTTAGCACCTGCGGCAAACTGCAACTGCGCCATCGCCAACAGCGCCTGGCGCATGCCCTGCCATAAATAATCTGTAATCGGGTAATCCAGCACCGGTTGGCCGGCATCATCCAGTTGCACTGTGCCGCCCTGACTGTGCGGATGAAAACCATCGCGCAGCAGCGCGATAGTCACCTGCAACTTGTTAAATTGCTGCATTAAGGCAGCATGCTGCCCGCCGGTGCCGGTTAGCTTTGTGGCCATTAACACCGGGTGCAGTGGCGGCACTTCCAGTTTAAAACCCGGTTGCATGCCTGCAGGCCAGACAAACTGATCGGAATAAATTGACTGCGGCGCGCCACTGTGGCCGTTGATAGCCTCATCGAATATGGCGCCAGAAATCACTGTTGGGTGTAAATAGGTATGTTTACCCAAGCGTCCAGACGGGTTAGGCACTTTTGAGCGCAGCAGCAATGCCGGTGAACCAATAGCGCCAGCGGCGACAATATAGTGTTTTGCTGTAATACGGATACGAATATCGCTACGTGGCTGAAAGTGCTGATCAACCGGCACGGCCGTGATGCTGGAAATACTATCGTCCTGCCAATGCAGCTGGCGCACCGAAATCCGCGAAATTAACGTGGCGCCCAATACCATCGCCGCCGGTATAGTACTTACCAGCATCGACTGCTTGGCGTTAATCGGGCAGCCCATACCGCAGTAGCCTAAATTGGCGCAACCATTAACGTTTCGGTTAATTACCGTGTACTGCCAGCCCAGTTTTTCACAGCCCTGCTGCAACTTAGCATTATTGGCATTGGGCGGTATTGGCCACTGATGAATATGCAGCTGCTGTTCGGCGTTAACAAAATAAGGCGTTAAGTCGTTATCGCCGCTAAAGTTGAGGCCAAACTCTTGCTGCCAGTAATCCAGCGTTGGTTTGGGCGTACGGATAGAGGTAGTCCAGTTTACTGTGGTCGAGCCGCCGACGGTACGGCCCTGGAGAATGCCAATCGCCTGATCGCGGGTCTTACGCGCGGCACCTTCCTGATATAGCTGCGGGTAAGCCCAACGCTCTTGCATAACAAAATCATCGCGGGTGTAGTAAGCACCTTCTTCCAGCAGCATTACATTAAAGCCCACCTGCGCCAATTGCTCAGCAGCGATACCACCACCGGCACCCGAGCCGATAATCACGATATCGGTGTCAAACTGCATATCTTGCGTAAATTGGCTGGCATCTAAATGGTTAGCTGGCATGTTGTAATCTCTTTATCTGCGATAACTGAAACGGCCCATCCGCGACGGTACAAGGTGTCCGCACGCAGCAGCGGCAGGGATGCCGCGCAGGCTGAGACAGCACAGGGACGTGCTGTCGAAGGCGGCGAAGTGTGGATTTCCTTGTACCTGAGCCATATCAGCGAAACCTCGGCGCGGTATAAGCCAGCGCTTGCCAGTGCTCGCTTTGACCATAATAGGCGCCATATAACAGCTCGCGCAGGCCATGGTAGGCTTGTTGCAATAGCGCCAGGTAACTGTCGCGCCACTGGCTTAGCAATTGCAGCCGCTGAGCAATACTAAGCTCCGGTAGGCTGCTAAGATGACCGCTCAGGCCAAGCAGGCTGATCCGGTTAGCCAGCAGATTAAACAACTGGTGTAGTTCCTGCTGCTGGCGCAGTGGTAAAAACGGCATAAAATCGCTGATGGCGGTTTTCGTGCGCTCAAGCCCGGCTGCAGCCATGGTCGCATCTTGTGGTAAAGCACCGTACAATAGCGCCGGTAACAACGCCGATAACACCAGATCGCGATTGCTGCTATCGGGCGCCAGGCTGTGCTGCCAGCCCCAGATAGCTAAACCACTACCCAGGCTTGCTGCTGCACCTAAGCTAATGCCGGTTAAGATAAATTTGCGCCGATCCATAGTGCCGCACCTGCTGTAAAAGTGAACTCATTGTTTATCAGGATAAACTAATTTGCAAGCCCAGATCAGACCAGTAAGCCAAAGCCCATTTCAGCCTGCCTGGTGGTTAAAGCACGCCCATCTTCAAACCATTTTTGCCAAATATTTAAGCCCGAAACAGCAGGTTAGCACCCTGTCTGAAATGTTTAGCTTACCCGACGGCGATGAAATCCAGCTTAATTGGTTAACCATCGCAGCCACCGACGATAACGCCCCGTTGCTGATTTTACTGCATGGTTTGGCCGGTGATATTAACAGCCACTATATTCAGGCCATGTTGGCACAGTGCCACACACTTAAGTGGCCGGCCGTACTGATGCACTTTCGTGGTTGCAACGGCGCGCCGAATAAATTACCGCGCGCTTATCACAGTGGCGATACCGCAGATGCCGCGTTGGTGATAAGCGAAGTAAAACAGCGTTACCCCAACCGGCCATTAGTGGCAGTGGGTTATTCGCTGGGTGGTAATGTATTGCTGAAATACTGTGGCGAACAGGCCTTACACAATCCGCTGGCTGCTGCAGTCGCAGTATGCCCACCATTATCCTTGGCGGCCTGCGCCAAACGTATTAACAGCGGCGCCAGCAAACTGTATCAGCGTTACTTACTCGACCGGTTAAAACGCAGCACCCTGGCGAAACTGCAGCAATTTAGCGATTTTCCGTTGCCGTTAACGCCACAGCAGGTGCAGGGTTTTAGCAGCATCGAGCAGTTTGACGAGCATTACACCGCGCCGGTGCATGGCTTTGCAAATGCACAGGACTATTACAGCAAAGCAAGCAGTAAAGCATTTTTGCGCCATATCCATATACCTACGTTGATCATCCATGCCAAAGATGACCCATTTTTATCTGACGAAGTGATCCCCAAACCTGATGAACTCAGTCCACATATTCACTATGAGCTGACCAGCGGCGGCGGCCATGTCGGCTTTGTTTATGGTAGTGTGCTAAAACCAAAGTTCTGGCTTAACCAGCGTATTCCACAGTTTATTATTGAGCAGTTAATTAAATGATTATTCCTTATACCGATATCGCAGAAGACACGCTAAACAACCTGATCGAATACTATGTGCTGCGCGAAGGCACAGATTATGGCGAACAGGAAATGGCGATGGCAGAAAAAGTGGCGATGGTACAGCGCCAGTTAAAAAGCGGCGAGGTGGTAATAGTGTATTCAGAGTTGCATGAAAGCATTAACCTGATGCCCAAGCAGCTGTTTTTACAACAACAAGCCGAATCACCTGGCGTGTCATAAAAACATCATTCTGTTTACATTAAAATGTCATGCCAAATGCTGAAACTGGTTTATTAATCTCATAATAAACTCTGGATGTTCAGCATGTTAAAACGCTCACTGCTCGCTTTAAGTATTATTACAGTACTGTCTGGTTGCTCGCTGGACGGTGATGACGGCGCCGTCGGTGCTACTGGCCCAGCCGGGCCAACCGGTAACAGCGGCCAAACTGGTCAACCGGGTAAAAATTTACCACGCGAACTTAATATTGAAGTAGTAGGCCGTTTTAACACCGGCATTTATGGCAAATCTGCCGCCGAAATTGTGCAGTTTCATAAAGCATCAAATTCTGCCTTTGCTGTTAATGCCGCAGAAAACCGTATTGAGGTGATATCGTTAGCCAATCTGCCCATCGCTGCTGTCGGTAACGGTATTACCGACGATAGCTTAAGCTCGGTGCCTTTTACTTTTCCTGACAGCGTAACGCTGAAAAACAGCGATGGTACTGATGTAACTATCGCCCTGGGTGAAGCCAATTCAATTGCCATATTCAACGATATGCTGGCGATAGCAGTAGCCGCGCCGCTGAAAACCAATAATGGCGCAGTGTTGTTTTATAACCTGAATGCTACTGGTGGTGGCAGCTTTGTTAAAGCAGTCGCTGCCGGTGCCTTACCCGACATGGTCACTTTTACCCCAGACGGCAGCATGGTGCTGGTGGCCAACGAAGGTGAACCAGATACCGATTACACCACTGACCCAGAGGGCAGCATTTCGGTGATAAGCCTAACGAACGGCGTACCGGCAGACGTGGCAAAAACGATAAATCTGACCACCGATATCGTGTTTAGCTCTGACTTACTCTCTGCCAGCGACTACAACACTGACGCCAAACGGCGAGCATTGTTGCAAACAGCCGGTGTAAAATTTGCCGGCCCGGTAGGCACTACAGTGGCACAAGATTTAGAGCCGGAGTACATCACTGTCGCCGCAGATAGCAAAAAAGCCTGGGTGTCGCTGCAAGAAGCCAATGCCATTGGCATTATCGATTTAACGGATATGACCATTGAAGTTAAAGCACTGGGGATGAAAGACTGGGGACAGTACCTGATTGATTACACCAACAAAGACGAAGTGGCGTCATTTCGCAAACTGCCGAACGTCTACGGCATGTACCAGCCGGATTCAATTGCCTCTTATCAATGGAATGGCGCGACCTTTATTGTCTCGGCTAATGAAGGCGACTCGCGCGATTGGGATGCTTACTCGGAAGATATCCGCGCTGCCGATATTATCGACCCGGACGAACTTAACAAAACCTTCAGTACAGAATTACAGGCGTTGTACGACGCAACCGGCGGCGATGATGGCTTAGGTCGGTTAAAAGTCACTGCAGCACTGGTCGACCCAGATAACGATGGTGTAGTAGAAAAGCTTTATGCCTATGGTGCGCGCTCGTTTTCAATCTGGGACCAGAACGTCAACATGGTATACGATTCAGGTGATGATTTTGGCCGTATCTCAGCCGCCATTTTGGGTAATAACTTTAACAGCGCTCATACCGAAAACAAAGGTGATAACCGTTCTGACGACAAAGGTGGCGAACCGGAAGCTATTGATGTCGGCACTATCGAAGGCCGCACCTATGCCTTTATTGCTCAGGAGCGTAGCGGTGATCTATTTGTTTATGATGTCACAAACCCATTCCAGGCAACGTTTGTAAGCCATTACATTAACCGCGACTTTGACGTGAATTTCGAGCTAGACGACGACTTAGCCGAGCCGTGCGATACCACTGAAGGTATGGACTGTACCGAGGTGCCTATGGCAGGCGATTTAGGCCCGGAGAGCATTAAGTTTGTGCCGGCCAGCGACAGCCCGAATGGCAACTCATTACTGATTATTGGTAACGAAGTCAGCGGTAACGTAACGGTGTATCAGGTCACTGAGCAGTAATACATCGGTGGCGGGCCGGTTGTATATCGGCTCGCATTCTTGATCCACTCTCAGTATACTGCTGTAGTGTTAGTAAAACGGAGTGTTGTAACCAACCTATATGAGCCTTTTAATTGCCTTTGCTGTTTTGTCAATTGCGGTATCTTTTGTTTGTTCTATTCTCGAAGCTGCCCTGCTATCGATTACCCCTAGTTATATTGCCCAGCAAAAGCTGACCAGGCCTAAGCTGTATGAACAGCTCAAAGTGTTAAAAGATAAGATTGACCAACCTCTGGCGGCCATTCTTACGCTAAACACGGTTGCGCATACTGTAGGTGCAACCGGCGTTGGTGCTCAGGTGACAATCGTATTTGGCAACGGCTATTTGGGTATTACTTCAGCGATCATGACCATTCTTATTCTGGTGCTGTCTGAAATTATGCCGAAAACCATTGGAGCGCGTTACTGGCCAAAACTGGCACCGGTGCTACCTTCGGTGCTTAACGCTATGATCACAATGCTAAAGCCGTTTATCTGGTTATCAGATCAAATTATGAAGCTGTTCGGCGGCGGCCAGCATGAACACGATTTACGCCAGGAAATTAAAGCCCTGACGGTATTAGGCCGCGAGCTAAATAAACTGGATGAAGACGAACAGCGCGTTATTGCCAATATTCTTGATCTGCACGACATTAAAGTGCGCGATATTATGACACCGCGTACCGTATGCGAAACCGCCTCGCCAGAAGAACCATTGGACGCTTTTGCTGAACGGGTCAAAGTAGGCCAGTTCTCGCGCTATCCGGTATTGGATAAAGATGAAGCGCCGCTGGGTATCGCCTTTCGCTACGACATGCTGGATATTACCGACCAGAAAACCGTCGCCGATTTAATGAAACCGGTAAAAGTGATTTCTGACAAGATTAGCGCCGAGCAGCTGATGACGCAGTTGATGCACGAGCGCCAGCATATGTGTTTAGTATACGACGAATACGGCAGCTGGCTGGGCTTAGTGACGATGGAAGACGTGATAGAAACCATTATCGGCCAGCCAATTATGGACGAAACCGATGATATCCCTAATATGCGCCGTTTTGCCAAGCGCCGCTGGGAACATAAACTAAAGCATATGTCTGACGACTGAGTTGCATCACCAAAACAAAACAGGCCGCAATCGCGGCCTGTTCTGTTTTAAGTAAGCAACAGAAAGCGTTACACTTTAAACTTACTGACCAGCGAATTCAGTTCAATTGCCAGGCGGGTTAGTTCACTGGCACTGGCGGTGGTTTGGCTGGAGCCGTCAGCTGTTTGAGCGGCTAAGTCACTGATGGTAACAATATTCCGGTCTATCTCACGTGCTACTTTTGACTGCTCTTCCGCAGCACCGGCAATTACATGGTTCTGATCACTAATCGCCATAATATTCTCGGCTATCAGTTCCAGCGCATCAGCCGCTGACTTCGCCACACTTTGCGCATTGTCAGCATTACCACTAATTAATTGCATGGCATTTACCGCTTCTTTTGCGGAATTTTGCACCTGCTGAATCATCTGCTCAATTTCACCTGTAGACGTTTGCGTACGGTGCGCCAAACTACGTACTTCATCAGCTACCACCGCAAAACCACGGCCGGCTTCACCAGCTCTGGCCGCTTCAATCGCAGCATTTAACGCTAACAAATTGGTTTGATCAGCAACACTGCGGATCACTTCGAGTACCTGATTAATTGATGCTACTTTTTCTGCCAGCGTATTGATAACGTTGGTGCTCTGCCGTACATCCGCATTCATTTTTTCGATTACGCTGCTGGTCTGGGCCACTTTTTGCGTGCCATCTTTGGCCAAATTTGCCGACTGCGATGACGCCTCCGACGTTTGCAATGCAGTACCTGCTACTTCATCTACCGCAGAACTCATTTCGGTAATCGCTGTTGCTGCTTGTTGCACTTCATCGTTCTGCAATTGCAGTGCTTTAGCTGATTCATCGGTGATCACGTTTAATTGCTCTGCCGCCGATGCCAGCTGGCTGGAAGAGCTGGCAATGTGGCCAATAGCATCACGCAACTTTTGCTGCATTTGTTTCAGCGCCTGCGCCAACTCAGTTAATTCATCACGGCCTTCAACTGTTAACGGTTGGGTGAGATCGCCATCTGCGATATAACGTGCTGACTCCACTGCCTGTGCTAAGGGCGAATTAATACTACGAGATATAAGTAACGCAACCAAAATCGCAATAACAACCGAGACAACTATTAAAACAGAAACTGCCCACTTTGCATTATTATATGTTGCTAAAGAATCATTACGTGCCTTTTCGGCTGCATCCGTATTTACTCTTGTCAGATCTTTCAACAAATCGCTAATTTTATCCGCGAGTGGGTTCATCTGATCAAGCAGATCCTGTGCCGCACCAAGCTCCTCTTTCCTTAAAAATTCAAGCGATTTCTGCTGCAAATCGACATACTCAGCATCTACAGATTTAAATTCTTCAAACAACGTTCTTTCTTCAGGCAAAGATATATAAAGAGCATTTTGATTAACGGCTTCAACTTTTCGCTTTGTCAATTCTTCAATTTTTTGAAAAGTTGCTGATTCCTGACTAAGGTCAATTGCCAGCAGCAACCGCAATGTCATCGCTCTAGCTTCAGCTGACAATCCCCTTACTCGGCCAAGAGAATTTATAGATGGCAACAGATTCGTCTCGACAATGTCAGCCTGTGCTCTAACTTTAGTCAAGCTTTGCACACTGAACAAGCCAGTAATGGCCAGTAACAATGCCAGTACGCCAAAAGCGGCCAGTAAACGTTTTTGTATGGTTATAGTTCTTAGCATTAGTTCCTCTGCTGCTGGTTATGACCCTGATAGCTCCGGACAAGTGGCCGCAAGCGGCCAAGCCGGGCAAAACTTGTTTAACTTTAGCCTGTTGCAGACAAGGCTGCCAGCACTGTTTTAATTTTTTACAACAGCATCAATGCGAATTAATTCACAGCAATAAAAAAGGCCGCAGAAGCGACCTTTTTGCCAATAAATATGACTTACAACTGCGGCCCTGCTGCCACCAACGCTTTACCTTCATCGTTATCGGTAAACTTAACAAAGTTATCGACAAAGCGCTTGGCCAGATCTTTGGCTTTAACATCCCAGTCTGCCGTGTTTGCATAGGTGGCACGCGGGTCTAGAATGCCGTCTTCGACATCATGCAAATGCGTCGGAATTGCCAGGTTAAAGTAGGGTAACTGGACGAACTCTGCGTTTTCAATACTGCCATCCAAAATAGCGTCGATAATAGCGCGGGTAGCTTTAATTGAAATACGCTTGCCTGTGCCATTCCAACCAGTATTAACCAAGTAAGCTTCGGCACCGGAATCAGCCATACGCTTGCCCAGCACTTCTGCATACTTAGTTGGGTGCAGGCTTAAAAACGCTGCGCCAAAACAACTGGAGAAGGTGGGCGTTGGCTCAGTAATGCCACGCTCAGTACCTGCCAGCTTAGCGGTAAAGCCAGACAGGAAGTGATACTTGGCTTGCTCTTTAGTTAGCTTAGATACGGGCGGCAATACACCAAAAGCATCAGCAGTTAAAAAGATAACTTTCTTCGCATGGCCAGCTTTTGATATAGGCGTAACAATATTATCGATATGATAAATAGGGTATGACACCCTGGTATTTTCAGTCTTTGAGCCGTCGTTAAAATCGATTTCGCCATCAGGGTGCACAGTGACGTTTTCCAGCAGCGCATCGCGGCGAATAGCATTGTAAATATCCGGTTCGTTCTCTTTTGATAGGCTAATGGTTTTGGCGTAACAACCACCTTCAAAGTTAAACACGCCATCATCGTCCCAACCATGTTCATCGTCACCAATCAGCTGGCGTTTAGGATCGGTAGATAAGGTAGTTTTGCCGGTACCAGACAAGCCAAAGAATACGGCAACATCACCGTCTTTGCCCACGTTAGCCGAACAATGCATTGAAGCAATACCTTGTAATGGCAAAAAGTAGTTCATCATAGAGAACATACCTTTTTTCATTTCACCGCCGTACCAGGTACCGCCAATCAGCTGAATACGCTCGGTCAGGTTAAATGCAACAAAGTTTTCAGAATTAAGACCATGCTTTTGCCAGTCAGGGTTTGTGCATTTGGCGCCATTCATTACGATGAAATCAGGCTTATAGCTTTCCAGCTCGGCATCAGTTGGACGAATAAACATGTTTTTTACAAAGTGTGCCTGCCAGGCCACTTCAGTGATAAACCGCACCGCTAAACGGGTATCAGCATTGGCACCACAGTAGGTGTCTACTACAAACAAGCGTTTGCCAGATAGCTGTGTGGTTACCAGCGCTTTCAAGTCGGCCCAGACAGCTGGCGTAATGGCTTTATTGTCGTTTTTACCTTGATCTGACCACCATACAGTGTCACGGGTGGTGTCGTCACGAACGATATATTTGTCTTTTGGCGAGCGGCCAGTAAAGATACCGGTATCGACTGAAACCGCGCCCAGTTTAGTCAGTTTGCCTTGTTCATAACCATGCAAATCTGCGCGGGTTTCTTCCGCAAACAACAGATCATACGAAGGATTATAAACGATTTCCGTGACATCTGTGATGCCGTATTGGCCCAGATCCAGTTCGGACATGATGTAACTCCTAAGGGTACTGTAGGTAAGGGTGCAGTCTCTGGCGGACTTATCTTTCTGGTGTTTTTGTCACAGTTTCATGTTTTTCGTGCAAAAACCCAGCGCCATAATAGCGTTTTTCCCTGCTAAAAGATAGTTAACAGTGAGTCAGATTTGGCCAAAAACCGCGCCAGCACTGGCATCGGGCAAAGCTATGCAGTTTTTGTAACTAGTTATGAAAGTTTTCAGCTTTAACTGATCAGCTGTCGTTCGGTGCGGCGTGCTTTAATCAACTCAGACCAGGGAACTGTAGTCTGGCCTATCACCATAAAGTCCGGATTTGCCAAAGTATCTCGCTGATTATAGCTAAGCGGCATAAATTCGCTGTCGAGAATTTTACCGCCAGCTTCTTCTACTATTACATGCACGGCACCGGTATCCCACTCTCCTGTTGGCCCCAGCCGTAAATAGCAGTCGGCTTTTCCCTCTGCCACTAAACAGCTTTTCAACGAACAGCTACCCAGTGCGATATAGTCTGCTACGTCGTCAGATTGCAACAGGTCTTGTATTGGCTGCAATGGCTGGCGCCGGCTAATGGCAATTTTTAACCGGCTACCCGGCTGATGCTGGTTTACCTGAATACGATTGATTAGATTGCGCTGTTGCTTAAATGCACCATGGCCTCGGGTGGCGTAATATAATACATCCTCCTTCGGCCAATAAATCACACCTAAAGCCGGCCAACCTCGCTCTACTAATGCAATACTGACAGCAAAATCACCACTTCGGGCAACAAACTCCTGAGTACCATCCATAGGGTCAATCAGCCAGTATCGCGGCCAATCTTGTCTCTGCGCCAACGGCACTAAGTAAGACTCTTCCGAAATCACCGGAATATCCGGCGTAAGTTCAGACAAACAATTGAGGATAATCCGGTTGGCGGCGAGGTCGGCTGAGGTTACCGGGCTTTGATCGGCTTTTTGCTGCTGCTGGAAGTCACCGCTTTGGTACATTTGCCATAAGGTTGCTCCGGCTTCACGCGCCGCCGCTTTGACAGGTTCAAGCAGTTTGCTCAAAAACATCCGGGTTCGCTTCCAAATATTGCTGTGCCAGTAATAATGCCGCCACACTGCGTGCTTCGGTAAAATCTGCCTGCTGCAGTAACGCCGCGCTGTGTTGCCGCGACCAACGAACCAGCTCCAGCGGCTCAGGTTCGTCGCCTTCCAGCCTTTGTTGATATAAATCAAAGGCCAACACTATATGCATTGTAGCATTAAAATAGCCGGGAGCTAATGCCAGTGACTTAAGCTGTACAAAGCGCCCGGCGCCAAAACCGATTTCTTCTTTTAACTCGCGGTTAGCCGCGGTAATAATGTCTTCGCCCGGATCAATTAAACCTTTAGGAAAACCCAACTGGTAATCATGGGTACCGGCGCAGTACTCGCGTACCAGGTAAAAATGCTCCGCATCAGGACAGGCAATAATCATTACCGCGCCGCGGCCACTGCCACGCATGCGCTCGTAAGTACGTAGTTCACCATTGCTAAACCGCAGCTCGAGTTGCTCTATTTTAAACAAACGGCTTTGTGCGACAATGTCACTACTTAGGATCTGTGGCTTTTGTTTATCGGGTTGTTCGTCATCGTGCCGCTGCGTCATGCTGCTACCTCTGGTACAATCCAAGGCCTTACTATAAAACGATTAGCGGGAAAAACCTATGCTGAACTGGGCACAAATTGATACCGTGTTGCTGGATATGGACGGCACCCTGCTCGACCTGCATTTTGATAATTATTTCTGGCTTCAACATTTACCGATGCGCTGGGCCCAGATCAGCGGCATCAGTATCAGCGAAGCCGAGGCACAGTTAAAAGCCGAGTATGCTGAGCTAACCGGCAAACTGGAATGGTATTGTCTGGATTATTGGGGCAAAAGGTTACAACTGCCAATTACTGAGCTAAAACGCGAAGTAATGCATAAAATTGCCATGCGTGCCGATGTGCCGGAATTTCTTACCGCCCTCAAACATAGCGGTCGGCAGATAGCTTTAGTAACCAATGCCCATCCCGATAGCCTATCGTTGAAAATTGAACGCACTGAACTGGCAAACTATATTGATACGCTGATCTCGACGCATGAATTTGGCGTGACCAAAGAAAATTCGGCGCTCTGGCAAAAGTTGCAGCAGCGTCTCGGTTTTAACCCGGAACGTACCTTATTTGTGGATGATAGCCTGCCAATTTTAACAGCAGCACAGGACTACGGCATTAAACACTTATTGGCGGTAGCAAACCCGGATAGCCAGCAATTAAGCAGGCAAATCACAGAGTTTCCGGCTATTACTGATTACAGTGTGCTATTGGATGATATCCGTAACTATCGCAACTAAGTTGGTCAACGTCGAGTTTATAACCGAATAGGATAGCGCCCTTGTACATCGGGCTTGCCTAGGAATTGCATGGCTTGATGCACTTCCTGCGGCATACTGGCATCAGGTTTTAGTGTGCCATTGACCAACAGCTGTTCTGCATTTATCACCGCTTTTACATCAAGCCCCAGCAGGTTATTACTGTCAGTCGTCAGCACCAAAGTACCTTTGTCACAACTGAGCTGACCAAACAAACTTTGCAGCTCCAACCAGGTACCTGTGGGTGTTTGCAACCGGGCATCCTGCCAGCTGGCATTGCCGGTTAAAGTGTCGCAAAGCGGCACTCCTTGTTGATAGACATTAATATCCAGCACCAGCGCGCCAGTGCCATCTACCGGCATTGGCAATGGTAACAAGGGCATCAACTGAGCCACCGGTATGGCCAGCATAGTGTCATTTACAGCTGCACCACTGAAGCCATAGCTGACGACACCTTTAATATAAGGTAATGCCGGGTTTTGCAAACTACCGCTGTGCAGTGCCAATTGCACCTTGCCGGCGAACAGCGCCCAACCACTTAGTGTCCAGCGCAGCCGGTCAAAACGCAATGAGTCATATTGGCCACCACTGACTTCACCCTGCCACAAGGTGCCAGATACCCTGCCCAATTTTAGCTCTGCCGGTATTGGCAACAACTTAACCAGCCAGCTGGCAGGCATCAGTATCAGACTGAACAGCAAATAGCTGGCAATACCAATAAAAATAAGTTTACGTTTCGTCATACTGCCTGCTTACTCCACAACCATACGGCGCACCCGCACCAGACCGGGCGCATCCGCTATCGCCAGGTCTAAATTCACTAACTTTACCCCATGTTGAAATTGCAGTGCATGCAACCAGGTAAGTAAGGCGTCAAAGCTCACATCTTCCAGCACCAGTGTTAACTGGTTATTTTGTGGCTGCATTCTGCTTACCCGAATACTGTTGCTGCGCGCGCTGTTAGTGATGATTTGAGCCACACTACCATCACTGCGGCTAACTTTAGCGTTTTGCGTTAGCTGCGGAGCCAAACGCTGCAGTTGTTCCAGTTGACGTTCTGCCGCCAGGAGCCGTTGTTGCTGCTCGTCCTTGCCCTGATGTAACGGCTGCCACAGCAGCCAGTAAAACGCACCAATCAGTAATACAACCACGGCGGCCACTACCAGCCGTTGCTCACGTTGTTGCAAGCCCAGCCACCAGTTTATAACGTGTTGCTGTAGTTGCTTCATGCTTTACCCCGCATTGCGACACTTCCCTGTACCTTGCCACCATCATTACTCAGCGCGCCTTGTTCTACACTGAAACCTGCTCGCTCAAGTGCGGATTTTAGTTTCTCAAAACTCTGAAAATTATCGCCCTTGGCCTGAAAGCGCAATTCATTGCGCTTTCCATCAAAGCGCAGATTTTCCAGCTTGATATCTGGCACCGCGGCTAACTGCTGCTGCAAGCTATGTAGTAAAGTTAGAAAACCCTGCTCAGCTTCACCGCCGCTTATCGCCAGTTTTTGCTGCAACTGACGATTAAGATTTACCACACGCTCACCGGGGAACATTTGCTGGTACAAGGCCTGAGTTTGCTGTTGTATGGCCTGAACTTCACGTTGTAACTGCCAGTTAGTCAGCGCTATAGACAACAAATACACCAGCAGCGTACAAGACAACAGCAGTGCGCTGGTACGCCATTTATCAAATTTACCAGAGCGTTGCCGCTTAGGTTTATATTCACCCTGCAATAGGTTAAAGCTGGTTTTATCCAATTGGCTGGCTAACAGCGCCAGTGGCAGTTCTGGCTGTGCCAGCTGATGCGGCTGTTGTAATTCAGCTGGCCAGGGGCTGTAACTGTGCAGTACAGGCAAGGCTGCCAATTGCAGATAGTCGCCCCACCAACTTAGATCTACTGCAGCGACCTGCCAACGGCTTTGCTTTAGCAACCACTGTTCATGCAGCTGAATACACGCTGGCAGTTGCTGCTCGGGCAGTAACAGGGCGTCGGGCAGCATGCGGCTGACACTAAAACCAGCCTGCTGCAGCGCATCAAGCCATTGTTGCAGCTTGTCACGCTGGCAAACGGCTACCTGCTGACTGTACTGACCGTCATGTTGCTCAGTAGCACCAATAGCCAAAAACAATTGTTCAATATCTTCAGCCTGCTCTTCTTCTAACATATAGGGCAGTGCCTGCATTAACTGGCGGTTCGGTTTTGCCGGCAGCGCAACTTGTTTTAACTGCACATCTGACGCTGGCACCAAAGCGATTACCGGGCGCTGCCCCAGCCGTTGCGCTAACTTTGGCAGCTCATCAGCGCTGGCCAGCTCGCCGCTGGCGATCACGTCCTGTTGTGCCGACCATACCAACCAGCTAATACTTTGCTGTGGCAGACTGCCCAACCGGATAACTAACTGTTCACTCACCCCTGGCCTCCAAATCGCCGGGCCAATACCCTGACTTGATTATTCTCGTTTATTTTCAGTATTGAGGTTAAAACAAAACCACTGTCCAGATAACCTGCTGTTGCAACCAGCTGAAAACTGTCTGATTTTACTGTAAGCATTGTTTTTGCCTCATCCGGTACTGGTATCGTACTTAGCTGTGTGCTGGCGAATAACTCATCTAAGTTAGCAAACCCTTGCTCGGGCCGATCAGCAATCAGGTCGACAGCAGCCTGTGCGGTTAACTCCGGGATCAGTGCAGCCAGCAATACCGCGTTATCCGCTGTCAGTGTATTAACGTTCAACAGCAAGCGGTTGTCTTCCGGCACTACGCATACGTAAGGCAGCAGCGCCTGATAATCAGCCGGTGATACATCCAGTATAACCCTAAGCTCAGACACACTGGCCATTAGGCTATTAGCGCTGTAATACGGAAAACGTAACGCCGCGTAGTCATCATCTTCAGCACTGCCTGCCGTGTTGAGTAAGCTGTCTTCATCCAGCCAATCTGCTATCCGTGCCGTCAGATACTCTGCAGGCAATGATAACTCAACGGCGGTTAATTCCAACAAGCGGGTAAACGCCTTTTGTGCTGCAGTTTGTTCAACCCGGCCGCCACCTGCCGGTGTAACATTTTGCAATGCGTTTAAATTAAAGCAGCTGCGTAAATCGGTAATTTCGCCAGCTATATCGCCATTATCAACCGGAAAACTGGCCCCCTGCTGCGCCCAATCCTGCGATAGATTTACCGTTTCCTGGCCAGCCAGAGTGCGGGCTAACAACGCCCGGCTAAACTGCTCACCGGCCATGGCATACCAAAAAGCTTGCTGTTGTTGCTGCAGGTTTTGCTGACGCTGCAACTGCAGTTGTAAGCGGCCTGTCATGTCTACCGCGATAACCACCACAATAGAAATGATCATCAATACGGCGAGCAATGCCACACCGCGCTGTGAACCGGCATTGCGCATCAGTTACGACCTCCGCTTGCAGCTTCAGCCGTTACTGCATCAGGCAAAAGCAGTATGCGTTCCAACTTTCCCAGCTGTTCATCAGTCAGCGTTATGCGCACAGCCGCGGGGAAATTTGAATCCTGCCAACGTTCCAACCACTCTTCACCTTGCAGGTAGTGCAGCTCGAACCCACTTAAGCCGTCTAACAACAACTGCACTTTTGGTTCGGTGCCGGTTACCGCATCGGGGTAAAGGGTGAACAAGCGCTGCAAAGTGCCATCCTGCAACCGATAAGCCACAGTCTGAATTTCGCTACGCGGTAAAATCATGCCAGGATTGCGCCAGCCCTGGCGGCTGAAGCTAACACCATGATCTTCACTTTCAAGTAAAAATTTTTCACCAAATAAACGGTTCTTTTGCGCCGCCTCACCATCCAACCTGACATGGCGCACACTGATTTGCATAAAATCGCGCTCTAACATCAGCATGCTGTGCTGCAACTGTGTTAAGCGGTGGTTGCTGTCGCGCGACAACTCATCTGTGCGGCTTACCGTTTGCAATACTGCGACTGACGCCAGCCCCACCAAAGCAAAAATAGCCACAGCCATCAGCATCTCAATAAAGGTAAAACCGTGACACTGTCGCATAGCGAGCGCGTTACGCACTGGGTTTCCCCTTGTAACTGTTCAGCTCAAAAATCACCTGCTGTGGCGACTCTGCCAGACTAACGCTAATTTGTACCTGTCTCAGGTCTTCATCCGGTACTTTAATACGCTGTTGCTGCCACAGCCATTTACGATTGGCCATTTCCAGCTCACCTTGCTGCTTATCTTTACCGGGCCAGTCTTTATCCAACATCGCCAGTTGCATCTGGTTATCCGCAATGTAGCGGGCTATGGTCAGCTCATCCAGTTGTGCCAGATTACGAACATGGGCTGAACTTACCTGCATAATAGCAATACCGGCTGTAGCAAAAATGGCCATAGCTACCAACAGTTCCAGCAAGGTAAAACCGCGATTTCTCATGGCTGCTCTGCCGACACTTCACTGCGCTGAAGCGGAATGCTAAAGTCGGTACTAACGGCGCTGTACAGCGCACTCAGTTCTGATTGTTCGGCAAACACCAGTTTAAACGGGCTAATCTCACCGGATGACAAAATAAACACCTGCGGCAATACAGGGATGTCTTGCTGTTCTTCGGTTTGCTGTTCATCGTCGTCAAGCTGCCATTCCAGTTGCGATAACAAGTTGCCCTCGGCAGCTTCCAACCCGTCTAACTCCAGTGTTATGCTGATATCTTGCGCCACCTTGCGCTGACGCAAGCCTTCAGGCTCTTCTGCTTCCAGCCATTTAGCACTGTCATTATCGTAATATAAAAAGCCATAGCGATCGCCCTGCACATACAAACCCCACTCCTGCTGTTTCAACTGAGCCGTTTCGGCAACATACTGCGTGACTTGCTGAAAGCGCTCCGCTTCATTGGTTAGCTTTTCGTGCCGTGATTCACCACTGAAATTCAGTGTTACCATGGTCGCCAACAAACCGATAAGCAGGATCACCAGCATCAGTTCCAAAAGGGTAAAACCTGCGTTTACTGCCGGGCGGGTTTGCATCATCTACCTTAACGGTTATTCTCTTCGCTATCAGCCCAGTTACCGATATCATCGTCGGTACCTTCAGTACGGTCTGGTCCCTTGCTAAACAAATCAATCTTACCCAGCTGCCCCGGGCTTACCATAATGTAATCTTCGCCCCATGGGTCTTTGGGTAAACGCTTAATAAAACCGCCATCCGGAAACACCCGCGGTGTAGGCTGCGATGTTGGCGCTACCACCAGCGCCTGTAAACCCTGCTCGGTAACTGGATAAAAGCCGTTGCGTAGTTTATACATGTCGAGCGCCGCTTCCAGTTGCTGAATATCTACCATGGCTTTTTGCTGATCTGCCGCTTCTTTGTTTTCTAACAAATTAGGCACAACCATGCTGGCAATGATGCCCAGAATAACAATAACCACCATTACTTCTAACAGCGTAAAACCGGCATTTTTTTTCATTTTATCTTCCTATCATATTATTCAGTTGCAAGATTGGCAGCAAAATAGACAGCACAATCAAAAACACTATTATCGCTAAAATAATCACGATCACCGGTTTAAAAATTTCCAGTGATACCGTCATAGTCATTTCAAATTCACGGTCCAGCGTATTGGCAGCACGCTCCAGCATGCCGTCAAGCTGGCCACTCTTCTCACCGCTGGCGATCATATGCAACATCATCGGCGGAAATAACTTGGTTTGCTCTAACGCGGTGCGCAACGACGTACCTTCCCGCACCCGGGCCGCCGCCTCTGCTACGCTTTGCTTCATATGGCTGTTAGACAAGACATCCGCACTGATACGCATAGCTTCCAACAGCGGTACGCCACTGGCATTAAGAATACTTAAGGTTCGGGCAAAGCGCGCAGTGTTTATGCTGGAGACAATACGGCCGATAATACCAAAACGCAGTAAACGCCGGTCGTAGCTCAAGCGCACCGCCGGGCGTTTTAGTAAATGTTGCCACAGTGACACCGCCAGCACTATAGCCAGTACCAGCCATAAACCATAGCTTTGCACAAATTCACTGGCGCCAATCATAAAGCGGGTTAACGCCGGTAGTTGCTGGCCCATATATTCAAACTGCTCGGTGATTTTCGGCACTACAAACGACAGTAAAATACCAATAATAGCCAGTGCCACCACCACCATCACCACCGGATAAATCGACGCCATCAGAATTTGGTTACGCATGTGCTGGCGCTGTTCGGTGTAATCCGCCAGCCGGTTTAATACCTGATCCAGATGACCGGATTTTTCCCCTGCCGCCACCATCGAGCGAAACAAATGATCAAACACATGCGGAAATTCTGCCAGACCTTCAGCCAGGCTGTAGCCTTCAACTACCTTAGAGCGCACTGTCATCATCATGTTTTTCAGTCGCGGCTTGTCGCATTGCTCAGCCACCGCCAATAAAGCGCTTTCTATTGGCAGTGCGGCTTCAACTAAGGTAGCCAGTTGCCGGGTAAGCAACGCCAGCTCGGCGGCAGAAATTTTACGTTTAAACCATTGTTTGCCGCTGGCCAGCAGTTTTTCCTGTTGTGACGCCAGCGTGACACTTACCGGTGCAAGTTTCTGCTCTCGCAACAAGGCGCGGGCATGACGGGCATTGTCGGCTTCCAGTACGCCTTTTGCCGTTTTACCGCGTGCATCCAGTGCCTGGTATTCAAAGGCTGCCATTACACATCCTCACGTGTTACACGCAGCACTTCTTCCAGGGTGGTTTCACCGCTTAGTACCTTACTAAAACCGTCGGCGCGAATACTGGGGCTGTGCTGGCGTACATATTTTTCAATCGCCTGCTCACCCTTACCATTGTGGATAAGCTCACGAATATGTTCGTCTACCAGCAGCAATTCATGAATACCGGTACGGCCACGGTAACCGGTATTATTACAGTGTTCACAGCCGTTGGCCCGGTATATAACCACATCGTCTTTTTTACTGACGCCAAGCAAGTTGCGCTCTTCTTTGTCGGGTTCATGCGCCGCTTTACAATGCGGGCATAAGGTACGCACCAGACGCTGCGCCAACACGCCAAGTAAGCTGGATGACAGCAAAAAGGCTTCTACCCCCATGTCTTCCAGCCGGGTTATCGCGCCTGACGCTGTATTGGTGTGCAGTGTTGATAGCACCAAATGACCGGTTAAACTGGCTTGCACTGCTATTTGTGCAGTTTCCAGATCGCGGATTTCACCCACCATCACCACATCCGGGTCCTGGCGCAAAATGGCACGCAGGCCACGGGCAAACGTCATGTTTACCTTGGTATTAACCTGGGTTTGGCCGATGCCTTCCAGCTCATATTCAATTGGATCTTCTACAGTGAGAATATTACGGTCTTTAGTGTTTATTTCGGTTAAACCGGCATACAGGGTGGTACTTTTACCCGAGCCGGTAGGGCCGGTTACCAGAATAATGCCGTGCGGCTTTAAAATAAGCTGTGAAAATGCCTGCTGTACCGATAACGTCATGCCCAGGTCGGCCAGGTTAAGATGCGAGTTGTTTTTGTCCAGCAAACGCAGCACTACCCGCTCGCCATGGCTCGACGGCATGGTAGATACACGCACATCTACCGCGCGCCCGGCAATGCGCAGGCTGATACGGCCATCTTGCGGTACACGTTTTTCGGCAATATCCAGCTTGGCCATTACCTTAATACGCGACACCAGCAAGCTGGATAAACGCCGGTTTGGCCGTAATACTTCGCGCAAAATACCGTCAACCCTAAACCGCACTATCAGTGCTTTTTCAAAGGTTTCAACATGAATATCTGAGGCGCCAAGCTTAATCGCCTCGCCCAGCATGGCGTTAATCAGCTTGATAATGGGCGCATCATCTTCATTTTCCAGTAAGTCTTCGCTTTCCTGAATATCGTCAGCCAGTGAGGCTAAATTAACCTCGTTGCCAATATCTTCCATCAGTTGCTGCGCTTCACTGGAATCGCGCTGGTAGCAGGCTTCAAGCAGGGCTTCAAACTCCAGCGCCGACAACCTCGTGATCTGAAATGGCTCGGCCAGCATGCGTCGTACTTCCAGTACCGCAGCCGGGGCTGTAGCGGCATGAATATACAATTGCCAGCCTTGTGCTTGCTGCTGCAGCAAAACGCCATGGCGCTTAGCAAAGCCAAACGGCAGGCGAATGCGATGGCTGGCCGGTTTTACCTGTTCGGTTTCCAGCACGTCCATCAGTCCTGCTTCCCTGATTTAGCAGCATCGGCAACCGGTTGCTTATTGATATACTCATCAAAAGTTGGCGGCAGAGTTAAGGAGTCATCCCACTCTGGCATTACCACCTGTTTGGTATTCGGCATTAAGCGAATACCCTCTTCTTCGCGCTTTAACTGTTCGGCGCGGATAAAGTTGTATTTGGTTTTCGATATACCGGAGATAGCCGACCCTTCGCGCACTATGGTCGCTTTGATAAACACCATCAGATTACGCTTGCGTTTAGTTACACTGGTTGATTTAAACAAATGCCCCAGAACAGGAATGTCGCCAAGCAGCGGTACCTTAGACTCGCTTTCCTGCACGTCTTCATCTATAAGGCCGCCCAGCACCACAGTAGCGCCGTCATCGGCCATCACCGTGGTTTTAATTTCGCGCTTGTTAATGGTGATATCCACTGCAGTAGCGCCGCCAATGCTGGATACTTCCTGCTCAATGGTTAATTGCACCGCATCGCCTTCGTTAATTTGCGGTGTCACTTTTAGCTTAATACCCACTTCCTGGCGCTGTACCTGTTGGAACGGGTTGGTATTATTGGCACCGGTAGTAGAGCCGGTAATCACCGGCACTTCCTGGCCCACCAGGAAAAACGCTTCCTGGTTATCCATGGTAGTAATATGCGGCGTGGCAAGCACATTGGAGTTAGTGCTGGTGCGCACGGCTTGTAAAATAGCAGCCCAGTCGCCGCTATAAAAACCCAACATGGCGCCATTTAAGCCTCTTAGCGCAGTAGCTAACAAATCGTAATTCCGATTGCTATCTGGCGTAGTAGTAGTGATAAGCTCTCCGGTTGCCGGATCTCTGGCTGAAGTAGAAGTACCACGAGTTATTTGCGAAGCCACTGCAGCACCAGCGGCTACATCAATAATAGGGATAGAGTTACCCCCGGAGAAATTGGTACCTCCGCCATTTGCATTTAACCATTGCACGCCGAAATCAGTACCATCACCTTCAAATACTTCGACAATAATGGCCTCGACCAACACCTGGGCACGGCGGATATCGAGCTGGCGTAGCACTTCTTCCAGTGAACGCATCATATCCGGCTGAGCGGTGATCACCAGTGAGTTGCTATCGGCGTGCGCTTCAATGCTAATAGCCCGGCCCTGATTGGCAGCACCACGCGCAGCCTGCCCGGTAGCCGCACTCCCCTGCACTTCAGCCACAATAGAATCACTAACTCCCTTTAATACTGGCACCAGCTCTTCGGCTTTAGCGTACTTTAAATAAAACACCCGGGTATTGCCGCTGGTTTGCAGCTCTGAATCTAGCCGCTTTGCCAGTTCAATTGCGCGTTGCCGTGCTTGCAATTCACCGCTGACAATAACGCTGTTAGTGCGCTCGTCAGCAACAATTTTCGGGATCAGAAAATCTGGCTGTTCACCACGGCCCTGGGTTTTATATATGCTTTCTAAAATACGCACGATCTCAGGCGCCGAAGCATATTGCAGCTTAACAATTTCCAGCTCCTGATCGCCGGCTTTGTCTACGCGCTGAATAATATCAACCAGCCGGTTTACTACGGCAGCAGGGCCGGTCATCATAATCACGTTGGACTGGTCATAGTGCACAACATGGCCGCCACCGGCCTGATTACTAAACTGGCGTAACAAAGGTGATAATTCGCGAACCGACACATTACGCACCTGCACTACCCGGGTCACCATTTCATCACCCTGGCCAGGGTTCTCATCGCTGACTACCGGTATGTTGCTGGTTTTAGCATCTTTGTTGCGCACCACTTTTAAAATGCCGTTGTCCATTTCGACTACGGCAAAGCTATACACTTCCAGCACGTTGAGAAAAAACTGATAGTATTGCTCGGCGTTAAGCATCTCGTAGCTGCGCACATTAATGCGACCACGCACCTGCGGATCGACAATAATGGTTTTTTGCAGGTTCATACCAACGATATTAATAAACTCATTAATGTCGGTACCTTTAAAGTTTGGCGAATACATTACCTCTTCCTGTGCTGCAACAGGTGCAACCGGAATAGCAACGCTGACAGTAAGCGCAGCGGCAACCAGTAAACTGGCCAGCGAGCGGCGGGAAAATAAATTAACTTGCCCTGATTTCATTAATATATAACCAATTCGTTGTAATAATTATTGTGACAGCGTAATCAGAATATCCCTGATCTCGCCATCCCGTTCTATTTTAATTGCCGCCTCTTTGGCATCACGCAATTCGTTAATTACGTTCATGGCCTGCTGCATATCATTTAAGGCGATACCATTAATTTCAACCGCCAGATCATTCGGTTGTAACCCAAGTTGGGCAAATAAGCTCGGGTCTTTGCCCGGCATTAGTCGGTAGCCACTTAGCTGGCCGTTGCTACGCTGCGGCGACACCCGAATATAATCAAAAAACTTCATCGGCTCGGCGATTAGCTCGTCACGCCGGGCGTCAAGTTCTTCGCTGGCTTGTAGTGGCCGCATTTCCATTGGTTCAGGTACCGGCGCGGTTTCTGCGTCTATTTCGGCGTCTGGCTGATCAATGCGGCCCAGCCCGGCATTAGCCTGAGCAATTTTCGTGTACTCAATACCATCCAGCATCAGTGTTTCAAACCTTCCGGCTTGCTGGATCAATACCCGATCGGCCAGCACTTGCTTCAGCCTGGCATTAGTTCCGTCGATCTGATCGTCCACCGCATAGGTTGCTTCGCTGCCACGGCTTTCAATAATAGCGCTACCCGCGCCAGGATCGCTTATCAAAGCCACTACCCCGGTCAGTTTGACGTTAAGTGTGGTTTTTGGCGCTTCTGTTACTACCGGCTCAATGGTTTTTACAGCTTGCACATTGGCCGTGCCAAACAGCTTAGGTGCAATTAATGCTGCCAAACTCACCGCTGCTGGCTCAGTTGCGCTGCCAGTGTGGCTAACAACCGCCAACGGGCTATCCGTTTGCGCTGCTGGCAGCAGCTGCCAGGTTACTTTTGCCAGCAACCAGCAAAGGCATAACACTATGGCCAGTTCTATTGCACGTTGCAGCCGGGCAAACGGTATCCGCTGCAGTTGCAATAGCAGCTGAGATGTATCAAGTACTGATTTCATTTGGCACTTCTATGTTCAACATAAAATTATCTTACCCAGTTGCGTAGCAGCCAACAAGCCGGGCATCAAGTTTACAATACATTAACGACAAAAAGCGACGTTACGCAACCAAAACCGCTAGTTTGGCTCTATAATGGCGATCTTAGTTCGCTACTGCAGCAGGAAATATGTCACAAAGTAACTCCGCTACACAGTCTACCAGCCCAACGTTACGATTAGATAAATGGCTATGGGCTTGTCGTTTTTATAAAACCCGCGCAATGGCGAAAGAAATGATCGACGGCGGTAAAGTACATTATAATGGCCAGCGCTGCAAAGCCAGCAAAACGGTTGACGTTGGAGCAACTGTGCGTATCAGCCAAGGCTCAGACGAAAAAATCGTTATCATATTAGGTTTGTCTGACAGGCGGCTGGCGGCGCCATTAGCCCAGAAGTTATATGAAGAAACAGCCGACAGCATTACGCAACGGCTAAAACGCGCTGAATTACGCAAAACCAATAGCCTGTTTGCACCGCATCCGGACACTAAACCTGACAAAAAAGAGCGGCGTAAGTTACTTTTATTAAAAGCGCAACAGTAGCAAGAGAACAGTATGAACACAGATCAGTTATATCGATTTCTATTTCAGCACAGAAGTGTACGCGGCGAACTGGTGCAATTAGCAACCAGCCTTGACCAAATGTTGTTGCAGCATGATTACCCACAGCCAGTAAAGCAATTGCTGGCCGAACTGGTAGCGGCTGCCAGTTTGCTTACCGCTACGTTAAAATTTGACGGCGACATTGCGGTGCAAATTCAGGGCGATGGCCCGGTGCGCTTCGCCGCTGTAAATGGTACTGATCAGCAACAATTCCGTGGCGTAGTGCGCATGCAATCTGAGTTGCAAGGCGACAGCTTTCGCAGCCTTATTGGTGAAGGCCACATGCTGGTAACCATAACGCCAAAACAGGGCGAACGCTATCAGGGCATTATTCCGCTGTCTGGCGATAGTTTAACCAGCACGTTAGAGGCCTACTTCGCCCAATCAGAACAATTGCCTACCCGGTTGTATTTATATACTGACATAACAGAGCAACATAACCGCGCCGCGGGTTTTATGCTACAGGTATTACCGGTAGAACCTGACAAAGCTAAGGCAGATTTTGCTGACCTGGTAATGTTAACCGACACCCTAACCAAGGCTGAAATGTTTGACCTTAGTGCAGAACAACTGCTGTATCGCTTGTTTCATCAGGAAGAGGTTGAGTTGTTTTCGCCACAACCGGTCAGCTTCGTCTGTGGCTGCTCACGTGATAAATGCAGTGCGGCTATTATCAGCCTGGGTAAAGACATCATTAACGAGCATATTGCTGAGGGCAAGCTGGAAATCAGCTGTGAGTACTGTCTGACGAACTATAGCTTTGATGCCGCACAACTGACAGCACTGAGTAATCAGCTTTAAACGCTATGCCGTCAGTTGCGTCAGCACTGACGGCTATTATCAGCTGCCCAATTTCGCTATGCTTAGCCATCCAGTTGTAACCAACATTTAACACTATGCGCATCTTGCACACCTCCGACTGGCATTTGGGCCAGCATTTTATCGGCCGCAGCCGTGCTGACGAGCACAAAGCCTTTCTAAACTGGCTTATTTTGCAGGTTAAAACGCAGCATATTGACGCCATTATTGTTGCCGGCGATATATTTGATACCGCCACACCACCGAGTTATGCCCGCGAGCTATATAACCAGTTTATTGTTGAGTTACAAGGCAGTGCGTGCCAACTGGTGTTGCTGGCAGGAAACCATGACGCTGCCGCAGTGCTTAATGAGAGCAAAAATCTGCTGCAATACTTAAATACCCATGTCATAGCTAACAGCAGCGACCAATTGTCAGAGCAGTTGCTGGTGCTAAAGAATAAACACCAGCAACCAGCCGTATTGCTGTGCGCCGTCCCCTTTATCCGCTCGCGCGATCTTTTGCAAAGTCTAGGCGGCCAAAGTGCACGTGACAAACAACAAAACCTGCAACAGGCGATAACAACACATTATCAGCAACTGTATGCCTTAGCACAGCAATACAACCGTGAACAGCAGTTACAGTTACCCATTATAATGACAGGCCATCTGACTACAGTAGGCGTGAGTGCTTCAGAGTCGGTACGGGATATTTATATTGGTACTTTAGACGCCTTTCCCACCAATGCCTTTCCGGCGGCTGACTATATCGCTCTGGGGCATATTCATCAGAGTCAGAAATTAAAAGCCGACACAGATATACGCTATAGCGGTTCACCAATAGCGCTGAGTTTTGATGAGGCCAGTCAGCAAAAGCAAATTTGGTTGCTTGAGTTTATCGGCACCACTAAGACCGTCAGCTCGCTGCCGGTACCCTGCTTTCAGCCTCTGTGCAGCATAAAAACCAGTTTAGCTGACGTACAGACCAAGCTAAATGAGGCAATAACACAGCTGGCCGCTGGCGAGACCTTGTGGCTGGAGCTGGTGATCAGTGAAACCGATGCTTATCTTACTGACTTACAACAAAGAGTAGAGCAGTTACTACAAGACTTGCCGGTAGTGTTATTGCGTCTACGCCGTCAACGTAGCGTTGCTGCCGCAGGCCTGACAGCCGAAGTACAACAAAGTTTGGCAGAACTGACACCGGCTCAGGTATGGCATAGCAGGTTGGCGACAGAAAGCCTTAGCGATGAACAACTGCATCAATTGAATGCTCTGCACCAGCAGGTGCTGGCGAAAGTGCAGGAGACGACATGAGAATATTGTCGGTAAGGCTGCAAAACCTCAATTCATTGCGTGGCGAGTGGCTGATTGATTTTCGCCAGCCCCCGTTTAGTCAAAGCACCTTGTTTGCCATAACCGGCCCGACCGGCGCCGGTAAAACGACTATTCTGGATGCGATTTGTCTGGCGCTTTACCACCAGACTCCGCGGTTAAAACCGTCGCCGACCAACAACGATCTGATGACGCGCCACACTAGTGAATGTCTGGCCGAGGTAGAATTTGAAGTAGCCGGTGTCGGTTACCGGGCATTTTGGAGCCAGCGCCGGGCCAGAGGCCAGAGTGACGGTAACCTGCAGGCAGCAAAAACCGAGCTGGCCAGGCTTGACGGCACTATTTTAGCGGAGAAGACCAGTGACAAGCTGCGGCTGGTAAGTGAGATTACCGGGCTGGATTTTGGCCGTTTTACTAAATCAATGTTACTGGCGCAGGGCGGGTTTGCTGCTTTCCTAAATGCCGACGCCAACGAACGTGCAGAGCTGTTGGAAGAATTAACCGGTACCGATATTTATGGCCGTATTTCGCAGCAGGTATTTAATGATTGCCGCGAGCAAAAAAGCCAGTTGGAACTGTTGCAGGCCAAAGCCAGTGCGGTAGACCTGCTAAGCACGGAACAGCAACAAAAACTCATTGTAGAGCTGGCTGAAGTTAAAACCACATTGACACAACAGCAACAGGCTGTGGCTACGCAACGTAAACTGTTGCAGTGGCGTGAGCAACTTAATGCTGCCGCACAAGAGCAGCAAAGAGCAAAACAAGAGCTACAACAGGCCGTTGCCGCCACAGCAGCACATCAGCCTGAACTGGCCAGACTGAGCGCCCATCAACCGGCCAGTAAGCTGGCACCACTACACAGCACCATGCAAGCAGTGCAACAGCAAGAGCAGCAGTGCCGGCAGGAACAGCAAAGCCTGACAACACAGCTGTCACAGGCAACCAGGCAGCAAGCTGATATGCTGTGGCAGGGTACGCAGTCATTGCAACAGCTACAGCAAGCTAACCGGCAGCAGTGGCAGCAATTGCAAACTCAACAGCAGCAAGACGTGCAGCAGCAGACAGTGTTAACTGCACAACAGAGCGAGCTTAACGCCACGGCGCAACAACTGGCGACGCAGTTAGATGGTGTAGCCTTTGATCTGTTGCGCCAGCAACAGCAACAACGGCGTGAGCAGCAATACCGCTTGCAACAGGTACAACAGCAGTTGCAACAACAGCATAAATGGCAGCAACAATGTGAGGTGTTAAAGCAGCAACTCAGTAGTGCAGAGCAGGCGCTAAAGCCGGTGCAGACAGAACTGACAGCGTTGCGCCGGCAGTATCAGGTATTACAAGAGCAAATCCGCGACAAAAAGCAGTTACTGCAGCAGCAGCAACTGATCATGCAGTTGTCTGCGCACCGTGACCGCTTGCAGCCACAACAACCTTGCCCGCTTTGCGGCGCAACTGAACACCCGGCAGTGAGTGCTTATCAACAGCTTAGTAGCAGCACAACCGAGCAGGAGTTACGGGCACGGGAGGCAGAGCTGGAGCAAACGCGGTTGCGCGGTGATCACTTAAACAAAACAGACGCCGCATTGCAGACAGAGATGCAGCAGTTGCAGCAGCAAATAACGCAGCGTAGTGCAGATTTGGCCGCTCTGCATACAGACATTGAACGCGCAGCACCGGGTAGCACAGCAGACAGCGTTGCAGAGTCGTTACAGACTCTGGCGACAGAACTCGATAACGCCGGGCAAAAACTTCATCAGTTGGAACAAGCACAACAGCAGCTGTTGCAGGTAAAACAACTAGTGCAGGATACTGAACGGCAGCAGGCTGCACTGCAGCATCGTTTGCAACTGGGGCAACAGCAAAGCCAGCGTTTACAAGAGCAACAAGCAGAACTAAACAACCAATATAGCGATTGGCAACAGCAGTGGCAGGCAATGCAACAACCGGAACCTGCGGCGCTCGCGGAAGCTACAACGCCGGCAGAGCTAACAGCTGGCTTACAGCAGTTACAACAACACGTGCAGCAATGGCAGGGGCAGCATCAGGTATTAGCGCGACAGCAACAACAACTGGCTGCGCAAGTGCACCGGGCAGAGCAACAGTGGCAGCAAGCGTTGGCCGGCAGCAGCTTTGCCAGCGAAACGGACTTTAAAGCGGCCCTGTTAACTGATACCCAGCTGAGCAGCTTGCAGCAGCTGCAGCAACGCTTGCAGCAAGCTGAGGTGGCAGCACAGCGACTACTGACAGATTGGCAGCAACGTCTAGAGCTGTTGGCGCAACAGCAGCACACGCCGCTGACGGCGGCAGAGCTGAGCGAAATATTGCAGCAGCAGGAGCAGGATGTGCAGCGCCTGACAGAGCAACAAGGCCGGCTGCAACAGCAACTCAGCAGTGATGCTGCGCGGCGTGACACACAGCAGCAGTTACTGGCGCAGGTAAGCGCTCAACAACAACAGTATGAATACTGGCAACGGCTAAACAGCCTGATTGGCTCTGCCGATGGCGCTAAATATCGCCGCTTTGCTCAGGGGTTAACACTGCAACAATTAATCGTGCTGGCCAACCGCCAGTTGACGCTGCTACACAACCGTTACCAACTGGCACGACATCTCGATGCCGAACTGGAGCTGGTGGTATTAGATACGTGGCAGGCCGACAGCCAGCGAGATACCAAAACCCTGTCGGGTGGCGAAAGTTTTCTGGTCAGCCTGGCCCTGGCGCTGGCACTGTCTGATCTGGTTAGCAGTAAGACCCGAATTGACTCGTTATTTCTCGATGAAGGCTTTGGCACTCTGGATGCGGACACACTGGACGCCGCGCTCAGTGCACTGGACAACCTGAACGCCAGTGGCAAGATGATTGGCATTATCAGCCATGTTGAGGCATTAAAGCAGCGTATTCCATTGCAGGTAAGAGTAGAAAAACAACAGGGGCTCGGCTATAGCCAAATTAAAATTGTTAACTAGTGATCACTGGCGGTACGCAGCAACAGCGCTGCGAAATCATCTGCTGCCAGCGGCTTGCTAAAATAATACCCCTGATAATAATCGCAGCCTTGTTGTTGTAAAAATTGCAGTTGCTCTGCAGTTTCTACGCCTTCGGCTAGTACTTTAAAGTTCATCGTATGCGCCAGCGCGATAATTGCACTGGCGATTTGTTTGTCATCTTGTTCTGCCGGTATATGCTCAATAAAACGTTTGTCTATTTTCAGTACATCCAGCGGCAAACGCTTCAGATAAGACAATGATGAGTATCCGGTACCAAAATCGTCAATAGCCAGACGAACGCCAAGCGCACGAATTTGATGCATGGTATCAATGACCCTTGCTTCGTCTGTCATTAACGCACTCTCTGTCACTTCCAGTTCCAGTAGTTGCGGCGATAAGCCGCTATCTTGCAGCACCTGCGTTAATTGTTGCAGCATCGTATCTTTGGCAAATTGCTGTGCCGAGACATTCACCGCCAAACGAAACGCAGGCAACCCCGCCTGAAGCCAACGGCTAACCTGCTGGCAGCTAGATTGCAAAACCCAAAACCCCAGCTGGTGAATTAAACCACTGCTTTCTGCCACTGGGATAAACTCTGCCGGCGATACGTTGCCCAATTGCTCATCATGCCAGCGTAACAGCACCTCTGCACCGACAATTTTGCCACTGGTTAAGTCGAGCTGTGGCTGATACACGCAATGCAACTGCCCCAGATTTATCGCACTGCGCAGTCGCGATTCCATTACCACCCGCTGCCTGGCTTGCACGGTTAAACCCGCAGTATAAAATGCCACACTATTGCGGCCCTGACTTTTTACCGAGTACATAGCGGCATCCGCCGCGCGCAGCAAACCTTCGGGATCGGTGGCATGCTCTGGCCATAATGCCACGCCAAGCGAAGCCGCCGGGATCACTTCTACTTTGTTCGACAACATGCAGGGCTGTTGCAATAATTGCATTAGCTGGGCGGTTAGCAGATTCAACTGCGCTAATTCAGTAAACTGAGTTACCAGCACGGCAAATTCATCGCCGCCCAAACGGGCAAGAGTGTGTGCTGGCAAACAAATACGCTGTAAGCGCTGACTTACCAGACGCAATAGCTCATCACCGGCGCTATGGCCAAAACTGTCATTAATATTTTTAAAGTTATCCAGATCTAACAGCAGTACAGCACATTGGCTGTCTGGTATTTTATGCAGTGCTTCAGCTACACGCTGCATAAAAAAATGCCGGTTAGGCAACAAGGTGACAGGGTCGTAATCAGCCAAAAACGCCAGTTCGGCCGCTTGTTGTTTACGCTCAGTTAAATCCAAATCAATACAGAAAATTTGCGGTTCCAAATCCGGTAGCTTGATGACAGCATGGCCGGAATACACTGGCACTATAGAGCCATCTTTGCGCCGCAACGCCAGCTCCTCTGACGGCAAAGCCCGACCGGTAGCTGCCATCTTCGCCATTGCTTGCGCCACGCCATCATGCATATACGAGGGGATGATTAAATCCAGTAAGTTCTGCCCAATCGCTTCCTGCTGGCTGTAACCATATATCTGCTCGCTGGCCTTGTTCCAGTAAAACGTGGTTCCATCAGCTTTGTAACCCTGGATCGCTAATTGCGGTGCGTTATCCAGCAAGGTGCGAAAGCGCAATTCACTTTGGCTGAGTTTTTGCTGAACCTGACGTTGCTCAGAGACATCGTGTACCACCGAGATAAAATATGACACTGGGCCATCCTGCACCATTGCCACCGACAACCTGACCCAGACCACACTGCCATCCTGGCGGAGGTAGCGTTTTTCCAGGGAATATTGTCGCCGTTCACCTTGTAGTAATTGTTGCACAGCCTGCTCATCCGCGGCTAAATCGGCAGGATGTGTGATTTGACGAAACGTCAGCATTTGCAGCTGATGCTCGCTATAACCCAATAACTGGCATAGCTGGGCATTCACACGCAAAAAGCGGCCATCCAGGCCAACATGAGCGATGCCTACTGCGGCATTAGAAAAGGTAGCCGCTAACTGCTGCTCAGTATTGTCTAACGACTGGGCATAATATTGCTTTTGTCGAAGCAGAAACCAAGCGAGCAGCGCTGTCAGGGCAATATAAAAGTAACCTTTATAAGCCTGATATTTTATCAGTGTGTTCAGGTCCTGAATAAGCCATGCCAACAATTGATCGCTGCCGGTTATCCATAGCACGCCAAAAACACCATACAATATGGCGCCAAACCAAGGGCGCTGCATGATTAATCTAAGCTGTTGTTCGCTTTTCTCTGTCATGCCAATACAACACTGTGCAAGTAGTTAAACTAATGCTGCAAGCATAGTCGAAAAAAACAGAGCCTGAACAGACAGATAAGAAAAGTTGGCGCCAGAGTGATGCTTAACCTGGCGCCAGTAAATTTAGAACGAGTAGACCAAGGTAAGTGAAGTTTGTGTATCGGTACTTTTCTTGCCAGCCGTGACATCCGAGTCGTTCTGCACCATGAACGCGGCTTTCATTTGTAATGAGCCGTTAATTTTTGCCAGTAATGCCGTTTCGGCTATGCTTCGGGTATTATCGTCACCGTATTCAACACTCAATGTTTGGCTGAAGCTGGCTGATTCACTGATTGTCCACTTAAAAGCTGCAGCACCGCGCACAATCAGGCCATTTTCTGTTTCGCCGCTGGAACGTTTGCCGCTGAAATAACCCGGACCTATCTCAACATCCAGCGATTTGTCTGCCACATTATACCAACGGGTGCCGTAACCTATTGCTACGGTGGTATATTCGGTATAGGCGCCAAATTCATCATCGGTATAGGAGCCAAAGGCGAATAACTTGTCGAACTCGTTTTCCAACTTATAGGCAGCTTTTGCCGAGATCAAATAACGCTCTGCAGATTTTTCTGTAACATTATTTCCTTCAGCGTCCTTTTTTTCATCTTCTTTAAAAAAAGCGCTGAAAATATACTGGTTGCTCCACTGCTGCAGCTCTTGTTTAGCATCAATTTTACCGGTAACAGAGGTGCCCACGGTATTGCCTGAGGTGGTAATAGCGCCAAGTTCAGCGGACGTTGTCCACACCTTACCACTTGCAGCGGTATCATTAGCCTGCACTGACATACTGACCAACATAGCCAGCGTTAGAATTGAATAACCTTTCATACTTACTCCTGCTTGTCTTGCTTAACATGAACATCCATCTGTGGAAACGGAATAGCTATACCCTGTTCGTCGAAGGTCAGTTTCACTTTTTCCAATGTGTCCCAATACACTCCCCAATAGTCTGCTGAGTTTACCCAGGGTCTAACATTTAAATTAACTGATGAGTCGGCCAGCGCTGCCACGTTCACTGCGGCTGCCGGCTCTTGCAACACCCGACTGTCGTTTTTCAGGATATCTTGCAAAATTTGCTTGGCTTTACGCAGATCAGAGTCATAACTGATGCCGATGACTAAATCAACGCGCCGGATAGCCTCAGCAGAATAATTAGTAATAGCCCCACCGGTAATCTGCGCATTTGGGACAATAACCAGCTTGTTATCCGGGGTTTTCATCATGGTTTGAAAGATTTCTATTTTGTCTACGGTACCGGTAACACCGCCGGCTTCGATAAAATCACCCGATTTAAAGGGGCGGAACAGAATAATCAAAATGCCTGAGGCGAAATTTGCCAATGAGCCCTGCAGTGCGAGGCCTACAGCCAAACCTGCGGCACCTAAAATAGCGATAAAGGATGTAGTTTGTACGCCAACCTGTGACAGCGCCATCAACAAAGTGGCGATCAGAATCAGAGCGTAGACAATACTGGCGATAAAGGACACGACGGCCCTATCAACCGATTTAGTCAGCAAGGCTTTTTCTAAAAAGCGTGACAATGCTTTGGCTGCCATCCGTCCGACATAAAAAATAACGATTGCTGCCACTAATTGCAGTAGCTTGCCTAACAAAACCTCGTGATTGTCATGAAACAACTGAATAATCTGGTCCATTGCGCTCTCCTGTTGGCTGAAAAATGCAAAACGGCCGCAGAATAACATAAAACACACTACAGCCGCAGAATAGACTACAAGCTGTTAACCCCCATTTGCCAGTAAAAAGCTTGGAGTTGTGCAAAAAGTTGGGTAAAATGCCCGCCTCTGCGGTGACTGTAGCTCAGTTGGTAGAGCCCCGGATTGTGATTCCGGTTGTCGTGGGTTCGATCCCCATCAGTCACCCCACTTCCTTTCTTTATGGTCTTCAGTTTTGCTAAACTTAGTATCTGTTTCGTTAGCAGAGTATTCCGTTGGACTTAATCGCATTACAACAACAGTTAGAGCAACCGGCACTGGCGCCAGTTGAGCAATGGGAGCCGCCATTTTGTGGCGACATACCGTTGCATATTGATGCGCAGGGGCAATGGTATTATCAACATAGTCTAATCCAGCGGCCAGCGTTGATTAAGTTATTTGCTTCAGTATTGTTGTGCCAAAACGGTGAGTATTTTCTGCAAACCCCGGTCGAGAAAGTGCGTATAAGTGTTGCCGACGCCCCTTTGCTGATTGTTGACTGGCTATGGACAGACACAGCAGCAGGCCCGGCCCTGCTGCTAACAACCAATCTGGCACACCAACTTATGCTTAGTCCGGCTTACCCAATGATACTTAAACCGGATCCTCAGCAACAATTATTACCCTATGTTCAGTTGTGGCATGGTCTGCAGGCTAAATTAAGCCGAAATGTATACTATGCGCTTGCTGCATTGACTACCCCGGTTTATTGCAACAACCAACAACATTTTCAGTTAAAAAGTGCTGCCTTCCCCTATACTTTTGCTGTTGCTTAACACTGGTCGGCTAAAACCGTCTGCCTGTCTCATGTTAGTTGTTGAATTAACCTACAATGTTGACACTGAAAACCGACCTACCATTAAAAGGCTCTAACAACATGAAGAAAACGCCCATTGCTTTAACGCTAACTTTACTTGGCTGCAGCGCGGTAGCTGATGCCGCAACCTTGATCCATGCCGGTAAACTCATCACCTCTGAAAACAAAAATGTATATTCAAATCAGACCATAGTGATTGAGCAGGACAAAATCATCGCCGTAGAAGCCGGCTTTCGCGCACCCTCAGCTGACGACACCGTTATAGACTTGCGGCAACACACAGTAATGCCAGGCCTGATGGATATGCACACCCATTTTTATACCCAGTTTAGTCCAACAGTATACAGTGAAGGTTTTACCATGAATGAAGCTGACTATGCGCTTAGAGGCGCAACCTTTGCTGAAAAAACCTTATTGTCAGGTTTCACTACGGTGCGTGAGTTGGGTGACAACCACCAAATTAGTAACGCGTTAAAAAAAGCGATTGCCAAAGGCTACATCACCGGGCCGCGTATTTTTGCAGCGGGCAAGTCGATTGCCACCACCGGAGGTCATGCTGATCCGACAAATGGCCTGGCTTATACACTAATGGCCGACCCGGGTCCGAAAGAGGGCGTGATTAATGGCGCCGACGATGCCCGCAAAGCAGTGCGACAGCGCTATAAAGAAGGTTCTGATGTTATCAAAATCACCGCAACCGGCGGCGTACTGAGCGTAGCCAAAAGCGGCAGTAACCCACAATTCACCGACGAAGAGCTGGCTGCAATTGTCAGTACTGCCAACGACTATGGTATGAAAGTCGCTGTGCATGCGCATGGCAAAGAGGGTATGGAGCGCGCAATACGTGCAGGCGTAGCCTCAATTGAACACGGTACTTACATGGACAAGGCCACCATGGCACTGATGCGCAAAAACGGCACATACTATGTGCCGACTATTAGTGCAGGCAAGTGGGCAGCGGATAAAGCCACTATTGCTGGCTTTTTCCCTGAGCTGGTAAGGCCTAAAGCTGCAACTATTGGCAGTAAAATTCAGCAAACCTTTGCCGAAGCTTACAAAGCCGGAGTAAAAATTGCTTTTGGTACTGACGCAGGGGTATTTGAGCATGGTAATAACTGGCGCGAATTTATCTATATGACAGAAGCAGGTATGCCAATCATCGAGGCCATACTCAGCGCCACGATTGATGGTGCCCGTTTATTAGGTGTTGAAAACGAGCTGGGTAGTATTAAAGCAGGCAAAATTGCTGACATAATCGCCGTGCCAGGCGATCCGCTGGCCGACGTGAACCAAATGGGAAAAGTAAGCTTTGTAATGAAAGCCGGTCAGATTTACTTGCAGTAACAACCGAACTACCGGCTTGATACTGCTGTATTAAGCCGGCTTTAAGCGCAATAACAACGCTTTAGCATCGAGCAAGATAAAGTCTTTTAAATCCTGCTCTGCTGCCAGACGCAATTTGTCCTGATTAAATGTCTGCTGTTTGCTTTGGCGTTTACGCGCCTCATGGGTTGGCATGTCTTTTACTACCTGATACATTTGGTGCAATCCCGGGTAAGTGATGACCGGATCTGGCTCACGCTCGGGCGCCAGATGGTCCAGCAAAACCCAAACCCGTAAAGCACCTTCAGACAACTCACATTGTTGCTCGAGCATGGCACGGCAAATCAGTACGATACTCTCTGTCAGGTAGCGACGTTTCTCTTCTTTTTGCTGCAGTATCGTTTGCTGCTGCAATTGTCGTTGTTTCGTTTGCTGCTGTAGTTGCCATAACAACATGCCGGCGTAAAACGCCAACGCAGCGACTATCAGCGCAGCGGCCCCTACGAGTAACAGTGTAGTGTTGTTCAAAGGCTAGCCTCGTTATCAGTCGTCACCAAGTAAATCTTTACGCCAATCTTTACTCTCAAACTCTGCCAGTGGATCAACTTCAGTGTCGTCATCCGCTAGAGTGTCGTCATCCGCCAGACCTAGTTGTTGCAGCAATTGCTCCAGGCGCTTAGTTTTAGCATTAAAATACTTGGCATCTTTACCAGTCAAAATGTCATTTTGTTCAACCCGCTCCAGCAATTGCTGCAAGTAGGTATCGTTTTCAATGAGTGCCAGCTCCTGCTCCGGGCTAAGCGTAGCGGGTTTTACTCTTGCCAGACTGGCTTTAGGTTGCGCAATGTCCATGGTTACAGATGAAACAGGCAGCAGCTCTATCGGCTTTTTACTACCAATCCGCTTGTCTTTATTCGCCGGATTGTCGGAACTGTTCGGTTTTGCTATTGCCACGTTGTTGCGGCTACCGGATTTGAGGCCAGCCCCCTTTTTCTTGGTTTCTTCTTTTGGCTCCCGGCTTTTACGTATTTCCTGGGCGGGTAAGTGCCGCTGGCCATTAGAACCGGCCGAGCGCGTTTTTTTCTGACGAGTCATGTTTGCTACCTGTGAAAAAGGGCGCACATTTTAACCAGTTTTGCTGTTAAACACTAATGGTTTCGTAGCAGTAACACCACATCTTTATCGACAACCTGTAGCCTAAAGCCATCACGGCCGGCCAAATAGGCAAAAGTGTGCTCAGAAAAAAAACTCACATGGGTAGGGTCATTCTTGTAGTGCCAGTTCACGAAAGCTTCGGCGCTGCTATATCGTTTTGTCATGATAGCCAAAATGCCACCCGGCTTCAGTAAACTCAGCCATAATGACCACTCTTGTGCTGGGTTAACAAAATGCTCTATTGCTTCACTACAACAGATAAAATCATATTGCTCTAGCAAAACTGCGTCATCCTTAGCAAAAAACGGATCCCAGACTGCCATATCATGACCTGCTTCTCTTAACATCAGAGCCAATAATGGCCCGGGGCCACAACCAAAATCGAGCCCTTTGCGTTTTTGCGCCGGTAGCGCGCTCAACAATGGCGTGGCAAGGCGTTGCAGAAACCTGCGGTACCCAAGATCTGTTAGTTCATTCTGATGCAACCGGTATTGTGCCAGCTCCTCATTGGCGGTAAGCAATGTCTGTCTGTCGGCAAACACCAACTGACATTGCGGGCACTGAAAGTATTGACGGCGTTTATCCTGACAGAAAATAAGACTTTGCAGGCCATAACATAAAGGACATTCAGTTGCAGACATAAGTTGAAAACCTGAAAAAGAAAAGGGCGATAAGATAAGCTTATCGCCCTGGGTATACTTGTGTCATGTAGACACTACTTTCATTCGCTATCATCTTCCTGATGTCGCTTCAACGCCCTGTTTTATCATGTTCCGTTTATGTTATGTGCCTTCCTGGCAATTTTCTTGTTTATGATCTTCCTGATGCTTTCGTATCCATCCATGAGCGCACTTTAACGCTGTACATCTTTACGATGTAGAATATAAGGGCACCGCGCAATGTTGCACTGGTACTGACACTTCCCTGCCAATAGTCCCTGTTATTATTCGTTACAAACTGTAACCGCTATGTAATCTACTCCAATCTGCTGAGATGGCAATACATTGCAGAAAAAAAAACCAACAGCAGCAAATGCTATTATTTTTTATTTTTTATAATCATAAGGTTAACAAAAAACAGTACTATAAAAAAGTTCAATGTATTTTCATTTACAGCCAATATCTCACAGACTTTGTGCGATATATCTCACAAAAAAGGCAGCGGCTGAAAAAGAAAAACCGGCGATGAACGCCGGTTTTTCTGAGATATATAGCTAGATTAGTGTAAGCCACCCAGATATTGCGATAAAATTTCAATATCTTCATCAGTCAGCTTTTTGGCGATATCCTGCATCATACCATTTAAATCATTCGCGCGTTTACCGTCACGAAACTCCTGCAAGGTTATCTTCAGATAGTTTGCATGCTGAAACGAAATTTTTGGGAAACCGCTTAGATCAGAGCCATTGCCTCTTGGTCCGTGACAAGCAATACAAGCTGCAATGCCGCGTTCAGCATCACCACCACGATACAACTGGCCACCACGCTCAATAACATTTTCTGCCGTAGTGCCCGACTTCATTTTCTGCGATGCAAAATATGCGGCCAAGTCTTTCATATCCTGATCAGACAATGCTGCTACCATGCCGAACATAATGCTGTTATTACGACCTTGCTTGCCGGCGGTTTCCATACCGGTTTTATAGTCACGCAATTGTTTGTAAAGATAAGGCGCGTGCTGACCTGCAATTTTAGGATACATGTCAATTGCACTATTACCATCAGCATTGTGGCATGCAGCACACACAGCTGATTTCGCTTTACCTGCTTCGGCATCGCCGTCAAACGCCTGAGCTGTTCCGATAAAACCGAATAGCAGCGCCAGTGGAAATAGCATTTTTTTCATTTTTTATCCGTCTCTGTCCGCGTTAAACTGCCAGCATACTGGCATACTAAGGGTAATAACCTTATTTTTTCTACCTATTTTACACGAAACTGTACAAAGTAGAATCCCATACATTACGCAAATGCTTCTGCCGATCTATCAGATCCGCTACAATAGCTACAAAATGTTCGCCGGAGAAGGCAGTGTACAAGTCAAAAATAAATTATCAAAGCACCACATTTCTTACCAGTGCGCCGGATATCAGGGCTCTTCCTGCCGATACAGGCATAGAAGTTGCTTTTGCTGGCAGGTCCAATGCTGGCAAATCCAGTGCACTTAATACGTTAACACGGCAAAATAGTTTGGCTCGCACCAGTAAAACACCTGGCCGTACTCAACTAATCAATACTTTTAGCCTGGACAATGGACGCCGCCTGATCGACTTACCAGGTTATGGTTTTGCAAAAGTGCCATTAGCAGTTAAAGAAAAATGGCAGAAGTCGCTGGCAGAGTATCTAACAAAACGACAGAGCTTAAAAGGCCTGGTGGTGTTAATGGATATTCGTCATCCACTGAAAGATTTAGATCAGGATTTAATTCAGTGGGCAGTGCAGAGCAAACTGTCAGTGTTAATTCTACTGACTAAAGCCGACAAACTTGCGTCCGGCGCCCGTAAGAAAACCTTACTTGAAGTACGTGAAGCTAGCTTGGCTTTTATGGGCGACATTACTGTGCATACCTTCAGTTCACAAAACAAACACGGCTTGCCGGAGCTGGAGCAGGTATTGGATCTTTGGTACAGTGCAGATAACACCGTGGTTGCTGAGTAACAGTGATAAAAAAACCGACACTCTAAGGTGTCGGTCATAGCAAACGGGGAGAAGCTATAATTTCAAATCAACAGGGTGTCTTATCGCTAAGACAGCTGCATTATACAACAAAATTTCCTCGTTTGAAGTATTTACTCTAAAAATCTTGCAAATTTTCAGCGTGCCGCCAGCAAATACATCGGCTGCATGCGAATAGCATCACCGCCAGCCGGATTAGCCATAAAAAAACGCCCCACTGCAAGCAGTGGGGCGGCTAAATAAGCCTACTTTCATATGCTGTAGCGAATTGCTCCAACAGCGAAAGATAGAACATCTTACCTCTGTACCCTACAGTGCAGATTTTAGCCAGCCCCGTGCAGATTGCAAGCTATATATGTAATAAAACTACATAAAGCGGATTTTTTTGCTTTTTGTCGTCAATTTGGTAATTAAGTTACCAAAAAAATACCCCGAACAGTGTCGGGGTAAACGGTTTTATCAGGAGAGACAAAATGTAGCTGCTTGTTCAGACTACTAACAAACACAAAAGTTCCGCTTAATGTGCCTGATCCCAATTATCTCCGTCACCTGCTTCAGCCAACAGCGGGACATCCAGATTAGCGGCCTGCGCCATCAGCTCAGTCAGCTGTTGTTTAGTTTGAGCCACCTTGTCAGCATCTACTTCAAACACCAGTTCATCGTGTACCTGCATAATCATTACCGCAGCAGGTTTTTCCTGCTGAGATAACCACTGATCTACCTTGATCATCGCTTTTTTAATAATGTCCGCCGCAGTACCCTGCATCGGCGCGTTGATAGCTGCACGCTCTGCACCTTTGCGACGCATCATATTTTGCGCATTAATTTCCGGCAGATATAAACGCCGGCCAAACAACGTTTCGACATAACCCTGTTCATGTGCCTGTTTTCGTGTCCGCTCCATATAATCCAGCACACCGGGGAAACGTTCGAAGTAGCGGTCAACATATTGCTGCGCTTCATTACGCCCAACGCCAAGTTGCTTCGCCAGACCAAAAGCTGACATGCCGTAAATTAAGCCGAAATTGACTGCTTTCGCGCTACGACGCTGGTCAGCCGTAACATCTTCAAGAGCCACAGAAAAAACCTCTGCAGCCGTAGCGCGGTGAATGTCACGCCCATGAGCAAAAGCGTCAAGCAACGCTTTATCCTGAGACAAATGCGCCATAATGCGCAGTTCAATTTGTGAGTAATCTACGGCAACAATCTTTTTGCCGGGCGGGGCAATAAATGCCTGTCGGATACGGCGTCCCTCTTCAGTGCGGATAGGAATATTCTGCAAATTGGGTTCTGTTGAACTTAAGCGGCCGGTGGCAGCAACGGCCTGATGATAAGAAGTATGCACCCTGCCACTTGCTGGGTGCTGCATTTTTGGTAACTTATCGGTGTAGGTGGATTTCAACTTACTTAAACCACGATGCTCAGTGATCAGTTTGGGAAAGTCGTACTCTAATGCCAGTTCGGCCAGCACTTCCTCAGCTGTCGAGGGCGCACCAGTTGGGGTTTTTTTCAGCACTGGCAGGCCCATTTGATCAAATAGAATTTCTTGTAGTTGTTTAGGTGAAGATAAATTGAATGTTTTACCGGCCTGCTGATAAGCCTGTTGTTCCAACTCTGTTATGCGCTGCGCTAATTGCTCACTTTGCTTGCTTAGCAAGTTGCTATCTATCAGCACGCCGTGACGTTCAATACGCGACAAAATATCGACCAGCGGCATTTCGATATCGCGCAGTACCGCTGCCAAACCACTATGTTGTTGCAACTGTGGCCATAGTGTTTGGTGTAATTGCAACGTAACGTCAGCATCTTCTGCCGCATATTGCGCCGCTTTTTCTATTTCGATCTGATTAAAACTGAGTTGCTTGGCACCTTTGCCAGCAATTTCTTCAAAACTAATGGTTTTACGACCTAAATACTTCAGTGCCAGGCTATCCATGTCATGGCGCGACGCCACCGAATTCAGCACATAAGATTCAAGCATCGTGTCAAAGCGGACACCTTTTAACACGATGTCATAACGTGCCAGCACACTTTGGTCGTACTTAAGGTTTTGCCCGACTTTGGCTTTACTGTCATCCTCCAGCCAGGGCTTTAGTTGCTCCAATACCCAATCACGTTTTAGTTGTTCAGGCGCACCAACATAGTCGTGCGCTACCGGCACATACCAGGCGCTTCCGGAGACAGTTGCTACCGACAAACCAACCAGCTCTGCCTGCATATAATCCAGACTGGTTGTTTCGGTGTCAAACGCGACCAGGTCGCTGCCATGCAATGTTGCCAGCATGGCTTTAAAGGTCGTTTCATCCAACACGGTAAGGTAATTAGTAGACAATTCGTCTGTTACTGTGTTGCCGGTATTTTCAGTACTGTCAGCGCTGGCAAACATATCCGGTTGTGCAGCTTTAGTCTGTGGCCTGGCGGCTGCCGGTTCATCGCCTAGTACCTCGCTTAGCCAGCGACGAAACTCGCATTCTTTATACAGGGCAGCAAGCCGGGTATTGTCGGCACTTTTTATTGTTAAGTCAGTTAATTGATAAGGCAGCTCAACATCGGTTTTAATAGTCGCCAGTTGATAAGACAGCTGCAACTGGTCACGGAATTCTTCCAGCTTGGCAACCATTGTCTTCGCACCACGAAAACTCAGTGTTGCCACTTTATCCAGCTGCAAATAAATCTGCTCAATAGAGCCCAACCCTTGCAATAGTGCTGCTGCGGTTTTTTCGCCCACACCCGGCAAGCCGGGGATGTTATCGACTTTGTCACCCATAAGCGCCAGATAATCGATAATAAGCTCCGGACCTACACCAAATTTATCTGTTACAGCTTGAGGGTCAAGCAGAGTATTGGTCATAGTGTTAATTAACGTAATGTGTTGATCAACCAGCTGAGCCATATCCTTATCGCCGGTAGAAATCAGCGTATGTCGCCCCGCAGCACTGGCCTGGCACGCTAAGGTGCCTATAACATCATCCGCTTCTACGCCACTTACACAAAGCAGTGGCAGCCCCATCGCTTGAATAATCTCGTGAAGAGGTGCTATTTGGCTGCGCAAATCGTCAGGCATCGGTGGCCGGTGCGCTTTATATTCGCTGTACATGTCGTTACGAAAAGTGGGCCCTTTGGCGTCAAATACTACCGCCATTTGCGTTGGCTGATACTGCCGCAACAGACTTTTTAGCATGTTGACTACGCCGTAAATTGCCCCGGTTGCTTCGCCTTTAGAGTTTGTTAAGTGAGGAGGAGAATGATAAGCACGAAATAAGTAAGATGAACCATCCACAAGGATCAATGGCGTAGTGTCAGTTGTCGGCATGGTATAAAGTCCTGAAACCATAAAGCTATAGCATGCCACAGCGGGCAGTTAGCTGCCAGTTCTGGGCTATACCTTAGCTGGCAAAAGCTGTGGATAACTTTGTGAAGAACAATAAGATAACGATGACCTTTCCAGCTGAAAAGATCCGCTATTATTAAATAAGTCGCTAATTTTAAAGAAAAATTAAGGGGTGAACTACAGAACCCATACTATTATTTTTATATTTCCTTAATGTGGAAAACACTTTTTACTAAGTGTTTTCCAGCGATATCAAGACTGCTTGTCAGCGCAGATATCGGCCGAATAGACTACCACAACTACACAAGATGCAAAGTACAACCGTTAAAAAATTTTGCTTTAAAAAAAACCATAATCCCAGCATAAAAGTATAAAGCAGTAGCAGCAATGGTTGCCGCCTAATTGCCCTTGTAGACAATTACTCATACCCCTGTAGGCGCAATAGGCAAAATGCTGTACTTTTCAGGGCTTCCCCTTCGAGCAGCTTGAAGGCTATAATGGCGTAAACTTTGTGCGGACATGACCACAGGAAAGAATAATATGACTAAATATACACTCGCTGTCGCCTTGCTGTTAGCGACCTTTGGTATTAGTGCCAGTTCAGATGCCGACAAAGAGGCGTTAGCCAAACGACTGGCGCCAATTGGCCAGGTGTATGTTGCCGGTGCGGCTGCCCCCTCTGATGCTGCAACATCGGGTCCGCGCAGCGGCGAGAAAGTGTATCAGACGGCCTGTTTTGCCTGCCATGGCACGGGTGCGCTGAACGCGCCGAAAAAAGGTGATGCTGCATGGAAACCAGTTATAGCGCAGGGCTTTGACACTATGTTAAAACATGCCATTGAAGGCATTCGAAATATGCCGGCACGTGGAACCTGCGGTGACTGTAGCGACGATGAGATAGCTGCAGCAATTAAATTTATGACCGACGGCGTTTAATCTTAGTATTCCCCCCTACTACAGGCCGCTATAACGCGGCCTTTTTGTTACTTAGTACACTAGTCAATGCTATTTTCGCTGCACTTATAGCTAAATCGTCCAAATGATACTCTTCCCTGCGCTTAAACTTTGTGCATAATGGAGTGCAATCAAAAAAAGTTGTGCCATGCTGGCAGAAACAACATACGAGTCAGGTTTGAAGGGAATAACAGAACCGGGTAAACAGCTTAGACAAGCCCAGATAAAGATACGCCGCTTGACGTTGCTAGCGCAACGTTACCAGCAAGCATACATTAGCCAGGGTGCTCTGCTTAAATTGTCAGAACTTGCCAGTACCATCAGTGATATGCGGGATTTCTACCCAGCTATTCACAAAATGGTGGCTGAGTTTCTACATGCCGAAAATTTCTATGTTGTGTTTTACGACAGCGATAGCCAGCAATACAGTCCACAATATTTCTCTGATGAAAAAGATCAGCAGATGATTGCAGATGTACCGTCCAGTGCTTTCTCCAGTGGTTTGACCGGCTATGTCGCTCGCACAGCGCAACCCTTGCTATGTGATGTTGGCCAATTCAAAAAAATGGTGGCCGATGGCCATATCAAAGCCCAGGGCTCACCTTGTGCACATTGGTTAGGTATTCCGCTGTGTCGTGGCAATCGCGTTATCGGTGTGATGGCGATACAGTCTTACAATCCTGAGCAACTGTACACTAATACAGATCTTCTGCTGTTCAATAGTATTGGCGGCCACACCATCACAGCATTAGACCGGGTAAAAAGCCGTGAGTTACTCGAAGATACTGTGCGCCAACGCACCCGACAACTTGAAGTCATAAATCAATCTTTGCAACGTGAAATTAAAGAGCGCACCTCAGCAGAACAGCTGCAGGCAGCACTTTACCGGATATCCGAACTGACCGCCAGCAGCAGCGATATGCAGAGTTTTTATCGCGCGGTGCATCAGGTGCTATCAGGCTTAATGCATGCCGATAACTGTTACATTGCGTTGCTGGATCAGACAAAGGCAAAATTAACTTTTCCATTTTATCTGGATCAGTATTCACCACCGGCGCGAGAGCGTCCGCTTAGCCGTGGATTTACTGAATATGTTATACGTTGCGCCGATGCCAGATTAATTAACGAGCAACAGGCTATAAAATTAGTCAACGCAGGTGAAATAAAACGCGGCATGGCAGATCCAGCCAGGCCCGCCCGTCACTCTACCAGTTGGCTGGGCGCTCCATTGCTGATAGACCAGCAGGTTATTGGTGTTATTGCGCTACAGTCTTACGACAAAGGTAACAGTTATGGTGATAACGAGCTGAATATATTGCGTTTTGTCTCGCAACATATTGCCGTTGCTATTCAGCGAAAACTAACAACCGAGCAACAAAAACGCCACCAGGAAGAGCTCGAACGCAAAGTGTTTGAAAGCACTCGGGAATTACGCCAGACCAATCTTTTTTTACGCTTACAGGTGGAAGAGCGAAAAAAAGCCGAGCAGAAGCTGTTTTTCGAGGCAAATCACGATGCTCTTACCGGCTTGGCAAACCGGCAAATGTTTTTACAACAACTTAAGCAGCAACATGCTTTGTATAAACGTCAGCCGCTACAAAGCATTGCTTTGCTATTTATCGATCTTGATCGCTTCAAACTAATCAATGATAGCCTGGGCCATCATATTGGTGACGCCTTCCTCATAGAAGTAAGTAAACGTTTACAAAGCACTGTGCGTGAGCATGATTTGGTTGCCCGCCTTGGCGGAGACGAATTTGTTGTTTTGCTCACCAGCCTGCTACATGAGCAGGATGCTGAAGATGTTGCTGAGCGTATAATTGAGCACATTCGTCTACCCTTCTTACTCCAGGGGCAGCAGGTGCAGTCTGGCGCCAGTATAGGTATCGCTTACTTCAATGTGCATCATAGTCAGGCCGAAGCCCTGCTCCGCGATGCAGATGCCGCTATGTATCAGGCCAAGTCGATGGGCCGCAACCGCTTTGTAATCTTTAATGAAACCATGCGTGAGCGTATGCTGCAGGCACTGACCATGGAGCAGGTTATTCAGCAGGCTCTTGAGCAACAACAATTTAATGCGATATTTGAGCCTGTATTGTGCGGCCAGGCCAGAAGCCTGTTAGGCTATGAGGTTCATACGCAATGGCAACATCCGCAGTTTGGCACTCAGCACGATTTCAGCAAATATGCAGCCGATGCCGGCCTGATGCCACAGATTGAGCAACTGATTTTACAGCAAGCTTGTCGTCAGCTTAATCTGAGTGATGATTGCAGCGGCTTACTCACTGTGCGCCTTAGTACCAGTCACCTGTTGCAGCAAGAATTGTATGACTGGCTGAAACAGCAAGTACAGAACGTTGAACAGAAACATCGATTGTGTCTGGCGTTTACTGAACGCGAGCTGTTGCAAGCCGGTAATGACGTTAGCCAGCAACTGCAATATCTGCGTAAACAGGATATACGACTTGCTATTCATCAGTTTGCCGCAGAGACGGCGCCAATGGGTTTGTTGATACAACAGCTATTTGATTTTGTTAAATTGGCACCGGCGTTCTGTCGTCAACTGGTCCGCAGCGAACAACGGCGCCAACTGTTACAAATGCTGCAAACACTGGCACTGCATTATAAGTTTCGTCTGTTAGCCGATGGCGTAGACAGCCCGGAGTTGCTCAACTTGCTGCTGGCAGAAGGCTGTTGTTTTATGCAAGGCAAGTATGTTGCAGACTTAATCTCAGCCGAGCAACTGGCCAAAACCCCCTCACTTGTTTTTAAGCAACTGGCGTAAACGTTCGATATGCGCTTGTCCGCTCTGCTGACGTTGCTCAGCCGTTTTTACCACTACCGCGCTTTGCCACTCTAAATCATCTGACGGCAGCTCGTGCAGAAACCGGCTGGGTTCAGGCCGGATAACTTCACCAAACTGCCGGCGCTCTCTGGCGTAGGTGAAAAACAGTTCACGCTGGGCCCGGGTAATACCAACGTAAGCTAAACGCCGCTCTTCCTCCACATTGTCTTCATCTATGCTGGTTTGATGCGGCAAAATGCCTTCTTCCATGCCAACCATAAACACATAGGGAAATTCCAGGCCTTTAGAGGCGTGTAGTGTCAACAATTGTACCTGGTCAGCATTGTCTTCCTGCTCCTGTCGCTCCATCATATCGCGCAATGTCAGTTTGGTGACGACTTCAGGCAAGGTCATTGGCTGTGCATCATCTTTGCCCTGCAGCATTTCACTGATCCAGCGATACAGTTCGTTGACATTTTTCAGCGCCATCTCTGCCGCTTTAGCACTACTGCTGGTTTCAAACAACCAGGCTTCATAATGACTCTGGCGAATTAAGTCTCTGATTGCCTCTGCCGGTTCAGCACGCTGTACATTATCGGCAATTGCAATTATCCAGTCAGCAAACTGTCTTACGGCGCTATGGGCACGGGCAGAAAGGTGCATCGACAACTCACTCTCACAGCACGCAGCAAACAAGCTGATATGTTTGTCTTTGGCCAAATTACCAATTTGCTGCAAGGTAGCGGCACCAATTTCCCGACGCGGTACGTTGATAACACGCAATAAGGCATTGTCATCATCCTGGTTTACTACCAGGCGCAAATAAGCCATCACATCTTTAATTTCAGTGCGGGAAAAAAACGAGGTGCCACCAGAAATTTTGTAAGGAATACGGTTAGTCATCAAGGCTTTTTCAAATACCCTCGATTGATGGTTCCCCCGGTATAACAGCGCATAGTCGCGATACTGGCTGCGATTAATAAAACGGTGTGAAATAATCTCTGCTACAACCTTTTCCGCTTCATCTTCTTCGTGTTTACACGGAATAACTTTTAGCGGCACGCCATAGCCATTCTCACTAAATAATTGCTTATCAAACTCATGCGGATTGTTGGCAATTAAAATATTGGCTGCTTTGAGAATACGCTCAGCCGAGCGGTAATTTTGCTCCAGCTTAATCACATTAAGATTGGGGAAGTCGGTTTTTAATAACGCCAGATTTTGTGGCCGGGCGCCACGCCAGGAGTAAATAGACTGATCATCATCGCCCACTACAGTAAAACGCTGCCGCTCACCTACCAACCATTTCACTAATTGATACTGGCTGGTATTGGTATCCTGATATTCATCTACCAGCAGATACTGGATCTTCTGCTGCCATTTTTGCCGCACCTCGGCATTGTGGGCAAACAGCAAGGTAGGCAGAAGAATCAAGTCATCAAAATCCAGCGCATTACAGGCATTTAATTGCTCAGTATAACGCTGATAATAACTGGCGAAACTGATATTTAGCGCATCGTTGGCCTCTGCCAGAGCTTTTGCAGGCAAGGTAAGTTCATTTTTCCAGTTGCTGATCCGACTTTGCAGCGCGCGCAATGAATCTTTATCGCCTTGCAAATCGTGTTCAGTCAGCTCTTTTAGCAGCGCCATGCTGTCTTGATCATCGAACAGCGTAAAGTTAGCCTTGTAGCCAATATGGCGGTATTCCTTTTTTAGGATTTCCAGCCCAAGTGTATGAAAAGTAGAAATAGTCAGGCCGCGGGTCGCTGCTTTTGGCAATTGCTGGTTTATCCGTTCACGCATTTCACGTGCGGCTTTATTAGTAAACGTTACAGCGGCAATATGCCTGGCAGGCATATCGCACTGCTCAATCAGATAGGCAATCTTGTTAATAATCACCCGGGTTTTACCACTCCCGGCGCCCGCCAATACCAGACACGGCCCACTAATGTATTTGACAGCAGCATTTTGTTGCGGATTCAGCTTCATTCACATACCCTTTTTGCAAGGCGGGCATTGTAACGAAAATTGCGGGTAAATTTCATTCGCGCACAACACTTTTCGCCGTAGAATAGCCAACACTATATAGCAACCGTCACTAACTGCCTGATGCAACACAGGAGCATAGCATGATCGATCCGAAGAAAATTGAAGATATTGCCAAACAAATCGGCAATGCCATTCCGCCTCAGGTGCGCCAGTTCGCCGATGACGTCGAAGCGAAAGTAAAACAAGTACTGCAGCACAAGCTTGCTGATCTGGATTTTGTCAGTCGTGAAGAATTTGATGTGCAACGCAACGTATTGCTGCGCACCCGGGAAAAGGTTGAAAAGCTTGAGCAGCAACTGGCTGCATTGTTAGCAGAAAAAACCCAGCACTTTGACAAGCAGGACCTGCCGTCGTCAGATCAGCAATAACTGTATAATCACCAGTAAGCTTAATTTGAACAGGGGCTCATCGCCCCTGGTCTGTTTGGCATTGCTGTGGTTGTTACCAGATTTTTACCCGTACTTTATCGTCACGGTACATACCGTCGCCTGGCTTCACATCATACGCACCGTAAAACTGCGGCATATTCGATAGCGTACCCAGTACGCGATACATGCCCGGTGAATGCGGCCCGGTAATGACTTGCTGGCGCAGCGCTTCGTCACGAAACTTAATCCGCCACACCTGGCTCCAGCCCATAAAGAAACGCTGCTCTGGTGTAAAACCATCAATTACTACGCCCGGTTGGCCTTGCAGTGAGTTTTGATAGGCCTTGTACGACACGGTTAACCCACCTAAGTCAGCGATATTTTCACCCAGGCCCAGTGCCCCCTGCAGGTGTAAGTCGTCTATTGGATTAAAGCTGCTGTACTGATCGACCATCAGCTGGGCACGTTGCTGGAATTGTGCAGCGTCTTGCTCTGTCCACCAGTCGCGTAGGTTACCATCACCATCTGAGCGGCGGCCTTGATCGTCAAAGCCGTGGGTAAACTCATGGCCGATAACGCCGCCAATAGCGCCATAGTTAACAGCGTCGTCAGCATCTACGTTAAAGAATGGCGGCTGCAAAATAGCGGCGGGAAACACAATTTCGTTCATGGTAGAGCTGTAATATGCATTTACTGTTTGCGGCGTCATGCCCCACTCGGTGCGGTCGACCGGCTTACCTAAACGCTCGATAGTACGCTGATACTCACACTCGGCGCTGCGACGCAGGTTACCGATCAAATCGGCAGCGTTTATTTCTACACAGCTATAGTCACGCCATTTATCCGGATAGCCAATTTTGGTATTAAATTTTGCCAGCTTAATTTGTGCCTGCTTTTTGGTTACGGGGCTCATCCACTCCAGCTCGTCAATCGACTGGCGAAACGCGCCGCGCAGATTTTCAATCATCTGGTCCATCCGCGCCTTGGCTTCTGGCTTGAAGTATTGTTCGACATACTTTTTGCCCACCATAAAACCGAGGTTATTGTCGACCAGGCTAACAGCACGCTTCTCACGGCTGCGTTGTTCCTGCAAACCATTTAGGGTTTTGCCGTAAAAATCAAAGCTGGCATCAACAAAGGCCTTGCTCAGGTTATTGGCATTGCTGCGCAGCAAATGAAACTTCAGATATTGCTGCCACTGCTCAACCGGCGTATTCGCCTGTAATTTGGCAAAAGCAGTAAAGTAAGTTGGCTGACGTACCACCAGTTCATTAACATTACCAAGGCCAGCAGCAGCTAAAAAAGCTTGCCAGTTAAAACCCGGCGCTAATTTGCTTAGCTCAGCCAGCGTCAGTTTATTGTAGGTGGCGTTACGATCGCGGTTTTGCACCCTGTTCCAGTGCGCAGCCGCAATTTGTTTTTCCAACGCGACAATATCTGCAGCCACTTGTTCGGCATTATCAAAGCCGGCAAGGGTCCACAGCCTGGCAATAAATGCCTGGTACTGCTCTAGCAATTCTACTGAACGGGCATCATCTTTTAGATAATAGTCGCGGTCTGGCAAGCCTAAACCTGCTTGCGAGGCGCCGGTAATGTATTGATTTGACTGTTTTTGATCCTGCCCAACGTAGACTGCTACCGGCGTACCGACACGATAGCGCTGCCAGTTACCCCATAATTCGGTTAGATCTGTATGGTTGTTAATATTTTCTATCGCAGCCAGCTCGCCGCGCAGTGGGTTTAACCCCAACACTTCGGCCAATTTTTCATCCAAAAATGATTGATATAAATCCGCAATTTTCTGCTCGTCCGAGCCTTTGGCATGCTGCTCTGCTGCCAGTTGCTGCACTATGGCTAATACCTGCTTTTCAGCATTTTCGCGCAGTTCGTCAAAACTGCCCCAACGCGCTTTGTCAGCTGGGATCTCGGTATTATCCAGCCATTTGCCATTCACATAGCGGAAAAAGTCCTGCTGCGGTGCCACGCTGGTATCCATATTGGCCAGCGTAATGCCCGAGCTTAAATCGCTCTGGCTTTTAGTTGCAGTTTGCGCTGCGGCACTATCGCTTGTGGTTAGGGTGCTGTTAGAACAAGCGGCTGCGCCAAGCGCCAGCGCAATACTTAGCGCCACTGTGGTCATTTTTTTCATCTTGGGTTCCTGGTTGAATAAATCACTATTGTTGTTATAACTGCTGCTATTTAGCTGATTACAGTGCCAGTGTAGGGCCCGGATCAGCGCTGTCTAGCGCTTAACGGTTAAGCGCAAGGCAATCTGCGATAAATAACCATGCACTACCGGCCGATTTAACTTGAACTACGTAGCGTTTTTGCGCAGGATCGGCGCCAGACGTTTTTAATAAAGGACTTGTCATGTTAGATACCGCCTTAACTTCACTGGCTGGCTTACCCGCCTTCGCCGCTTATTTTGGCTTGGCTGTTGTGCTGCTGCTGCTGTTTATCCGCTTATATACCTGGGTAACGCCGCACGACGAATTTGCCTTGATCCGCGCTAATAACCCGGCAGCCGCGATTGCCTTTGCCGGTGCTATTATTGGCTTTGCCTGGCCGCTTTCAAGCGCCATTACCCATTCAATGTCGCTGCTCGATTGCGCCATCTGGGGCGGCGTGGCATTAGTGGTGCAGGTGCTGACGTTTATAATCAGTAGTGCCGCACTAAAACAGCTGCCACAACGTATTACGCAGGGTGAATTAGCCGCAGGCATGTTCTCTGCCGGCTGTTCAATTACTGTCGGTATGCTAAACGCCGCCTGTATGAGCTATTAAGGAGCACCCTATGAGCAAAACATTTAAACGCAGCAAAACGGCCCGCTTAATAATGATGGTGCCGGCCGCCGGCATGGTTCTGGCTGGCTGTGGCGAAAAGCCGGTAGAGGTACAAGTATTTAATACGCCGGATGAGTGCGCAGCCTACTACAACCCGCCGGCAGAGTGCAAATCTGCCTTTGCCGATGCTAAAGCCTTGCACCCGCAGGTAGCACCACGCTATGCCAGCAAACAGGAATGCGAAACCGATTTTGGTAGCGGCCAGTGCGAGACTGCACCGGTAGTCGCAGCAAACAATACCGTAGCAACAAGCAGTAGTGACCAAGGCCAAACACAAAGCCAGCAAAGCAGCGGCTTTTTTATGCCTATGATGATGGGCTTTATGGCTGGCCAAATGTTAAATCGCGGCGGCATGGCTGGCGCACCACAACAACAATCTACTGCAGCAAACCGCTCTCCGGTTGCGAACCAGCCGCTGTATAAGTCCCGCGATGACCGTGGCACGTTCCGCACCGCCACTAATACCGCGGTAGCAACGCAGCCAGGCACGACAAGTATTAAACCATCCGCAGTGCAACCCAAGCCTGCCACTATGGCTCGCCGTGGCGGTTTTGGTGCTCAGGCAGCTAAACGCAATGTCAGCAGCTACGGTGGTTAACACCCTATGAAACGCATAGAAAGTAACCCCCGCCCGGGCTGGAAAGCCTTTGCCGAAAGCGTCGGCTTTAATTTTCATACATTTGACGGTGAGCCGTACTGGGATGAAAGCGCTTATTATCAGTTCTCTCTTGAACAGATAGAGCAGGATCTGGAAGATCCCACCGAACAGCTGCACCAAATGGCGCTGGATCTGGTCGACGATATCGTCAGCGATGAGCAAAAACTGCAGCAACTGGGTATCCCGCCGCAGTTTTGGGATGCCGTGCTGGCCAGTTGGCGCGGTAAAGAACCGCATTTGTACGGACGGATGGACTTTAGCTATAACGGCAGCGGCCCAGCCAAGCTATTAGAGCTGAACTACGACACCCCCACCTCCTTGTATGAAACCGGCTTTTTTCAATGGGTATGGCTTGAAGATCAGCTAATGCGCGGCGAATTACCGCAGGGTGCCGATCAGTTCAATTCTCTGCAAGACAAACTGCAACAAGCCTTTGGCGAGCTTAACCTGCCACAACCGTTCTACTTTGCCAGTGTCACCGAAAGTATCGAAGATAAAGGCACCGTCGATTACCTGATGGACATTGCACTGCAGGCCGGCTTGAACTGTCGCTATATTCAACTGGAACAGTTGGGCGATATCGACGGCCAACTGGTCGATTTAGATGGCTTCCCTGTTCATGGCTTGTTTAAGCTGTATCCGTGGGAATTTATGCTGCAGGAGGATTTCGCCAGTACTATTCTCAGCAGCAAGACGCAGTTTATAGAACCGCTGTGGAAATGCCTGCTGTCAAACAAAGGCATACTGCCAATGTTATGGCAAAAGCATCAGGGTCACCCCAACCTGCTGCCTGCCTTTTTTGATGATGGTAGTGCGCTGCAAAACGGTTGGCTGCGCAAACCACTGCTATCGCGTGAAGGCGCCAATGTTGAATTACTGACTAGCGATGGCCGCAACATTAAACAAGACGGTCCTTATAACGACAGCGGCTTTATTCGTCAGCAACTGGCACCGCTGCCAAAATTCGGCGATAACTATACGCTGATTGGTAGCTGGGTAGTTGGCGACAGCGCAGCCGGTATTTGTATCCGTGAAGACAATAGCCTGATCACCAAAGACAGTTCGCGCTTTGTGCCACACATAATCCTCGACTAAATCATCAGCAATAACTACAGCGCGGCTAACAGCGCTGTAGTTACAATTAACATCCTTCCCGAAAAGTGCTTTTCTGGCCCGATAATCCGTAAAGTTTTCTGACAGTAAAACCGAATTATTTTTACAGTTAATTCAGCTAGTTAATTACTAATCATAAAAATATCATTGAAATCTAACTGCAATATTTTGACAACGCTGTCATTCTTGCCATAGTCAATACCGCTTATTTTGTAAGCAACAGGGAGCAGTACTGCCGGACTGGCGTAAAAACAAATCAACCTGAATAGCGGCTGAATAGCGTGCCAAACAGGTAATAAATAATCAATTAAAATTATAAATTATTGATGCAGCACGACTGGAGGAAGTTATGTTAAAACAGATGGTTAAAACAAGCGGCAGTATGTCATTGCTGTTGTTGGCAGCCACTATTCAAGCCGCTACACCCAACACACCGGTGATCAGTTGGATGCCATCCGACTACCAATTGCAAAACGGCAGTGTACAGGTGCCGCTACGCTGGGATATGTGGTGGGGCACCAACGGCAACAAGTGGTACTTAAATAAAAATGACAGCGTTGTCTTTGAGGCTGCATTGACGCCAAATGGGCAGAGCGCACAAACAGGCACTACTAGCTTAATCTTTACCCAGCCAGGTAGCTATCAACTACAAGTCAACCTGTGTCAAGTAAGTGCCGCCATTGAAGAATGCGCCCCAAGCGGCATCACCACAGTCAATATAACTGGCACAGGCGGCGAGCCTGATCCGGTGGAACCTGATCCAGTTGACCCTGTAGAGCCTGATCCGGTGGAACCTGACCCGGCCGCACCGGCCAAACCGGTATTTGCCTGGAGCGACAACAACATTACGTTAACCGGCGGCAGCGCCAACCTTAACTTGAGTTGGAATATGTGGTGGGGAACTAACGGTAATCTGTGGCAATTAAAGCAAAATGGTAGCGTAGTGCACAGCGCTGCGTTAACGGCCAATGGCCAGCAAGCGCAAAGCGGCAGCAAGACGGTTAGCTTCAACACAGCCGGTAGCTATAACTTTGTTGTGAGTTTATGTCAGCAAAGCAGCAGCGCTTTGCTGTGTACCGACAGTGATGTGAAAACAGTCTCTGTCACCAGTGATGGTGGTGGCGGTGGTGGCGGTAGCTTCGATCCCTGGACCGATCTGGATATGACAGCCTGGCCGCATCCGTTAAAACAAAATAACCAGCCTTACCACAACAGCACTGGTAAAAAAGTAGGCGCTTATTTTGTTGAATGGGGTATCTATGGCCGTGCCTTTCATGTCGCGGATATACCAGCACAAAACCTGACGCATATTTACTACGGCTTTGTTCCGGTATGCGGCCCGAACGAAGGTTTGCGCCAGGCTAATCCGGAAGGTTATGCGGCTCTGCGTAGCCAGTGCGTCGGTAAGCCAGATTATTCGGTGGTAGTACACGATAAGTTCGCTGCGCTGGAAAAAGGCTATCCGGGCGATCGCTGGGACCAACCGATACGCGGTATTTTTGCCGAGCTATACCGGCTGAAACAAGCGCATCCGCATATCAAAATTCTGCCTTCTGTTGGCGGCTGGACCTTATCTGATCCGCTATATCAGGTTGGCGTAAACCCGGCAGCACGTGCTGTATTTGTCGACTCCATTATCGACTTTATCCGCACTTATGACTTCTTTGACGGTATTGATATCGACTGGGAATTCCCGGGCGGCGGCGGTGCTACACCGGATCTGGGCAGCCCGCAAGACGGTGCCGGTTTTGCTACCTTAATGCGTGAGCTGCGTGAAGCCTTAGATGCCCTCAGCGTGGAAACCGGCCGTGAGTACGAGCTGGCAGCAGCAATGTCGGGTGGGGTGCAAAAACTCAGTGTCGTGGACTGGGAAGATGCCGCACCTTACATGGATTACATCAACCTGATGACCTACGACTACTACGGCGCCTGGAATGGTGTGCTGGGTCATCAAACCGGCCTGTATCCGTCACCTAATTCACCTATTGTTGGATTTAGCGCCGATGAAGCCGTGCAATACCTGTTAGACCGCGGTGTACCGGCCAGCAAGATAGCGCTGGGCGCCGCCATGTATGGTCGCGGCTGGCAGAATGTGTCGGGCACAACAGGAGGTAATCCGTTTACCGGCACCGGTGGCGATGGCATTACCGGCGGCTGGGAACGCGGCATTATGGACTACAAGAAAATAGAAGCCGACTTTATGGGAGGTCCAGAGGCCAGCGGCGTTAATGGCTTTACTGTGAGCTGGGATGATACTGCCAAGGCCAGCTATGTCTGGAACCCGGCCACCAATACGCTGATAAGTTTCGATACCAAGCGCTCAGTACGCGAAAAAGGGGCTTACATTCTGCAGCATCAGCTGGGCGGCATTTTCGCCTGGGAAATTGATGCCGACAACGGCCATATTTTAAACGCGATGCACGAAGGCTTAGGCCATACGCAGCAATAACTAATATTGCCGCAGCAGCTAACAGCTTAGACAGAGGAGTAAGCAAGAACCGTTTTGCCCACGCTAACACGCCGTAAACCCATCCATGGGGGCTCGATTGTAGACTTCTTCCATGAAGTCTACCCTTCGGGCCAGCGGAGCTGTCCAAATTCGTTCCAGACGAGTTTGTCAGCGTCCGGGGCTTCAACGGTTAGCTTAGAGCAAAGCGGTTCCTGCTCCCTGGCATCTGCTTAGATTCCCTGCGGCATTTTGCAGGAACTTTGATATGAAACTCACTACAACACTATCGCTGCTGGCCCTGGCCAGCGCTTCGGCATTTTCTGCCCGCGCCGTTGATTGCAGCAACCTGGCGCAGTGGCAAAGCGCTATCGCCTACAACGGTGGCGCTCAGGTACAACAGCAACAACAGGCATTTCAAGCTAACTGGTGGACGCAAGGCAATGACCCGCTCAGCCACTCTGCAGCGTATCAGGAGTGGAGCTTACTCGGCAGCTGTGATGGTGCTGAGCCGGACCCTATTCCCGACCCTGAGCCGGAGCCCGAACCAGATCCTACTCCGGACCCTGAGCCGGAGCCTGAACCAGACCCTACCCCGGACCCCGAGCCTGAACCCGGTCCCGGCGTACCGGGTGATAACAGCTGCCGGCCGGATGGCCTGTATCAGACACCGGGTATTACCGTGCCCTATTGCACAGTGTATGATGCCAACGGCCGTGAAATCATCAGCCCTGATCATCCGCGGCGCATTATTGGTTACTTTACCAGCTGGCGTCATGGCAAAAACGGCCAGCCGGCCTATTTAGCCTCGGATATTCCGTGGGATAAAATTACCCATATCAACTACGCCTTTGCCCATGTTAATGGCGCCAATCAAATCTCGGTGGGTGATACGACTGACGCCAACAATGCCTCTACCGCTATGGAATGGCCGGGTATTGCCGGCGCTGAGCTGGACCCTGCCCTGCCGTACAAAGGCCACTTTAATCTGCTGAACAAATACAAACAGCAGTACCCGCACGTAAAAACACTGATCTCGGTCGGTGGCTGGGCAGAAAGTGGCGGTTACTTTGACAGTAACGGTAACCGGGTCGCCAGTGGCGGTTTTTATACCATGACCACCAACAGCGACTTAAGCATTAACACTCAGGGTATTAATACCTTTGCCGACTCGGCGGTGGCCTTTATCCGCCAGTATGGCTTTGACGGCGTGGATATTGACTACGAATACCCCACCAGCATGAATGATGCCGGCAACCCGGACGATTTCGCCATTGCCAACAGCCTGCGCGGCGGCCTGAACCGCTCTTATATTGAGCTGATGAAGGTACTGCGGCAAAAACTGGACGCCGCCGGCGCGGCTGATGGTAAGCACTATCTGCTGACTATTGCCTCGCCGTCTTCCGGCTACCTGCTGCGCGGCATGGAAGCGTTTCAGGTTACCCAATATCTGGATTACGTTAACATTATGACGTACGACCTGCACGGAGCCTGGAACCAGTTTGTCGGCCATAATGCGGCGTTATTCGATACCGGCCAGGATGCTGAACTGGTCGCTTGGAATTACTACGACACCAGCCAGTACCAGCAAATTGGTTATCTGAACACCGACTGGGCTTACCATTATTTCCGCGGCAACATGCCAGCCGGACGCATCAATATTGGTATTCCCTATTACAGCCGCGGCTGGAAAGACGTACAGGGTGGCAGCTTTGGCTTATGGGGCAGCGCTGCTTTACCAAACCAGAACGATTGCCCACCCGGCACCGGTGGCAGCACAGTGAGTAAATGCGGTAACGGCGCCGTTGGCATCGACAACCTGTGGCACGACAAAGACAGCAACGGTAATGAAATGCCGGCCGGCTCTAACCCGCTGTGGCACACCATGAACCTGGCCGAAGGCATCAGCGGCAGCTATCTTGGCGTGTATGGCCTTGACCCGGCCAACCCGGCGCATCAGCTAAGCGGTAATTACAGCCGCCACTATGATGCGACGGCAGTAGCGCCCTGGCTGTGGAATGCGCAGAAAAAGGTGTTTTTATCGGTAGAAACCGAGCAAAGCATTGCCACCAAAGCGCAGTACGTGATTGATAACGGTATCGGTGGTGTGATGTTTTGGGAGCTGGCTGGCGACTACGACTGGGATGCGGCCAAAAGCGAATACTTTATCGGTAACAGCCTGACCACGCAGTTTTACGACAGCTTCCGTGGCGCCAGCCAATACGGTGCAGTAAAAGCTGAACGCGCTATGCCAACGCAGGCAGCCGATATCCGCCTGAGTATCAGCGACTTTAAACTGGGCGATCAGAATTTCCCCATCAACCCTAAACTTACGCTAACCAACCACAGCAACAGCACTATTCCGGGCGGCAGCAACATCAGCTTTGATGTACCCACCTCGATCCCCGATAGCATCAGCGATCAAAGTGGTTTTGGCTTAACCGTAATTGAAAGCGGCCGTAACGCCAGTGGTAATAATATCGGTGGCCTGAGTAATAACTTCCACCGCGTGGCCTTCACCTTGCCCGGTTATTTAAGCGTGGCGAACGGCGAAAGTGTCACCGTAACGCTGAATTATCAGCTGCCGATGCCAATGCCCTCCAACTGGGTGTTAACAGTAAACGGCAATGAGTATGCCTTTGCCGAAGAATATCCGCAGTTACCGGTAGTGAGTATTGGCGACGGCGGCGGTGATGATGGTGGCGATGGCGGCAACAGCTGCGGTGGTATTACTGCCACTATTTACCCTTACCCGCAGTGGCCGCAAACCGACTGGGCCGGTAACCCCAGCCATGCCAACGGCGGTGACCATTTGTCTTACCAGGGCGGTGTGTATAAAGCCAATTGGTGGACTAACTCGGTGCCAGGCAGTGATGGCAGCTGGAGTTTTATCTGTAATTTATAGCGCATGGCAGGAGCAAGGCCGGTAAGTTCAGGACTCACTGTCTGCTCCGATGCTTTTTATGCGAGGGGCGGGGTTTGGAGTAATGCGGTGAGCGGGTAACAGTTGTCAGGCTCGTCGCAGCAACTCGCGCCCGCTCGGGCGGGCACTCAGACACGCTGCGCCGCCGTGCCAAGGTCACGCCCCTCACCAATGTCGAATACAGTGCAGCCGGGAAGTTTCCTGGCCGCACAGGAGATCCAAAGATGAACGTAAAATATGTAATGCCAGCATTACTCACAACCAGCCTGCTATTTATCAGTCTGCAGGCCAGTAGCCATGGCTATGTCGATTACCCCAAGGCCCGGCAACAAATTTGTAAAGACGATGGTGGCTACTGGTGGCCGGCCGATGGCAGCGGCATACCCAATGCCGCCTGCCGTGCCGCTTATCAGCAATCCGGCGGTTATATGCTAACCCAACACCATGAGTTTTCAGCCAACGTCGCCAACTACCGCAACATGGCGGCTGTGCAGGCCGTGGTCAGTGATGGCAGCTTATGTGCCGGTGGCGACAGCCGCAAAAGCGGTATGGACATCCCGTCTGACGCCTGGCAGCGCACCCCTATCGACCTGGCGCAAAGCAGCGAGCTTACCCTGCGCTTTCGCGCCACTACCCCGCACAACCCCAGCTTCTGGCAGATTTACTTAAGCAAACCAGGCTTCGATGCCGCCGCGGCGCCATTAAGCTGGAACCAATTGGAGCTGATTTACCAGCAAAGCGATGTGCCCGCCGCAGCCGGTTATTACACCCTGCAGGTGCCGTTACCAACTGAGCGCAGCGGCCCGGCGGTGCTGTATACCCGCTGGCAACGGGTCGATGTGGTCGGCGAGGGCTTTTATAACTGCTCGGATATTGAACTGGTAAACGGCAGCGGCGACACCCCGCCCACGCTGTGGTTTGATAAAGGCGCTTATGTAAACCTGCAAACCCCGGCCGAAGTCGGCGGTTATGCCCAGCTGCGGTTATTTGATGCCAATGGCCAGGAGCTGATAGACGAAAGCTGGCAGATCACTGCCAACAATATTGCCAACGCACTGTGGGCCACCGAGCTGGCGGCACAGATAAACACCCAGTACAACAACCTGCTGCAACTTGGGGTATTAAGCGGTGATAATGTTTTATTTAACAGCGACTTGGCCAGCAACCGTGCCTATGTGCGGGATAACAGCCATTTTTACAACCTCGACCTGCGCCCGGCGCCAGACGATGGGGATGATGGTACCCCGCCGGGTAATTGCCCGGGTTATGACTTAAGCCAGATAAACACTTATCCGAACTGGCCGCAGTTAGACTGGCAAGGCCAACCCAGCCACGCCGCCGCCAGCGATAAGCTGATTTACCAAAGCGCGCTGTATCAGGCCAACTGGTGGACGCAAAGCTTGCCAGGCAGTGACAGCAGCTGGACGCAGTTATGTAGCTGGTAATTGCTTAGCCAAAGAAATAACACAGGCCGCAATCGCGGCTTGTATTCTTTGCAACAATCAGGGCAGCAACGCCTCTGCTACTTGCTGCTTTAACGCCTCGGCGGTATCGAGGCCGGTAATGCCTTCGGCCAATACTAAGGTTTTGCCGTCGACATTGGCCTGCAGACAGAAGTACTCGGTGCGTTCACCTTCGGCGGTTGTCGAGGCAAGCGTTTGTTTTATCTTTAGTTGGTCCGGGTTGTTGCATGGTGCTTGTCGCTGGTATAACCGGATACCAAACATAGAACGCTGCATCCACACCTTGCCTGGCGCCACACTGGCAGTAAGGCCTCGCCCCAGCCAAAACAGGCCGTAAGCTAAAATCAGCACACCAATGGGCGTAAATATTAACGCCATAAACCATAACATGGCGGTTTCCTGCAGGGCTTTGTAAACCAGAAACACACCGGCTCCGGTAAAAACTGCACCAAACAAAATCAGAATCAATGCGGTACTGCTATGCCGGCCAGCCTTGCTGGTTAAATACAAAGTATTGCCCTGCACCTGCTGATGGATCTGACTGGCAGCAGCGTTGAAGGCATCCGCTGTGCGCTTTTGCTGCTGCAGCGCCACTTCGCTGGCGTGGGGCTGCCAGCTGCAATGCGCTTTACCTACCGTTACCGGCAAAGTCCACTGCCGGCTAAACTCCACCATTTTTTTATCCAGCGTTAGTTCGCCTTTGCAACTCAGTTGCCACTCTATGCGGCCTGAATAGCTTATATTCTCGCCACTGGCAGGTAAGTGCCCGGGGGCGTTTAGTGCCAGCCAATATTTACCATCTACCGAGCGGGAAACGTCACATTTAGCTGACCAGAGCGAGTCGCGCTGGGTGGTACGGTTTTTACCACTACCGCTTTGATACACATGTAAACAACTCAGTGTTGCCTGCGGCATGTGGTCAAAACGGCCGTGCTGTAAGGTAAAGTAGCCCCCTACCTGACCACCGGCGTTGCCGGGAAATGGATCGGCGAAAAACGGCGTTTTGCCAATTTTTTGCCACTGTTTAAGCTTGCTACGGCCTTGCCACAGCAATAGCACCCCGGCTAGCGGAAATACCAGCACTAACAATACCGCGTAATTAGCTTTTGGCAGCTCATCAGTTATTGCCATGTAACTGATAGGTGCGCCGATAGCAAAAAACAGTGCGCCCAGTGCCAGCATGGTCAGATAGCCGGCTTTGTTATTACTGGCGATACCCTCCTGCGGCGCTGCGCCTTGCAACATCGCCTGCTCTATCAAAGCTTGTTTATGGCCATACAGTAGTAAAAACATCATCAAAGCGGAAATACCACAAAACATCGCCATAAAAATCAACCCGGCGCCGGGCTGACCATCGCGAAAAAATGCCACACCGCCTGTTATACCGGCCAGCATAAAAACACTTAAAAAAGCCAGGCCGAACCAGGGCAAACCTGTGTCATTGTTTTTATCACGCTGCTGTTTGCGCATCCTGTATCCCGCCTTACACTCTGCTGCCCCAATTATGTAGCAACAGTTTTACAATAGCTCTGCTGCTGAGACAACTGCTTCTTAACAACAGCAAAAAGGAATAAATATGCCAATAAAGTGGATATAAAACCACAAACAATCTAAAATGCCGCCCTCAATATGGCTTAAGTTGGCATTTTGTCATGCAGCTGCCATCTTTATGGCCTATATAACTATGGTCTTATCAGAAGGAAGCCCAACGCCCGTGCGCACTACTGAACTTGTTTCCGGTTTTCGCCAATCAGCCCCCTATGTTAACGCACACCGCGGCAAAACCTTTGTGGTTATGCTAGGTGGCGAAGCTATTAGTCAAAGCGGCTTTCGCAGCATTATCAACGACATTGCCCTGTTGAACAGCCTGGGTATTAAAGTGGTGTTGGTGTATGGCGCACGGCCGCAAATAAACGCTGCGCTGCAGCAGGCTGGTTTGGAGCCAACCTATCATAACCGTGTGCGGGTCACAGATGATGAATCATTTCAGCTGATTAAACAGGTAGCCGGTGCTCTACAGCTGGATATTACCGCGCGTTTATCAATGAGCTTAAGCAATACGCCAATGCAGGGTGCTCAAATTAACGTGGTGAGCGGCAACTTTGTTATTGCCCAACCATTGGGCGTGGATGAGGGCGTAGATTACCATCATAGCGGCCGTGTGCGGCGTATTGACGCTGCCGGTATCCGGCGTCAGTTGGACAACAACGGCATAGTGCTGATGGGGCCAATAGCAGCCTCCGTTACCGGTGAAAGTTTTAATTTAACGGCCGAGGACATTGCTACTCAGGTCGCAGTTAAACTTAAAGCAGACAAAATGATTGGTTTTAGTGAAATAGGCGGTATTGTGGGTGCCGATGGCGAGATCACCGCAGAGCTAATGCCCAATGCTGCCGAGCAAATTATGCTGCGGATGGAACAACAACCCGATGCCTGCCCGGGCACACTGGCGTTTTTACATGCCGCCATTACCGCTTGCCGTGCTGGCGTGCCGCGTTGTCACCTGGTCAGTTACGATGAAGACGGCGCTTTGCTGCAAGAGCTGTTCTCGCGTGATGGTATCGGCACCCAAATTGTTACTGAGTCGGCAGAGAAACTGCGTCAGGCCACCATCTCCGACATAGGCGGTATTTTAGATTTGATCCGCCCGCTGGAGCAGCAAGGCTTGCTGGTAAGGCGTTCGCGTGAGCAACTGGAAATGGAAATAAACCAGTTCAGTTTAATAGAGCGCGATGGTTTAGTAATTGGTTGTGCCGCGCTGTATCCGTTTCCGGACGACAACGTTGGTGAATTTGCCTGTTTAGCTGTGCATCCGGATTACCGTGATGCAGACCGCGGCAGCGTTTTACTTAAGGCCGTTATTCAGCAAGCGCGGCAACGGAAGTACAGTAAACTATTTGCCTTAACCACACGCAGCATCCACTGGTTTTTAGAACATGGCTTTGAACTACTGACAGTTGATGATTTACCTGCGCAGAAAAAACAGCTGTATAACTATCAGCGTCGCTCCAAAATTCTGGCCATTACGTTGTAACGCGCCAAGTTTATGATAGTTCAACCTCTGCCCTGGCTTACCGACTGAGTAATTTGCGCTGCAACACTTTTACCCAGCGCGCGGGCAGTGGTCCATTTACCGCCAGACACCGTTAGCACTTGGCCCTGCCAGTTAAGTTGGTACTCACGACTGGCTTTACTGGCATTTGCACTGCCTCCCAGCAATGGCCGCACGCCGGCAAAATTGGCTAACACGGTTGTAGCATCAGCTTGCGGTTGGAAATAATGGTTATACACGCCCAGCAAATAATCACGCTCGACAGCAGAGCACTTAATCGGCTCAGCCAATTGCTGGCGTACTTCAGTAGTACCGAGCAGAGTATTGCCCTGATACGGCAACACAAACACAATACGCGCTTCACCCGGCACTTCCAGCATATGGCCGTAGCGGCTTATCGCCGGCAACACTAAATGGCTGCCGCGTACTAAATCCAGCGGTTGCTGCACCAATTCCGACTGTTTCAGCAATTGCTGGCTCCAGGGACCCGCGACATTAACCACCCGATCAAATTGTTGCCAACCATTGCTAAGCAACACGCGGCCATCAGCCGCTACTTGCTGCACCGGGCTGTGCTCAAACAACTGCACGCCGGCTTTGCGACATTGCTGTGCCATCCACAGCCCCAGCTTTTGATCATCCATTTGGCCGTCAAAAAACAGGTACGCGCCGGTTAAGCCCGCTGCTTTTAGCTGCGGTGAGCAACGCAGCGCTTGCGCTGCCGTCAGCCAGCGATGGCGGCCAATACCTTTGCGGCCAGCAAACGTATCGTACAACCACAAGCCTATTTTCAACTGCCAACGGGCACGGCGCGAATCGTTATAAAGCGGATATAAGATAGGTAACCGGCGTGTGAGTTGCGGCGCTTTTTTCAGCCACCAGCGTCGCTCTTGCAGTGCTTCGCGCACCAGGCGAAACTCGCCTTGTTCCAGATAGCGCAAGCCACCATGTAACAATTTTGATGAAGCAGCGCTAGTGGCCTGCATCAGGCTGTCGCGTTCAAACAGGCTGACATCATATCCGGCCAGCGCTAACTGCCAGGCACTGCTTAAGCCATTAATGCCACCGCCAATTACCGCAATTTTCATTCGCCACCTGCCCTCAGCTTGTCAGCGCAATATCATCCCGGTGCACCACTTCCTCACTGGGACAAAAACCCAGCGTATCAGCAATTTGTTGGCTGTGTAAGCCTTTGATTAACTGCAGCTCAGTCGCGCTGTACTGACAAATACCTTTGGCCAATTGTTTACCGCCACTGTCACACAACCAGATGGCATCACCTTTATCAAAGCGCCCATTTACTGCGGTAACGCCTTTTGCCAGCAACGATGCGCCTTTGTGTAGCAAGGCCTGCACCGCACCACTGTCGAGCACAATACTACCCTGGCTTTTTAAGCTGTTAAGCAACCAATGTTTTTTTGCGCTAAGCCTATCCTGTTGCCGCAAAAACAAGGTGCCTGCCTGCTCACCGCGCAACAACCTATCAAAGCTTTCAGCTTTCTGGCCGTTGATAATCAACGTATCGACACCCAGTTTAGTGGCTTTTTCTGCTGCCTGAATTTTAGTCAGCATGCCACCAGTGCCAATAGCGTGATGGCTACCACCCGCCATAGCATATATTGCCGCGTTAATCTGTTCTACCCGGGGAATAAACTGCGCATCCGGCACAGTTCTGGGATTGGCACTGTACAAACCATCAATATCCGAGCAAATAATCAGTGCATCGGCATCTACCAGTACCGCCACCATTGCCGCCAGGTTATCGTTATCACCCACTTTAAGCTCAGCCGTGGCCACGCTGTCGTTTTCGTTTACGATAGGCAGCACCTGATTGGTCAGCAAGGTACGTAGCGTATTGTCGATATTCAGGTAACGGCGCCGGTCGGCTAAATCATCATGTGTTAGCAGAATTTGCGCACAACGAAAATCAAACAGGTTGCTCCAGGTCGCCATCATTTGTGTTTGGCCCACTGCCGCCATGGCTTGCTTGATATTGATCGAAAGCGGTTGATGCACAAAAGCGATTGCTGAACGGCCAGCTGCCACACTGCCGGACGACACCAGCACCACTTCTGTCCCTTGTTGACGGCATTCACTGATAAAACGGGCAATTGCCAACAAATAGCGGGTAGAACACCCTTTAGCATCAGGGGAGATCAGCGCACTACCAACCTTGATAACAATGCGCCGCCAGGCTGAATTCAACATAGATTACCTGCCTACATAATGTACTGGCAGCAGCTTAAAGTTTGGGCGTCTATATGTCTATTTAATTTTGAGTGCTGGCCATGATTAAGTCGCAATCGCCCGCTGTCAGGTGGGTAAAACCGCCATAGGCAGAAATGACCAACTGATTATCCGTTAAGGTACGCACTTGCCAATTTACCTGGCCACTGCCAAACGCCGGATGATCAACCACAAATGAGCCCGGGCTCTGTCTTATCGGATAGCGGAACGTATCCTGACGCTGCCCCTGGCTAATTTGCTGCACCATTAAACGTTCGGTAAAAACCCAGGTTTTACGCATAGCCGTATCTTGTTGTACACTACCGCCCGCCACGGTTGAAGTGCCTATTTCACACCAGCTGCCGACGATCAGCTGCTCTACTTCCTGACGCTGCTGTTCAGCAAAACGAATGTCTAGTTTTACCTCTTCACCCGCGCGGCATGGGTCTCCCTGAAACACCACTTCACCGCTGCTGTCGGTACATTTATATACGTCAGCCACTGCAGGCTGTGCCAGCATGGCTGCAGTCACTAACAATAAAAAGCGCGCCGCTCTTGTCATTATGTATTCCTTTATTGCCTTTTCCGGCCAATCCGCCAGAATGCTAAACCCTAGTACAATACTGAAAAAAACAGTCAATGTGAATATGAAGTAACAATCAAATAATTTACATAATATGTAAACAATGACAAACATTTATAGTTCAGCAGTAATTCAGTTAGCTACGTTAAGCTGCAAAAAATGATTAAGGAGTTCACCTATGCGTTATTCAGTATTTGTTGTTGGCGTGCTGTCGGCCAGTCTGACCCTGGCGGGATGTGCAACAAATGAGTACTCCAACACCGGCAAAGGTGCTGCTATCGGCGCCGTGTTAGGAGCTGTTGCCGGTAAGGCCACCGGCAACCATAAAGATAAGCGTCTGGTGATTGGCGCTGCAGTAGGCGCTCTGGCCGGTGCTGCCGTTGGTAGCTACATGGATAAACAGGAAAAAGCGCTGAACGAAGAACTTAGCGGCAGTGGTGTTAATGTGATCCGCGATGGCGACAAACTGCGATTAGATATTCCAGCTCAGTTAACGTTCGATGTTAACCGCTCAGATATTCGCTCTAACCTGTATCCGGTATTTAATGATATTGCCAAAGTACTGCGTGACTATGAAAAAACCATGCTGGTTATTGCCGGCCATACCGATGATACTGGCCCTTATCAGTACAATATGAATCTGTCTCAAAGCCGGGCAAACAGCGTAAAACAATATTTGGTTGCGCAAAACGTGCAACCTATCCGCATTGAAACCCAGGGCTATGGCCCAAACTACCCTGCGGTACCCAACAATTCGGATGCAAACCGGGCGCAAAACCGCCGGGTAGAAATTCATATCGAGCCGATAGTGCAATAAGCCACTTGCGAATCAGATCAGATAAAGCACTGTTGTGCCCGCGATCTAACATGCATTGACCTGTATGTTATTACACGGAGCTTTAACGGGATGTAAAATTAAGATATTTTGTTTTATTTGTGTTTAAAAGTGGTTTATTTTTAAGCGGCATAAAGCAATTTATGTCGCAATAATAAACCCAATACAAAACGAATAAATCAAGGAAAAGTAATGAAAAAAACATTCTCGGTACTGTTACTTGGCGCGCTTACGCTGTCCTCTTCCATGGCCACTGCAACCCCTTTTGGTGAGCCGGTGGATTGTACAACCACCACCACTAATGTACCTATCTATGGCGGCTGGGCTCAATGTAGTGTGACTCACAACGGTGAAACTCGTCAGCTTTCTGAATATTTCTTCGAAACACTGTCCCCCTTTGTACAGGTGTCTGACTTTACCACCATTGGTGGTTACTACGGCAGATTCAGTTGTAGCGCAACTTTACCTTTCATCAGAATGGAACAAGTCACATCACAACAATGCAAATATAAACCCGTTTCTGGCTTTAGCGTTTCTCCACGAGCAGGATCCTTTGTATTAACAAGTTCTGCCCGCGATTATGATGGTTCGATAGTAAATTATCGTTGGATAGTGAACGGCAGTGTGGCAAGCAGTTCAGCGAGCATATCGCTGCCGCACATCCAATCTGAATACCGAAATGGCAAGTGGTATTCACGCTATGAAGTATCGCTGGAAGTGACTGATAATCACGGCTATAAAAACACCGTAAGCAGATCATTGCTGGAATTAAACGATGAATGCCGAACTCAGGCCTGTCGTAATCGTTAAGTAATGCTACTGCAAAAGCTGATTATCAAAGCCGTGGAAGATTGCTTGTCAATTTTCCCGGCTTTGGCTTATTTGAGCCATTAACAAAACAGTTTAAAAACTGCCTCACCATACATCTCACCTACCAACACACAATAAAAACATTTAAATTATTAATTTTTTACAAAATACAAACTCTTAGCTAAGCTTTTGCCTGAACTTATCGGCGATAAGCTCATTTCGCTGCTAGTTGCCTGGCTACCAGGATACGTCAGGCAAGATGTCAGCAGTTATTCAAACAACAATTATAAGGAATACTGCATGCGCATTTATTACTCTACGCTATCTATTGCTGTGCTAAGTGCACTGGCATTAACAACGCCTCAAATCCAGGCGCAGGACAACACTGCTGATAAAAGTGTGGAACGCATCGAAGTTACCGGCAGCCGGATTAAGCAGACTGAGCTTGAAGGTCGCAGCCCGGTACAAATACTGGACCGTGATGCAATAGATCGCTCGGGCCTGTCTTCAATCGGTGACATTATTCAAAATATAACTGCCTCGGGTTCAGCGCTTAATACAAAATTTAACTCCAGCGGTAACTTCGGCTTTCCACCAGATGGCGGCGGCGTTGGGGCCGGCGCAACCACAGTCGATTTGCGCCATTTGGGCGCTAAACGCGTGTTGGTTCTGGTAGACGGTATTCGCTGGGTTAATGAGAGCTCTGCTTCAGGTGTTGGCGGTGTTGTAGATTTAAACACCATACCGCTGGCAATTGTTGAGCGTATCGAAGTATTGGAAGACGGTGCCTCATCTATTTACGGCTCCGACGCCATTGCCGGCGTAGTCAACATTATCACCCGCCGTGCCGCAACCGGCGCAACACTTAGTACCAGCTTTGGTCAATTCAGTAAAGGCGACGGTGATACCACGACCTTTGAACTTAGCTTTGGTGGCGAAAGCGACAAACATAGCTACTTTATGGCTGCCAGTTACAACGAGCAAAAGTCTGTATTTGCCAGCACCCGGGCGCAGTCCAGCTTACCGGTGCCCGGCACCGGTTTAGCTTTTGGTAGCTCTGCTATCCCCGCCGGCCGTTTTATCATTACCGATCCCAATACTGGCTTTACACTGGATTTAGTACCTAACGCCGGTGTAACCAGCCCGACTTATGACCCAGCACTTGGTAACAGTTGCTCAAGAACAGACGATTTTCACTGCTTTACCACTAATGACCGCTTTAACTACGCCAGCTATAACTTACTGCAAACACCGAATAAACGTATTTCACTTTATGGGCAGCAACGTTACGAATTTAGCACTGATACTCATTGGTATATGCGAGCATTATACAACCAGCGCAATAGTGTCAACCAGGCCGCACCGGAACCGATGTTTATCGGTACCGCAGTACCCAGTAACTTTTGGCTGGATAATCTCACTATTGCCGCCGACAATCCTTACAACCCTTTTGGTTTTGACCTTGTGGCATCGGGTGCTAATCCGAATTTAATTCTCGGCGGCCGTCGTCCGGTTGAAGGTGGCCCGCGCCGTTTTGAGCAAAACGTCGATACTTTTTACCTTGGTAGTGGCATTGAAAGCCAGTTTGAACTGGCTGGGCAACTGTTTTATTGGGATATCAACGCGGCTTACAGCACCAACCGGGCAAAACAGGATAACTTTGGCAGTTATAATGCCAGGCGTATTGCCACAGCTTTAGGTCCGCTGGCAGCCTGTCAGGCAGATCCTGCCTGCGTACCGCTAAACATCTTTGGCGCTGGTAGCATTACCCCGGCTATGTTTGACTACATTAGACCTGTGGTACGCGATACCAGCGAAAACAAACTAAGTTTGTACTCTGCCAACATCACTGGTGATCTGCTTGAGTTGCCGGCCGGCGCACTCAGCTTCGCCTCAGGCTGGGAATACCGCAAATATACCGGTGAATACAATCCGGATGCATTGACAGTAGCGGGCGAATACAACGGTGTCGCTTCCTTGCCGACAACAGGCTCACTCAATGTAAACGAGCTGTTTATAGAGGTTAACGTACCCTTACTGGCAGACCTGGTACTTGCCAAAGAACTAGATTTAAGCCTTGCCAGTCGTTACTCGGATTACTCAACCTTTGGCAGTGAAACCACCAGCAAAGTCGGCTTTCGCTGGTTAATGCAAGACGAATTGTTGTTTCGCGGTAGTTGGTCGGAGGGCTTCAGGGCGCCGAACATTGGCGAGTTATTCGGTTCGGCAAGCGGTTTCGATGCGGTACTGTCAGATCCCTGTTCACAGCCTGTCGCCGGGTTGGCAGCAAATTGCGCAAGCTTAGGCGTGCCGGCAAATTATCAGCAACCCAACCCGCAAATCAGCGTTGTCACAGGTGGTAACCGCGATCTGGCACCCGAAACCTCTACCAGCTATAACCTGGGCATGGTGTTCAGCCCGGAACTTGCCGTTGCGACTGCCTGGTCTGCACGATTGGATATCGGCGTAAGTTGGTATCAGCATGAACTTAAAGGGGCAATTCAGGCATTGGATGCACAGACACAGCTGAACTTGTGTGTACAAACCCTGTCGGATACTTTTTGTAATGGTATTGGCCGCAACCAGCTCGGAGCTATCGATCAGTTTAACAACGTGCTGACTAACATCGGCAGTATTGACACTTCAGGTCTGGACTTTGATATCGGCTGGTTGTTGCCGCAAACCGAATTCGGTCAATTTGATGTGAAACTGCGTGCTACTCTGGTTGAAGATTACACAGTCTTAGATGCCAACGGCCAACGGCAACCCAAGACAGTTGGTATTGAAGTTAATAATTCTGCTATTCCGGAGTGGAGCGGCAACTTAGCATTAAACTGGAAGCTGGACGCCTGGCAAGCCAGTTGGACTATTCGCTACACCAGTGATCTGGAAGAAGACTGTGGCGACGCAGCCAGCTTTGCCATTTGCCGTAACAACCCGAAAGTAGGCCAAAATCGACTTGGTAGCACCACTTACCACGATGCTCAGCTAAGTTGGCGCACTGATGCTGTGTTATCAGGTATGCAGTTAAGTTTCGGCGTAAATAACCTGTTTGGCAAAGAGCCGCCAGTGTGTTTATCTTGCTCGCTCAATGGCTATGACCCTTCAACCTATGACATGCCAGGCAGCCGGTACTGGTATTTACGAGCCTCGTTTAGTTTGTAAAAAAGTAACCCGCTAACAATAAACAGCCCCGCATAAGCGGGGCTGTTTTACATCGTATTAAGCGTTTAATTTTGCGCGTATTGCCGTTCTAAGTTGTTGGTTTTTTGCTTTAAACCCACCAGCTTTGTTTTTTCAGCGGCAATTTTCTCATCGAACTGCTGCTCTAAGCGATCTATTCTTTGCTGCAATGCTACCAGTTCTTCTGCTCTGGGGAAGCTGCGCCGCAGTTTATATAACTGCGCCTTTAACTCATCAGCTTGTTGCTGTTTTTGTTGTTCCAGTGACGTAATTTGATATTCAACAAAGCGACCTTGACGTTTTAATGCATCGACCTGCTGACGAAACTCGCCCCTGCTACCTGGCGTTGCCGTACCAATAGGGCGCATATCTAATTGCTCAGCTTCTGCCGCGCAGGGAAACTGGCTAAATTCCACTACGCCATTACGCTCGCATTTGTACACCTGAGCCTGAATGGAAAAAGCACTGAAAAACAACAGGTAAGATAATTTCTTCATTTGCCACCCCACTTATGAACAATAAATGTACAGAAAGCTTGCCAAAACCGCAAGTTAACCTGCACATTTATTTTTACAGCCCACAGCTAATGTCACTGAACTAGCCTAGCAGTGCTTTCTTCATAAAATTAGGCCAGGCCGATGCGGCTTTGTGCACGTCAACATTGTAATACTCTGTATTAAACGGTGCTGCAGCCGCATCAGCTTCGCGGAAACCTTCAAAGCCCGCGTCTTTGCGCGCCAGCGTGCAGGTCCACCAACCGGACGGATAAACCATTTGTGGGAATAACAAGGTTTGCAGTGCGGCAAAACCAGCATCCTGCATGGCACTTCGCATATCTTTTAACAGTGGCATATGAATAAGTGGTGATTCGCTTTGCTGCACCAAAATACCGCCCTGGCGCAGCGCTTTACGGCAACTGTCATAAAAAGCGCGATTAAATAATCCTTCGCCCGGGCCTATTGGATCGGTTGAATCAACGATAATCACATCGATAGATTCCGCTGCTGCTTCACGCATATACTTAATGCCATCATCAAATTTCAGCGTCGCTCGCGGATCACTGTTTGAAGCGCATAACTCAGGGAAGTACTTTTCGGCCATGCGGGTAACCTGCTCGTCGATGTCGATTTGCGTTACACTTTCTACGCTTGGATGTTTTAACACTTCACGAAGGGTACCGCAGTCACCGCCGCCGATAATCACCACGTTTTTCGGGTTAGTGTGAGTAAAAAGCACAGGGTGACTTAGCATTTCGTGGTATAAGAAATTATCCCGGCTGCTGAGCATGATAACGTCATCTATCACCATTAAATTGCCAAAGTGGCTGGTTTCGTACATTTCAATCTTCTGAAATGGTGACTGTACTTCGTCCAGCTTTTTTGTGACCTGCAAGCCAAAAGCGCTGCCGCTGGCGGCGAATATTTCGGTGTACCAATTGTTCTTAAAACCAGACATAGTTATCCCCTCGCTGTAACAGGGCGCGTATTGTGCCTTTTAGTGCCGTTACACTCAAATTTTTTCTGTTTTTCGTGTTTTTTGCTGCAGCTGAACCGTATAAGCCTTAAACTATAGCCAACTTAATTTTAAAGGAACGACAATGGCCGACTGGGGTACTGAAAAAGCACGCTCTATCTACAACGTAGCAGTATGGAGTGAAGGATATTTTGATGTTAATGCTGAGGGCGATCTGGTCGCTTATCCGGATCAGGATCACAGCAAAAAAGGCATCAGTTTTCCTGAGCTCACTGCCCGTTTTAAAGAAGAAGGCTTAACGCTGCCTGTACTGGTGCGTTTTACTGATATCCTGCAACACCGTGTTGACACGCTTATTAAATCGTTTCAGCGCGCTAAAGCCGAGAAAGACTACCAAGGCCAATACACGGCCGTGTATCCAATTAAAGTAAACCAGCAGTTCTCGGTAGTAAAACGGCTGATCAGCCATGACAGCGGCAAAGTCGGTCTGGAAGCCGGTAGTAAGCCGGAGCTGATGGCGATTTTGGGCGTTACCGAACAGCCACTGCAAATAGTCTGTAATGGTTATAAAGACAGTGAGTTTCTGCGCTTAGCCACTATCGGCGACATGATGGGCCACACCGTGTATGTGGTGGTAGAAAAACTGTCTGAGCTGAAAACCCTGCTGCGCGAAATTGATAATTTAGGCGCGGCGCCGCGTATCGGTATCCGCATTCGCTTAAACTCTGTGGGCAAAGGCAAATGGCAAAATACCGGTGGGGAAAAAGGTAAATTCGGTTTAACCGCCACACAGGTGTTGCAGGCCATTGACGTGCTGCGTGATGCCGGCAAGCTGGACTTACTGCAGCTGGTGCATTTTCATATCGGCTCGCAAATTGCCAATATCCGCGATATTCATAATGCTATTCGTGAATGTGCCCGCCACTATGCTGAACTGCGCACCCTTGGCGTACCAATTACGACGGTGGATGTTGGTGGTGGTTTAGGTGTTGACTACGAAGGCTCTAAATCACGCTCAGCCTGTTCAATGAACTATACCATGTACGAATATGCCCGTAACGTGGTGAATGGTTTAAAAGAAGTGTGTGACGAGTATGACCTGCCACACCCGAACATTATTACCGAATCTGGCCGCGCCATGACAGCACACCATGCGGTTTTGGTAACTGACGCCATAGATATTGAGCGGGCGCCGGGTCTGGTTAATCTGCCGGAGCCAAGTGAAGACTCACCGACGGTTATTCTTGGCCTGTGGGAAGCTTACCAAAACGTAACGCCGCGCACCGCCATAGAAGCTTACCACGATGCCGTGCACTACTTTACCGATGCCCATGCCCAGTATGTACATGGTTTATTGACACTAAAAGACTGGTCGTTATTGGAGCAAATTTACTTTGCCACCATTAACAAAGTAAAAGCGCACTTAGATTTAACTGCCCGCTCGCACCGTTCTATTCACGATGAACTAAACGAGAAACTGGCTGATAAGCTATTTGTTAATTTTTCGCTGTTCCAGTCGATGCCTGATGCCTGGGGTATTGATCAGTTATTTCCGGTTATGCCACTGGAGCGGATGAACGAACCATTAAACCATCGCGCCATTATTCAGGATATTACCTGTGACTCTGACGGCCAGCTAAAAAGCTATGCTGACGGCAATGGTATCGAGTCGAGCTTGCCACTTCCGCTTTATAAAGAAGACGAGCAATACCTGTTGGGTATGTTTATGGTGGGTGCTTATCAGGAAATACTGGGCGACCTGCATAACCTGTTCGGTGATACCGACTCTGTGCATGTTGAGCTGACGGAAGATGGCAGCTACAAACTGACCAATATCATCAAAGGCGATACCGTAGCCGATGTGCTGCGTTATGTGCAGTTTGATGCGAAAAAGCTGATTGCTTCTTACACTAAACAGCTGGCAAAACTGGATATGGAAGATGGCCGCAAGGATGAGCTGCTGGATGAGCTTAAAGCCGGCGTTTACGGTTACACCTATTTCGAAGATTAAGGTAAACTGGTAGCTGATCGGATGTGTTAACAGCAGGCTCGCCTGCTGTTATTATTTTTGCCGGCCCTTAGACCGCCGGTAACAGATATCAGGTACTATTTATGCTACATTTTTTGCCACGCCCACTTATCGGCGCAGTCTCTTTACTGTTGTACATCATTAATACGCTGTTCTGGTTTGTGCCGGTAATGCTGTTAGCTCTGCTGAAGTTGCCGCCCATTCCGCGCTGGCAAAGCTGGATGACCTACCTGCTTGACGCCTGTGCAGTGTCGTGGATCAGCGTAAACAACTTTACTACCCGTGTGTTTACCCGCATTCGCTGGCAGATATCAGGCTTGGACACGCTTTCGCGCAAAGACTGGTATTTGGTATTGGCTAACCATCAGTCCTGGGCCGATATTCTGGTACTGCAAAAAGTGTTTAACCGCAAAATTCCATTTATTAAGTTCTTTTTGAAAAAAGAGCTGATTTATGTGCCAATTATTGGCTTGTGTTGGTGGGCGCTGGACTTCCCTTTTATGAAGCGTTATAGCAAAGCATTTTTGCAGCGTAACCCTCAGTTACAAGGCAAGGACATTGAAACCACGCGCAAAGCTTGCCGCAAGTTTCGCTTTAAACCGGCGGCCATCATGAATTTTGTTGAAGGCACCCGCTTTACCAAACAGAAACACGACAAACAACAATCGCCTTACCTTAACCTGCTAAAGCCCAAAGCCGGTGGGGCGGCTTTTGTGTTAGGGGCCATGGGAGAGCAACTGCATAAAATTCTTGATATCACTATTTACTACCCGGCTGGCATCCCTACGTTCTGGGATTATATCTCCGGCAAGGTTCGTGATATAAAAGTGCAGATAAAGGTGTTACCAATTACGCCGGATTTGCTCGGTGACTACAATGATGTGCAGTACCGTGAGCAGTTCCAGCAATGGATCAATCAGCTTTGGCATGAAAAAGATCAGCAGCTGAGCACGCTGAAACAGGGAGTTAAGCAGTAATGTTAAGTTTTTTACCCGGTTGGTTGTTATTGCCGTTCAGTTTTAGTTTGTTTGCATTAAATCTGGCGCTGTGGGGTTTACTTGTAACGCCGCTGGGAATTGTTAAGCTGCTGCTACCCTTTAAAGTTGTGCATCGCATGACCGGCATTGCGGGCAAGGGCTGTTATCGTGGCTGGACCAGCGTTAATACTGCCCTGATTAATCTGTTTAATAATGTCGACTGGCAAATTAGCGGTGCACAAACGTTGGATAAATCCAGCTGGTACTTGCTTATCTCCAACCATAAAAGCTGGCTGGATATTCCGGTAGTCAGCACGGTTGCGCATAGCCGTATTCCCGAGCCAAAATTCTTTTTAAAAGACCAGCTGAAATGGTTGCCATTTTTGGGCACTGGCTGCTGGGCACTGGATATGCCGTTTATGAAACGCTACAGCGCAGCGCAACTGGCAAAAAGGCCCGAGCTGAAAGGCAAAGATATCGCCACTACGCGCGCCTCCTGCCAGAAGTTTAAAACCGTGCCCACCACCATTATTAATTTTGTCGAAGGCACCCGCTGTACCGAGCAGAAAAGGACGCAAAAGCGTAGCCCTTTTCAGTATTTACTGCCGCCTAAAGCCGGCGGTATTGCCTTTACGCTGGCCAGTATGGGCGAGCAGTTTAATGCCATTTTAGACTTTACCCTGCTATACCCGGACAACCAGCAGCATGTCGCACTGGACATGTTGACAGGCAAGCTAAAACGGGTGGTTGTGCAGGTTGAAGTGCTACCGGTTGATCAGCAGGTTATTGGTGACTATTTTAACGATGAACAATTTCGACAACACTTTCAGCTGTGGTTAAACCAGCGCTGGCAGGCTAAAGACCAACGCATTGCACAGTATTACCAGGCTGAAGCTGTAAACCCGGCAACTGCGCAGTTGCCTTGTTAATGCCGGCCAGTATCAACAGTTTTACTGGCCTGTAGTAACAGGTTGCGCGGTGTGAGCCGGTACTCACAGAACTCTGTCAGGCTGACGCTGTAGCCATGTTGCTGTAAAAAAACGGCTTTATCCAATGCCAGCCATAACTCTAGCGGCCGGCGAAACAAATTCCGTACCAGTTGGATTTTCTTAACCAGCTCCAGCCTCATTCGCGCCCGTTGTAAATATTCTTCGCAATCTATTTGCGGGGGTAGCATTAAGCCATGCTGCATAGCGGCCCACTGGGCAAAAGCAGAAAAATGGCCGCTAAACCAATGCTTTGCTACCGACACCAACGGTTGATAGGCCTGCTTGCCCGTCAGCTGTTTACGTAATTCGTCGTATGCCAGGCGCCAAAGTACCTCGGTATGCCGCAGCCGCTCCGTACGCTCACCACCTGTCACCTGGCCCTGCACCACCAGCTTCAAATCCTCTTTTGTCAGAAACAAATCAGCCTGTTGCGCTATTGCAGATAGCGGCTGATAGCAGTCTGCACTGATCAAGTGATAGCAACAGGGTACTAACTGCAGCTGTTGACAACCTGTCGCTACCACCTGCTGCAACAAACTAATATGCAGCTGCCCGCAAGCATGCAATGCCACAACCTGCTGCTGCGGCTGCAATATGCCGTTAAGTGGATGTTGTAACACATCAGCGCAGATAAATTGCTGCGACAGCTGAAACTGCTGAGCTAATTGTGTACCTTGTTCACACAAGCTGGGTTGCCATTCAACACTCACTACCGGTTGAGCAAAACGGTGCGCCAGAATACGGCCCAAATGGCCTTTACCGGCACACCACTCCAGCACAGGCAATGGCTGCTGCGGCCAATGTTGGCACAAAGCCGAGATTTGCTGCAATTTGCGACCGCCTACGCCATTTTCCAACCAAAAAGGTAAGGCTGGTAGCAGCGCGGCAGCTATTTTTGTGCTGACTTTTTCGGTTCCAGGTAGCTGAAACAGCTCAGGAAAATACGGCTGTAACAGCTGTTGCTGTGCGACAGGGGCTTGTTCAAGTGCAGCCAACTGTGGCTCGGTAAGCTGCTGCAACAACTGTTGCACGGCAGTACCCTGCCAGGGTAAGTCGACACAGGCAAACGGCAAGATCTGCCAGAATGGCCGGTATTTTTGCAGCGTATCGGTGTACTGCTTAAATTGCTGCGTAAACATCAGATACGTTGTTAATCTAATACAACAAGCTATACAGCTTGCGCCGATACTGGCTGGCAACACTATCGCCTTTGGGTAAGGCCGCCAAAATATCCAGATACAACTTTTTGCTGCTGCCAAAGTTTAAATCCTGCTGCAATACTGCTAACAGCAATGCCAGCGCTTCTTCGCTACGCTGTACCGCCTGATACTGCACTGCCAGTTGCTCCTTTAATTCATTATTGTCCGGCGTGGCAGCCAGTGCGGCTTCCAGCGCCTGAATTTCCGGTGTATCTGCCGCCTCTTTTGCCAGTTGCAACTTGGCTACTACCGTTTTGTAAAACGCATCCTGCTCTGCCAGCTTTATTTCGCCAAGCAAAGCTTCCGCCTGGGGTAACTGGCCCAGACTCACGGCGGCGTCAGCCAGCCGCAGCTTAATTTCTGCGCGCTGTGGCGCTAACGCCAGCGCATCTTTTAACAGTGGGTAGGCCGCGGCGTAATCTTGGGCACCAAGCAATTGCTCTGCCTGCGCCAGCAATTCATCTTCCGGCTTGGGTAAGTAGGGTGCCAGCTTGTCGCGAATCCCCTGCTCGGTTTCAACGCCGGCGAAACCATCTACCGGCCGGCCTTGTTTAATCAGCATTACCGTAGGCAAAGACTGCACGCCAAACTGCATGGCCAGGTCCGGTTCTTTGTCGCAATCTACCCGCGCTAACAGCAATTGTTGCGGATACTGTTGCACTATCCGCTCCAGCAACGGGCTTAACTGTTTACAGCCCTCACTGCGTGGTGACCAGAACTGAAACAGCACCAGTTTTTGCATAGAAGCATCCAGTACCTCACGGGCATTATTCAGTGATACATCAACGATTGTTTGCTGCATAAAACGCTAAATCCTGTGCTGGAGAATTCAAATTCGGTTATTTGTTATAATGTGGGCACAGTCATTGCTTTGCAAGCCTTGTAACTGCTGACAAAAGCAGCAAAATCAGACTAAAAAGCATCGACATCCGGCCGCCTATCACGTAAATTATCTTTGCGCATCAAAAAATGACTGCACAGCAGCGAATAACCATAGCGCCATAGTTTAAGTTTAACAGCCTTGCCTGTTTTGCCTGTCCACGTAGCAAACAAAAAAGCAGCCTAAATGCTGTTTTTATATAATTCACCCGCGACTTTGCCCGCAAAGCCGTGGCGTGTAACCTTTGCCACAGTAAACTATGAGATACAAAAAATGACCAGCCAGACCCAGCCAGACGATAAGTCAGCCGAGCACAACCGCAGTACAGAAATGCTGTCCGGTGCCGCCATGGTAATTCGCGCCCTAGCAGATGAGGGCGTAGAGTACCTCTACGGTTATCCGGGCGGAGCGGTATTGCACATTTACGACGCCCTGTTCCAGCAAAATAAAGTTAAGCATGTGCTGGTACGTCACGAACAAGCAGCCACCCATATGGCCGATGCTTACGCCCGCGCCAGCGGCAAAGCAGGCGTGGTACTGGTAACATCAGGCCCGGGCGCCACTAATGCTGTTACCGGCATAGCCACCGCCTATATGGATTCTATTCCGATGGTAGTGCTTACCGGCCAGGTAATGAGCCACCTGATTGGCGGTGATGCGTTTCAGGAAACGGATATGCTGGGTATTTCGCGGCCGATTTGTAAGCACAATATGTCGGTGCGCAGGCCGGAAGATATTCCGTATTTAATCAAAAAGGCCTTTCATATCGCCCAAACCGGCAGGCCGGGGCCGGTGGTGCTGGATATTCCGAAAGATATGACCATGCCAAACCAAAAGTTTCCTTATCTTTATCCGGCAGACATCAGCCTGCGCTCCTACCAACCAAAAGAGCAGGGCCACAGCGGCCAAATTAAAAAGGCCGTTACCGCGCTGCTGGGCGCAAAAAAACCGATTTTATACGCCGGTGGTGGGGTCATTATGGGCAGCGCAGCCAATGAGCTGACTGAACTGGCACAGCTATTAAATCTGCCGGTAACCAACACCCTGATGGGCCTGGGCGCTTACCCGGCGGGTGACAAACAGTTCATTGGTATGCTGGGCATGCATGGTAGTTATGAAGCCAACCAAACCATGCACCATGCCGATGTCATTTTGGCAGTGGGTGCACGGTTTGACGACCGTGTAACCAATAACACGAAGAAATTCTGCCCCGACGCCACCATTATTCATATTGATGTCGACCCGGCCAGTATCAGTAAAACGGTGAATGCGCATATTCCAATTGTTGGCTTGGTAAAACCGGTGCTGACAGATATGTTGACATTGTTAAAACAGAAAAAGAAAAAATTGGACAGCGCAGCACTAACCCAATGGTGGCAACAAATAGATCAATGGCGCGCCTTGCATGGCGGCCGTTACGACACCAGTGCAGCACAACTCAAGCCACAGTATGTGATCGAGCAGTTAGGCAAAATAACTAACGGCAACGCCTATGTTTGCAGCGACGTTGGCCAACACCAGATGTTTGCCGCGCAGTACTACCCGTTTAACAAACCTAACCGCTGGATCAACTCCGGCGGCCTTGGCACCATGGGTTTTGGCTTGCCAGCCGCAATGGGCGTTAAGCTTAATTACCCTGATGCCGATGTCGTGTGCGTTACCGGTGAAGGTTCTATTCAAATGAATATTCAGGAGCTGTCCACCTGCAAGCAATATGGCCTGGGCGTAAAAATTATTAACCTTAATAACGGTTATCTGGGCATGGTAAAGCAGTGGCAGGACATGAACTATGAATCGCGCTACGCCAGCTCCTACATGGATTCCTTGCCTGATTTTGTCAAGCTGGCAGAAGCTTACGGCCATGTCGGTATTCGTGTAACAACTCCAGAAGAACTGCAACCGGCATTAGAGCGCGCTTTTGCACTGAAAGATCAACTGGTGTTTTTGGATATTCATATCGACCCGAAAGAGCACGTCTACCCGATGCAAGTACCCGGCGGTGCCATGAACGACATGTTTTTAAGCAAGACAGAGAGGACTTAACATGCGGCATATTATTTCTGTTCTGCTAGAAAACGAATCTGGCGCCTTAGCACGTTTAGTGGGCCTGTTTGCGCAGCGGGGCTATAACATAGACTCACTTAATGTGGCCCCCACTGACGATGCGACCTTATCACGGTTAACCCTGGTTACCCATGGCAATGATCAGGTTATCGAGCAAATCAGCAAGCAGCTGCATAAGCTGATTGAAGTGGTTAAGGTATCGGATATCAGTGAAGCGGCGCACATTGAGCGCGAGCTGATGCTGGTAAAAGTCAAAACCAATGGTAATCAGCGCGACGAAGTAAAACGCTGCGCCGATATTTTCCGCGGCCAAATTATCGACGTCACGCCAACCACTTACACCATTCAACTGGTAGGCACCAGCGACAAACTGGATGCCTTTATCCAGGCGCTTGGCAGCACACCGATAATGGAAGTGGTGCGCAGCGGCGCCTCGGGTATTGCCCGTGGTGAAAAAACCCTGGCGCTGTAACTGTTTACCATCACGTAAGAATGTACGCCTGAATCGGTTTGCTCACGTCAACACGCCGTGAACCCCTCCCTGGGGGCTCGATTCAGGCATCCATGCCTTCAACGATTGACTTAGAGCAAACCGTTTCATGCTGATTAATATCCAGATCCGTCAAACCAGCCCGCTAAACCACACCAAAAACAGTAACGCAAAACCGATAAGATAAGTGAGCCCCAACCAACTTAACAGCTTTAGCGACGTGCTGAGCACTATAGCGCTATCACCGCGCATCAGGCTGTAATTCAGCCAGGCAAATACCGGCGTGGTTAAAAACGCCAGTGTCATGGCAAAAGTGAGCATCGGCGCCAGTGCGGCTTTGAAAAATAAGATCAGAGCCATACCACAGCAGGCTTGTGCCAGCAGCCAGTAATTCAGTGCCGCTTTGTGCTTTATCCAGCCCAGTTGTTTGAATGAGGCATGCAAGGTACGGGCATAACCATCCAGCACGGTAATGGTAGTGCCGAACATACATAAAAAGGCTATTAACGCTACCAAAGGCCTGGCCCAATCACCAATAGTGCTGGCATACATTTGCATCAGTTGCTGAGCAAAGGCGCTGCCGGCCAGCGCTATCGGTTGCTCACTACCATATTGCACCAGCGCCCCTAACGATAAAAATATCAACGCCAATACTGCCGTCAGCCAGTAGCCGAGGTTAAAGTCAAACAAGCCCTGAGCACGGGTGATAGGCGTATGGCGCTGCTTAGCTTTTAGCCACAACGAACTGATAGCCGAAATTTCAATCGGTGCAGGCATCCAGCCCATTAGTGCCACCAAAAAGCCTAAACCAGCTAAAGTCCAGGGCGACGGGCCAACATAATCAGCCGGCGCCTGAGAGCCGTTTTGCCAGGCAATAACAGCGGCAACTAGCGTTGTAATAGTCAGCACTACCATAATCAGCTTAGCGACATTATCCAGCGCCCTGTAATGGCCCAGCAGTAAAATGGCTAAACAGGCCGCTAAAATCAGCCAGCATAATAAGGTAACGGATAACTGGCCCGGCAGCGCGTACTGCAGCAAGCTGGCGGTGAGTAACAACACTCCGGCGGTATTGACCACCGCAGCAATAATATTCAATACAATGAAGCTGTAAAAATAGCCACGGCCCTTGCGCTGGTAACCCGCCAGCAGGCTTTCCTGACGCGTTAGGGTGTACTCAACACCAAAGCGGAAAAACGGATACTTCAGCACATTGACCAGCAAAATAAGCCACACCAGCTGCCAGCCAAACAAAGCACCGGCCTGCGTCGACGCGACCAAATGCGAGCCACCAATAGCGGCAGTGGCCATTAGCACGCCCGGCCCCAGTGTCTGCAGCCGGCCGCGCCAGCCATTGATCTGTTGTTGCATAGTTATTGTTCTGTATGGTTATTTTGACTGTGCCCAGCTTAGCCAAAGCGGCAGTTAAATACTATTGGCGTTAGCTATTTTCTGCTGATGATTGGCAAGCGGCGGCAATTCTTCCATACTGACGTTTTTGCATTGAACACTGGGAAAAATATGAACGACGACCTGCTCGACCAGGCCATGTTATTTGAAGTGGTAGAAAACCAACTGGCGGATAATTACCCAAAGCAAGTTACCGAGACCCTGCTTCGACTGCGCATGACCGGCCATAGCCGCGAAGAAGCAATCGAGCTGATCGCCTGTGCGTTGGCGCCAGAAATGATAGATGTAATAGAGCATCAGCAAAGCTTTAATTTAGAACGTTATGCCGCCCATCTGGCGCAATTACCACAAACACCCTGGGTGGGTGAAGAAGAATGACAGAAACTATGATCCAACATCAGGTAGCACATCAGCGCTTTGTATTGCAACTGGATGGCGCCGAAGCGGTACTGGATTATGCAGTTTCCGGCGACAACATTAACTTTCATCATACTTTTGTCCCGGCTGAGTTCCGCGGTAAAGGTCTGGCAGAAAAGCTGGTGCGCCATGGCCTGGCCTGGGCCAAACAGCAGCAGTATCAGATCAGCGCCAGCTGCTGGTTCGTGCAGAAGTTTTTGCGCTAAAACAGATTAGGTGACAAACGAAAATTGATTGCCGCCAAAGCTCAGAGGTTTTGATGCATTTTACTCCGACCTTGCAGCATTTTAATTTCCTTTTTAGGCAATCAAATCCGGCGGCCGCGAATAAGCCGGATAGCAACCACAATAAGCGCGATAACCAGTAAAAGATGGATAAAACCGCCCATGGTGTAAGATGACACCAGCCCTAAAGCCCACAAAATTATAAGTAGTACAATAATAGTTTCTAACATAGGGTTCTACTTTTTACAGTGCAAGAAGCATTAGTATTGCAGCAGCACAGTGCCTTTGTATGTACGCTATACAACACAACTCAGCCAAAACCGTGCAATCTAATTAAAACACCGTTATTAGCGCGACAGTGCGTTGGCGTACAGACGTCTCTTTTTAACCAGCGTACGCTTAAACCTCACCCAAACTGAGTAATATTCCATGAGAACACGCAATATCTACGCATTATTTTTTCTCAGCCTTTTTAGCCTGACATTACTGGGCTGTGGCTCAACCTATAACAGCGAAGGCACTGGCGAATATATCGATGACACTGTAATAACAACCAAAGTAAAGGCAGCCATCCTGAATACGGCCTCACTCAAGGTAAGTGAAATTAATGTTGAAACGTTTAAAGGCGTAGTGCAGCTGAGTGGTTTTGTCAGTTCACGCGAGGATATTAATACTGCGGTCCGCGTAGCGCGTGAAGTTAAAGGTGTTACCGCAGTAAAAAATGCCATGCGGGTTAAATAAGCTGTTTGCATTATATGTACGCTACCGTACAGTGTTAACAGCTGATACAACTATACTGAGTAATAATTTCACTCAACAAAAGGACTATTTGTTATGCAGGCTTCTGGTATGCCAATGCATTTCAACACCACAATGGCAGCAAAACACTCACCTGCACAAAATCATTTGTTAAATGCCCTACCTGCCGATGTGCAACAGCGTTTGTTTCCCCATTTAGATTTAGTAGAAATGCCGTTGGGTAAAGTGCTTTATGAATCAGGCGATGTGATGCGCTATGTGTATTTTCCAATCGACTGTATAGTGTCATTGTTATACGTGATGGAAAACGGCTCTTCTGCCGAAATTTCAGTTGCCGGATACGACGGCATGGTAGGTGTTTCGTTGTTTATGGGCGGTGACAGCACAACCAGTCGTGCAATAGTGCAAAGTGCAGGCTTTGCCTACCGTTTATTCGGTCAACGCATGAAAGACGAGTTTAACCGCAACGGTGAATTTTTGCATTTACTGCTGCACTACGCTCAGGCATTAATGACGCAAATGGCGCAGACCGCAGTCTGCAATCGCCACCATACTATCGATCAGCAACTGTGTCGCTGGTTGCTGCTGTCACTCGATAGGTTAAAAAACAATCATCTGGTGATGACGCAGGAGCTTATCGCTAACATGCTGGGGGTGCGCCGTGAGGGCGTTACCGAAGCCGCTGGTCGCCTGCATAAAATGGGGGTTATTGATTACAGCCGAGGCCATATTACGGTTACCGACAGACCTAAACTTGAGGAGCTAAGTTGCGAGTGCTACTCAGTGGTAAAAGCCGAAACTGATCGTTTGTTACCTTTATAATTACCAAACTCCGCTAACACTAAAAACCGTGCTGCATTAAACATCTCGTGTTTGCTGCAGTATGATTATATGTTTTATTGCCGCCCATTCACTATGTACGATACCGTACCGACAATAAACAAATTGCACTATACGCTAAGCGCTCCCGCTTAATGCTACTAGCTGCAGGTTGTTATGTTTGTTTCGGTATTATCATTTATTCGTACTGCTATTCACTATATCTACCACGCACTGTTATCGCCGTTTATCAAGCTACGTCTGCACGTTAACAACTGGTTTTACGCTGAACTATGGCAACAAACTAACCCCATTAGGGCTGAGTTATTTAGTGTCGAGAGGCTAGAGCTGCATGCCCAAAGCCTGGCATTAGCACAACCTATCGTTAGTACTACAGCACTACAGCAACAACTTCGACAATACTGCCAACCTGCCTTGCAACAACGCCTTAGCGCTAATGCCAATACCTTGCTGGCAGCCTACCGTACCAGTGCCGCTGAGTTACAAGCCGGCCATAGTATAGTTCCTGCTGCCGAATGGTTATTGGATAACTACCATATTGTCGAGCAACAAATCCGAGAAATTCGTGATGATCTGCCCGCAGGCTACTACCGTCAGTTACCCAAATTGGCTGATGGCCCTTTTCGTGGCTATCCACGGTGAAGCCGCGCGCGAAAATTAGCGCCCTAAAGTTGCGATAAATGCGAAAATTAATCTTTTCGCATCGTGAAAGACAGTTTCAAATTATCACATACTGCTGCAGGTCGTCGAACAGTCCGTTAGGATGGTTTGACCTAGTCAGTTTCAATATCTCGCTGATCGCTTCGCTGCAGTACTTCTTCTTTGGATCTTGTTTCAAGAACTTCAGCTTATAACGTAATGCGCCTGGGTAATCGTATTTAGCTGCGCAGTGTCGCCAGAACCACTCCCACGCATCTGCGATTGTAGCCCCGGTATCGACTGTTAAATGCACCCAGTTAGAGGTGCTGATATCAATTAGCTTTATTCTGACGCCGCCATCCATCATGCTCGCTGATACGCATAGCGCCCAACCATTCGCGTAGCGCTCAAGTATCAGCTCAACATGGGAGTATGGCCCGTCAGTAAGGTCTGCAATTAATCTGTTTGCAACACGCTTACGCCCTCTGTAAAACGCTAACTGCAGCATTATTATCCCCTTACGCTATAAACGTCACGTCTGGCGTGTCTAACTTCCAATTTGCACCAATAACATTCAGCGCATCGTTGTTACGGCTAGTCAATATTTTCCAGTCACCGCTACGAGGTATGCTGCCAGTTGTTGTCATCACACCATTGGCTAACGTTACGTTGAGATAAATCTCATCATCGGTCGGCTGACCGTTTGCGTGACGCACAATGGGCATTTTGATGGTAAAAGGCAGAGACAGGTCTGATCTTATGACACCATCCTGATGTATTTCGGCACTGATAGACAAAGTGTCCTCCGGGTTGCAGAAATAAATGCCATTGAACGCTGTAGCGGGTTGGCCTGCCAGCTGTAGTCCGATATTTTCTACTGTACAGATTGTACGAACGTCCGAGGTAGTCCTGTCTGCGAAGCTAATTATTCTGTCCATTATAAGTACCTTAAGTAATCGTGTTGCGTTAAGCGCGTAACCCCAACACCTCTATTTGAAATGATGCAACCGCTGGATGGTGAAGTGGAAGCCAAGAACCAAGTGCCGTTATCACTAGCCTTGATCAAACGTGTTAAGTTATTTACTTGATCTGTGGGTTTATCGACAAGCGACCACGTTTCGCCGTTATCAAATGTTCGGTAACTTAAGTTGATATGATGAGAAGCAATAAATAACCCGTCGATTGAACCTTCTATGCCGTTTACAGCACCTAACGGTACATTAGTGAGCTGAGTCCAGTTCAATCCATCATCTAAGCTTCGGTAAAGTCTACCTCCGGCTGCAACCATCCAAGTTTCATTGTAATCCGTGGCGATGTGCTGGATAGATGAGCCGCCGAAAGAAGTAGGAAGAACTGACCAAGTCAATCCATTATCTACACTACGTGAAATTTGGTTTATACCGCCTGCCATTAACCAAGTATCGTTTTTACCGCATTTTATATGTGTATTGTTATAACCAGAGAACCCTGAATCTATAGCTGTAGGAAAAGTCGCACCACTGTCTGTACTGCGACGCAGAGTGTTGTTAGTACCGCATATCAGTGCCACCCCACCAGATTTACTGAAGTCAGCTGAGTAGATCTGTTGAGATGTACCAGGGTTGATTGTAGTAAACGAAGCACCATTATTTGTGCTGCGCGCCAAGTGCCCTGCTAAAGAAAGAGCAGCTAAGAAAATTAATCCTCGACTACCTGCTACAAACTCCACAGGATTTGAACCACCAGGAATTCCTACGGAAGACCATGTCAATCCATTGTCTACACTCCTATTTACAGCGGCGGCAGAGGTAGCTGACAACCAAGTGTCCCCATTAACTGAGACAGCGCGATTCGTATACGGCGGTTCAGTAATGGCAGCTTGGAACCAATTAACACCATCAAATTTTTTTATATCTAAGCGTGTCGCATCGAAACCAGAAGTAACGGCGTAACCGTTCTTAATGAACTTTTGCCCGTCCACCTCAAGATCGATAGGAAGTGCACTAGCGAAACGCGCTATGCCTCCAACAGGCACGCCGAAAGCACTTTTAAACTTAGCAACCATGTCAAAATCCTCTGTATAAACCGGCACCCAGCCAGTGCACGTCTAATTGATATAACCCCTCGATGGTGAAACTGTCGTGCAGCACACCGTCGCTATCTGTTATTTGATGCCCAGCGCCTAAAACGCCATTAACTACTGCATTCTTGCCAGTTGATTTGACAACATATTTAGCAGCCGCAAACGGTGCTGTGGGGAATGTAATAGTCGCAGATCCCAAACACACAATTTCTACAGCTGGCGTATGGTCTGCAATGGTGTAACTGCCATCTGCCGCCACGATTACTGGTAATGCCAATGCATCAGAGAACGCCGCTTCCGCAATGGCCAACGTGTCGGCACGAATTGCCGCGATGTCCAGCATCGCCGTAACCATTGCAGTGTTGATTTCAGCCTGTATTAATTCAATTTGTTGAACATAGCCACTGGCATCTGTGCCAGCAGCAACAGCTGCGTTGTAGGCCGCTATGCTGCTATTAACTGCTGCTGCCAGTAGCTGCAGCTTAGTGAAATAATCCCCCCCTCTGTCGCCAACATTAAAGCTAACATTGGGCAATGGAATTGGCTCTGACATCATGCCTCCTGCACCTGAAGGGGTGCTGTGTAGTTATTAAAAAAGGTGCCGGTCAATTCCGGGTTTGTTGTGAATTTGCAGGCCATCGCGTACTCAATTTCTTTCTGCCCGCCGTGCTCAGGGAACATGCTGATAAACCAGTCTTTGGCTATACCAACGTGGGCAATAGCGTTGCTCAGGTGCGGCCGCTCCAGCTCGCTTAAATAGTCCAGGCTAAACGTAAGCTGGCGGTAGCGCTGGCGGGCCGTAGCAAAGGTGCTGCCGGCAGACGTTTTGCGCTGCGCCTCACTACTTAGCCATTGATGCTGATGGCCATAGCTAAAATTGAACGTCGGGCTGAACACTTGCCCCAGGTAAATGCGGTCAAATTCGTGCAGGCCGTCGCGGGCTTCAGTGTCCTGTATCGTGATACGGCCAGACTGAAAAAACACCGCATCAAACCACAGCTGGCTGTACTTATGTGGCCAGTTATCGAATACGCTGCTAACCAGGGGGTCAACAAGCCAATCTATTTCGCCCAGGGTTTTAGTGGGCGTGCATTCAACCAGGGCAGAATCTAAAACGCAGTTGCCTGCAAGACCTGGTTCGTCAAACAGCTCCAGTCGCCACTGCGCGATGTTGCTCAGCCAATGCCGGTACAGCACAAGGCCACTGGCTAATGTCAGCTCCGGGCAGTCAAAGGCAGTAACAGACAAACCCGTTTCATCTGGCGTGATAGCGGCAGTTTTACTACGGCCATAGGTTTGCGAGTGTTCAAGCGGCAGCGTCGGTACCGGCGCGCCGGTGGCCACTGTTAATGTGGCGTCATCCCACAGATTTTTTACTAACATGCGTAATGGTTTCATTAGCGCCATACCTCTAATCTAACGCTGTTATCCGCCGGCAAGTCAGTCAGCCGAACGATCATGGCTTGCTGGCCGTAGGCGAAGTACTGCGGGTAATCCACTGTTATTGTCTGCCCCAACTGCATCGCAAAAGGGGCGGCGAAAGCGGACAATTCAAATACCCGCCGCGGCACACTGGCTATAGTTGCCCGGCGCTGCGCTTCTATTTGTGCATCGGCTTCAAAGGCAATTAAGGTGCTGACAATAATGTCGACCGCGTCCGGGTAAGTTGCGCTTATACCTGCAGTTTCGATTACTGCCAGGCTTTCGGTTTGTTCGTAAAGTGTGGCAAGCTCTGGTTCGGTTTCGCGTATTACACCCGCCAGTCCGTCGGCCTGCGGTGTCCAGTTGCGCTGATAGCCCACCGTTACCGATTTAGCCGGCGTGATACGCCGAACCGGTAGTAAGCTATCGTCCTCAATATCGTCCGGGCTTAACACGTCGACTGCTGCATTCAACCCATTAAAGTGGGTTAACACTACCTGGTTAACTCGGTTGAAAAACCACGCTGCGCCTACGCTGGCGGCAATCTCATCCAATACAGCAGTAACGGTTTTATCTTTAGTGATATACAGCCCCAGCGTGTATGCCGGCAGCGGGGCCCCGACCGGAGCTGGCAGGCCCATCACATCGGTAACCAGGTAGTCAATCAGCTGATCTGCGGTCGACAAATAAAGCCCGCCGACAACTGCGCCTTGCACATCCGCAGTTACCCGGCCCTTAGCATTAAGCGCCAGGGTAAAAGTGCCGGTGGCCAAGTCAGCAGTAAAGCTAATGGGCATGCCGTTTTCACGTACTGCAGTAATGGCGCTTACTGCGCCGTCATGTACATGGTACTTTTTGGTTACCGGGTCAATCAGCACAGCCGATACGTTAAAACACTGGCCAAAGCATAGCGGTACCGGTTTGCCGGCATTGGGGCCGGTAGCGATGGTGTTAGGTTGAATGTTCTGGCTGAATAATGCGGAACGGTCTTTAAATGTCAGCTGCGCGGTGTCATAGCTGTTGGCTTCTACGCGTTCAATCTGTGCTACTAAAATCTGACCAAACTGCGCCAGTTGCCAACGTGCATCGCCGCAGTACATACGCAGCTGTTGCCCGCCAAATACGGCCGTTTCAATCAGCTGCAGCAGTTCATCATCTAAAAATAACTCCAGCTCACCCACGGCAATGCGGCTGGTACCAATAAACGCCTCAGACATTTCCCGATCGAACTCTGGCAGCGCCAGTATTGTGTCCGGGTAAGGGGTTAGCGCTGGTGTGTCAGATGCACCGGTGCGGAACGGGTGTGTACTGCGGCGCAGCGTGTGCAGTTCGCCAGCCAGCAGGTAGTCCGCCTCTATTATATAGCAGCGGTCAACACCTGGTGTTTTTAGCCATTCGCTAAACATTAGGCGATCCTCTTAGATGAGTAAACCAGGTCTTGAGTGCGCGTTAGCTCGTTACGCATCCGGCTCAGTTCTCTTACTAACTCAGAGTTTTGTTTTGCTGCGTCATCACGCTGCTTTTGCAACTCGTTTAGCAGGTCATCATTGCGGCCCGCACCAGTGTCCGTTACCACCGGGCCAGTTTTACCCGTTGATGCATCCACTGGTGCCGGTGGTACCACAATAACGGGTGCCGGTATGGCTGCTATAGCGGTAGTAACGTCGACAGCGGCACTTTGCACCGCGGCGGTAATAGCCGTTGTTTGAGTGGCTAAATCGGCTGCCGCCTGGGCTTCCAGCTCAGCCAACAGCACTTGCAAGCCGCTTAGCTCGTCAATAGTGCTTTGCTGCAGGGCCAACGTATCAGCCTGGTAAGCGGCCAGTGCTGCTTCAGCTTCTGCTAACTGCTTTTCATGCTCGGCCGCGGCTTGTTTTTCCAGTTCATCCAACAGCACCTGCAGGCCAGTCAGCTCGTCAATAGCCGCTTGCTGTAACTGCGCATCACGCTGCTGATACTGGCGCACTTCTGCCGGCACAGCAGGCTCACCCGGTGCGGCTGCGCCAATGCCGCGGTAAGCACTTTGGATCTGGTTAAATATATCGGCATATTCGTCACTGCCCTGGGCGTAATAATCCTTGGCAATGTTCAGGTAACTGCCACCAACCTGCTGCAACTGCCGTGCTGCATCGGCATCACCGCCACGGGCCGCGGCCAGCAACTTATCAAACTGGTTTTTCGCCTCGGTTAATTGCGTACCCAGCAATTCAGGGCTGGCATCAGATAGCAGCAACGCGTCCGCCGCTTGCAGCAGCTGCTGCGCAGCCTGGCGCATGGCCTGGCTGGCGGCCAATTCGGTTTGGTAGCGCTGGTTTGCGGCGTCCTGCAGCTGTTTGTTGGCGGCAACCTCAGCCTGGTAACGGCCATTAATAGCGGCTTGCAGCTGTGTAATGGTGTTTACCTGGTCAGCAGTACTGCCCAGGCCCAACTGGCTGCGTAGGTCGTTTATCTGGCCAGACTGGTAGCCCACTTCGTTCCAACCTGCGCCCTGGCGTTGAATATCCAAAATGCTGCTGGCAATGCTGCTACTGGCAGACTGAATGCTGCTAACCAGCTGCGAATAGGATGATTTAAGCGCATCAATAACAGACTGTTGCTGCGCGGCCAGGGCGTTAAGCGCAGCTTGCTCCGCGCTGTAGCGGAGCATAATAGCCGCCTGCAATTGCTCAATGGCCTTTATTTGCTGTGCTGTGTCGCCAACACCTAACTGGCTTTGCAAGTCGTTAACCTGGCCGTTCTGATAATCCGCTTCGTTCCAGTCGGCGCTGCTGCGCTGAATGTCCAGAATGCTCTTAGCAATAGTGTTGCTAACAGCCGCAATACTGTTTACCAACTGGGCCAACTCGGCATTAATAATGTCGCTGCGCTTACGGGCGTATAAGCGCTCTAAAAACACCGTTTCCGCGCCCAGCTCTTCGGCTATCGCTATCTGTTCATCATACCAGCCCTGCAAATCGTCCAGGCTGCGCTGCATTGGCGTCATGTCCAGGCGCTGCAGTTCCTTCTCAAATCCATCTGAAAAACCAGCACGCTGCTCAGCCAGTTTCTGCTCAGCTTCAGCCGCCTTTTCAGCGGCATCAGCCTGCTTATCCATGGCTTTAAAATATTCAGCAAGCCCCGGTACCAGTTGCATTAGTTGGGCAAACAGTTCCTGGCCGGCCTCGGTCGTTAAATCCAGGCTGTCCACCAGGGCTTTAAATTCATCGCGTGCACCTGGCACCGCCAGGCCCATGCTTGCAAACGCCTGGGCAACGGTCTTGCTTAAGTAATCAAACTGCTCTGTTTCACTGTAAAAACTAGCAAAGTATTGGTTGGTTAAATCCCGGAACGCTTCAACGCCGCCCATCAGCTCAATAATGCTTTGCGCCACATCGATGCGCAGCGCGGCACTTAAATCACCCAGCGATAAGCCCAGCGCATCCAACTGGGCATTAAATACGGCTTGCTCCTGGGCAACGCGGATAAGCGTCTCGTAAAGCCCTTCGCCCATTTGCTGGTATTCACCAATGGCCGGTACCAGGTACTGCACCATCAGGTCAGCCTGGGCGCTAAATATCGCTTCCAGCTCGGCTTGTATCTCGTCGCCGCTCAGGTCTTTAAAACTCAACGCCGGCAGGTCAATAACAAAGTTTTCTAAAAGCTTGCTGGTGTCCAGGCCCAGCAGGTCTACAGCATCGGTAATTGAATTACCGATAGACGCAAAAATACGGCCAAACTCCGCCTCCAGGGCATTGTCCAGGTCGGTGTATTCGGTGCTTTGTTTGGTCTTTTTGCTCAAGCCCCAAAGCTTGCGCTTTGTAGTTTCAATTACGTTGTAGTAGCTTCCATCAACCAGGCCAGTGGCTAATATGTCGCCCAGTTCTTGGGCTTTAAAGGCGATGCCGCTGTCTACCAACTTTTTGGTGGTTTTGCTGATACCGCCAATAATGCTGCCGGCGATGCCTGACAACGCACCACCTAATAGCTTATCGACAGCACCCACAATGCCGCCGCTTAACTGATCTAACTTATGGGTAAAATCAACAAACGCCTGGTTGCCAAAACTCTTAACCGTGCCCAGCTGGCCATCGTAGTTTTGCTCGTTAAACTTACCAAAGTTGCCCACCAGGCTAACGGCGAGGTTAGCAATGCCGGCAGACAACGATTTAATGTTGGCGTTAATCTCGCGCAGCTCAACGTACTGATCTAGCTCCAGCGACTCAATGCGGTCCAACGTATTTGCGATAGATTCAGATTTCGCATCTGAGTCACCCAGTACTGTGCCGGTACCCTGGCTGGCCTGGCGGTCTGCGCTGATATTGGCATTGCCTGAAGCCGAACCACTGAACAGCCCTAAGCCGGCCATAATTGCAGCCATAGCGGCAATCCGGGCGAAAGCTGTATAAGGGTCACCGCTGCCCTGATTGGCAATAGCTGCCAGGGCATTAGCCGCGGCGCGCTGCATTGACAGTGCAATTTCTACAACGGCAAATGTCTGTTCCAACTTGTGTAACTTCTCACGCTCTTTGCTTTGCGCACCAAACATCTGGCTAGCTGCACCGCTTAGTGCTGCAAACTGGCCCATTTGTGTTTGAAAATACTCTTTGCCCAGCCTAGCTTCGGTTTGCTGAATGGTCAGCAGTTCCTTAGCTCGTTTCGGGTCACGTTCAGATAGCGCTTGTACCGACTTTTTATGTATGGCCAGCTCTTCCAACTGCCGGTTGTAGCTAATTTGGGCTGCAGTCATGCTATCTATCTGCTGTGCAACATTGCCAAATGCTTGCGTTAACGCATCACCAAAAGACTGGCCAGCACTGCTTAGTGCCGTCATATCATCCAGTGCCTGGCTAAAGGCGCCGCTGGCAATGTCTTCGCTGGTTTTAATCTGTTCGTTAAGCTGCTGGCGTAAACGCAGCTCTGCCTCTATGGCTTTTAATACTGCAGGGTCTTTGCCTTTTAATGCCGCCAGGGCCTTTTGGATCTCGTACTCTTTTTCGCCGTGGGCAAGGCGCACAATAAGCAAGTCGTTCTCTTTCGTCAGGCTGGCCAGGGTGGTACGGTCAGCCAATATCAACTGCTTTTTCTGCATCAATGCCAGTTCAGCCTGCAGGGCGGCTAACCGGGCAGGATCAGCACCGGTAAATTGTGCCAGGGCTTTTTGCAGTTCGTACTCTTGCTCGCCCTGGGCCAGGCGAATATCCAGCAAACCAATCTCTTGCTGCAGTTGTGTAATGTGCGTGCTAATGTCCAGGTTCTTTTCTGCAGCCAGGGCTTCAGCTGCGTACTTACGGATAGAGGCTGCAGCGTCTGCCGGCAGCTTAGTTACTTCAATAAACTGGGCTTTGAATAACTCCAGATTAATACCATCTAACGATGCACCGTAGGCATCAACTGCAGTGGCATTAAGCAGCTGGGCGTTGTACACACCCAGCAGCGCTTTTTCTAATTCTTTGTTCTCTTCAGTAGGCAGATTGGGGTTGGCGTCGACTGGATCAGGCCCACCGCTGGCGGCTTTAACGGCTGCTATTGCTTTCGCAGCTTGTTCAGCAGCCGCTTTGTTGTCGGCGTAAGCACCGGCCAGTTTAATCCATTCTTGAATGCGCTCAGGTGATACACCAGCTTCTGCACCAACACGCTCCAAAATTGGCGTTAAATCTTCACCAGCAGCTTTAGCTTCACGCAGTTGATTAGCCAGATTGAGTGATTCACCAAAACCGACGGATGCTCTCATTACACCAGCGTAACGCCCCAGCAAGTCGTCAAATGCTTTGTTTGCTTGAGAAACAGCCTCTCTTTCCGCGTCGCCCCATTTGATCAAAGCTGCGGCTTTTTGGTCGTTATTGAATGCTTTAAACTTTTTAATTAATGAATCAAACGGCTGCTCTAGCTCCTGCAAAGAGGCTTTAACGTCATCAGCCGAAGAGCTAAATGATAAAAACGAGATCGCAGCAACGCCAGCTATTAGCGCCAAACCTGCAGGCCCACCCAGCACACCCAGCATTCCGCGGGCGACCGTAGTGTGTGCGGCCTGGGCTGCAGTAAGACGTGTTACAGCGGTTCTATATGCTTCCGCGGCGACAGTTGCCTGAGCATGTGCGCCTGTGGCTCTGGCCATTACGGCAGCTTGTACCAGTGTTTCTTTGGCCTGAATTACTTGCGCTTGTGCAAGGCGTAGTTCTTGAGCGGTCGCTGCCTGAGCTGCCATCATTTTTGCTACGGTGGCTTTTGTCGCAATGCCTGCCTGTACAGCATAACCCAATAAAGCACCACCGGCTGTTACACCAACGACTTTAACCAGGCTATCAAAATGCTCGGCCAGAAATACAATGCCATCTGCCATCCCAGCGGTAACGCCTTTTGCTTCGTTCTGCCAGCCGATGTACTCAGAAAATACGGTATTAAGTGATTGCAGCGCATCGCGCACAGTCGTCGGCATGGCTTCAACCGCTTTGCGATTATCTTCGTAGCTTTGTAGCAGCGCGTTGGTTAGGTCGGTAATACTCAGCTTGCCGGTAACACCTAGCTGGCGTATCTCGGTACCGGTTTTACCGGTGGCCGCGGTGATGTTATCCAGGATAGACGGCATTACACCAAAAATGGTCTGCCAGGCGTCGGCGTCAATTTTGCCAGCCTGTATGCTCTTGGCCAGGGCCGCCTGGGCGGAGGATGCCCGCTCAGAGTTTGCCGCGTTTATCACCAGTTGCGAGCTAAATGAGTCGACAATATCAATGCTCTGGCTTAGCTGGTAGCCCATGTCGCGCAGTATTGGCGACATCTGAATAAAGCTTTCTTTGGTTTCGTTAATGGCCCGGAAGGTGTCGTTAGCAGAGCTAACCATGCGCTGCTGCACATAGCTATATTCGTCAGTGTCTTTTGTAGCTTTGCGAATACGGGCCGCGTACTGGCCCCATTCGTCACCCTTGTCAATAAGGGCCATAGCACTTAAGCCACCGGCTACCACGCCAACCGTTTGCAACAAGGTTTTCATATGGGTGTTTAGCGTAGCGGCACCAGCAGAGGCAGCAGTAAGCCCGCTGCCAGCTGCTTTACCTGCAGGGTCAGTCGCAGTTAACGCTTTATTGGTGTTGCCAGCAGCGGTACCAATTTGCGTAAGCTCTTTAACGACAATCTGGCCGCCTTCAGTAGTCAGTTTTATTGCTAACGCTAAATCACTCATTTGGCCTGTTTACTCTGCTGATTCCACACTGTTAAGCATTCAGATTCCATCACCTGAACGCCGTCCCATACTCTGTTTTGTAACTCAAGAGTCAGGCCCGCATACTCTGGTATCTTGCTGGCCCGTAACTCTAAGGACTGATAATTCAGCCCTGTTTTCGCGCCGGCCATGCCGGCATAGTTCCACTGCGTAGCCGCTTTAAAAAACACATGAACGATCAGCTGATTGGCGGGTTGAATATCGGGGCTATTACTACGCGCCGATATTATCTGCTGCACCACTTCAGGCGGCGCACCGGCTGCCTCTGCAGCTTCTGCGGTTCGCCTGGCGTCGGTTGCTGACCGGCCAGATGCCCACCAGCGCGCTACTTCCTGGAGTTTTTTGCCAGCAGATCCTTATTGCGGGCGTCTTGCCATGTTTGCTGAACGGCGTCGCGGACATCTTTGGTGTTTAGCAGTACCCGGATATTGTCAACATTGCTTTGTAGTGCCTGGCCATCAGCGGTAAATGGCAGTTCTTCGCCTGGTACGGGCTCAAAACCAACAAAATACTGCTCCATCTGTTTTGCTGCCGCAGCAATAGACTTCATTGGGTCGCCGCTCTCCTGCAGCTTCTGCAGCTCTTCCAGCTGTTTCATGGCAGCATCGACCGGTAAGCAACGGAATACACCAATAAAGCGGGCTTTAGCTTTTACAGTCTCTAAATCTTTATCCAGCTCTTCAGTTGGAATAGACACCGTAACCAAGGCTTTAAACTGTTGGTTAGCAAGGGCTTTAATATCGAATTTCATAATGTAAAACTCTTTTTCAAAAATGGTTGAAGGGGCGGCATCCTTGCCGGAATGAAACAGTTTTGCTACTAACTCAGCCAGTAAGCTATGACGCACTCTTTAAAGGGTGGCTGCTCCTAGGCCCACCTCCTGGCTATCAGTGTCAGCGGTAGGTAATCGTAAAGTCGTTATCCCGCGCGGTAGGCACCACATCACACACCGCAGTCAAATGGCTAATACCATCAATTATCGTTGGGGTGAGTGTGCGCAGCTGCAGGTTAGGAATATCCAGGCCGAATATCTTGCCAATATCCGCTACATCATCGCCGATCTGATATTCCAGGGCACCGTAAGTGCTTACCTTGTCCCACCAGTTAAAGTCGTTAATTAACGGCTCTTCAAAGGTAAGTTCCACTTGCGGTTTACGCCCTGTGATCTGCGCCGACTCGTCGTTAGTTACCGCGCGGTAAGTAACAGTGTTTCCCAGGCGAAATGTCATAGAAGCCATTTTTACGGCCTGGCCAAACAAATTCATCTTGGTGATAGACACCGGATCAGTAACCAGCGGGTTCCCAAACTGGCTGAAGTCGGCATTCTGAAATGCTGCAACCTGGGTTGGATCTACAAACAATCCGATTAAGTTGTTAAAGGTAAACTTAGGCAGCGCGTCCGGGCCCAGCGATATTTCCAGGTTCGCGCGCACACCCAGTGCCACATGCTTAATTTTGCCGCGGAATATATGCAGAGTGCAGCTGTCGTGGTCGGTTGACACCGGGCTGTACACTACTTTTTCAGTGGCTGTAATGGTTGGCACCAGGCCACACATTTGCAGTAACGGGGCAATGGCTGGCGGCGTATCTACCGCGCCACTACCTGCTACATAACCGGTCAAACTGCCGGTAATGCGCTTATTACGTTGCACTGCGCCTTTGCTACCGCCGCGGCCGGCATCGTATTCCAGGTCCTCCTGATCACCGTCATGCAGTGACAAGTCAACTGAAACCATCATGGCATTGGCTGCAGCCGTAGGCGCAATGTCGGTACCATAAACGGTTTCAACCGCACCAAGGACACAGGTGTCCTGCTCATAAATACGCTCGCCCATTACTTGGCTCCTTTCATCGCTTTAGCGCGTGCTGCCCGGCGTGCTGCCAGATAGCCATTTTTGCTGTTATCGGTTTTAACAACCGTTGCCGTTTTTTTCGGCTCAGTTGTCGCGGGGGTATCAGTGGCTGCATTGGTATCCGCCGCGGCCGGTTCAGGCTTCTTTGTCATCTTCATGCTCCGTTTACAAAGTAAGTTGTTTCAAACACATCACACCAAAGCAGCGTGCTGTCGTCATAATCCAGTACATCACCCTGCAGCCAGGCGCAGGCATGGAACTCGCGGGACGCAGGCCCCCAGCCAACCAGCGCAGTACGTACTGCTTTAACCATGTTCCTGGCATCATCCAGTTGATCTTCGCCTGTGCCCTGGCGGTAGTTGCGCACTGCGATAATGACGCCGAACACAGCCGATATCTGCTGCACCATGCGGGATGTTTTATCCCGGTTACCTTGCTCTTCTACCAGCACCACATAAGCGCTTGGCGTTCTAAAAGAGCCCAGCGATTTCACCGCGGCATAATCCGCTGCGCCCTCTACGGACTGCAGCAGCTGTACCTGGTCACGTATGCGCTGTTCAATCAGTGCGGTGTCTAACATCAATAATCCTTCAGCGCGTCACGAAACGTAGTGCTGCCCTGGGTAAATTCCGGCATGCCGGCACCAGTGGTAACCACTTCATCATTACCACCCAGGCTAAACTTGCCATCAGCCGTTAACTGCAGCAGCCGCTGCGCATCTTTGTAGTCGCGGGTAATGGTGTCGTTGTCGTCGGCCTTTAATCTGTCCTGGTGCAAAAAGTACCGGGTAATGGCCCGGCACCAGGTGGTAACAATGTTTGGTACCGGGTTAAGCGGCAGGTAACCGCGGCGGCCCAAAAAGCCGTCTATCATGGCTACGGCATCTGCAATGGCGTCGTTAATGCGTGCCAAGGCAGCATCAGCAACGGCAATTTCCTCAGCTGTCCAGGCACTGCGGTCAGTCCCCAGTAGCGATGCTGCCATTAGCTCAACATTCACTACCCGCGACTGTGCCGGGGTAGCCACCTGTGCCAGCTCCTGCACACCAGGGCGCGCGGCTAATTGCACTAAACTGATGTACATAGTTAAAACCCACCAGGTTGGGCAATGGCACGAACAACAGCCATTACACCGGTTTGTAAATCAGTGCGGCCAATGTTCAACCAGCGGCCAGGCTGCGCCGCATCGATGCGGGCTAACTCAGCTTTACCAGCATCACTATCCGCACCTTCCGGGCCGGCACTTACGCGCTCAGCATCAAGGCGCTGCGCAGCCAGGTAGGTTTCAACTTTATTAAGCAAGGCGCCTAACTCCTGGCCTTTCGCTTTAACCAGATTCATTAACTGGGCTTCTTCGTCATTTAACTGGCGATACCCGGTTATTTTTGGCTGTGTAAACTGCTCGGCCATGATTAGCTCCTTACTTAGGTTTGCTGTCTGCTTTAGCAGGTGCTTTGGCAGTAGCGGCTTGCAGCTCGGCGGTCAGCCGGGTAGCTTCAGCCTCTGCTGCAATCTGCGCTTCAGCAGCAGCCTTAGCCGCCGCCTCTGCTTGCTGGCGGGCTTCTTCCAGCTCGGCAATGGCCTTGGCCTTACTCTGAACATCCGCTTGCAAAGCGCTGTTCTTTTCAAGCAGCTGAGTTTTTGCCTGTGTCAGCTCGTCTAACTGCTGTTGCTGCAGTTGCTGCCGCTGCAGTAACTCTTCAACTTCAGCAGTGCGTTCAGTTACTACTTGCTCCAGTTTTGCTTTGGCATCTTCTGGTAGCGCAACAACTGTACCTAACAGTGGCTCCGCTTCTTCATCAGTAAGCTCTACCGGATCACCTGCTTTTAAGCGCGCGTTGTTGTGCAGTAATTGCATGCCAAGTAACACGACATATTGAGTTTTTTTCATTTCACTCTCCTGCAGGCGGCGTTGTAGCGCCGCCGACATTGTTATAAAGGTGCTTTTACCAGGTATTAGCCGGCTACAGCGTTCTCAAAGAAAAAGCCAAGGTCCGGCGCAGTGATAAGCTCTTTTACCTGCTCACCAACGCGCACCATTTGGCCGCCATTTAAGCCGATGTTACGGTCAAAATCGTTGCGGGATGTTCGCGAACCATACTCACCGGTAAAGCCAAAGGTAGTACCGCTCTTAGCATCAGCTAAGCGGTCACGATAGATAAAGGCAGCATGGCCGCCCCATACCCGTGCCAGGCTGGCTGCTTGCCCTGGGCGGGCAATGTTTAACTTGGCTTCACCAACAAAGATCGCTTCCAGTTCAAGCAAATCTGCCAAAAACTGCAGCGGTACCATGCCGTCATCCCCCAAAGTGCCGTTATAGGCTTTTACAATTTTTGGGTGGCGGCGCAGCATGGTCGACGTGCGTCGGCCCCATACACCAATGTTTGGCCGCATTATGCAGTCGTCCAGTGCATCAGTAATTACCGGTAACGGGCTGCTATCGGCATGGCTCCACTGGCTGGTGCCACTTAATGTCAGCTTGTTGTTTGCTCCGTAGCTTGCTGCATTAAATACCAGTTGGCTGGTACGTACTTCACGGTCAAGCATGATCAGGTTAGTAGTCTGCTCGGTTGCCTTGGCCAGTGGGTCGTAGCCAGGAGTATTTTTGGCTTTATCGATATCGCTTTGCGGTACCGGCGCATCCAGACCATGATCTTCGGTGCTGGCGGTTTCTTCTGTAGCGCTAAACTCTACCTGGTTAACCCGGCCTTTGCGGCTTACCTTGGTGTCTGGCACGGTAAAACCGTCTGCCAGGTTGTGCAGCATGTACTTAAACTCTGTGCCATCTACAGGCACTCGCGGCAGTACTTCATCGGCAATTAAGCGCGTATTGCGGTAAGCAATAGCAATGGCCGTGTTTACCGGGTTAGTTGGAAATGGTGCTGAACTCATATTGTGTTGCTCCTAAAATGCCTGGCGGCAAGGTTGGTATTACGCCGGGATAAAACCAGGCACTACGTTTACAGAACCAATGTCACCGACAACGCCACCAACTTCGGCATAGCCAATGGTGTAGGTGTTGGCACCAACGGGGAAGCTCACGGCAACCGCACGGCCCTGCGCATCTGCAGTTAGCAATGCACCATCCGGTACAGTTCCGCCATACTCAACAGGTGTAAGCCCATTGCGTACAACGTCCATTACGGCACCTGCAGCAGCATCAATGTCGGTGCTGACACCCAGTATCGCTGCAGTAGCACCAGTCGCCTGAACTGCAGTGCCATCAGCGCTACCTGTTTTAACGATGCGCCGTTTAGCAACAGCTGACTGAGCGCGACGAGGGGTTGTTAAGCCTGGAATATTCATTTTTTCTTAGCTCCGTTAACGTGCTTAACAGCGTCAGTTGCGCTCACTGTTATGCCTTTATTTGCCATTTCTGACTGATAGTTGGCAGCCGCTTTTGCCATCGCTTGGGGGTCTTCAGAAAAGTCTGTTGAACCATCATCGGCACCGTGTTCAGCAAAGCTGACGCGGGCCGGTAAGCCGGTTAAAAACTCCCGAAACCAGGCCGCTTGTGGTTGTTGCTTTTCTTCGCCATCGGCAGCAGCAAACGATACGGTGTCGCTGTCTGTCAGGCTGGCCATAAACGCCACTGCGCCGTCTTCTTCGCGCGGTAACAACTTACCGGCTGTTACCAGTCCAGCGGCAAAGCTGGCTATTTCGCCGCGTTTAACTTTCGCCTCGGCATCCGCCAGGGCTTTTTCACGCGCGGCCAGCTTGGCTTCACGGGCAGCAAAATCTGCAGTCTGCTGCTCCTGCTTTTTATCTTTATTAGGGTCCACTGTGGGCTCCTCCGTCGGTTGGTTTTGTGGGGCAGCAAACCCCGGTGATGGTTCTTCAGAAATAAATTCACGTTCACGCTGGTTTTCCAAACCCTGCACCACGTAATCAGGCAATGCCCGGTCGGCTTCTTCGGCGCCGAACTTTTCCAGCATCCAGTCGCGCATGCCGCGGGCCATCCGACTAACAGACCACAGTACTTCTAAGTCGCTGGCGGCAAACTCAATGGTCACAACGTCATCATCTGCAGCAAACTGCGCCATCTTTAGCCCTGGCACAGCCGGCGCGGCAGCACCCAAAAAGCCAACATGGCGCAAGTACCATTTGCCAGGCTTAGGGTTGGCCGGATTGTCGGGAGTAAAGAAGCTGGAGGATATTTTGGGGAAGCGCTTTTTGTTGACCATTTCAGCAAACTGCGGCTCTACGTCCATCGGCTCGGCTTGTAAAATGGTTTTGTCCAGGCTAAGGCTTTTTACCAGGCCGTAAGCCGGCGCATCCATTTCAGGGTGGCCAATAACCAGTGGCGCAGCAAACACGGCGGGATCGTACTCACTAACCACTTCGTTAATAATGCTATCGCCATCCCATTCGCGGCCTTGGCTGTCTGTGCGCATGCCGGCTTTAAAAATTTCTAGCAGTTTTGCCATGGTGGCCTCTGGTTCCTAATGCAATTCAGGTTTCAGAGGTCAGCGTAAGATTTTCTGGTTTAAGTGTCTTTTGAACGGGGGCTAAACTTTTAAATACCGCTTAAAGGCATTTATAAACGTTTACAAGCAGGGTTTAGGGGGGGCTGTCACACCGTGACAGCACACAAGGGCTTAAAATCGCTTACAGCGCGTTTCGGGCGGCTGCAGCATTTTGCAGGTAGCGCTGTGTTTTTTGCAGTATCGTCGCTTCATCAGCCTTACTGGTACCCAACCAGGGGCGGGCTGGTATGCGTATTGAATATGGGCCTACATTTACCGTCTGCACAAAGTTGCTGTTTTTCTTTTTCACAAAGCGGTTGCCTACACTGCCATCTTTGCCCTGGCGAAAGTGCAAATCGCGCTGGCCGGCTTCGCGCTTGATAATACCGCCATAGTGATGGATAGCGCCATAAACACGGTTGGTACCAAACTCCAGGCCCTTATCATCATATTGGCCGCTTAAGGTGCCCTGCAGGTGGCCACGCAGGGTTAAGATCTTATCTGCATTGCGCCGCTTGCGCCTGGCATAACGTGGCGACAATGCCTGCCAGGCTTTACCATCGGGCGATATTTGCTGCTTAAACCGGGTACGATGCGCCTGCAACAGGTATTCGTTTATTTGCGCAAACAGCGGTGCCGGGTGTTCAATAGTCTGAATAAGCCCGGCCAGCTTGGGGCCAATGTCTGATGTTATTACTGCCTTTACGCCTGCCATTTAAAATCCTATAATTAAACCCTAACTGATCGGGTGAGCCGCCTCTGCTAGGGCCTCCAATCCTATACCCGCAGTAACCCCGGTGTGGCGGCGCCGGGGGTTTTTATTGCCCGCGTTTGTATATCCGGGTGCCTATGCGAAACAAGTTAACATCACGGTTATCATCATAAACCGTTACGCCATCCCAACCGTCTTTGCCTTGCTCCCACACAGCGATACCCAGTACGTCCTGTCCCGGCAACTGAAAGCGTGCGATGTAGCGGCGGCGTACAACGTTTTTGTTCAGCCCGTGCAGGTATTCCATTCGCACCCATATTTCATCGGGCTCCAGCACGCCCTGGGCTAACACCCGCATATACTGGCCACGGTCACGCTTGTTGTCTTTCAGCCGGCCTTTGGCGTCGGTAAACAGGTTACTGCCCATTACCAGGGCGGCGCCGGTCACATCTTTAAACACTGCAGGTTGTGCCAATGTAGCGCCAAATACCTGTAAAAACTCAGTGGCGTAGTAACCCGCTGGCTGGTTAGTGGGTAAGATCATCTCTTTGGTCAGTGCCCTGGCTGGTGGTAGCTCGTCCAATGCTGGGCGGTTCGGTAGTCCATAACTGCCGGTCGAGCCGTCAATCAGTGCAGGCCGCTCTGGTGGTATGGCGCTTTGCAGCCGGCTTTGCCCTGGCGCATGCTCAAAACTGGGGTCTATGCCGGCAGGTACCTGTACTTCAAACGGGCCGCCAGGGCTGCGCTTACCAATAAGCTGGGTTTGCATGTCTAACGCAGGGGCTTTGTCCGGGCCGGTTTTACCCAGGGCGCGCAGATCATCCTCGGTTAAGCCCTCAACATAGCACTGGCAGCCCCAGCCATTTGGCGGGTAATGAGTACGCCACCACGGATCATCAGCACGCAATACCAGATTGTTCCACTTAACATGCTCTTCGCGCGGCTCTTCTACCGCGTCACTGTGCCGGTACCGCCAGTAAGGCAGCGCGGCTGTTTGTGCCTGCAGCTGCTCATAACGGCCGGCGTTATAGCTGCTAAACAGGTTGGTTTCATAAATTACCCGGCTACGCCATTCGCGGCCGCCGTTATAGTCCCAGCCGTACTTGGCCACAATGCTGTCAAAGTCTTTGCGAAACTGCTCCAGCGTAGTGCCATCGGCTATGGCTTTATCAACTGCAGTTCTAAAATCTGCCAGCAAGTCATCCCGGTTCGCGCCGGCGACAACAAACGCATAGTCGTGCTCTCGGCTGTAAATATCTGTCCAACTGGTAGTGGGTATGTTCAGCTTTTTGCGAAAGAACGCTATTTGCTCGGCGAATGGCAAAGAGCCATAACTGACGCTGGCCATCAGTTAGCACCTGGCTTAACGTCATCACGGCCGGCCAGGTTAGCGGCAACTGTCGCATTGGCCAGCGCATCAGCGTATTGCTCCAGAGACATATCCGGGTACGCAGTTAACAGCTTGTCGCGCAGGTCTTCCATGTCGCTGGCACTGTTGGCCAGTTCACGTATCTGGTTTATCCAGCCGTTAGTGGCCGGCGCCAATGTTGTGCGGGTTTGCTCTAACATCTGCTGTGGTACCGGGGCATCAACTGGCGCCACCATGGCCGCGAACTCAGCAAAACTGGCATTGCCACCTAGCAGTCGTTCTATCTGCTCTGGTTGTATCGCTGGGAATCCGGCTTCAATCAGCGCCTTGGCCCGGTTGCGGTCAAGTTCGCCTGTCTGCACCTGGGCAATAACATCGCTAAGCGATTTAATCTGTGCACCATTTAAGGCGGTCTGTTGTACAGACTCTACGCCAGGCGCAGCAGCTGTTGGCAATGATGTGTCAGCTGGTTTATCTGCTGCCGGCGGCGTTTCATCTGATCGTTGCTGTTCTTCCCAACCATCACCGTAGTTTTCCTGCACATACTGCAATGTCGGCTTAAAGCCCATATCAAAAATGTTTTTGTCACGCTGGGCGCGTTTAGCGCTGTCTTCATCTGGCTGGACGTTACGGTAAACCCTGGGCGGCACAGCATTGGGAAAGTTCCATTCAGTCAGCCAACGGCCTAAGCCACGGTTAAAGCTTTCACAAATTAGGTCGGCATCAGCTGCTATAAGGTCTGTTCGCACATCGCCTTGCAGTTCATCGTTTCCAAGTTTACCAGGTGTACCCTGAGTGCTGGCGGTTTGCCCCAATATCACCTTAGCAATGGCCGCATCCATTCTGTCGTACAGGGCAACATAATCAGCGGTACCACTACGGGCGGCCTCAAGTAGCTCAATTTTCATGCCTTCAGGCACAGCAATACCGGTATCGGTAGATATTGCCGCTAAAGCTTGTAGTAGCCGGTTTATTTCTTCCTTTTTTGCACTAGGGCCGTATTCACCTTTCGCCGTTGGCTGGCCAAACTTCTCTAAAAACAACAGCCAGTATTTTAAACCATTGCGTTTAAAGAACGTCGGCCAGTAAAGCCAGTGGGCCAGACCAACACCATAGGGATTATCGTCATGATCAGAGCCAGTGCTGTACGCCCAGAACTTACGATCAGGCATTAGCTCACCCTTCGGGTTAGCCTGGGTTTTCATGCGTAAGCGTCCGGTACTATCAAAGCCGAAGCGGCGGCGATCACGTACTTTAATATCATCCAGTGCGATAGTGCTGCCGTCGCGGGCATACATGCCCTCAGCCACAGCAAAACCATAATGAATGCCATACAGCATCATGCCAGTGGCATTGTCCCAGCGTACATTCTCCAGCTGTTCTTTTAGGTATGCTGCAGCCGACTTGTCAGCTCGGCTTTTACCGCCAGCCTCAATGTTCCAGTCTTTACTCAGTACCGCTAGGCGTCGCTGGCCAAAACATGAAATAACCTGATCATCGCGCAGCACTTCGCTGTAAATCTTATAGTCACCGCTACCACGTGATTGCAGCACGCTGTCGGCAGGTTGGGCAATCTCAAGCGGGTCAACATAACCCCGTGTAATGTCCTTACCATCAGCCGTCGTAGCAATTTCATCAAATATCGGTTTGGTGTTTTCGGCCATTAGTCGAACCCTCTGTAATCGTTACTGCCAGAGACAATGCCAAAGCCACTGTCCTCGCGAATATGTGTTTTAGTTTCGCCCAGCTGAATAAGTGACTGCCGCCGTCCGGTAGACTGAAAATCAATAGGCGCGCTGGGTTGGCTGGCGGCATGTATCGCCAGGCCCAATGCCCAAAAGTGATCGGCGTGGCCATCCACTGTGCGTTCTGCCGCAAAGCGGATATTGCCGGCCGCGGTTACTTGTTTGGTTACCTGGCGCAAGTCAGCGCGTATTTTGGGGTCGTGCGGAATACGTAGTTTGCGATCTTCCATCGCGCCACGTATTGGGTAAGCCAGAGCTTCCTTAGCTTTCGGCGTAAAGGTAACGGCCTCAACCCGGTTGAGGCCAAAGTAGTCCTGGGCATCATCTGCCCAGCCAATACCCAAACCGGTGGTATCAATACAAATACGGTCGCAGCGCTGCAGCCAGGGCCACATAATGGCTTCCTGGTCACTCTTACGCATGTTTTGCATGCGCTCTATATGCCGGGTGTAAAACACATCGCCCAGCTGCTCTACAATCCACAGCACGGTTAAATCTTTCTTGCGGCCAATATCTACACCGGCATACAGCCTGCCGCCCTCCAACGCTGTCCAGTTGGCGGTTGACGGGTATTCGCTTGATGCAATAAGGTCATATTCCAAAAAGGCCACATCATCGTCAGCAGGGTTGCACATGTATTCCTGCTGAAAAGACTCTTCATCGGCACAGCCAGAGCGGACAAAATCAAAATACGCTGCTTCGTCCATTGCCTGGCGTTCGTCGTCAGCTGGCAGCATTTGCTGCAGCTTGAACAAAAAGCCCTGGTCTAGCGCATCTTGCAGCGTAACCCGGTGCAGGCTGATGCCTTTAGGGTTACCATGCTCGCGCACTTCGCGTACCAGCTGGTTAAAAAAGTTATGGCTGCCGCGGTGAGTTGAAATAACTTCCATGTTGCCGCCCCAGGTAATACCAGGATAAGCAATAGACCATAGTTTGCGTGGGTCTGGATGCAAGGCAAATTCGTCCAGAATACGGCCACCGCGTTTACCGGCTTGTGCATCCGGGTTAGAACTCATTGAGTGAATGCGCTTGCCACTGGCGAACTGCAGTACATAAGCTGATATGCGGTCTTTAGGATCGATAACCAGCTCGCCCAAGTCTTTCGCGGCCAGGTTCATAATGCCTGCCCACATTTTGCAGTCTTCAACAAATAAGCGCGCCTGCAAGTCGTCGCGGCTGCTTACCCATTGATCATGCTTTGCACCTGCAGCTGCTGTGCGTTCGTTTGCTGCATAGGCCGTTGACCAGGACAAACCAATCTGGCGTGACTTTTCCATCAGCTTTAGCCGGCTGTTATCCGTTATCCATTTGGACTGAAACGGCAAAAATATCCCAGCCGGGTTCGCAGGAATACATTTAGCGTTGCCCCTGCGTTTTGTCATGAGGCAATCCCTAATGCTTCCCGAATGGCCGCACGGGTTTCATCGGTAACGCCACCCTTGGTTTCCATGGCAGATAACCGGGCTTTCTGCTCTTCCAGCAGCAACTTGCGCCCACGTTCTTCCGCCTCAACCTGGTACTTTTTCAGCGTTACGCTACTGCGGGTTAGCGTGGCAATATTCTTAGCAGCGTCGGCTAGCAGGCCAACGCGCTCGGCCGGTGTCATATCTTCGTTGCTGACGTCCTGCAGGTTCATAATGGATTCAAACAACTCAGACTGGATCATGGCGGTAAGTGCTTCCGAACGGGCGTCTTCTTTATCGCCTGCCTGGTCGCGGATAATCTTGGCCGCTTCAGTACTGGCCCGAATTGCCGCCAGGCGCCGTTCCAGCTTTTGGCCGTAGCGGCCAACAGCACTGCGGCTGGGTAGTTCGCCGGCTGCGGCTTCCTCCGGGAACTGCTGTTGCAGGTTAGCTATCAGCTCGTCAAGCGTTAACTTGTTCTCAGCCAATTTGCCCTGGATATAGGCTTTAACAACATCCGGCAACGTGTCTAATGACGATTTACGTGCCATGGCGATCACCAATACTTAGCTGGGCGGGCAATGCCTGGTGCACAGTCAATGGTGTACTCAGCAATGTCGGTACCATAGCGGGTAAGGTCAGCAAACCAGCGGCCTGACGGCTCTTTACGCAAGATGATTAGCTTTCGGTCTTCCAGGTAATCCAGTTCCCGGCGTATTTCCAGCGCTGTCGCGTCCGGGTATTCGGACTGTGCCACTGACAATATTGGCCCTTCATAAGCCCCAATTGGCCTAGCATTATTCAGGGTTAACAACACCAGCCAACGCAGGCTTTCACGGCGAATTTTAGCGGTATCAATTTGCGACATATTACTTTCCTCCGCCTGGTAACAGGCTACGCAACTGGGTGTTTTCAATTTTTATAGCCAGCCCGTCCAGCTTGGCCTCGATAATAGATTGCCCGCGAATATAGTCTTCACGTCGCACATAGTTAAGCGGCAGCTCGGCCTTTAAATCCATCAGTTCACGCTCTACGCGTGCCCACTGGGCGGCTTCTTCTTTGTTGGCCACCTCAATACCATCAAGGCGCAGGCTGACATTACTAAACCGGTCATCTAAATGGCGCTGCGTTTGCCCGAGTAACAGTTTGAATGCCCAGGCACAGGCGCCAAAAAACGAAATAAGCAGCAGTACCAACTGCCAAAAATCTACCTGAACTGTCACGTGGCAGCCCCCTTGTTAATGCTTTCTAAGTAGTCCAGCAGTTGGTTTAACTGGGCTTCAATGGATTGGCACCGGCTGCCGTAGCCGGCGATGTGGTGCAAGATGTCGCGTTGTTCGATGCCGCTGGGTTGCAAGGCGTCAGTAGCTGTGGCGGCGCTGGCCGTTGTGTCAGCTCTGGTGGCAGTATCAGCGGCGGGCATGGCGGCTGCAGTTGCACCACCGGGGCTGATGGCACCGTTGTACACGCTGACAAAGCCATGAGTAAAAATACAAGCAGGCAAAGGCTCAAGCTCTGCAGCAGGGCTTGGCCGGTAATGGGTAGTAACATAATCTATCTCCTGGAGCAGTAGCTGCTCGCGCTGCGCTATGTCGCGGTTGGCTGCCCGCAGCGCGTTAACGGCGTTATTGGCGTTAGTTAGCTGGCGTTTAAACTCGGCCTGCAGCGTGCGTTGTTGCTCTGCCAGGGCGGTGCTTACAGCTGTTGCGTGCTTTGCCTCTGCGGCGCTGTAGCCAGCGTCATAGCTGGTTTGCTTAATGGCACTAAGGCCAAGCTGAGCGATGGCCACCACCGCTAACACAGCAGCGATAATGGCCAAAGCAGCTAGCAGATGTTTCTTAAAATTCATAACACACCCCGTGGCCCCAGCCAGCCTGCACATACAGCGGCTGCCACTGGTTAATAATGGTGGTTACGTAGTGTCTGTTTTCTGAAATGCTGGCCGCGCTGCGCCCGGCGTTAAAGGGCGCAACAGCGTTGTACACCAGCCCATCAGCCCCCGAAGCTGACGCCAGTGCCTGGTCACGCTGTACCCAGCCTAAGCCGCCGTTATAGGCGCTTAAGGTGAACGACCAGCGGTTGCAGTTATCACGCGCAACAATGCGTTTGTGGTTCCAGGCGTTATAAAGCACCAGGGCACGCATTGACCAGGCGGGGTTAAAGGGCTGGGCTGTGGTTAAGTCCTGCGGGTTAATGCGGGCAAACCATTCGCTGGTGGCAGGCATAAATTGCGCCAAGCCCTCGGCCCCAACGGGCGACCTGGCTCCGACATGCCAGCGGCTTTCCTGGTGAATTTGTGCGGCGAACGTGGCCACCGGCGCATCTAAACCCCAATGTGCGCGGGCACTGCGGATCAGCGTGCGTTGATGTATTTTGGCTTCGCGCGGTATGAGCGCACTAGCCGGGTATTCGTCATTGTCACGGGCAACCAGTTCAAAATCACCGGCGGTAGCGCTTTGTAACAACCCCAGGGCTAAAACGCCGATACAACCAAGTACAAGTATTCTGCGCATAGCTATAGCCCCAATGTTAAGCCAAGCACACAGGCCATTACTATCAATGCACGGCGCAGCATGGCTAAACCGCGGGGGATCAGGTCTTCACCATATTCCTGGTAAGTATGCGGGCGGTCATACGGAAACAGCGTGCGGTCAAGCCAGTAACCCAGCACACAGGCCAGCGTTACCAGGGCCAGCTTGTACAGCACAACTGGCAACTGCTGTGGGCTTACCACGCTAATGGCAAATAACAGTATTACGGCCACAATGGCCCATAGGGTTAAACGGGGTAAAGCAAAGGTGCGTAGTAGTGACATGGCGGTTCCTTAGCAGTGAGATCAACTGCTAAGGTGCCATGTGGGTTACGGAATGTAATTTGAACGGGGGCTAAACTTTCAATACGGTGTTACCAATCAGATGAAGCACCGTGCGCGTTGCTATTTACATAGGCTTCAATATTTGCGGCAATCTTATCCACATGCTCTTTAGCTTTATTTTTTCTGTCTCCGCTTGGAGTGGCAACATCGTATGTACCATATGTGGAATCACTATTGGTGTGCTTAATAATGTTAGTTAATACTCTAAAGCGCCCGTCCTTCGTCTCAACACGGATGGTGTAATCAATACCGTACGCTATTACACCCATAAAATCTGAACCTATATCAGCTTTGCCATTGCCGATGATGACCCCAGTGTTAACGTCCTCATAGTCAATAACTGACTTGCCTGACACAAAATAGTGAGAGAACCATTGCCTAGCTTTGTCATATATCTCTTGTTGGTTTTTGCCCGGCACGTTGATAACTTGAGCAACTTCAACTGGTACGTAACGGACAGTGCTAACACCGCATCCCATCAGAGTAAATAAAAGAGCTGCGCAAAAAATACTATTAACTTTCATATAAATTTCCTTATTAATAAACCCGCTTACTTTTTACCCATGCAACCAGCTGACTTCAATAAAAAAAACACTGCCTGAACAATAATTAAGCGAAAACACTGAAATATCATCTTTTTGTCAGGAAAAATCAAATTGCCATTAGTTGGCACTATCAGGCTTTTGTGTATGTTGTGGTAAAGTTTTGCTGTGCAATTGGGCACCGGAGTACATTAAATGAGCATAGAAACTTTGAGCGGCACACAATACCAACCTGGTATTGCAAATCAAACACCACAAACTGGTGGTAGCACCCCTTTAGGCAGTGGCAATGGCAATGACCCGCCTACATCAAAGAACGTCAGCACCACCGATACTGTAACAATTTCAGCTGAAGCCCAGGCATTGCTGGAGGCGGAAGATAGCGCCCCAGTGCAACCTATGGGCAGTGGCAACGGAAATGATCCGCCAAAGAGCGAGTGATTTAAAACCCAATGGAATATTCATACTTTTTGTTGCAGGTCGGGAATTATACGTGGCTGGCCTACATTTTAGCATTTGTTGTAGTGTTCAAGCTGGGCCTGGCAGACCGATCTTATTGTTTCGGTGTTGCGGTTTTGATAGTTTCAAATCTCATTATGCAGGTTGTTGAACCAGGCTTAGTTGCATTGTCGTCATATCACAAAGAGTTAGTTAGACAGCTGTGGTATCCAACTTGGGCAAGCTTTGCTTTGATCAGTATCTATGCCATTAACCTACTACACAAGAAGACACACTGCAGCATTGGTTTTGTATCTAAAAGCATTGTGTATGCGTTCTGCGCTCTGGGCCTGTTGCAGTTCTTGCGGTACTTTGATTACCTGGTACTGCAAACCAACGCATTAGCAATGCTTTACCGCTATGGTGTGAATGCCATTAATATTGGCGCAGTGATCATATTGTTAGCCCCCGTATTTACGGCTTTAACACAGAAACTAAAAGCAATAATAAGGACGAAAAGAGCATGATCAGCTTAGGAATGACGGTATTAATTGCCCTGATTTTTTACAGTGCACTGAAAACCATCCACTTGCAGTATCCGGCTAATGCAGAACAACACGACAATATACTGGCGCGGGCGCAATACCTTGCGCAGTGGAAACAAACCATTGAGCAAATGCCAGAAGGTTTTGAGAAACTTGACGCACAGCGTGATTGGTTTCAGGAAGTTGAAAAATTAATGACGGCAACAAAGCCAACAGCAACTGCCACCCACTCAAATATTGTGAACCTTTATCAGCTGAGGCATTAAGCCTTTTTAATAGCGTTATCAACGCTAGTCTCACGCTCTACTACACGCCCAGCGCTCTGGCGCAGTTGGCGCATAAACATCATTACAAGCATGTTGTATGTGTCTTTATCGTAGATATTAACTGCCTTGATCTTATCTGCATCCCTTAGCAGAGCCTGAAACGCATTTTCAGCTTCACTTTCTGAATAATATTGGGCCGGTGTTGGCTCGCGCTCACCAGTAACAACATAGTTAACGTTAAAACCTATCCGCGATAAAACCTCAAGTTTGTCAGATGGAATTGCAATAGAGGTTTCCCATCGGCCAACTTGTTTGACTGACATATCAACGGCACTAGCTACATCAGCCTGACTTAAATTCAGCCGAACGCGCTCTTCTCTCAATCGAGAATAGACATTTGTGTCCATATAAGTATTGACCAAAGGACATATAAGTCCTATATTGTGCTTGCACTAACACTAAAGCAGCGTTGCACCGCTGCTTAACCCTACCTAACCAAGAGGTATATTATGGAAGCCACAGCCATTAAACAAGCGCTTTACGCCAAAGGCTTTAGTTTCGCCATGATTGGCGAAGCCCTAGGCAAAGGCGCCAACGTAGTTAGCGGTGTTTGTTACCGCCGCACCACGTCTAAAGACGTTGCCACTGCCATTGCCAAAGTGCTGGATAAGCCAGTTACTGAGGTATTCCCCGATGTAGAAAGCTACCGCAAAGGCCGCCTGCCTAAAGGCAATGCCCGCGCCGCTAAACAAGCCGAGTTAATGCACCTGCTGGCGTCATAGGGCGCTAGCAACCAGTTCGTTACTAACTCGTTCATTGTTTTTTGGCCAGGAGCGGCTTTATGCAAACAACACCAATTAAACCACTGCAGCAGCTGCAACAGCACGTTGTCGCCGCTGATAAGCAAAATACCCACCGTTGCACTGCGCTGTGCCACGGGCAATGCCACCAGGCTTTGCAGCAAAAAGCGTACCTTAGCAATGTTTACTTTTTGGCTGGCACCGTAGCCGGCAGTGGCTTCTGGCAAACCCAGCCAGACTCGCAATTGTTTTTGTATCGTCAGTTCATTAGCGTGCGTATTGGGGTGCATATTGTTCTCGCCTCGGTTGAGCAAATTTCAGATGTGGCAAGCCTGACGCCGTTCGGCGTTCCAAACAATGTGTATTTTTGGAGCGACGTTAAGGTGGGGTGTTTCCAATGAGCCGTAAGAATTGGAACCAGGTTATACCGCGCAGCCTTACCGAAAGCCTGCAGCTAACTAAAGACTTTGCCTGCGCCACCAAACAGCTAAGCGTGCCGCGCATTGCCGACCGCATGGGCTGCAGTACAGACAGCCTGTACAAGTACCTGGGCGGCGCCACCATGCCCGCTAATTTGCTGATCCCATTTATGGAAACCTGCCACCGGGTTTACCCCATTCAGTACATGGCGCACTCGTTAAACATGATGCTGGTACCTATGCCACGTGGCCGCAAGGCTGAGCATAAAGAGCTGGTGCAACTGAATATGTTTTGTAGCTCGGTAATGGGCAAATTACTGGCCCTGCACAGCGGCGAATGCAGCCAGCAAGAAGCCGTAGACCACTTAACGCTGCTGATAGAGAACCTGGCTTACCACCGCGCCGAGGCCAGCAAGCTGCAGCAGCCAGAACTGGAGCTATTTGTATGACCGACCAAACCCGCATTAGTGGCAGCGGCCAGAAGGTGCTGCGCGTGTTAAAGGCCCTAAAAGGCCACAGCCTTACCGGCCTTGGCAATGGTGATTTAGCCAAAGCACTTAACGAAAGCCCGGCCACGGTAAACCGCTGCTTAAACACGCTAATGGCCGAAGGCTTAGCCATGCAGTTAGAAAGTGGCCGCTATGCGCTAAGCGTTGCCACGCTACAAATAGCCCAGGCGCATGCCACTGAAATAAGCCGCGCCACCAACCGCATTAACGAACTAAACCAGCGCGTAGCCGCCGGTAGCCTTTAAGGGGAACACACATGCCAGCTAAGAAAAACACCGCAACAACAGCACAAATGGACGATTTAGAAGCCGCAGCCCTGGACATGGAAACGTTGCACACTGCACCCGCACTGGAGGATGACGATGCCTTTGGTGCTGCGGTCGAAGAGCATTTAGCCAATAAACGCCTGGCGGAACTTGCCAGCAACACTCAGAACACCGCAGCTGCTTTAAGCAGCGTAGTTACCGAAGACCACGCCCTGGTAAACCAGCTACTTGGCCAGGCTCAAATGGCCGATGCGTTTGGTAAATTTTCCCAAACGGTTTGGGCTTCTAAACTGGCCTTCGTCAAGGAAAACAAGCTTTACAAGGCAATTGCAGGCCAGAAAACTCCAAACGGTTTGGATCTGAAAGGCACTTGGATCGAGTTCTGCACCTTGCTGGGTGTATCCGATGAAAAAGCTAACCAGGACATAGCCAACTTAAGATCCTTTGGCGAGGAAGCGCTGGAAAGTATGAGCCGTATGGGCATTGGTTACCGCGAAATGCGCCAGTACCGCAAGCTGCCTGCAGACCAGAAAGACGCCTTAATTGAAGCGGCCAAAAGCGGTGATAAAGAGGTATTTATTGACCTGGCCGAAGAAATTATTAGCAAACACACCTTTGAAAAAGCCGAGCTGATAAACAGCCTGGAAGAAGCCAAAGCCGACCACGACGCCCAGGGCGAACTGCTGGCAAGAAAGAGCAAAGAACTGGACGACACCCGCCTGGAGCTGGAAAAAACCCGCCGCCGTATTCAAACCCAAACGCCAGACGCCGCAATGCAGCAGTTGCATGCTGAGGCTGGTGGCATATTCAGCGAGGCACAAAGCCTGTTTAAGCTGAAATTGCAGCCCGCGTTTGAAGTGCTGGCCCAGGCGGGTAAAGAACATGGTACCGACCAGCGCCAGTACATGGCTGGCTTGCTGCAGGTGCTGGAAAACCACATAAGCGCGCTGCGCGATGAATTTGACCTGCCCGACAACCTAACGGGCGGCGAACCAGAATGGATGCACCCCGACGCCCTGGCCAATGCCGAAGCCCTGGTGGCTGCCCAGCAAGCCCAGCTGGAGCAGTAGTTATGAACCCGGTTATTAATGAACGCATAACAGCGCTGGCCAGAGCGGTGCGCAGTGCTGGCCACGGTGCTAAAGGTGAGCTGATAGAAGCAGCCGCGGCCGAGCTGCAGCTGAGCAAAGCCACGGTGCACCGTAAGCTGGCAACGTTAACGGTAAAAGCGACACGTAAGCGCCGCACCGATGCGGGCCAGCATGGCTTAACCCGTGACGAAGCGCTGATGATTGCCGGGATAATGATGGAAAGCCGCCGTGGCAATAACAAGCGCCTGTATAGCCTTAACGATGCGGTAGACCACCTGCGCGCGAACGGCCTGTTACGTGCCGAGCGCATAGACACAGGCACTGGCGAAGTATTGCCGCTGAGCTATGACGCCATACGCCGCGCTATGCGCAGCTATGGCGTACACCCTGAGCAGTTAAGCCAGCCAGACCCGCATGTGGAAATGGCCAGCGAACACCCAAACCATGTATGGCAGATAGATGCCAGCTTGTGTGTGCTGTATTACCTGAAGCCAAACAAGGGCCCCAACGGCTTGCATGTAATGGACTCTGCCGAGTTTTACAAAAACAAACCGGCCAACGTGGCCCGCGTAATGGCAGACCGGGTATGGAGTTATGAAATAACCGACCACTGCAGCGGCTGGATTTACGTGGAATACGTAATGGGCGCTGAAAGCGGCGAGAACCTGTGCAATGTGCTGATTAACGCCCTGCAGGAACGTGGCGGCGCTGACATGCTGCATGGCGTGCCGCGCATACTGTATATGGACCCTGGCAGTGCCAACACCAGCGCCATGGCGAAAAACCTGTGTAAAGCGTTGGGCATTACAGCGCTGGCCCACGCTGCAGGCAACGCGCGGGCTACCGGCCAGGTAGAAAACGCCCGTAACATTATTGAGCGCAAGTTTGAAAGCGGCCTGCGCTTTAGGCCGGTTGCCGACCTGACAGAACTGAACAGCCTGGCGGCGCAATGGCGTGCCGTATTTAACGCTACCGCCAAGCACAGCCGCACCAATGACACCCGCAGCAATGTATGGATGCGTATTACGCAGCAGCAGCTTATTAAAGCCCCCAGCATTGCTGTATGCCGCGAACTGGCTGTTGCCACACCAGTAGAGCGTAAAGTTACACCTAAGCTGCGCGTCAATTTTAACGGTGCTGAATACGATGTAAGCGCGGTACCGCTGATTATGGTTGGCCAAACCGTGCTGATTACCCGCAACCCGTGGCGCAGTGATGCCGCCCAGCTGGTAACGCAGGACATTGACGGCAACGAAGTGTTTTACGTACTGCCACAGGTAGAAAAAAACGAGTTTGGCTTTGCTACCACCTCGGCGGTATTTGGCGAAAGCTTTGCCAGCCAGGCCCACACACCCACGCAAACTGCCAAGGCTGACATTGACAAACTGATGACAGGCACCAGCACCGCAGCTGAGGCCGACGCAGCGCGTAAAGCCAAAGCCATACCGCTGGGTGGCAAGTTTAACCCCTACAAGCCACTGGATGATGCCCAGTTGCCAACGTACATGCCGCGCCGCGGTACCGAACACAGCTTAAAAGCGCCAACGGTAGAAACTCCGGTACTACAAACCGTTGAACTGGCTATGCGCCTGCGCGCCCGTATGGGCAGCAAGTGGACACCAGCGCATTTTACCTGGCTGGTACAGCGCTACCCCGAAGGTGCCAAAGAAGATGCGCTGGACAGCATAGCCCAGCAACTGCTTAAACCCGCCGCCGCGCTGCGCGTTGTAGGAGCTGAGTAATGTTAAAGCTGAAAAAAATGCTGCAGGACTTAAATGAGAGCCAAGCCGAACTGGCCCGCCACCTGGGGTTAAGTACAGCAGCTGTAGCGCAGATGATTAACCACGACCAGTTTCCGCGCAAGTCGGCGTCAATGAAGTACTTGACTGTAAACATATCTGAATTTCTGGTTGCGAGAGGTGTTGCCCAGCAAGACGCAGACCAGGCACTTGAAGAAGAAACGGGGCTGGTACCAGCAGCCCCTGATCGTAATAAAAACGACCAGTCCGTGGAGGACCAATTAATGCTACTACGTAAACAACAACTAACACCAGCAGCAAAGCGTCATTTTGTATTAGGCCGTAACCCGTTTGACGAGGTACGCAGCAGTGAAGAAGTGTTTTTAACCGGTGAAAGCCGCTATGTACGTGAAGCGCTGCGCCAGACAGCCCGCCACGGTGGCTTTATGGCAGTGGTAGGTGAAAGCGGCGCCGGTAAAAGCACGCTGCGCCGTGATGTTATTGAATGGATCAGCCGTGATAACCAGCCGGTAATAGTGATAGAGCCCTATGTGCTGGGCATGGAAGACAACGACATTAAGGGCAAAACGCTAAAAGCGGCCCACATTGCCGAAGCCATTATGGCCACTGTTGCGCCCGGTACCGCGGCTAAGCGCAGCCCTGAAGCCCGTTTTCGCCAGGTGCATAACACGCTGCGCGAATCGCACCGCGCCGGTAACCGCCACTTGCTGATCATCGAAGAGGCCCACGGCCTGCCAGTGCCAACACTGAAGCACTTAAAACGCTTTTTTGAACTGGAAGACGGCTTTAACAAGCTGCTTGGCATAGTACTTATTGGCCAGAGCGAACTGGCGCAAAAGCTGGACGAACGCAACCCCGCCGTGCGTGAGGTAGTGCAGCGCTGCGAAGTGGTGCATTTGCAACCGTTGGACTTAGAGCTGGAAGGCTACTTAACGCACCGCTTTAAGCTGGCCGGCAAAGCCCTGGCAGAGGTAATGGACGATAGTGCCATTAATGCGCTGCGCACCAAACTAACCGGCAGCGGCAATTTTAGTGTGCTGTACCCGCTGGCCATTCACAACGTGCTGACTGCAGCGCTGAATATGGCAGCAGAGCTTGGCGCGCCCGTGGTAACCGGCCCGTTGGTTATGGAGGTGTAACGTGAAAAGCACCGAAGATATTAAACACGCGCTGTACACCGCACAGATGGCGGTGCACAAGCTGGCCAAAAGCGGCTACCAGGTTACCAATGTGTGCCTGGGCAACACCCGCCCGGTGATCAGCATTGAGCGGCCGCGCAAATTTCCCCAGGGTGCCACGGTGATCTGCGTTCGCGGTAGCCGCGGCATAACCGAAAACATTTACGCCGCCTCGTTTAACGAGTGCCTGATCACCTGGGCGGCTGACGTATTGGAGATACCAGCATGAACCAGCCACAACTAGCACAACCAGAGTTAACTAAGCTGCAGCGCCAGGTACTGCAGGTATTCAAGAACCTGGAAAGCAAAGAAAACGTTACTGCAGTTGCGCGCCAACTGAAAATTGAGCCGGCATTAGCTAAAAACTTGCTGACGCAACTTACAGATTTACACCTGCTACGCCTGACGTTTGAAGGTGCTGCTCAGTACTACGTTATGCAACAAGCCGCGGTTGACTACTTATGCCAGTTAGCCAACGGTGATATTGCCGTACCAGGTGAGCCAGCGGGCATTTTATACAGTGAAGCCCGCAATTTGGTAAGCCAGGCTGGCAGTTATGGTGTTTCTGCATCAACGATTGCTGAGAACCTTAGCCTTGATCACAAGGAAGCTTTGCAGCTGTTGCTTCACCTGAAAGAACAAGGCTTTGTTAATAGATGGGGCCAGGGGCGTTTTTTTGTTCCGGCAGCCCAACGTAAAGCCGCTAAGGCTGTAGACGTTATCCCTGAGCAGGCAAGCGACACCACAGAGCAACAGGCCAAAAGCACGCTACCTGCAGGCCAACTTCAGGATGAACGTTTAAAGGCACTTAAAAAAGCCCTGGGCGAACTGGAGGAAAAGATTCAGTTCCCGCCGAAGATATTAATACCGGATTACGAGCTGAAACAGGAGGTTTTACAGCGCCTTGCGCAGTTCTTTGACGACAGCATTAGCAGCGTTTTGACGGATATCCGCACCGACCTGCAGCACATTCACACTTTTAATTCAGGAGTACAGCAATGACTGAGCAAACCGCTATTCCAGAGGGCTACTGGAAAGATGCCAAGGGCAACCTGACGCATGACAGCTTAATGAAGCCTATTGATAAAACCCGTGATGCCCTGGTGAAAGAACTGATAGCCAAAGGTACTGCGCTTAACCAGCAACTGGCGGCGTTTAAACAGGCTTCGTTTGCTGATATCGCTGCATTTATTCAGCTGTCTGCAGAGCAATACGAGGCCGTTGTGGGCGGTAAAAAGGGCAATATTACGCTGTATTCCTATGATGGCCGCTACAAAGTGCAGCGCTCTATCTCTGAGACGATCACCTTTGACGAACGCCTGCAGGCAGCCAAAGCACTGATTGACGAGTGCCTGAAAGACTGGACAGCCAGCGCCAGTGCCGAGCTTAAAGCCATTGTTAACGGTGCCTTTGACACCGACAAGCAAGGCAATATCAGCACCGGCCGCGTGTTGGGCCTGCGCCGCCTGGATATAAAAGACGAGCGCTGGCTGCGCGCCATGACAGCCATTGGCGAAGCCATACAGGTTATTGGCAGCAAAGCCTACGTGCGCCTGTACGAGCGCATAGGCGACAGCGACCAATACAAGCCTATCCCCCTGGATTTAGCGGCGGTGTCGTTATGAGCGCAGCGGCTGCAATAGACCAGATTTCGCTGGTAGATGGCGAATATGACAACGACCTGCTGCTTAAGATAGCCAGCGAATCGCCAACGTTTGCGCACATGGTGCGCTCGTCGCTGGAATACCTGGACAGCTCTGGCGACAACCACTTACCAACCTGGTTAGGCAGCTGGGTTGAAGACCGGCCAAAAACGCAGGTGCAGTTGGTTGTTACGCAGCACCCTGATTTCACCATAGACGAGGATTAAGCCATGGATGAACGCATTTTAAGCAAAATTAAAAAGCTGCTGGCCCTGGCCAAAAGCGGCAACGAGCACGAAGCGGCGAACGCGCTGCGCCTGGCTCAAAAGCTGATGCAAGAGCACCAGCTAAGCGAGCAGGAAGTTAAGTTATCTGAGGTAGGCCAGCGCGAGATTAAACGGGCCAACGCCGCTGATAAGCAACCACAGTGGGCTAACTTGCTAACCGGCTGCATTACTAACGCATTTGGCTTAGAGGCTATTTTATCCTGGTCCCGAGGCTTAGGCGCGACGCTGATATTCATTGGCCCGGCTGACCGGGTTGAAATAGGCACTTACTGCTATGAAGTACTGGCCCCGCAACTGGTTAAAGCCCGCAAGACATACCTGCTAAGCCTGAATAAACGGCTAAAGCTAACCACTAAAACCAACCGGGCAGACCTGTTTGCCGAAGGCTGGATCAGTGCTGTGCGCCGCCAGGTGCACAAGCTGGTACCCACAGAAGAAGAGCAAAACCTGATCCAGCTGTACAAGGAAAAGCATCACCCGAACCTGTTTAAATCTGAAGTGCGTTCTGCCGAGCAGAAAAAGCGTGATTTAGCGGCGTACTACGAGGGCCACGGTGCAGGCCGGAACGTGCGGCTAAACGCCGGTGTTAATGGTGCAGAGCAAGGCAAAATCGGGAGCAGAGTATGAGCGGAATCATTAAAAATCCACAGTTTGTGGCCATCGCTATAAAGGTTCCTGAAGGTGTAGAGATGCAACTGGGCTGTGAAATTGAAGTGCAGGGGCACAAGGTTGGCTGCCAAAGCATTAACTGGGGCACCAACTCTTGTATGGAAGCGGCTGCTTTAGAGCAACACCTGGATGCTGCTTTAGAGGTACTGGAAAACGCAGGTCATGGCTACATGGATTACTACCTGGAGAAGTTAGAAGAACTACGCGAAGCCAACGACCTTATTGAGCTTGAAAAAGACTAAGCGAAACGCCCTGGTATGGGCGTCTATCGGAAGTAGCGACCCGGTACTGAAGAGCAAGCCAACTATATAAAGGTGAAACATGAACAAATCTCAATTAGTAGACGCAATTATCGCAAAAATGAAAGGCACGCATGACCGTATAGTAAGTAAAACAGACGTCAATGCGTACCTGGATTGCCTGGAATCTGTGGCAACAGCTGAGCTGAAAAGCGGCGGCGAAGTGGCACTGGTTGGCCTTGGCAAACTTAAAGTGGCACAAAAAGCAGCTCGTACTGGCCGTAACCCAAAAACCGGCGCAGCCATTGATATTCCGGCTAAAACAGTAGTGAAGTTTACCCCCGCCAAGGCACTGGCAGACGCCATTAATTAAGCGAAACATAGCCGCGTAAGCGGTTATGTCTGCCAGGCGCGGTGGCTTGGCACTGACGAGCAGCCGAGGAATATATGAGCAACACACAAATTAATGTGACCTGCAGATACCGCAGCGGAACCTACGTTACCAGTAAAGTGAATGGTAAATCAGCAAGTGCCACCCAAGATGCAGAATCAGCCGTTAGAGCACTGGCCAGAAAGCTGCTACCTGACCAGCAGTTCACTGTAACTAAAGCCGAGGGCGAGAATTGGACAATCCAGGGGGATTTTATATGTTAGAGACAGCAGAACGTTTAATTATCAGTGAAATTGGCGATTTTACGGCGGGTTTAGGGCATCCAGGTGCACCGGAAACATTTGAGCAGATTCATGCTGAATTAATAGCACGTGTTCAACGGGTTTTTGCTGATGTTAAGCAGCAAGGCGACTTTCTAGCATTCATACCCGCACCGTTGGAAAGACCGCGCTCAAACTGGACTGCTGGGCAATGGATGGAGCATGTGGGTGGCCGGTATAAGGACAATGACCCACTCAATTACTTTGAATTTGGTTCACTGCAGGCAGTGGTAACAATGCTGCGGCAGTTTGCTGCAGATCAGCAAAAAGCAGGTTGGAATGCATGCTGTGAAGAAATGCAGAAGCAGTTAATTCTCAGCAGGAAGATGCCAAATGAAACAGCCCACTAAAAAGAGCCGCGTCTATGATGCTGCCCAAGCTCGTCGCTTGCTGGTAACTAAGATCCACATAGGCCGAAACCAACTAGGCATGGATGATGACAGCTACCGCGCTAACCTGGCCCATTACGCTAACGGCAAGAACAGCTGCAACGATATGACCATACCAGAGCTGCACGCTGTGTTGGCCGCATTTGAAAAGCTGGGTTTTAAGGCTAAGCCCGGAGCTAAAAAGCAGCCTGTAGCACCTAAAAGCAGCAAGGTAGCCGCACCAACCGACGAGCGCAGTGTAATATGCGCAATTTGGGCATTTATGCACAAAGCTGGCTTTATCCGCGACGGCAGCGAAGCGGCGTTAAATGCCTGGGTTGCCCGGCAAACCGCACAAAGCGGCAATGGTACCGGCATTGCGTCTGTGCAGTGGCTTACCGGTACCGACGCAGTGCTGGTATTAGAGGCGCTTAAAAAGTGGTGCCGCCGCAGCATGTACAGCGACCTGCAAAAACGTGGCCATGACGTATGGCCATACATCGGCTACCAGGAGCTGCTGACTAAGTGGCAGCGCCTGGCCGGCGCGATGGTATGAGTTTTACCAAGGCAACTGAGGGCAAAACCAATGACGACTAAAAAAACGGGTATGGATGCACTGCGCAGCGAACTGCTGGACGACGTAGCGTTACACGCTAAAAACCTGTTGGCTGATCATGGTATTGAGGCCGATGTTGCCGACCAGTGCGGCATGGCGATGGCAGAGTTCCTGGCTGAACATTGGGGCGGCCAGCTGATCAACTTCCCTAAAAACTTCCTGTACAAACTGGCCCAACGCGACATGGCTATATATGAGGAATTTAACGGCCGCAACCATGCTAAACTGGCATCTAAATATAATATGTCGGTACGCGGTATATATAAGCTGGTTGCCAGAGCGCAGAAACGAATTGTTGCAGAGAAACAGCCCGACTTATTTACTGATTAAATTTGAAAGGTTGTTTCATTTTGTGTTCCACTTGATCCCAATACGTCCCATCAGATCCCACAATTATCTCAACTAACCTGGTATATTTATCTCAAGTCTTCTCACCACGGGTATTAGGCATTGCCTGGGCGTATGTTGCCCATACCGACAGTCATTTTGATCCGGTTACTCTGGCGCGATTTCTTAGCGCTTATCAGCAAATACAGCCACTTAGCATTGGCGAATTGTGGGCAGTAGCGATCACACTTCGCATTGTACTAGTTGAAAACCTGCGACGCTTAACCGATCAAATCAGTCTAGGCCTGCAACAAAGAGCTAAAGCCGACCAGTTGGCAGAAATTGTGCTCGCTGATGCACAATGGCGAGACCAGTTACCTCATGATGATATAATTTTAAGCGATAATTTTTCAGCGCAACTGGCCAAACGCTTGCGCGATCAAGACCCCAGCACTACCCCAGCGCTTAATTGGCTGATGCAACAGCTTGCGACACAGGACGATGGTATCGACCAAGTCGTGTTGCGGGCACAACAACGGCTGGGCGCATCTAATGTCAGCGTGCGTAATGTCATTACCAGTATGCGCCGTATTTCAGCCATCGACTGGAATGAATGGTTTGAAAGCGTCAGCCTGGTTGACGCCAAGCTGGCAGCGGCTAGCCGTTTTAGTGAGATGGACTTTGCCAGTCGTAACCTGTACCGCACGTCTATTGAGCACCTTGCCCGGCGCGCTAGGTGTACTGAGCTACATATCACAGAAAAGGTGTTAAAAGCGACAAAAGACGCTAGCCACCAATACGACAACCCAATACAAGCCGCCCGCGAAGCAGACTGCGGTTATTATTTACTGGGTGACGGCAAACCCCATTTTGAGCAGCAATTAGGCATTAAACACCGCGCGCTATCCTGGCTACCCTGTGGCAGGGCTAATTACGGTATAGTCGGTTACCTCTGTGTGTTTTTCTTACTTAACGTCGGGCTATTATTCCTCGCTGGCACATTACTGGCAGTAAGCGGCATGCAGTGGCTATGGCTGATATTAGTGGCCAGCCTCCCGCTTACAGAACTGGCCAGCGCCATGCTACAAAATATGGCAGGGCGTATTTGCGGCGCACGGGTACTACCTGCTTTAGCTTTAACACAAGGCATTCCAACCGCGCAGCGCACCCTGGTTGCTGTGCCTGTTTTACTCAGTAACAGCAAAGACATTCGCCAACATCTGCAACAACTTGAAGAACATTATCTGGCCGTTGGTCAAGGCGATATCAGCTTTGCATTACTGTCTGATTTTACCGATGCGTCGCAGCAACACCTGCCAGATGATCATGCACTACTACAACAAGCCATAGAGGGCATCGCCGCATTAAATCTTCAATATGGTACCGGTATCAGTGGGCCAAGGTTTCTGCTGCTGCACCGACAGCGCGAGTATAACCCCGGTGAAGACAGCTGGCTGGGTAAAGAGCGCAAACGCGGTAAGTTAACCGATCTTAATCTGCAATTGCGTAGCGTTGGTAGCAGCCGCTTTTGCACCAGCAGTGCACAGTACCCGGGCTTATCAGACGTTGTGCCTTCGGGCGTGCGGTATGTCATTACACTGGATGCCGACACCCGCTTACCACGTAACGCGGCCATTAAGCTGGTTGGTAAAATGGCACACCCATTAAATCAGGCGCAATTTTGTCAACAACAACAGCGCGTTATAGCCGGATACGGCATTTTACAACCCAGAGTAACCCCATCTCTGACTTTAGCTGAACAAAGCTCGCGCTATCTGCGCTTAAGCTCTGGCCCGGCAGGTATTGACCCTTACGCCGGCACCGTATCTGATATATACCAGGATCTGTTTACCGAAGGTTCTTTTACCGGTAAAGGCATTTACGATGTTGATGCCTTTACCGCGGCATTACATGGCCGGGTACCGGAAAACAGCATGCTAAGCCATGATCTGTTTGAAGGCACATTTGCCCGGGCAGGGCTGGTATCAGATGTTGAAGTCGTAGAGGATTTCCCTACCCGCTATGACGTCGCCGTAAAACGGCAGCACCGTTGGACCCGGGGCGATTGGCAACTTGCACCCTGGATTTGGGCTGCTTTATTTAACCGCAAATTACCACCTTCAGAGCACATGCCATTACTGGGATTGTGGAAAATGCTGGATAACCTGCGCCGCTCAATGCTGGCTCCTACTAGTTTTATTGCATTATTGCTGGCACTTATGCTGCCATGGCAATGGTCTGTTAGCGCCACAATATTGGTGCTTACAGCCTTGCTGCTGCCAAGCTGGCTAATGCGGCGTTTTACCTTGTTGCCAAGACACAGTATTTTGCAAAACGGCGGGGCTATTCAACTAAGCAGCCTTTACCGCAACTTGCTCACTGATATTAAACAAACGCTTAGCCAAAGTCTGTTAACGATAATGCTGCTGCCGGATCAAGCATGGCGTATGAGCCACGCTATTGTCGTTACACTTTGGCGTTTGCTGGTAAGCCGTAAACACCTGCTACAGTGGGTAACCGCAGCGCACAGTGCTTCACAGCGACGCCCCGGCTTAACAGGTTACTACCGTCAAATGACTGCGGGGTTAGTGTTGGCATGGTTAAGTTCAGCGGCAGTGCTGTGGCTGGCACCACATAATCTGCCCCTTGCGTTGCCATTACTGGCATTGTGGAGCTTAGCTCCGGCAGTAATGTACTGGCTTAGCCTGCCCTACAGTCAATATACGCCCGCGCCACTATCTATCGCCGACAGCATTTCTCTGCGTTTAACTGCCCGACGCACCTGGCGCTTTTTTGACCACTTCGTTAATGCAAAAGAAAACTGGCTGCCACCTGATAATTTTCAACAATTGCCAGAGCCAGTCATCGCACACCGTACCTCACCTACCAATATTGGCGTGTATTTACTATCGGTGGTGACCGCACGCGACTTCGGCTGGATTGGTACCAAAACCAGTATTGAAAAATTGGAACATACCTTTGCCACACTGCAGCAACTTGGACAATATCAGGGACACTTTTTTAACTGGTATGACACCCAAACCCTACAACCATTAGCACCGGCTTATATTTCGTCTGTTGACAGTGGCAACCTGGCCGGGCATCTGCTGGCGTTAGCTAATAGCCTGGATGAGTGGCAACAGCAACTGCAGGCGCCACTGGCAATGCAGGGGCTGGCCGATACCCTTGCATTGGCTCAGCATAGCCTCAGGCATGGCAACCATGAACAACTACAAAACGCTCAGTTGCGCACAACGTTAGCTGAGATAGCGCAAAGGTTAGCCATGCCCAATGATGCAACAATACAACATAACCTATTAATTAAACTGGTCTCTACCGCATTAAACTTGTGCCTTACCAACATTGCAATAGACGATAACGCCAGCAACATAGACACTGACAGCTTGCAATACTATTTACAGTCATTGCTAAACACGCTTAAACAGCATCAGCAGGAGAGCACGACGAATACCCTGGAACAACAAAGCCTGCGACAGCGTTTGACCATACTTTCTGCCCAGAGCCGAGAATTAGCGCTGCAAATGAACTTTGCTTTTTTACTTAATACTGAGCGCAATTTGTTGTCTATTGGATATGCAGTTGCTCACAATCAACTCGATGAAAGTTGCTACGACTTGTTAGCTTCTGAGGCACGTTTGGCCAGCTTGTTTGCTATCGCTAAAGGTGATATCGACAGTAAACACTGGTTTAGGCTAGGTCGCAGTGCAACGCCACTACCCGGCGGCGCTGCCTTATTGTCGTGGTCGGGTTCAATGTTTGAATACCTTATGCCATCACTGGTGATGCGAGCAGCTGAAGGTAGCCTGTTGGAGCAAAGCAACCGCTTAATCGTGGCTCATCAAATTCGTTATGCCGGCCAGCACAATATTCCGTGGGGCATTTCTGAGTCAGCCTACAATGCCCGCGATTTGCATTTAACCTACCAGTACTCAAATTTTGGCGTGCCAGGGCTGGGACTAAAGCGTGGTTTGGCGCAAAACCTGGTTATCGCACCTTATGCTACAGCTCTGGCCAGCATGGTTGATGCATCCGCCGCCTGTGAAAACTTTGCCCGGCTAACACAACTTGACGCCTTGGGTGATTATGGTTTCTTTGAAGCGATAGATTATACTCCGGAGCGGCTACCCAGCCCGGATAAACCAGCGTTAGTACAAAGCTTTATGGCGCACCACCAGGGCATGACACTGATTGCCATTCTTAATACTTTACAAGATGGTTTAATGCGCACACGCTTTCACCGTGAGCCAATGATTAGCGCCTGCGAGCTGTTGCTACAAGAACGCATACCTCGTGATGTGTTAAACCTTCATCCCAAAGCAGAAACCGTCACTATTGCCGCAGGCAGCGTTAGTGAGTTATTAACTGAACTTAGCCTAAACCCCGCAGCAGACGGCGCACCGCACTGCCATATGTTAAGCAATGGCAGTTACAGTGTCATGCTAAGCGCCGCTGGTAGTGGTTTTAGCCATTGGCAAGGCATGGCCATTACACGCTGGCGTGCCGACAGCAGTATGGACAATTACGGCAGCTATATTTTATTGCGCGAACGCAATAGCAAAACATTTTGGGCCACCACTTTACAGCCACTGGCAGCTAGCATGGCAGCGCCAGCTCAAAATCATGCCGCTACCTTTAGCGAAGACAGTGTTGAATTTGAAGTTAAACAACATGACATCAGCTGCAAAGTAACGGTAGTGGTCGCATCAGAACATAATGGTGAGGTGCGTTCTGTGTCACTGTGCAACCATAGCAATAGGGAACAGCAAGTTGAACTAACCTCATATGCTGAACTGGTGCTAAGTAGCGCAGCCAGTGACAATGCACACCCGGCTTTTTCTAAATTATTTGTGCAAACTGAATTTGTTAGTAAATACGGTGCCATTATTGCTACTCGTCGCCTGCGTTCGCCAAAAGATCAGCCAGTATGGCTGGCGCATTTTGTCGTGGTTGAAGGGCAAAATAGCCAACCCCTGCAATATGAAACAGACCGGGCCGCCTTTTTTGGCAACGGCACTTGCCTGCAACACGCAGATGCGATGCGCCAGGGTCAGATGTTAAGCAACAGCGGCGGTACCGTGCTTGACCCCATCATCAGCTTGCGACCCACCGTAACATTGCAGCCAGGCAAGTTACTCAACGTTGCATTTTGGACCCTGGTCGCCAGCTCACGCGACGCACTACTGGAGCTGGTTAGCCAGCATCATGAAGACAGCGCATTTGAGCGCGCAGCCACGCTGGCATGGACCTTAGCGCAAGTACAATTGCGTCATCTATCAATAACCGTTGCCGAAGCCGCCTTATTTCAGCGTCTTACCGGCCCGCTATTGTTCAATGACAGTCGTTTTCGAGCACCTGCGGCAGCTATTGGGCGGGGCGCCGGACCGCAATCTGGTGTATGGCAACATGGTATCTCTGGTGATTTACCCATTGTACTGCTACATATTGACGATACTGACGATCTGGATAGCGTACGCCAACTGCTTCGCGCACACGAGTACTGGCGTTTAAAACAGCTACCCGTTGACTTAGTTATTATTAACGAACGCGCCAGTTCTTATGTACAAGATTTGCAGCAAGCGATAGATGCACTGGTACGAAGCAGCCAAACCCGGCCAGCGCCGCAACTGTCGCCTGCCATGCGCCTGGCCAACGGCAATGTTTACACTTTGCGCGCCGATTTAATGACCGTATCCAGCCGGGCACTACTGGCTGCAATAGCCAAAGTCGTGCTGTACGCCCGTCGCGGTCCCCTGCAGCGCCAGCTAAAGCGTATTGCTGCTGTACCGGTACAACAGCAAGCCGCTGCTTACAGTAAACCAGCCATGCCAAGTATTGCTGATCCGACAGCAAAACCAGCCTATATCAGCAGCGATTTAGAGTTTTTTAACGGCCTGGGCGGCTTTGCCAGTGAAGGCCGCGAATACGTGGTGTTATTACATGACCACCAACGCACCCCGGCGCCCTGGATTAACGTTATTGCCAACCCGCAATTTGGTTTTCAGGTATCGGCCTGTGGCAGTGGTTTCACCTGGGCGCAAAGTAGCCGTGAAAACCAACTGACTCCCTGGTCTAACGACCCGGTAACCGACCCTTGCGGCGAAGCCATCTATGTGCAGGATGAGGACAGTGGTGAATTATTTACTGCAACCTCTGCCCCGATAAACGATGGCGGCCATTACAGTACAACCCATGGCTTTGGCTACAGCCGCTTTGAACATCAGGCCTCAGGTATTGCGCTTAGCCTGCTGCAATATGTGCCTTTGAGTGAACCGATTAAAATTTCACGCCTAACACTGACAAATACCTCTTTACGAACTCGTAAGCTGAGTGTGACAGCCTACACAGAGTGGGTATTGGGCCGCGATCGCGCGGCCTGCGCGCCTTATCTCATCAGTGAAATGGATACAGATAGTCAGGTATTGTTGGTACAAAACCCCTGGCAAACCGCTTTTGTGGGTAAAGTCGCCTTTGCTGCACTTGGTTCAAGCTCTTCTTTAGCCAGTTGGACCACCGACCGCACCGAATTTATCGGCCGTAATCACAATCGCCAAAGCCCACAAGCACTAACGCAACAACAAGCTTTAAGCGGCAGCAGTGGCGCAGCACTCGACCCCTGTGCTGCTTTGCAGCAGTGTATTAAGCTGGCACCAGGCGAGCAGCTTGAACTGGTATTATTGCTAGGCCAAAGCGCAGACCGAGCCAGTGCTTTGGCTCTGGTGCAGCAATACCGGCAGGCTGATTTAACCGCCGTTTTGCAACAGGTGCAGCAGCACTGGCAACAGTTATTGCAAACCGTACAGGTAACAACGCCAGAACGTGCAATGGACATTATGCTTAACGGCTGGCTGCTGTATCAAACCATTGCTTGCAGGCTAAATGCCCGGGCTGCGTTTTATCAGGCCAGCGGGGCTTATGGTTTTCGGGATCAACTGCAAGACACCATGGCGTTGTGCTTTTGCGCGCCAGAACTTACCCGGGCACACTTATTGCGCGCGGCACAACGCCAATTTGCAGAAGGTGACGTGCAACATTGGTGGTTACCGCACAGTGGGCAAGGTGTGCGAAGCCGTATTTCTGACGACAAAGTATGGCTGGGTTTTGCCTGTGCCCGATACATTGCTGCATCTGGCGATAGCGCAGTGTTAGATGAAAGCGTTAGCTTTTTACAAGGGCCGGACTTAGAGCCCGGACAACATGACGCTTTTTTTCAACCGATGCCTAACGACGCCATAGCGCCCTTGTATGAACATTGTGCACGCGGTCTTGATCTCGCCATTACGCTTAGCAGTGAACGAGGCTTACCCCTGATAGGTTGTGGCGACTGGAACGATGGTATGGATCAGGTAGGTAGCGACGGTAAAGGTGAAAGCGTCTGGCTTGGCTGGTTGCTGCTTGCTACCTTGGCTCAGTTTATTCCGCTGGCAGACAGCCGCGGCGACCCACGCGCGCCGTTATGGCAAACACATTACGACACCTTACGCCAGGCAATAGAGCGGCATGCCTGGGACGATAATTGGTATAAGCGTGCCACCTACGACGATGGCAGCTGGCTGGGTAGCCAGTATAGTGAAGAATGCCAATTGGATTCGATTGCCCAATCCTGGGCGGTATTATCAGACGCTGCCGACACCGAACGCACAGCAACCGCGATGGCGGCTGTAGGGCAACGGCTGGTAAAGCGCCAGCAACAGTTACTCTTGCTGTTTACCCCGCCATTTGATACCGGAGCGCGCAACCCGGGTTACATTAAAGGCTACCCGCCGGGATTACGTGAAAACGGCGGGCAATATAGCCATGCTGCCATGTGGGTGGTAATGGCCTTTGCCAAACTGGGGCAAGCACAACAAGCGCATCAGTTATTTAACATGCTAAACCCTGTTAATCATGCTCTTAACCCAACGGATGTTACGCGCTACAAACTTGAGCCCTATGTGGTGGCAGCCGATATTTATTCGGTTGCACCACATGTTGGCCGTGGCGGCTGGAGCTGGTATACCGGTGCTGCAGGCTGGATGTACCGCGCTGGCGTAGAGAGCTTGCTAGGCTTAACCCGGCATGGCAACGAAGTGCGTATCTCGCCCTGCCTGCCGCCACACTGGCCGGGTTTTAGCGCCACCATTACTATTGGCAGCACTCATTATGCGCTGCAGATTAACCAGCAGGTCAAAATGCCGGCTGAACAAGCCGCCCTAATACTGGATGGCAACGCAGTAGCGGCTGACTCGGCGCTGTTTATCAGCGCCAACTGCATAGCCCTGCCGCTAGATAACCTGCCGCATCAGCTCAGCTGGCACAGGTTAATTGATTAAGTATTGGCAATGAGTGCCTCAGCGCACAGACGCTGCCTTCGCTGGCCCTTATGCTGACCATTCAAGGCTGCTCAGCACCTGTCTTGCGCCATAGTGGCAACGCCCGTGCCGGAGACTTCTGCAATGCCCGCTTCCTCAGTACCACTTATTACTAATCATCTGCTGCAGTTGCTCAGCAGTAAAGATCGCCACATCCTGCTGCAATACTGCGATGTAGTGCAGCTGGAGTTTGCCGATATTCTGTGCGAGCCAAATCAGCGTTACCGCTACCTGTATTTTCCGCTCAGTGGTTTTATTTCGTTAGTCACCAAACTGACCGGCCACAAGCCGTTGGAGATAGGGCTGATAGGCAATGAAGGCATGTTGGGGGTAACGCTAGCTCTGGGTATGACCACAGCGCCGATGCAAGCCGTGGTTCAGGGCAAGGGCACTGCCTGGCGTATTGACGTTGCCGACTTACAACAATTCTTGTTGCAATGCCCGCAGTTGCTGCACGTGCTGCAACAGTATTTGTTTGTCCAACTGGCCCAACTGTCGCAAAGTGCCGCCTGTGCCCACTTTCACGAGTTAAGTCCGCGCCTGGCACGCTGGCTGCTGATGAGCCATGATCGCGCCCACAGCAGCAGCTTTTATCTGACACATCAGTTTCTGGCCGATATGCTCGGCGTACGCCGCAGTGGTATTTCCGTAGCCGCTGGCATTTTGCAACAACAGCAATTTATCCGTTACAGCAGAGGCATGATTAAGATTTTAGATCGCGATGCACTAAAACAGATCGCTTGTGAGTGTTACCAGGCCGGCCTGGATGACTATCGCAATATACTCGGTGAACAGCTAACCACAACGTCAGAATACCATCTCAGGCAAGACTGCGTGCAAGGTACGCCATAAAAGCCGCAGACAGGCTTTGCCTTAGCAGGCTGCCAATTACCGGTGCGGCAACTTTGCCCGTTTGCCCGTCGCTGCGCCCGCCACCTGTGCCATCTTGCTCACCACCTTCTGCCGGCCTGAACCAACACCAGCCAACTAAAGCCCCACCTACCGCCACCGCTGCCAGTGTGGCAGGTGAGCTAACATCATTGCCAACAGCCTGCATCAGGGTTGTAGTTTGGCCTGCCAGTTGCCGGCGTTGCAGTGGTAACTGCGTAGCTAACAGTGCTATACGTTGATTAGTTTGCAAGTGCCGCATATCAAACTGCCTGTTTACTATCAGTCTTGGCTTGCTGCAGGCTTTGCATGGTGGCGGGAAACCGTAACAAGCCGCTATAGTGTGCACAGCGACGCAATACAAACCATAAACCAAGCAAATTAACCACCATTGCCAAACCCAAAGCCTGCGCCATTGACAGTCCGTAGTGCTGGGCCAACATAATTGTTTGGGCCAGGGCGGCAAACCATAGTGTCAGTGCCAGCAAACCAGCTAGCAAGCCAAACACCAGCAACGCCACTATGCTGTTAGCCACCCGCTCACCTTCCAGCGTCAGCAGCTGTAGCTGGTCGTACGCCAGCGCTCTGGCCTGTAACCACCACGTTGCCAGCTCGGCACTGCTATCTGACACCGCAGAAAAAACACCCGCCGCAGCGGGTGCATCAACAGGTTCAGCTGCCATCATGGCCAGCACTGCGGCGGCTTAGCCACCAGCTGAATAACACCCCACCTGCCAACGCAATACCTATCGACATTAACGGATGGTTGCGCACCTGGTTGCGGGTATTGTCGGCCAACTGCTGTTGCAGATGATGCAACTGCGTGCCCTTTGTTGCAATAGCATCAGCGGCATGGTTCGCACCATTGGCCATCTTATCCACTGTAGTATGGGCGTTGGTTGTCATGTGCTTAATCGCCGGAGAAGCCGCTTCAGCAGCATGGTCTATGGCTTTGTGCATAGTGCCCGAAGCAGCATCTACTCGGCTTTTGAAGGTGTTGTTACTGGTATTGTTGTCTGTTGGCTGTTCCATAGTGACCCCGGAAATAACGCGGCGGCGGCGGAATTGCTGCGGCCTTACCAGAAGTATGCCCGTTAAAGTAAGCTCTGTCGGTGCGCCAGCGCGCTTAGCATGCAACGTTGTGTTAGGGTTGCACGTCGGCAATAATCACCTCTACCCGCCGGTTTTGCGCCCGGCCACCGGCCGTGATGTTAGCCGCAAGCGGGGCATCCTCGCCCTTACCTGTTGCCTGTAACCGGCTAGACGCTATGCCTTGCTCCAACAAAAAAGCTTTTACCGTGTCGGCACGGCGCTGCGATAGCAGCATATTGGTGGCATTACTGCCAACATTGTCAGTATGGCCTTCTATCGCTGCGGTACGCTCGGGATAATTTTGTAAGAACAGTGCCAGCTTATCCAGATGATTACTGCTGCCATTTTTTAAACTGTCCTTACCGCTATCAAACAGCACATCGCCCAACGTAATCACCAAACCACGTTCTGTTGGTCTGGCATTCAGTTCGGCGAGCTCATCGCGCAATCGACTGGTCTCTGCATCTGCCTCGCTGGCTTGCTGACGTGCAGAGCGGGCCTCAGACAATGCAATTTGCTCCCGGTTTGATGCCAGTAACGCCTGGCGCTTGGCCAGCTCAGTATCACTGCGGGCTCCACTGGCATCCGCTTTTGCCCGGCTGGCTAAACTCCGCGCCTGCTCTGCATCATCTCGCGCAGCACTGGCATCGGCACGTGCCAGGTTGGCCTCGCGGGTACGAGCTGCTATGCGAACTTCATCACGCTGCTGATTTAACCTATCTCGATGCAACTCCAGCAAACGCGTTTGTGCCTGCGTATTGGCCATGGCCACTTTTCGCTCTGCCATTAACAGTCGGTGGGCGGACACAGCGGTATTTTTCTCTGGTTGCTCAGCCAGTATCACTGCCTGCTCAGCATCCTTTATCGCCAACGGTACCAGCAACGCCAGCTGGCCATCATTTTGCAACCTGACAAGTTGCTGACGTACATTAGCGCTACCATCCGGGCTTTTTGGCGCTGTGGCACAGGCAGATAGTAATACAGCAGCCAAACTCAGGCTGAGCAGGCTTTTGCTAAAACGGGTTGGCGTTTTCATGGTTTTACTCCTGACAGGTTACGCTGCGCTTCGCTTTGCAAAGCATCTATGCTTTGCTGCATATCTTTATTTACTGCCTGGGCTTTAAGCAACTCAGCCCGGGCCAGTGCCAGTTCGGCGCTGAGTTGCGCCTGAATTGCCAGTCGTTTAGCGTCTGGCATATTTTTCGCGATAACTGCCGACCTAGCGTTATTTAGTTCATTACGGGCGGTGTTGAGCTCACTACTGGTATACCTGACCACCTGAGCTCGTTCAGCATTGCTGATGGCCAACTCGGCGGCCTGCAGTTCGGCTGATGGCGCTTTGGTCGCAGTAGCGCAGGCGGCTAACAACACCACAGAACCGAGCAGCCCAGCACGCTTTTGCAACCGGGTAAAAGGCAGTATTTGGGTATAGCGGGTAGAAATATCCATCTGAAGCTCCTGCTGGTACCGGGCTGCAGCAAAGGTGCGCCCTGCGATACTATGACGCAGTAACAGCGGTTTATCGGTGCGCTGGCGCGCATAGCCGCAATATGTTCAGCAGAGCCATTTCAGCGGCTACTGTGCTTTGGCAGCGCCGCGTTGTTTTATAAGGTACATTGCAGCATCTGCGTGGTTTATCAGGTCCTGCACAGTGTCACCATCGGCAGGATAGCGGGCAATACCAATACTGGCAGACAGCGACACTGTGCCCTGCGCCAGCTCATAGGGCTGCGCTAGCAGCTGCTCCAGCTTAACGGCAAATACACTGGCGTCTTGCGGCTGATTAATATTATTTAACAACAGTAAAAACTCATCGCCGCCGTGCCTGCTAATAGCATCGCTGTCACGTATAGCGGCGGTTAAGCGACCACTGACTTGCTGCAACACTGCATCACCAGCGGCATGTCCGTAGCCGTCGTTAATTGGTTTAAAATTGTCGAGGTCAATAAATAACAGCGCAAAGTGGCTTTGCTCACGCTTTGCCCGGCTGAGTGCCTGGGCGATACGATCTTGCATGGTATTACGGTTCAAGGTTTGCGTTAATGCATCGCACTGACTGTCCAACGTCAATTGCTGCAGTTCGGCTTGTACACTGGCATTTAATGCGCTGGCTTGTAACAAGGCCAGCGACAGTATGCTGTTGCGCTGTTCCAGCTGATGCTGTGTGTCACCCCAAAAGCGTTGTAGCAATAACGCCTCACAACGTATTCTGACTAATTCTGCCTGCTGACCTTCACTATACAGTTGCAATACTGTGTTACGCAGCAAATACGGATTACAATTCTGAGGTTCATTCATGCTGGCGTCTCCCGGGTTTGCCTGGGTTAAAATAGTGTCAATCTAACCTGCCCACTTAGCAGCCAACGTGCGCAACCGCACATTGGCGCAACAAAATGTCAACTTAAAACAGCAACTGCTTCGACGTGACGCTCTTAACACCGCGGATATTTTGAGCCAACTCAATAGCCAGCGCTTGCTCAACGCCACTGTCAACCTTGCCGGCAAGTGTAACAACGCCTTTATCGGTATTTACTGAAATATCAGAACCAGCGACATTGCTCGAGTACAAAAAGGTTGATTTAACTTTAGTGGTGATCCAGCTATCAGCGATCATCGTGCTGTCGTCATCCTTGTCTTTGCGGTAACTTTTGCCATCAGCGGTTTTGTCGCTGACACGCAATTTGTTATTTACCGAGCGTACACCATCGGTGTTTTTCGCCAGTTTTTCCGCCTGTTGTTTCGCCAGCGGCGTTGCAACCGTGCCGCTTAACTCAACTTTGCCGTTATACGTCACGACCTTGGTGTCCATACCTTCAGTGTGTTTACTCCACAACAACTTAGACTTAACTGCAGTAGTAATGGTGGCGTCGTCTACTACATCACCAAAGCCGCGGGTGCTGCTGCGGTCTGCTGCGGTATAATCAGCAACGACAACAATGTCGTTCTCGACATTTTTAATGCCGCTTACTCCCTCAGCAATAGCGCCTGCCAAATCTTTATGTACATCTTCTGCCACATTGCCGGTGAGCGTAGCCGTGCCATCTTGCACGCTAACGCTTAAATCATTGGCTCGCAAATAAGGGCTAAGCGCATAGGTGGTCCAGATTTGCGCCTCCTGACGCGCATTCACAACCACCATGCTTTGCTTTTGGTTCAGCATCTTGCCGTCTGTTTTATTGTCGTCCGCTAAGGCAGCGGTGCTACCCAGCCCGAGAGCCACCGCTGTCGCCAACAGCAGCTCCAGTTCCGGGCTCCGGCTAGGCCAGATTGCATTTATCCAGAAAGGTTTTAACCTGCTTATCCGCAATATCACGACCAATGTCGTAGCGTTGCTGCACCAGGCCACTGAGCTGCTGCGGGTTCCCATCACTTTTTAATATTTCCGCTTCGCTGAGCTTGCCCCACTGGTTTTTCGCCGCTTTCACTTGTTGTGGCCACTTACCTTTTGCGCCTGGTAAAGGCGTTAGCTGTAAAGTTTTTGCCGCCGACTGACCTTTAGGCTTAGCAGCATCAACTTTATTGGTCATGTCGCCACTGCTCGCTTTGTTGCTGTGTTTGTCTTTACTCTGTTCACTGAACTTATTCATACCGACCTCATTCTCAAAGCCGCCACTGCAGAATCGCATTGGCTGGTAACACACTGTACCCCAGAGTAAAACCGTGGTCGGTGCGCCAGCGCGCTTAAGGTGCATATCTTCCGGCTTCATTTTATAGTAAGGCTTTAGCGACAACGGATAACGGTAATGCCTGAAACAACATCAAGCAGCAAAGCTGGCACCCTGCCTCGCCATATGGGTTTGTTCGGGCTGCGGTTACTGGTAGTTAATGGCTTAATTGGCGCCGGTATTTTATGGCGCGCTATCAGGCAAGGCGCACAAATTCATCTGCAAGCCATTAACCTTGCGCTATAGTACGCCACAACATTCATTAACACGCTAACAGCACGAGGCTGGGGCAATGCAAACCGTAGCGCTGGTTACCATTCATGGCATGGGTGAAACACGGCCGGATTATGCCGCTAAATTGTTTCGCCGCGTGCAACAAGCCGCAGGTATTAATGCAGCCAGGCTGTATTGCGGCACAGTGTATTATCAGGACTTACTGCTGTATAACGAGCAGCGGGTATGGCAGGCGGTAGGTTCGCGCCTGCGCTGGAGCAAATTACGCCGCTTTATGCTGTTTGGCTTTGCCGATGCCGCCGCGCTGGAGCATCGTAAAGAGCAGCCGCACAGTCTGTATCATTACAGTCAGCTTAAGATCGCCCGCGCGCTGTATTTGGCCAAACAGCAGTTAGCCGCCGATGGCAAGCTGGTGTTACTGGCGCATTCATTAGGCTGCCATGTGTTGTCATGCTATTTATGGGACGCGCAGCAAGCTAAAGCCGGTGTTAAACCTGCTGCAGGTATTTGGCGCGATATTAAGCGCTATCAGGCCGGCATCAGCGGCGATAACACGTTAACAGATGAGGATATCGCATTTCTACGTGGCGATAGGCTGCTAAGCCTGATCACTACCGGCTGTAATATCCCCATCTTTGTCGCTGCCCACGCCATCGAGCAAATTATGCCGTTTAATAAACCAAATAACGATTTTGCCTGGCACAACTACTACGACAAAGACGATGTATTGGGTTGGCCACTGGCCGATTTATCACCCCGTTATAAAGCACTAGTTAATGACATTGAAATTAACGCCGGTGGTGGCTTTTTTGGCTGGCTCGCCGCCAGTTGGAACCCGTTGTCACATAACCAGTATTGGCAAAGCGAGAACGTTATCAGGGCGTTGCTTGCGCTGCTTATCACCGCCCAAAACAAGCCAATTTAACCTCAGTAGGTGCCACCTCAGCATTAGCAATCAGCACTGCCGTCTGTTTTTTACACAAAAAATAATTAATTGGCGATTAGATAGTTATAAAAATACTAAAAAACACTCTATTAACGGTAAAAAATGCTTTATATGGTCTTTTATTGGCGCTAAGCTCAGCCTATCGTCACGTTTTTTTACAACTGTAAATTTATGTGCCGAAATAACATAACTATACTTTTTGAACCGGGAAGAACATGTTGAACGCAAATAACTACAGATTAAGCGGCATAGCTGTCGCCATTGCTTTATCTGTCACCGCTTGCGGTGGTAGTAAAAACGTCGCACCAGAAGCCTTTAATGTCAGCGTTGCCGCTGGCAAAAGCTGGGTACCGCAGCAAGGCAGTTTTATGGTGAGTGATGCCAATATTAAAGACACTCTGCGTATTACCGCTATCAGTGAAAATGGCAACGTAGTCACTGCCACCCAGGGCGTCTATACCTTAAGCAATGGCCTATTAACCGTAAGTGGTACTGACTTCAGCTACCTGCCGTTAAACGACGCAGCAAGCAGCCTGCGTTATACCGTATCAGACGGCCAACAAACCGCGTCAGCGTTATTAACAATCGCTGCACCGGTATCCGATCCGCTGGCGTATCAACAATGGCACCTGCGCAATACCGGCCAAAAAGCTTATGCCATGAACGCAGAAGCCATCGCCGCTTTTTTACAAGCTGAATTGGGTTGGACTGATGAAGCTATCAATGCCTGGCTGGCTAGCCGTTTAGATGACGGTATTCTGGTAGCAGGTGAGGATATGAATGTTGTCAGCGCCTACCAACAGGGTGTTACCGGTGCAGGCAGTATTGCTGTGGTAGTAGATTCTGGGTTAGAAATTGACCATGAAGATTTGCAGGCTAACGTACTGCCTAATCGCTCGCTAAATATGGCTGAAGGCGCGCTAAACGTCACCGATCCGACCTCCGTTAACCTGACCGGTGATCATGGCACCAGTGTAGCAGGCTTAATTGCCGCAGTGGGCTGGAACGGCTTGGGCGGCCGCGGTGTAGCGCCGGATGCAAAGCTGATTGGTATGAACTACCTGAACGCGCAGACTGATCTAAACTCAGCTCTGAGTCATGGTATTCCTGGCAGTGGCATTACTGAAACTGAGCCACTGGTAGTATTTAACCGCAGCTACGGCATCAGCTACCCTGCAGTAATCTCTTATGATCAGTTGGAAGAAGCTCTACAAGCTTATTCTTCCTTAGCCTTGCGTCAGGGTAAAGGCGCAGTAAATATCAAATCCAGCGGCAATAGCTTCCGCCGTCCTGGTAACATCGCCTGGGCAGGTTCTGTATGTAGTAGTGCCAATGCGCTTGGCCTTACCTGTTTAAATGGTAACTTTGAACCGTCACAAAACACGCCGTACTATTTATCTGTTGCAGCGGTAAACTCAGACGGTAAACACACCAGCTATTCAACCGCAGGTGCCAACGTACTGGTATCAGCACCAGCGGGTGAATATGGCGAGCTGGCGCCAGCGATGGTCACAACCGATCAAATGACTTGCCTGCGCGGTTATTCAAGCTTCCCGCGGGTAGATGCCGCAGGCTGGCCAGAATATACTGCAGCGTTTACGCCCTTTAATTACCCTGGCCACCCGGAAAATCCAAGCTGTAATTACACCAGCACCTTTAACGGAACCTCGTCAGCGGCGCCTAATGCTGCCGGCGTAGTGAGTTTAATTAACAGTGCAAACCCCAACTTGTCTTATCGCGAAATAAAAGACATTTTGGTGAAAACCAGCAGCAAAGTGGATCCGGACAATGCCGCAGTTGTCTTACCAGTTGGCGAAGATAGCTTTGTCGCGCACCTTGGCTGGGTAGAAAATGCCGCGGGCTATGCGCACAACAACCTTTATGGTTTTGGCCGTGTCAACGCCGGCGCTGCAGTAGCTTTAGCAAAAAGCTATACCGCAACGCTTCCAGAGCAAGTTACAACCAACTGGATTAGCTTGGGCACCCAAGCCGCTGAAAGCTCACTGGCACTGCCTATTGCTGACAACAACGCTACCGGTGCTGTTCAGACCATTGAAGTGACTGACGATGTTGTTGTCGAGGGCGTGCAGTTTGCTTTTGACGTTGCTAACGCACAATTAGTTACTGATGAAGCAGACAGCCAAACTACAGCAGGTATCGATTTAGCCATTGAGGTTACCTCACCCAGTGGCACTAAAAGCATTCTGCTGTCATCAAAACAAGCAATTGTATTACCTGCCGTTGACTTCAATCTTGGATTTTACGAAGGTTATATCCTGAAAAACTCAGTATTTTTATCTAATGCGTTTTACGGTGAAGATGCCAAAGGCACCTGGACTATCAGATTAGTTGATACTAATGGCGCAGATTTACCGGTAACCAGCACACGCTGGCCGGCCGGTTATATCAATAACAGCCAGCCTTCAGTGTTAGAAGGCGTAGCTATTCGCGTGTTTGGTCATTAACAGTCAAAGGAGTAAATTATGAAGTACAGTTTATCCGTAGTAGCCATTGCCCTTTGTCTGTCCGCAGCAGGTGTGCAGGCACAAACCGTCAAAGATGAGTTTCGCCCGGCTGAAACCGTTACTGCAGAGCAAGCTACTGTGAAACAAAACGGCACTAAATATGGCGTATACCAGCTAAACACTGAGCTTATCGCTGTGCCGCAAGCACTGGCAGATCGCAGCAACGCTCAGCAGGAATTAGCCAATATGACATTGGTTAGTCGCGCAGCTATGGCAGATCTGGATCAGGTAATTGAATTTCGCCGCAATGCTGTGGTGGAAAACCTGCTCACCGGCGAGACAGGCATTGTCACCGGCAATATTAGCCTGTTAAGCAACCAGCGTGCGGATGTGCAAACGTTGTTACAACAGTTTGACCTGAAAATCGTGCGCTCAGCAACAGCAACCGGAGTGTACATAGTGCAACCTAACAGCGATGTTGAGCTGCTGGGTTTGCTACAGCAAATACAAAGTTCTGGCCTGGTAAAAACAGCCCGGTTAGATATTCTTGAGAAAAAATATACTAATCAATAATCAGTCGGCCGATAATGGCCTACATGTTGGTTTAATAGCGAAGGCCCCGTTTTAACGGGGCTTTTTATCAGCGCAACGGTAAGAATACCGTCACCACTAAGCCACCTTGCGGATGATTATGCAGCGTAACATCGCCTCGGTGCATATCGACAATTTTTTTGATAATAGCTAGTCCCAAACCAGAGCCTCCGCTACCACGTGCTCTGTCGCCCTGTGTAAAGGGTTCAAACATACTTTTCATCTGGTACTCGGGAATACCGGGGCCATGATCACGCATTTGCACAAACACCCGCTTGCGATTGCGTTCAAAGCCGGTGCTGATTTCAATGTCGCCATCACTGTAGCGCAGCGCATTTTCCAGCAGATTATTAAGCAACCGCTTAATTGCGATACGGCGCAGCATTACATCGGGCATCACCGGCGCCAGCTCAACCTGGATTTGTCGTTGTTGTAAATGCTCTGACTGCACTAGCTCTTGCACCAGAGTATTGAGGTTTTCTTTCTGGCCCGGCTCTTCTTTATGGTGGCGCAGATAATCAATAAACTGATCGATGATAGCGTTCATATCTTCAATATCATTGATAATGCCATCGCGGATCCAGCTATCTTGCTCACTCATCATCTCTGACGCCAACCGGATGCGGGTTAGCGGTGTACGTAAGTCGTGTGACACCCCGGCCATTAACAACGCCCTATCCTGCTCCAGTTGTTGAATACCACGCGCCATATAGTTAAACGCCTTGGTCACAGCAATAATTTCAGTTGAGCCTTTGTGCTCAGGCAGCGGTGGCGGAAAATCACCACGGCCTACCTGCAATGCTGCTTGTTGTAAGCTTTTTAATGGCCGGTTTAACTGTCGTGCAAATAGCCAACCGCCGCCCACACTTAGCACGCCTATCATGAGCAAGTAAAAAGTTAAAGGTGAAAAATCGGTTTCATCCAGCCCGGTTAGTGGCACCTTTATCCAATACTGCGGCGCCTGTGGCGGCCGCACCCAAAACGCATAAGATTCGCCCTGAGCTACGCGCACTTCAGCTGCACCTCCGAGCTCACGTGACATTAAATCTGAAAAATAGGCGTAGTAAATAGCCTCATTCAGGCCATGCTGCCGCGCTTGCTGCTCGCTGTGTACTTCTATGCCGGTAGCCTGCTGAAACCGCTCAGTTAACTCGCGTGACAGCACCATCTGCTGATGACCAACGTCAATAAAAACCACCTTTATTTGCTTGGCAATTAAGTGGTTAATTTGCTGCGTTGTCGGTTTGATGACATAAAAGGCTACTGAAAGATAAGACACCAGCTGGTTAATCAGAAGCAGTAAGCCTATAAGAAATACTGTCTGACCGAAGGCACTGCGCGGAAACAGACGCATCTATGTAACGCTGCCATCCGGGACAAACACATACCCCAGGCCCCACACCGTCTGGATATAGCGCGGGTTAGCGGCATCATCTTCCAGCATACGACGCAAGCGCGATACCTGAACATCGATACTGCGTTCCATCGCCGAATAATCACGCCCTCGCGCCTGGTTCATCAGCTTGTCGCGCGACAGCGGCTCCCGCGGATGACTTACCAGTACCTTGAGTACGGCATATTCACCGCTGGTCAGCGGCAGCAGCTCGTCGCCTTTGCGCATCTCGCGTGTAGCCAAATTAAATTTAAACGGACCAAACTCAACTGTCGCTTCTGACAGGCTGGGAGCCCCTGGCAACTCTTTACTTTTACGCCGCATTACTGCTCGAATACGTGCTAACAGCTCACGCGGGTTAAAAGGCTTTGGCAGGTAGTCATCAGCACCCATTTCCAGGCCAATAATACGGTCAACCTCGTCGCCTTTAGCCGTTAGCATAATAATCGGAATTTCGTTTTCCTGCTGGCGCAACCGGCGGCAAATAGATAAGCCATCTTCGCCGGGTAGCATTAGATCTAACACTACCAGATGAAAATTTTCCCGCTCCATCATGCGCTGCATTTGTTCAAAATTTGCCACGGCACGCACCAGATAGCCCTGCTCAACCAAATAGCGCTCCAACAGTGCGCGCAGGCGCATATCATCGTCAACTACCAGTATTTTAGGCGTTTCTGAACTGACCATAGTGAAGCCTCCCTGAGTTTTGCTTCACTATAAACGAAAAAACCGCCGTGGCGAAAAACCTTAGCGGTTGTTTATGTTACAAAGTTTGTCTGGCTATTTTTGTTCGCTTACCGGCACCCGTTTCATTGGCGGGTTTAACCAAACCACATGGCCGGTGTGGGCGCTGGTACGGGTAAGATTATTGGCTTGTTCGGTTAAATCCGGGTCAACCACATAGGTATATTTTGCTGGTGCGGTAGAGCAACCTGCCAGGCTGGCTACCAGTAACGCTGCTACTAAGCTGAATAATTTTGTCTTCATATGCTGCTACCTCTGTTCATCTAATGAACCAACTATAGCCAAAGCTGTTTTTTATGGCTAGCATATTTTTGTGACACCTAAATGACAGATGCGAAACATTTAAAATAAAAATTCATGCCATTGTTTTTATTGAGAATTTAAACAGAAAAATTTAGCACTTATTATTTCTCGTCAAATTTATGGCGCGAAGATAGCGATGCCGCAGCAAAAGCTGCTACCATTTCCGCCCCAACTGGCAAAGAAATTTCCTGGCTATGCGCACTGACTTGATTACCCGCGAAGGCTTTAACGCCCTACAACAAGAACTGGATTACCTGTGGCGTGAAAAACGACCCGATGTTACAGCCAAAGTAGCCTGGGCGGCGAGTCTGGGCGACCGCTCAGAGAATGCAGATTATCAATACAACAAGAAACTACTACGCGAAACTGACCGCCGGATCCGCTTTTTGCGCAAACGGCTGGAAGTGCTGAAGATTGTCGATTACTCACCCCAGCAGGACGGCCGGGTGTTTTTTGGTGCCTGGGTGGAGATTGAAAACGAACAGGGCGAGCAACTGCACTTTCGCATCGTCGGCCCGGATGAAATCTACGGTCGCAAAGATTATATATCCATCGACGCCCCCATGGCGCGGGCGCTGCTAAAAAAGACCACAGACGACGAAGTACGGGTTAACACGCCAACCGGCAAAAAACTGTGGTTTATTAATCGTATTCGCTATAACGCTGCACCCGAATAACCAAACACTTAGCAGACTCAGCGCAGCATCGGATAAGTGAACAATCCAAAATGTACCAGGTTTAGCGCAAAGTGCGCCAGAACCGCCACCTCTATTCGTCCGCTGCGCTGATACACCCAGCCATAGCCGATGCTGGCGACCACAGCGACCAGCGCATAGGCCCAGCCGGCGCCAATATGTGCCAGACCAAATACAGCACTTACACTGGCAATGGCTAACCAGGAGGCCGCATTAGCACCTAGCCCTTTTTGCAATAGCCATTGCCCTAAGGGGCGTTGTAATACACCGCGAAACAATGCCTCTTCGGCAACACAAGTCAGAAAAAGATTACAAAATATAAAGCTTAACGCAAACGCCGGCCACTTTAACGCCGGCTCAACCAGCCCCAGCTGCAGTGCCAACGCCATAGTAAGAAAAACCGTTACCGGCCACACCGGCCAAAAACCGCGCCAATAAGCAGAGTGCCATTTAGCTGAGTGCTGCGCAGGCCAAATTGCCAGTAGCAAACAATAGCCAGCCCAGCCTTTGTCAAAGTTTGCGTACAAGGTGTAGGCTATAGCATCTGGCGTAAGCTGCTGTGCCGGCACCAACAACGGGTTTTGAATGCCCGGCAACCAGTGTAATGCAGCGGCCAGCGCGAGTAGCACCAACAGCAACCAGCCACCAACATGCACCATTGCCGTTGCACGCCCCACCGCCAACCACAGCGCCAAACCGGTTAGCAGACTTAATAGCAAGGCCGCCAAAGGTGTAATAAACCCATCAGACAGCGCCAGCAGCAAGGCTGTGGCCGCCAAGCCCAGTGACAACACAGGTAAGCGCGCTAACCGGGCATACCAGCACGGTTCAGCACACTTGGTTACGGTAACGCCCACAGTACACATCGCCGCCGCCAACGCCCAAAAAGCGTACATTGTCATGCAAAAAGTTCCTCAATCAGCAAGTGACAACATACTGATTCAGTTTTTATTAGCTGTAAATACAATAAACCGGGTAGCAACACTATTAGCCAGTCTGCAAAGCTGGTTGTCTTTTTTTAACAGCGCCTGGCCACAGGATATTGGATTTTTTGCTTCACAAAGGTGACAATCGCTTTACTGTACACTGTTAAACTGCCCTGAGGGCTGTGTTAAATCAGGAATTTTAGCTATATGTCTATGATTGTTAAACAAATCGCTTCAGAAATTGCGGCACGGCCGGAACAGGTCTCTGCCACCATTACGTTATTAGAAGAAGGCGCAACAGTACCCTTTATCGCTCGCTACCGTAAAGAAGTAACCGGCGGCTTAGACGATACCCAACTGCGGCATTTAGAGCAGCGTCTTACCTATTTACGTGAGCTGGAAGAGCGTCGTCAGGTGATTTTAAAAACCATTGATGAACAGGGTAAGTTAACGCCTGAGCTAAAAAGCCACATCCTCGCTGCAGATAATAAAACCCGTTTAGAAGATTTATACCTGCCCTACAAGGCCAAGCGCCGCACCAAGGGCCAAATTGCCATTGAAGCCGGCATTTTACCACTGGCTGATGCGCTGCAGCACAACCCAACACTAAACCCACAAACTGAGGCGACAGCTTATATTAACGCTGACGCCGGTTTTGCCGATGAGAAAGCGGTGCTCGATGGCGCTAAGTACATTTTAATGGAGCGTTTTGCTGAAGACGCTAACCTGCTGGCCCGCTTACGCCAGCACCTAGCCCAGCATGCGGTAGTTAAAAGCACGCTGGTATCGGGCAAAGAGCAGGAAGGCGCCAAGTTTCGCGATTACTTTTCCCACACAGAAAGCTGGAAAACCACGCCGTCGCACCGGGCATTAGCTATGTTGCGTGGCCGCAATGAAGGCTTTTTACAGTTACAACTAGTGCCGGATGCCAACGAAGAAACGGCACACAGCATATGTGAGCAGATGATTGCCAGCCATTTTAATATAAAAGATGAGGGCCGCGCAGCCGATGCTTTTTTACGCACCGCCGTGCAGTGGACCTGGAAGGTAAAACTGCATCTTAGCCTGGAAAATGACCTGCTTGGCGAGCTTCGTGAAAAAGCCGAGGAAGAAGCCATTAAGGTGTTTGCCCGCAACTTAAAAGACTTACTGATGGCCGCTCCGGCTGGCATGCGCACGACACTGGCACTGGACCCGGGCCTGCGCACCGGTGTTAAAGTTACTGCAATTGATGAAACCGGTAAGCTGTTAAGCCAAAACACCATTTTTCCGCATGCGCCGCAAAATGCCTGGGACAAATCGATACGCACTCTGGTGGCACTGTGTCAGCAGCATAAAGTTGAACTGATTGCCATTGGTAACGGTACTGCCTCGCGTGAAACCGATAAACTGGCCGCTGAGGTGATAAAAGCACTGCCGGCGCAAGCGATACAAAAAATTATGGTGTCAGAAGCTGGCGCCTCTGTATATTCGGCATCTGAGCTGGCAGCACAGGAGTTTCCGGATCTGGATGTGTCGTTGCGTGGTGCCGTCTCGATTGGCCGCCGTTTGCAGGATCCATTGGCCGAACTGGTGAAAATTGAACCTAAAGCTATAGGCGTGGGCCAGTACCAACACGATGTTAACCAAAGCCTGCTGACCAAGTCACTTGATGGCGTGGTGGAAGATTGCGTAAACGCCGTTGGCGTTGATTTAAATACCGCCTCTGTGCCGCTTTTGGCGCGGGTCGCCGGGTTAAATAAAACGCTGGCACAAAACATCGTGTTTCACCGCGACAGTAACGGCCGCTTTAACGAACGCAAAGAGCTGCTTAAAGTGCCGCGCCTGGGGCCAAAGGCTTTCGAACAGGCGGCAGGTTTCTTGCGCATTAATAATGGCAAAAACCCATTGGACGCTTCAGGTGTTCACCCCGAAGCCTACCCGTTGGTGGAGAAAATACTCAGCACACATCAGAAAACTGTCGAGCAGATTATTGGCAACAGCAGCTTTTTGAAAAATATTGATGCCAAAGCCTTTGCCGATGAACACTTTGGCATACCTACCATCAGCGACATTTTGAAAGAGCTGGATAAACCTGGCAGGGACCCGCGGCCAGAATTTAAAACGGCCAGTTTTAAAGACGGCGTTGAGACCTTGAAAGATCTAAAAGCCGGTATGCAATTAGAAGGTGTGGTGACAAACGTCACCAACTTTGGAGCCTTTGTCGATATTGGCGTGCACCAGGACGGTTTAGTTCACATTTCATCACTGACCGATAAGTTTGTCAGTGATCCGCATGAGGTGGTAAAAGCCGGTGATGTGGTGAAAGTAAAAGTGTTGGACGTGGATATTGAGCGTAAGCGCATTGCGCTAACCATGCGCATGGACGAACAGCCGCAAGCTAAAGCAGCGGATAAAGCAGCACCGCGCCAGCAAAACACCAAGCCCGCTGCGGCACGGCCGGCAAAACCGGCAGATAACAATGCCGCTATGGGCAACGCTTTTGCCGAAGCGTTTGCAAAGCTGAAAAAGTAAGCCTGACAATGTTTAACACCAGCCATACCCGGGCTGGTGTTTATTGCAATAACGGATGGCTCAACCGATTTAAGTCAGCACTTGGGTGCATTGAGAGTTCAAATATCAACCGTTGCTGTTTGCTGTCAAAACTCATAGTGCTATGCAAATGTAACTGATCGGGTGGTAGCAAAATCAGATCTTCTACTACACCGCTAGCCAGATCATAATAGCTTACCAACAGTTGCCGTGGTTTTTGCTGCAAGAAATAGATGCCTTGCCCGGCAACAGCCCAAGCCGTTCTGGAGCTGAAGACACTACCAGGTAATAGCTGCTGCTCTGTACCATCTGGTAACAGTTGCCATAAACCACGATTGCGGCCTTTACTAAAATAAAAACGCTCTGCCGCGGGCATTTGAGCCCAAACGCCACCTTTCAACGTTAGTTGCTCTACTGCACCGCTAGAAATATCAATACTGAACAAGTTACCATTGTGAGAATATATAACAGCGCTATCGTCAAACCACCAACTTAACTTACCATGCCAGCGTACGCCAGTTTTTAGCTGAGTCAGTTGACCTGTTTTGACTTCCAACAACATTAATTTATCTTGCTCTTCAGTGGGTAGACGGCCGACAAAAGCGATATAACGACCGTTATTAGACCACTGTGGATACTTAACCATACCATGCAATTGGGTGAGCTGACGCCGGTTTTCCATATCGGTATCGGCTTGCCATATCTCCATATAGCCCGATTCATTGCTAACATAAGCTAACAAATGCAATGCTTTACTATAATCTGGCGCTTCATATCTGGCTTCATTTGCTGTTAACGGAAATACAGCGGCGCTTACATCATTATTTAACGGCAAGTAACCCAACTGCGGCACGCTTTTGCTATTGTGGAAATAAACATCACCGCTGTCAGTAATGCGGCTGGGCCAGGCAAAATTATCTAGCTGCAGCGAAACGCTGCTACCATCGGGAACATTTAACACAAAGCCCTGACGCTTACCGTTGTGTAACGCGGCAAACAACAAACGTTCACCATCAGGGTGCCAGCTCATACCAAGAATATCCTCTTCGCCTTTGGTTAGCTGCCGCTCTTCGCCGCTGGTAAGATTGTGCAGATAGATCTCTTCTGACAACCGGTGAGCTCGCCGGGTTATAGCCAGATAGCGGCCATCCGGCGAGAACGCTAAATCTCTGATACGGTATTGGCAGTTTTGATAGCAAGCTACAGGCTGAGGTTCCGCTTCCGGGTTCTGCAAATCCAATTGGTACACACTGGCACCATCCTCATTAATTGAGCCACTAAAGGCCAGATAACGGCCATCCGGCGTTATGTCCATGTAGCCTGTACTATGGCGATTACATGCTGCCAGTTTCTCGCTATGCAGCGTAACAGTATCCAGTTGCATGATGTTACATTCGCCATACACTGCGGTTTGGCTGGAGTAAAAAATGTAGCGGCCATCTTTAGCCCACAAGGGCCGGCTTTCGTCATCAGCACTAAAGGTTAATTGCCGCGCCGGTTTACCAGGTTCAGTCAAATCCAGCGTATACAAATCACTGGCTGTTTCGAATTTACGCCAGCTAAACACCAGATAGCGCCCATCCGGTGACAACGACGGAAACATTGCCCGGCCATTGCCTTTAGTCAGCGCCATAACCTGCGCAGCAACCGGCCCGGTGTTAGGGTAATAGAAAACCAGCGCAATGCATGCCAATAAAAATAGCATAGCGCCAGCTAGCAGATAAGGTGACTGCTTTGGTGCTGGTATATAAACCGCCGGCTGTGAGTTATGGTTAACGCTGCCACTTAGTGGTGCCGTTACAGGCGCAACTGTTAGCCGGTAACCTTTTTTCCTTACTGTACAGATAAGCTCACTGTGCGCCAGTTGCTGCAATACATTACGCAATTGCCAGATGGCATTTGTCAGCGCCTTTTCGCCAACATAAACATTGCCGCCCCAGACGTTATCAATCAGCTGTTGCCGGCTCACAAGCGCCGGGTATTGCTGCGCCAAGAATACCAGTACATCCATTGGCTTTTGCTGCAACGCGATATGCTGGCCAGCGGGCGTATGAATGCTAAGTTCGGCCGGATTAACAAACAGTTCAGCCAGATAAAAAGAGTGCTGCGTTGTCATTTTTTCCCGATACAGGTTTTTCTATTAAAGCTAACGTCAGGATACTACCACAATAGCCAGCGCAACCGCGCTCTTTGTTAACATAGTGGCGACACGGATGCACTGGTCGCTAGACAGTCGGCAATGGCATATAGCAAAAATAGTAAAGCCCCGTTTGGCGGGGCTTTAGCAATAACAGCTGCTCAACCGTTAAAAACGCAGCTCATAGGCAGCGTAAAAGGTCCGCCCGAGAATGTTGTAGCCATTACTGGTCGGGTAATAAGGGTGTTCATTACGCTCCGGATGGCCAGGCACATACACCGGCGGCTTTTCGTCGGCCAGGTTGTTTATCCCCAACGTCAGTTTATTACTGCTATTAAAACGGTAACTGGTATTCAGGTTAATCCGCTTAAATGGCGCCAGCTTACTATAAACGGTGTCTTCATAGTCTTCGCCGTCAGCATCTACCAGCTCCCACTCGTCACGGCCTTCACCGGTGCCCAGGTAATACCATGCCAGGTTCACGCTCAGATCGCCCCAGTTCCAACGCGCAGCCAGGTTACCTTTCCATTTTGGCAGGTAATCGTCTTCGGTCTCTTCTATCAGCTCACCGCCGGCAAACGCCTGATAATCTTTTTTCAGCGTGTAGGAGCTTTCTGCTGTAAGCTTCAGGCTGCCCAACGTATCCAGGTCAATGTTGTAGCTTATCTGAGCGTCAATACCGCGTGACGACTCATAGGCGCTATTGATAATACCGCGACGTACGCAGAGCACATCTTTGTATTCCTGGCCGGCAGGTTGCTGCATAATGTAACCCAGCGTGTCTAAGTCGAAACAGTTGGCAGCGGTGCCGGTTCTGTCGTATGCCGGGTTATCCAATATGCGACTGACGCTTTCGGTATACACAGCACCACGCAGTTCAATATTCCAAAAATCCACACTGGCACTGAGGTTATCGCTCAGTTCTGCTACCACGCCTAAGTTCCAGAATTTACCCTTTTCCTCGGTCAAGTCAAGGTTGCCGGCACTGATAGACTGATAGCTGTCATCTATATCAATCGGGTGATTAGGGTCTACCCTTTTACTGGTTTCACCGAAGGAACGGCTTACACCAGCGTACATGCGGTGTAAATCCGGCGCGCGGAAACTACGGCCCATATTGGCGCGCAATAACCAGCTGTCATTTGGCCGGTAAACCAAACCGGCTTGTGGTGTAACAGCACCGCCAACATTCGATTTATCATCATAATGGTCGTAACGTAGCGCGACACTGGCATCCAGAGCGCCCCAATCAGACCCTTTCTCCAGTACAGGTATTGCCAGTTCGCCCGCTGCGGCATAGCGCTTGCGTGAACCGCGCCCTTGGGTACCGCCCTGACCTATCAGGTTACCACTTGTTGTATCAGCATCTTTTACATCAGAGTACCAGTCACGCGCCCACTCAGCCGAGGCAGCAAACTGCAGCGGCCCGGCTGGTAAGTCGATAATATCGCCGGTTAATACCGCAGAAAACTGGTTCATGCCGGAATCAGCAAAGGTCAGCGTCTCAGCATACAGATAACTCACCTGATCCGGCGTCATTTTATCCAGCGGATACCATTTCTCTGGGTTAGCAGAGTCGGCTGAGTTGAAACTGATCACATCCAGTAAGCGGTCAGCCCGAATTTGATTGCGGCCAATACGATCGAACGAACTTTTACCATAGGCCCAGTTCAGCTCAAGCTCGTACTCGCCAACCGCACCGCTAACACCAACCGAGCCGTTAAAGTTCTTTTCTTTACCGGTGTAATCGCGGATTTGGCCGTAATCGTCCAAACGCCGGTACAGACGAAACTGTTTATCGTTTGCAAACGCTGCGGCATCGTAGCTGTACACACCCGGGTTATCAGCATCCATATAGAAAGTTGGGCTGATACCTTTCTGGCCATTGCCGCGTTGGGTGGTTTTATCACTGGTTTGCAGCAACAGGCTGTATTGCCACGCATCAGATAAATCACCATGCTGGCTTAACACCAGGTTAAATTCTTCTTTACCGGTATGCAGGCCGTCGTCGCTGACGGTGTCATAGCGGCATTTAAACCGGCTTTCAGCGTCATTCCAGATGCCATTTTTACCAAATAAATCGGCACATTGTTGCTGGTTCGCCATTATGTAGCTGGCGCTAGAACCCGATACGCCGACATTGTGGAAGGTTTTGTCGTAATCACGCAGATAAGCCGAGGTAGAACTGTACGTGTCGGTGCCATCGGGCCCGCCCAGCTTTGTCATATCGCGCTGGCCGGCGCGCAAAATCTCATCGTTGGCATATTCCAGTACCAACACAGTCTGACCCAATGCCGTTTCAAAGCCGCTGGTCAGGGTGGCTCTTTGCCGGTCTGCCCCGCCGTGCTGCGGGTTTTCATAGCGCACGTCCAGTGCCGAGCCGTCATACGACTTTTTCAGAATAATATTAACTACGCCGCCAACGGCATCAGACCCATAAATAGCCGATGCACCACCGGTCAAAATTTCTACCCGCTCAACGGCACTAGTCGGGAAGGTTGAGGTATTAACAAAGTTAGTGGTACCACCGGTTGCAGCAGGATATTGCGGCACCCGCTTACCATTAATCAGCACCAAAGTACGGTTTGCGCCCATACCCCGCAGGTTAATAGTGCTGGCACCCTGGGTCCAGCTGCTTTCATTACCCTCAATGGTGCGGCCGGCGTTTGCTACAGACGCCTGCAGTATCTCTTCAACACTGGTAAATCCACTACGCTCAATATCGTCGGCAGTGAAAACAGTTACCGGTGCCACACCTTCCAAATCAGTGCGCTTAATACGCGAGCCGGTTACTTCAATCCGTTCTACTTTGTCTGGCCCGCTTTGCTCTGTCGCATTTTGCTGTGCATTGCCAGCGGTACTGAAAGCTGCACTGCTAACTACCCCCGCCAGCAATGCTGTTTTGATGGCCAGCGCCACTGCTGTTTTCTTGCTCATGTTGTTATCCCTGAGTTCTTGTCACTGAATGTAAGCTACTTTGCCAGCTATGCTGATGTGACATCAGCCCGTTAAACCGGCAGTAATGCAAAGCGACCGGTTTACTGACAGCAGGTTTATCTCTGAGCTGTGTGTCAATGCAATGACTGCCAGCTCCATTTTTAACCAGTTATAACTCTATTTAATATCTATTACTTTAAAATCAATTAGATATAGAGTTTCGATACGAATGCCACAGTAAAGAAATCACACAGCCGCAGCATTAATTCGCCTGAGAAATGTGCTCAGTCAGAGTGCGCATTGGTAGCTGTTGCCCTGATAAAGTGCCGCGCCACAAAGCTCCGGCCTGCCACAATAATATTTCGCCGCTTTTACCCAGTTTGATGTTGCTGTCGACTGAAATAACGCGGCCATCAAAATGAGAGTAGACACCATCCATAGAGGTATGGCCTACGACAATCCGCCTCACATTTAACGTAGCTAACAACTGCTGTAGCAGCGGCTCTGTAATAGCGTTTTCCTGGCGGAAGTAACCGCGATACCATAAAGGTCCTAAAGAACCATATAAGAAATTAAGCACCGGTACGCCCTTTAGCTCGTCACGCGCAATGCCCAGTGATTGCCGGAATTGCTCGTTAACCTCGGCAACCGTCATACCCAAGGCCAGATAATCCGGGTGCAAACCGCCGTGCACAAACAACATATCGTTTACCTGAGCTAACACCGGACGGCTGCGCAACCATTGTCCCAGCACTGAGCTCTCACTGTACAAACCGCTGTAATCGGTGCCCAGCTGCTGCGCCACCTGTTGATACTTCTTGTTGATGTAACGCAAGTCATTGTAAAGCACCATCGTTTCGTGGTTTCCCAGTAACAAATGCACCTTGCCACCGGCAGAGTGCGCCTGCTGCTCTAGCTGATATAGCCACCAGAGGATTTCGGTCACTTTATCGCCACGGTTCATCACATCCCCCACCACCACTAAATGGCCCGCACCAAATGACCAATTTAGCTCAGCATCTACCACGGCATTGGCTTTGAGCAGTGCGGCCATGATGTCATACTGACCATGCACATCACTTATCGCTGCAACCTTATCCGCTCTGTAGCGCAGTGTGGGCTCTGGCAAGTGATGTTGTCGCACCTTAATCGCCTGCGGATAGGCACATATCGGTTGAATAACGTCTTCTACAGGCTGTGTTTTTTCTACCAACTGATCGTTGCACAGCCATTTTACCGCAAGTTGCTGATCGTTTTCGTAAAAAAATGCATAGGGGCCATCGTCAAAGACAGCTGGCGTTGCAGTTGGTTGCGGCACCTTAGTTGCAGGCTCCGCTAGCTGTGGCATTTCTGCGCCGCGCAAGCCAACTCCGTAAAAAAAAATGACGTAAACAAGAATAGAACTGAGCATCCAGCGGGTCATGGCTGTTTCCTGTGTTGTATAACAAACATAAGCGTACTTCAGACAATATTGTCTGTTGGTAATATTCTCAGCATGAGGTAAGCGCGTAGTATGGACAATCACGTGCTGCTGGTAAGAACACTTTTTTTGCCCGTTTTATTGTCTATTGTTAATCTATTCTTTTTTATTCAATACGTTATATGAAAAAGACTGAGATTTTATAACGAAGGGCTGTAGCGGATTAAATTTGCTGCAAAGATTGTTTTACTTGTGGCTCGGTTGCCTTTTGATAATAACCGGCAATAACGCTGCGGCGCAGTTGCATTTGCATCGATTCGGCTAGCGTATCACGTTGCTGATATACGACAGTGTTGCTGCCATTGTTTTCAGCCACCCTATAGCTGATGTCAGCTTGTGTTAGCTGTTCAGCAAAACGCCTGTTTTCGTTACTGCCAGCGACAGCTGTAGCTGCCGCACCGTCGTTGGCAGTACTCTGTGCGGGCGTTTTATCAGTGTTACTTGTCTTAGTTGTTTGCTGCACCAATTCAGCCTGAGCCTGCATTTGGCGCTGCAGGGCTTCACCGGCAATGCGACGGTCGGCTGCAGAAGGTTCGGCAGGTGCCAATGCCGCAGCGCGTACCTGCTGCATCTTTTGCACCGTTGCTTGCGGGTCGCCGGCTACCGGTGCAATATCAATTTGCACTTCACCCGCTACGGCATACTGCTTGCCATCTGGGCCACGCTCGTACGAATAGCTAGGCGCACCGGCATACTGCCCACCTACAGCAGCATGGGCTTGTTCGTGGGTTTTTACTTCCTGATCGCGCGCACTTAATTCACGTATCTCTTGTTGCTCAAGCTGTTCAGCCTGTTGTTGGCGCGCACTTTGTTTTGTCTCTGAATTTCCTTTGCTATCTTGCTGCGATTGCTGGCCCGGTTCACCATCTTGTTTATCTGAACCTTGCTCACCACGGCCCTCTATTGCCTGAGGCGTTTCAGCATCTTTGCCATTGGCATTGTACAGTTGCACTGTACCGTTATTAGTTGGGGCCGAACGGCTTTTGTCGTCCGTCAGTATTGGCTTTTCTGCACCAGACGCATTAGTTTCCTTTACCGGCTCAAATAAATCACGACGCAGCGCATCACGCCGCGCCATCTCTGTTGGTGGGTTGGCAGTGTTAATACTGACATTAGGATAATTTGATACCAGCATAGCGGCTAAACGCGAATATCAATCACAGAACCCAGCACCTGATCGGCGGTCTGGATGGATCTGACATTAGCCTGAGCATTGCGTTCTTCACTATTCAAACGTACCAGACTGTCGGTCAACTCTGGCTGCGCTGGCGTTTGCAACGAACGAGCCTGAGCACTGTTGTCTGTGGCTGCGACAGCTTGTTGAGTATCATTTTGTTGCACCGCATTCTGCTGTGCAACATTTTGCTGGCTAACGTCTTGCCGCGCCTGCTGGCTGGCCTGCGTTTGGCGATTAATATCCAGCGTGGCTTCGGTAACGCCGGCGCTGGCTCGTTGTAAGCCCTGTAAACCGGAATACGATGCAGATTGAATATTCATAATACAACTCCGCTAACCTTAGCACTGTTGGCTAATTATTAACCACAAACGGCATTTTGGGAAGCATTGCTTTAGGTTAATTGGTTTTAACCAACAATACTATTGCTACCAGAAGGACTTAACCATTGTTGCAGCCAGGCTAAAAAAGCGTCCGGATGCGAAATAAAAGGCGCGTGTGATGCGTGCGGTAATATGGTAAAACAACCCTGTGGCTGCAGTTGCTGCAAGTGTTCAACTATCTTTACCGGCACCAATGAATCAAGCCGGCCATACAGACCAGCCAACGGCATTTTTAGCGCGGTAAACTCGGAGCGCAAATCAACGTCGGTGAGCAATTGCAATGCAGCGGCAACAGCCTGCGGTTGCGCCAGCGGATAAGCCAAAATCGCCTGCTTAAGCGCTTTAGTATCAGCTCTTGCGCTGTCGCTACCCATGGCTTGTATGGCCAAAAAGCGCTCGATTGTTTGCTGCAGGTTATCACTTAGTGCACGGGCAAACTGCTGCATTACTGCCGGCGCCATACCTGGCCAGTCTGCCTGCGCCATAAAGCGCGGCGACGCCGCTACCAGCGCAAGTTTATGTACTTTTGCCGGATAACGTTTAGCCAACGCCAATGCGATTAAGCCACCCAATGACCAGCCACATAACGCGCTGCCATCAGGGATCTGCGCCGCTAGTTGCTGACACACTGCTTCTAAGGAATAGGGCTGCGGAAACTGCATCGCGTTACCAAAACCCGGCAGATCTGGCGTTAACACATTGGTAGTTGTAGGTAGACGTTGGCGTATGCTCTGCCATACGCCCTGATTTACCCCCCAACCATGTAAAAGCACCAAGGTCGGTTTGTCGGTAACGCTTTTGTCTGTCATAGTAATTAAAATGTTAATTAGTACGGATGTTAATTTGCCTTTTTCCGCAATCCGTCTGTTGCAGCAAGGCTGGCACCTGTTGATGCCCTCGTCATGTTTGTGGTGTAGTTTACCGGTGCAAAGTGCGGCATGCCAGCTTTGCACTGCATGCCAGCAAGCATTGCCACAGCTGCCTTACAGTCTGTGTCATTACAATTTACTTTGGTTACCGCAGGTAGCGCAGGGGCTAAAGAAACCGCGCTTTGATCAATTGCTCAGTGTCAGCTTGTATCAGCAACCCTACCGGCACTGGTTACAAAGTTGGAAATTCTCTAACGACGAAGCTGCCGGCGAGCTGTTGCAGCAACAATTTTCCGCGCTGTTAGCCCAGTATCACAGTGCTGGTCAGCGCTTACCTGACGCTATTGTCTACGTGCCTATGCATCCTTCCCGACAGCGCAAACGCGGTTACAACCAGGCCCAGTTATTAGCGCAGACTGCCGCCAGCCAACTACAGCTGCCACTGCTGCATATATTGCAAAAAAGCCGCCGTCTGCCACCGCAGGTCGGTTTAAGCCGAAAACAGCGCCAACGTAATTTACGTCAGAGTTTTACGTTGAAAAGCTACAGCAATCTGCCGTTACATCTGGCACTGGTGGATGATGTGGTAACCACCGGTGCTACCGCCAATGAAGTTTGTCGTTTGCTGCGCCGCCACGGTGTCAGACAAATCAGTCTTTGGACAGTGGCGGTGACAGCGTTAACTTAGTCGGCTTTAGTGTTAAAACTATGCCCCAGATACAACGCGTTGACTAGCAAACGGCTAGAGCCGTAAAAGTAACCACGGAATACCGGATTGTCTGTCATAGCAATGACTCTGCCTTTACCCAGATTATGTGCCAGCAGCACAGCAGATTGGCTGATGCGCGGCACATACTCTGGCGCGGTGTAACCGGCCAGTTGTGGCGCACTGCTGTATAGCGCGACATTAACAAAGGGCACGTTTGCCGGCTGCAGTAAGAGAGTGCTATTTTTGAACACCGGCAAAGTGTCTCGTGTCAGACCAAAAGTCAGCGGGTGCGACAGATCCAGCTCTGCCTGATAAATAGCACCAGCAATGCGTTGCTTGCCAGATAGCAGTTCTTTATCTTTATAACTCAGATTATCTGACGGGATCAGGCTGGTCATTTCCTCACCTTGCCATACCCCAGCCGACAGCAAGCCACTTTTTGCCAACCAGGCGGCACCGCGTTTGTGCCCCCACAATACACCACCTTGTTCTGCCCAACCTCGTAGCGCTGCAACTTCGGCGTCCTGCCAGCGGCTGTAATTGCCATCAGGCAAAATAATATGAGTGTATCGGCTAAGGTTCAATGCAGCTAAACGCTCAGGCTCGGCCATCGACGGCGAAATTCCGGCCAGTCGCTCCAGGTTGTACCAGACTTCTCCAGCCTCGGTAGAACTGACACCAGGCCCGGCTACCAGCAATACTTTTGGCAGATGTACCGGTGCAAACTGATGACTGCCCAGATCACTGCCGCTTACTGTCAGACCGCTGCTAATGGCAACAACGGGTAAATTGAAGCGCTGCTGCTGACGCTGCAAACGGGCAAACCAATCCGATTCGGTTTGCAGACCTGCCGCTACAACCATAGCACCACGCTGCAATGCTACCTGGCCGCCAGATGTTTTGGCAGTAAAATCCCCAAGGGCCACACGCATTACCAACTTCTCTTGCAACAGCGCCTGCAGCAATAACGGCGCTTGTTGATCTTGCCAATTAAAAGCATAGGCATAGGCGCCTGTTGTCAACGGTTGAACCTTGACTGGTTGTGGCCAGCTATCGCTTAGTGCCGAGGAGGCAGGCTCACGATTTAATGGCGTAAATGCAATATTGTAAGCGTATGGCAAGGTCCAGGCGGATACATCATAGAAGGTATTGTCATTAAAATTTTTCTCCGTGCTAAACATCGCCTTAATCAACCGGTATTGTGGCTGCTGCAAAGGCACATAGTAGCTGGTGGTTGCAGGATAATTGTTATTGTCGTCCTGCCAGTCTCTATTTAGCTGATGTACGGTAATATGATGACGTTGCAACAGGTCCAGCAACGCGGCCAACCGGCTTTGATCCGCTGTTTCTGTCAACATGTAGCCTTTTACCCTACTGGCTTTGGCCTGCTGCAACGCGGTGCGATAAAATTCCTGCTGGTAACTTAATAGTTCGGCGCGTTTGGCTACCGAGCCGCGAATGGTTGATAGCGAAGCAGTCAGCTGGTTCTGCACTGTTGTTGCAAAGCTAAGCGGACCATTGATGCTGTCTTGCAAGTGCCCACGGCTGCTGGCCTGCTCAAACAAAATACCGACGCTACCCTGCACATCCGGATAAGTTGAACCCTTGCCAACATAAAAATCATCAAAACTTTCCTCGGTGTAGTACAGCTGGCCTTGTTGGTCAAATGCTGCAGCATGGAACTGTGCTATCGCACTGGTCAGCTCGAAATTACGTTTTGGTGTCAGCGGATAGTTACGACTGGGAATGCCCGGCTGAAAAAAGTAGCTGCTGTTGGTACCCATCTCATGGTAATCGCCCACTACATTGGGTAGCCACTGTTGATATTGCGCGATACGGGCCCGGCTTTCCGGATGTTGCAGCAGCAGCCAATCACGATTTAAATCAAACCAATAGTGATTCGGCCGGCCATTTGGCCAGGGTTCATTGTGCTCGCGATGCTGTGGGTCCGCCACCGGCGCGGCACCTCTGTGCATATTGGCCCATAATGCAAAGCGATCATGGCCATCCGGATTTAGCACCGGCTGCAGCAAAATAACGGCGTTATCCAGCCAGTTACGCACTTCGTCTGTTTGTGCTGCGGCCAGGTAATGCGCTAGTAATAAGGCAGCGTTAGCACCACTGGGTTCATTACCATGTACACTATACCCCAACCAGATAATCACCGGCGCATTTTCAGCACGCTCTTTGCCTTGCCGGGCTGCTGCCAAATGCTGCTGCCGTATTTGCTCCAGCTGCTGCAGGTTTTTTTCAGCGGAGATAACTAACTGTAACAACGGCCGTTGCTCGTGGCTGTAACCTATTACCTCGAGCTGAGCGCGGCTGCTATGTTGCGCCAACAACTCAAAATAGCGTTCGATTTGATCATGCCGCGCATGCCATTGCCCTACATTAAACCCCAATACCTGCTGCGGTGTAGGCAGGGTTGAATTTTTTACTTCCGGCACATACTTAGTTTCAGCACTAACGTGGTAACTGATAAACAGTAGAACCAGTACAAGATATTTTTTCATTGTTGTCATTCCCCTTTGCTGCGGCTACGTTAGCCAGAACTGAGGCAAAACTCAAGCGGGGCTGGCAAGGCGGCAACGGGAAGAGTATCATAGTCATTAACCTAGTAATTTAGTCAGGTACTCTTATGATTAGGATTTTCGAACAGGCACAACAGCACTTTGCCAAGTTGCTGGCAAAACAACCCTCTGGCACCCACATTCGCGTGTTTGTGGTTAACCCGGGCACGGCGCAGGCCGAGTGTGGCGTATCTTACTGCCCACCCGATGCAGTAGAAGATACCGACTTACTGCTAAACTTTGATGGCTTTGATGCGGTGGTTGACGCAGAAAGTCAGCCATTTTTAGTTGACGCAGAAATAGATTTTGTTACCGATCAGATGGGATCCCAGTTAACACTAAAAGCGCCGAACGCCAAAGTACGCAAGGTGAGCGACGACGCCTCATTAATGGAACGGGTGCAATACGTTATCGACAGCGAAATTAATCCGCAGTTGGCCAACCATGGTGGCCGGGTGAGTGTAATGGAGCTGACTACCGACGGTGTGGCTATACTGCAGTTTGGTGGTGGTTGTAATGGTTGCTCTCAGGTCGATTTAACGCTGAAAGAAGGTATCGAGAAAGAACTGCTGAACCGCTTTAGTGGCGAGTTATCCGGAGTGCGCGATATCACCGAGCACCAGCGTGGCGAACACTCTTATTATTAAGTTGCTGCCAGTTCTGCACCCTGACTACTGCTGCGTTTCCTGCCCGCCTGTGTTATAAAACAGCCTTGTTTTAACCACTGGCGGGTATTTGACCATGAAGCTACTGTTGTCGTTTTGCACTCTTGTGTTCAGCATGACACTATCAGCGCAAGCTGCCGTTATGCTGATTTATCATCATGTTGCCAGCGATACGCCACGGGTTAGCAGCGTTACTGCTGATGAACTGCGTGGTCATCTGCAGTACTTCAAAGACAACAACTTTCAGGTAATAGGCCTTGATTTGCTGATTAAGCAGCTGCGCGATGGCACACCAGTGGCAGATAATGCCGTAGTGATTACTTTCGATGACAGCTACGAAAATAACTTCACTACCGCCCACCCAATCCTGCAGCAGTTTGGTTACCCCTATACCATTTTTATCAGCCCGGGCAGTATCGACAAAGGCGATGGTCCCTTACTCAACTGGCAACAAATAAAACAGATGTCAGACGACGGGGTGTTGGTTGCCAACCATGCAATGTGGCACGAGCATATGGCAAAACCCGCAGTAAATGAGACTGAGCAACACTGGCTGGCGCGGATGGAGCAAAGCATTCTTGCTGCCGAAGATAAAATTGAACAAGTAACCGGCCAGCGTCACCAATGGTTGGCCTATCCATATGGTGAATACAGCGCACCGCTGGAGCAGCTGGTCAGCAAAATGGGTTTTATAGGCATTGGCCAGCATTCCGGCGCCGTCAATAACAACAGTGCCCTTACCCGGTTGCCACGCTTTCCGGCGGCAGGCCGCTATGCTGATTTGAAAGATTTGGCGCAAAAACTACGTACACTGGCGTTTAATATTACTGACTATCACGGCGTTGACCCGCTGTTAAACGGCGCTAATCCGCCTCAGCTAACACTGTCATTGCAAGTCACAGACTTTAACCGTGGACAACTACAATGCTTTGCTGGCGCAGAAGTACTCAAACCTGAGTGGCTGAACGACAATACCTTTAGGGTAACCGCGTCCACACCTTTAACGATTGGCCGCAGTCGCTATAACTGCACCGCGCCATCGCAAAGTAAAAAAGGCTATTTTTATTGGTACTCGCAGCCCTGGCTTAACCAGCCTTAAGTTTGGCTAACACTAAAGGAAAATCAGCCAGCATTTGCTCAGTATCCAGCACTGGCAGTTTGCCCGCTTCAAGTGGTGGTTTAAACATTGCGACCAGCTGGCCCTGCGGGTTAATAAGTACTACTGAGGCGCTATGATCAACCAGATAATCAGTGTCAGTACTGCTGCTTAGTGCATACATTAAGCCTAGTTGGCGTACAAATGGAAACAGCTGATCATGGCCTGCTGTCATACCCAACACGTTTGGCTGATTAAAATAGCTAACGTAGTCATTAAGCTTTTGCGTACTGTCACGTTTGGGATCAACCGAAATAAACCAGACTTTTAACGGTTCACTAACCCGGGTTGCCAGTTCCGGTTGTAAGCCCGCCAGCTTGGCAAGCGTCAACGGGCAAATATCCGGACAATAGGTGTAGCCGACAAAAGCCAGTGTCCACTGACCGTAAAGGCGCTCACGGCTGACCTCTTCGCCATGTTGATCTGTCAGCTGAAAGTCGGCCAGCACTCTGGGCTGCGGATACACCAGCGCCAGCTTGGGCTCTGCGCTTACTTGCGACCACTGATATAGCAACACCCCGCCAGCCAGCGCAGCTGCAACTAATAACAAAGAAGCCAGATTACGAAACATAGATTGGCGCCACCTTAAAATAATGATCCACCAGCAGAAGCAGAAATAATACCATCAAATGAACGATGGAGAACTTAAACGTAGCCATTGCCGAACTGTTGTCGCTTTGCAGCTTTAGTTTCCAGGCATATTGCATAAACCTAAGGTTCAGTAATGCACTGCCCAGCAGATAAATAGCACCTGTCATACCCACAAGATACGGCATCAAACATACTAAAAACAGTAATACGGTATAAAGGCAAATCACGCTCTTAGTAAATTCAATACCATGGGTTACCGGCAGCATCGGCATATTTACCCTGGCATAGTCATCGCGACGATGTATCGCCAGTGCCCAGAAATGTGGCGGCGTCCAGGTAAAAATAATCATCACTAGCAGCAGTGCATGACCATGTATATCGCCGGTCATGGCTGCCCAGCCAAGTAAAGGTGGCATAGCACCTGCCAGGCCACCGATGACAATATTCTGCGGCGTTGCACGCTTTAAAAACATGGTGTATACCACGGCATAACCAAACAAGCTGGCTAGCGTTAACCAGGCCGTTAACGCATTGACAAAAGCATACAGGATAACAAAACCGGTTACCGCCAGTGCAAGGGCAAAACTAGCCGCCTGCACCGGGCTAATACGGCCTTTTGCTACCGGTCGGCTGTATGTACGCGCCATTTGGGCATCGATACGTTGATCCACCACATGATTAACTGCCGCCGCTGCGGCCGATAACAAGCCTATACCTAAGGTGGCAGCGAACAAGGCCAATAAATCTGGTAAACCGGGCTGAGCCAGCATCATGCCAACCCAGGCTGTCAGCACAAGTAAAGCAACCACCTTGGGTTTGGTAAGCTCGAGATAATCACGGCTGCTGGCTAGCAACGCCTTAGGCTTAATTGCTGCACTCATAGCGCCTCCTTGCTGCGCGTGGTGCGCAACTGCATATAAATAATCACTAATAGCATTAACAGGTTAGCGGCGACAAAGTTGTGCGCTACGGCGTTACCTAGTGGCAAATGCAGCGCCACGTTCAACACCCCCAGCGTGAACTGCGCTGCCAACAGCGCTGCAGCTGCCAATGCCAGTTTACGCAAACGGCCGTCTGTGGCGCTACGCCATAGCTGCCATAAAAACGCGGCTAATACTGCCAACGTTAGCACAGCCCCGAAACGATGGAACACATGCACAGTTTGCCTGGCTTCTGCTGACATCACGCCAAATTCATAATCGTCGTGCCCCAAATGCAAGTCAAACGCCTCACTAATATTCAGCCGTTGCTGCCAACCCGATTCACAAATTGGCAACTCTATACAGGCCAAAGCGGCATAGTTTGCAGCTGTCCAGCCGCCCAACGCAATTTGGCCAACCAGTACAACTATTGCTAGCAGCGCCAGTGGTTTTAACGATACTGGTTGCGGCTGCACTACCCGGTGCTGTGGGTGCAGGCGCAGCCAATACACTGCCAGAAAACAGAGCAAGCTAAAACCACCAAGTAAATGCCCCATTACTACTAGCGGCAGCAAATTCAGCGTTACTGTCCACATGCCCAACGCCGCCTGAAAGACCACCAGAGCCAACAGCGCCGACGGCAATAATTTGTTGTGCTGCCGACGAAATACGGCAATAAAAAACATCGCTGCAATCAACAGCCCCAAACTACCGGCAAAATAGCGGTGGATCATTTCATTCCAGGCTTTGTGCGGCTCTAACGGCCGCTCTGGAAACGCTTCCATCGCAGCGGCAACATGATGCTCCTTATGCGGCACTTTTAAAAAACCATAACAGCCTGGCCAATCCGGACAACCTAGGCCAGCATCAGTGAGCCTGGTGTAGGCGCCCAACAAAATCACAGCCATAGTAAGAAAAATAGCGATAGTCGCCAGCCACTGTTGTGTTCTCATACGCTGGTCCTGTCATAGTTAAGTAATTTAAGTAAATCCTGACGGATAGCCTTGGCCGTTCCGGCCATATCAGCACTCGCGGCTGGCATCGGGTAGCTAAGCAGCACCAATCCTTGCTGATCTATCAGCAATATCTTGTTATGCAACTCTGGTGGTACAGCTGATATGGCAGGCTGCTGGGTAAAAGCGGTAAATTCGGTTGCCGCTTGCTGCGTACTGATAAAAACCGGTTGCACCTGTGCTTGCTTGCGGCCAAGTCCAACATACAGCTGTTGCACTGTATGTAAAGCAGCAAGACATTGAGCTGCACATTCATCCGCTGGTATCACACCAACTCGCCAATGGGCTTTCTCAGCCGTCGCGGCCAATAAAAACACTTCTGCTTGCTGCCACTGCCCGTGGCTCGATACACCACGATTAAACCAGCCAAACTCCAATACCAGTTTAGCCGCCAGTAAAGGTAAGGCGCTGCACAGCACAAATAACCACAGAAATTTTTTCTTATTCATAATTTGCTTTTCCCTGATGACTGGCCGCCAGCGCAACACCCAATACGGCGATACCCAAAAAAAACCATTGCAACGCATAACCACGGTGTTTTTCCGGCGACAACACGACCGGTTGATAATGCGGTATAAATTCACTCTCGTTTTGTTGATACAGCAGGGCGGGATAAAGTGACAGTGCACTGTGCTTTGATAACTGCGCATAATTCACTTGTTGAATACGCATAGGCCATTGACCACTATCTTCAGCATTTTGACCGAGCAACAATAAGCCATCAACTTTAGTGCGTAGCAGGCCATCAAGTGCAATCTGTGGTGTTATTGCCACTTCTGGCAAGCTGTCGCGCCGCTGCGGTGCAGCAAGCCAACCTAAATTCACCAATAAAGGCTGGACCAAACCCTCTGCCTGCACCGGTATAATCACGTCATAACCCACCCGGCCCTGCACAATCTGATTGTCTAGTAGCCAAATATAGGGGGCTAACCAACGCCCCTGGCCTTTTAACGGTGCAGCGTCAATATCTGTGGCAGACAAGCTGGTTAATTGCGACGGTTGCAACGCACCCGCGGCCTGAAGTTGTGCAACCCGCGCTAATTGGGCAGTTTTATCAGCGGCACGGTTTAGCTGCCACCAGGACAAGTTGATTAATATGGCAAAAGCAGTCAAAGTGATTATTACCCACAGCGTATTTAGCACAAAAATCTGCTGAGCCAGCTTAATGCGCATCTATCAAACTCCGGAGCCTGTTACCGATGTTGCTAAAACTTATTATCATCGCACTACTACTTTTTATTGTTATTAACTTGTTCCGCGCCGGGCTGGTAATGGTCAGACAACCTCAGCCAGACGTTAAAATTTCGCGCTATCTTGGCCGACGTGTATTTTTTTCTGCCATAGTGTTAATACTGATCTTTATCGCTCAAGCGCTGGGGCTCATTGAACCGAACCCCAGACCATACTGAACGCTAAATAACATAAACAAACACGTACAAACACAACCAAACAACATCAACAAAGTGCCAGTACCATGCCGCTGCCTGAAACGCGAAGTGTTTCTCCGGCGTGAAATGCCCCTTTAACACGCGGAAGAACACAAACAAAAGGATAATGGCCCCCAAAGTGACATGCATACCGTGAAAACCGGTAAGTAAAAAGAAGGTATTGCCATAAAAGCCCGATGCGAGGGTTAACCCCAGATCGCGGTAAGCGTGGATGTACTCATACACTTGTAAACTTAAAAAGATGGCACCCAACAATAAGGTTAACAACAACATTAGTTTCAGCTGGCCGCGCTTATTTTGTTCCAGCCCGGTATGAGCAAAGTGCAATGTAATAGAGGAAATGACCAGAATCACAGTGTTAATCAGCGGCAGTCCTGTGGCGGGCATAGCCTGTGTTTCAATACCACCTGGCGTTTTCAGCAGCGGCCACATTGCTTCAAAGCTTGGCCAGAGAATTTCAAACGTCATGGCGTTATTGCTGCCACCACTTAACCAATCCAGTGCTATCACCCGGCCATAAAATAACGCTCCGAAGAACGCCATAAAAAACATCACTTCAGATACAATAAACCAGCTCATACCCTGGCGGAAAGAACGGTCCATTTGCGCGCTGTACAAGCCACTCATTGATTCATCTATGACATTTTTAAACCAGCCAAACAGCATAAAAATCAACACAACAAAACCGGCGGCCAGCATATAGCCGCCAAAGCCCGGTTGTTGCTTTGTCACTTCATTAACATAGGTGCCTGCGCCAAAAGCAATTAAAAACAGCGCCACGGCGCCAACAATTGGCCATGGGCTTTGGGCGGGAACATAGTATTTTTCATAGGTTTTAGTCATGTTATTCCCCAAGTTGGGATGGCTCTGCGTTATCGCCGGTCCAACCGCTGGTAACGTCATATAAGGTGTACGACAGCGTAATGGTACTGAACTGGCTTGGCAGCGCCGGATCCACATAAAACTGTAACGGCATCAACATGTTTTTACCGCCCGCTAACTGCTGCTGGGTAAAGCAAAAACATTCTATTTTGTGAAAGTACAATGCAGCCTGACCAGGTGAAACTGACGGTACTGCCTGGCCCACTATCATTCGGCTGGTCGGATTCTCTGCCAGGTAATTCATAATATGAATCTCCCCCGGGTGCACTGTCATACGGGTAACTTCCGGTTTAAATACCCACGGCATCTGTTTATTCGGACGGGCAATAAATTCAATTACCACCTGCCGGCTCAGATCAATCTGAGCCGCTTCCGCAGTAGCAGCTGTTGCTGCAGTTTTGCCGTTTAAACCGGTAAGATCACAGAACACGTCATATAACGGCACCAACGCAAAGCCAAACCCAAACATAGCCAGCGCGGTAACGACCAACTTAAAGGTTAATGGCTTATGCTTTAACGCCATAATGTGCTCCTACTTAATCACGGGTGGTGTTTCAAAGGTATGGTATGGAGCCGGCGAGGCCACTTCCCATTCCAGACCTTCGGCGCCTTCCCATACCTGAGCGGTCGCCTGTTCACCACCACGGGCACATTTCACCAACACCCAAACAAAAATCAGTTGCGAGGCACCAAACAGGAAGCCACCAATACTGATAAAGGCATTAAAGTCTGCAAACTGCAGCGCGTAATCCGGAATTCGTCTGGGCATACCGGCCAGGCCAACAAAGTGCATTGGGAAGAACAGTAAATTAACTGAAATCAGCGAACACCAGAAATGCCATTGACCAAGGGTTTCGTTGTACATATGGCCAGTCCACTTCGGCAGCCAGTAATATACCGCGGCGATAATTGAAAAGACTGCACCGGTCACTAACACATAGTGAAAATGCGCCACAACAAAATACGTATCGTGATACTGGAAATCAGCCGGGGTAATGGCCAACATCAAGCCGGAAAATCCGCCAATAGTAAACAGCACAATAAACGCCAGAGCAAACATCATCGGTACTTCAAAGGTCATGGCCCCTCGCCACATGGTCGCCACCCAGTTAAACACTTTTACCCCGGTTGGCACTGCAATTAACATGGTGCAATACATAAAGAACAGCGCCCCTGCTACTGGCATACCGGTGGTAAACATGTGATGCGCCCAGACCAAAAACGACAGTATCGCAATACTGGACGTGGCATAAACCATAGAGGCATAACCAAACAATGGCTTGCGGGCAAAGGTAGGAATGATTGCAGAAATAATACCGAAGGCCGGTAATATCATAATGTACACTTCAGGGTGACCGAAGAACCAAAAAATATGCTGGAATAACACCGGATCACCGCCACCGGCCGCATCAAAGAAGCTGGTGCCAAAGTATTTATCAGTTAGCACCATAGTGACTACACCTGCCAAAACCGGCATTACCATAATCAGTAAGAAAGCAGTAATTAACCAGGTCCAGACAAACAGCGGCATTTTCATCCAAGTCATGCCCGGTGCACGCAGGTTAAAAATGGTGACGATGACGTTTATTGCGCCCATAATCGACGAAATACCCATAATATGCACAGAAAACACAAACAGTGCAGTACTGTCTCCGCTGTAAGTAGTGGACAGTGGGGCGTAAAAAGTCCAGCCAAAGCTGGGACCACCGCCAGGCATAAACAATGACATCAGCAGGATTAAAAACGCAAACGGCAGGATCCAAAAACTCCAGTTATTCATCCGCGGCAGGGCCATATCAGGCGCCCCGATCATCATCGGTATCATCCAGTTGGCTAACCCGGTAAATGCCGGCATTACCGCACCAAACACCATAATCAAACCATGCACTGTGGTCATCTGATTAAAAAAGTGCGGATCTACAAACTGCATACCAGGTTGAAACAATTCGGCACGGATCACCATCGCCATAGCGCCGCCGATAAAAAACATAATCAATGCAAACACCAGATACATAGTACCGATGTCTTTGTGGTTAGTGGTGTACAGCCAGCGCTTTATACCGCTGGGTTTGTGATCATGATGATCATGTTCGTGATCTGTTACTACTGCACTCATCGGTTATTCCCCTTTGCCTTGTGCTGCCGCATGCACATCTGCCGCCTGTATCAGTTCGCCGGTATTGTTGCCCCAGGCATTGCGCTCATAGGTAATAACTGCAGCCAGCTCTTTTAAACTCAGCTGTTTAGCATAAGCTTGCATCGAGGTTCCTGCTTTGCCGTTTAGCACAATATCTATATGAGCCGCTTTATCATTTAGCGCCATAGCACTGCCTTTCAATGCTGGAAAAATGCCGCCCAGGCCTTCACCGTTTGGTTGATGACAAGCCGCGCAGTGGGCGATATAGGTACGCTCACCTACACTCATCAACTCATCCATGCTCATATTCATTGCCAGCAACTCTTGCTCTTCTGCTTTGGCTTTGGCAATACGCTGTTGCTCAGCGTCAAGCCAGGCAGCATAGTCAGCCGGTGCTTTGGCAATAACCACGATCGGCATAAAAGCGTGGTCTTTTCCGCACAACTCAGCGCACTGACCTCGATAGACACCGGGTTGATCAACCCGGGTCCATGCTTCATTAATAAAGCCGGGATTGGCATCTTTTTTCACCGCAAATGCCGGCACCCACCATGAATGGATAACGTCATCAGATGTCATGAGAAAGCGCACTTTTTTTCCGGTAGGAATAACCAAAGGCCGGTCAACTTCCAGCAGGTAATTTTCACCTTTGGCAAATTTGTTGTTTATTTGCTCTTTTTGAGTGGCAAGCAGCGAGTAAAACTCGACATCATGGTTAAGGTACTTGTAATGCCATTTCCACTGCGAGCCGGTAACCAGCACAGTGACATCAGCTTCTGTCGTATCTTCCATTGCAATCAAAGTTTTGGTGGCCGGAATAGCCATGATAATCAGTATTACTACTGGTATTGCGGTCCAGAGTATTTCTACTTTGGTACTTTCATGAAATTGGGCTGGCTGCACCCCACGCGCTTTTCGGTGTCGAAATATGGACCAGAACATGATCCCAAACACCACTGCACCAATTACACAACAGATCCAGAAAATGGTCATGTGCAGATCGTAAACCTGCTGACTGATTTCCGTTACGCCTTGGGTCATATTCAAGGGCATATCCGTTGCATTAGCTGTTGCAGCTAAAAGCAGGGTTGGCAGCGACCAACGAAGACAACGCGTTTTCGTCACTGGACTTCTCCTCTGTCATTTTGCAAAGCAAACTGCAGAAACTAAGTACACAGTACTACACGGTTCTTACTCACCCACACCGAACCCATGTCTGAAGTTTCATCAGTTTATTATTGTTATTGTACTTAGGCTTCTGGGCTAGCGCTGAAGCCGGAACTGACCTTATTGTTATTATTTAATCAGTTTCAGCTTAAGAATTATCCAAATCTGGCTCAGTGTAAACCCCTAAATAACAAAAGCGCCGGCAAACCTCAGTGGTCATACCAGCGCTTTTAGGTAAATTAACTTATTGAGCTAAGTACAAATTACAACCAACTTCCATTGCGAATAACGCCTACAGCCAAACCTTCAATAGCGAAGTACTGTGCGCGTAAATCAACTTTAATCACATTAAAATCTTTATTTTCACTTTGCAGCAATACCGTATTCCCCTCACGTTGAAAACGTTTAACGGTAACATCATCACCTACCCGAGCCACTATTACTTGCCCAGGCTGGGCAATATTAGTTTTATGCACGGCCAGTAAATCACCATCTAAAATGCCGATATCCTGCATACTCATCCCCTGCACCCGCAGCAAAAAATCTGCATGCGGTTTAAACAAGCTAGCATCAACTTTATAGTGGTCCTGCACGTGCTCTGCCGCCAGGATAGGTTGCCCGGCGGCTACCTTGCCAATCAGAGGCAAACCTGTTTCTTCTGCTGCATCATTCTGAGCGCTGTCCATCAAACGGATACCACGTGACGTGCCGGGCATCATTTCAATAACACCTTTTTTTGCCAGCGCTTTTAAATGTTCTTCTGCAGCATTAGCCGATTTAAAGCCAAGTTGCTGGGCGATTTCTGCCCGCGTGGGAGGCATACCTGTGTCTTGCTGATAATCTTTTATTAATTGCAGGATCTCTGCTTGCCGTGGCGTTAGAGGTCTCATAGTGCTGTTTACCTGTACAGTGAATACTGTGAGTATATACAGGTGCACTGTAATTGCAAGTTTCTGTAGCGACGGACGTTTTTCCGTACCAGCCGGGCATGTTATGCTAGCCAACTTTTACATTTGGAAGAAGAGCAATGTTTCGGTCGGTAAAATTGTTTGCAGCCCTGTTAAAATGGCCCATGTGGCCGCTGCTGAAGTACAAAATCGTTCCCGAGCAACCCATTTCCGATCTAGCACTGGATCAAGCCAGGCCGCTTTTTTACATCTGCACTACCGAGTCAGCAGCCGATCTGGCGGCAATCAGGCACATTTGTGCTGAACTTGCATTGCCCGATCCTGCCGGTAACGTCACGCTAAACGGTACTGAGCATCCACGTACTTTGTTTTTAGAAAAGCCACACACACTACTACTTAAGCGCGGTAAAACCACAGCCCTTGCCCAGGGCCAGGCACTATTGCATGCTCATTTGACTAATCCGGAACTGAATGCCCAGCTGGTGCCGTTGGCGTTGCTATGGGGACGGGCACCGGGCAAAGAAAATAGCATCAAGTGGCTATTGGGCGAGGCGCATGCGCCAAATTGGCTGGCAAAATTATTAATTGTGTTGATTTCAGGCCGTCACACGCTGGTTCGCTTTAGTCGGGCTGTGTCCTTGCAGCAGATGTCCGCTCAGTTTGGCGCAGAGCAAGATACCGCACATAAACTGTTGCGTATGTCACGCTTTCATTTTTACCGACAGCGTCTGGCTGCAACCGGCCCGAAACTGGTCAATCGCGCCCAGTTATTTAATGCGCTGTTAGCCGCACCCGCGCTGAAAAAAGCCGTTGACGATGAAGCGCGCAGCAAAAAAATATCCTCTAGCTCAGCACGGGCGGAAGCGCGCAAATTATTGCTTGAAATTGCAGCAGATTACCGTGCATCCACACTGCGGGTTGGTGATCGCGTGTTACGCTGGCTCTGGCACAAGCTGTACACCGGTATCAATGTTAACAACGCTGACATGCTGCGCGACCTGGCACAAAAGGGCCATGAAATCGTCTATGTCCCCTGCCATCGTAGCCATATGGACTATCTGTTGTTGAGCTATGTTATTTACCAACAAGGTTTAGTACCGCCACATATAGCCGCCGGCATAAACTTGAATTTCTGGCCAGCTGGGCCAATTTTCCGCCGTGGCGGAGCGTTTTTTATCCGCCGCAGTTTTAGTGGTAATAAGCTGTACTCGGCAGTTTTTCGCGAATACCTGTGTCAATTGTTTGCAAAAGGCTATTCGATAAAATATTACACCGAGGGAGGCCGCAGCCGCACTGGCCGCTTGTTGCAGCCCAAAACCGGCATGCTGGCAATGACACTGCAATCCATGTTGCGCGGTATAGAGCGCCCGGTAACGCTGGTGCCGGTATACTTGGGCTATGAGCACGTAATGGAAGTAAATACTTACCTGCGCGAATTGAAAGGCTCTGGCAAACAGAAAGAATCCATCTGGGGTGTGCTGAAAGCTATACGCAACCTGCGCAATTATGGCTATGGATTTGTTAATTTTGGCCAGCCATTGACACTTAACAACTATTTGAATCAACGGGTTCCTGACTGGAAACAGGACATTGACCCAGTAGAGGCAGCAAAACCACAATGGCTGAACCCGGTAGTTGCTGAACTTGCTCAGCAGATGATGCAACGCATTAACCAGGCGGCAGCATTAAACAGCATTAACCTGATTGCGCTATGTTTGCTGGCAACCGAAAAGCATGTGTTAACCCGGAACGAGTTGACACAGCAAATCGACTTCTACCTGAATTTGCAACGAACTGCACCTTACAACAGCGAGGTTACATTGCCGCCAGAAAACGCCGACGAGCTGATTGACCATGCGTTGAAGCTGCAAAAGGTCAGCCAGCAAAACGATAGTTTTGGTCAGTTAATTCAGCTCAGTGACGATAACGCTATTTTACTTAGTTACTATCGCAACAATGTACTGCATTTGTTTATGCTACCCGCAATTATTGCCAGCGCTATTTTGCATCAGCGTGATGTTAGCGAAAATCAGCTAAATACCATGGTGCAGCAGCTATACCCTTTGTTGCAACAAGAGCTATTTTTAAATGTCACTGATGTTGAGCGCTATTGTGCGGCTGTGCTCCAGCATTTACTCGACAGCGGCATGGCTGAGTTGCACGGCAACAAATACCGTGCACCGGCACAGCATAGCCAGGGTTACTTTATGCTAAACCTGCTGGCACACAACGCTGAGCATACGTTGCAGCGCTATGCGATGGTATTGCAACTTGTGGAAAGTCAGGGACCTCAAAGCCGGGCCGGGCTGGAGAAGCATAGCCATGAGCTGGCCCAGCGTCTATTGCAACTGCATGGTATCAACGCACCGGAATACTATGACAAACAGCTGTTTAGCACCCTGCTCAATGCGTTAAAAGACTGCGGCTACACCCAAACAGATGAGCTAAGCCGTGTTAACAGCACAACAGCGTTAAGCCACCTTAACGACACTGTCAGTCAGCTGTTGCGCAACGATGTACTTCAGAGCATTCAAAGCATTTTACCCGCCAGCACGCCTTAGCGGCTGGTAGGGTAGGCTCTGATAACCCCCTCCTGTATGGTCGACGCCACCAGTTTGCCATCGCGATTATAAAATTGGCCGCGAACCAGACCTCTGCCACCAGAGGCACTGGGGCTATCTACCGCATACAGCAACCAATCATCGAAGCGAAAATCCTGATGAAACCACATAGCGTGATCTATGGTGGCAACCTGCATATTTGGCGCCATAAAAGACTTACCATGCGGCTGCAACGCGGTTGGCAGGAAATTAAAATCAGATGCATAGGCCAACAGGTATTTATGCACCCGCAAATCATCTGGCATGGCGCCGTTAGCTTTAAACCAAACATAACGCTTGGCGGCACTCACTTGTGGCTTAAACGGGTTTTGAAAATCTACCGGGCGCATTTCAATGGGCTTTTCACAAATAAACTTGCTGCGCAAACTTTCCGGTATCAGCTCAGCATGTTGCTGATAAAACTCTAAATCCGATACTAATTGCTCGGGTCCTGGCACCTGCGGCATTACATCCTGATGTTCAAAGCCGCTTTCTTCGGCCTGAAACGAAGCCGTCATGTAAAAAATTGGCTTGCCGTATTGGATAGCACTAACCCGCCGGGTGCTGAAGCTTTTACCATCCCGGATATTTTCTACCTCATAGACGATTGGTTTAGCTGCATCGCCCGGACGCAAAAAATAGGAGTGAAATGAATGCACCTTGCGGTCTTCAGCGATAGTTTCTTTGGCTGCGGATAACGCCTGCCCCATCACCTGGCCACCAAACACCGCCTTAAAGCCTAAATCCTGGCTTGGTCCGCGGTACAAACCTTGCTCTATGGTTTCCAGTTTAAGCAAACCCAGCAAATTCTTCAGTACCTGACTCATCGCTACCTCTCCTATTACATCGGCAGAATATCTCGTGCTATTCTGCCGCAAAGCACGGAGATCAGCAAAGATGGCGTATTGGTTATTTAAAACAGAACCGACCGAATGCAGTATAGATGACTTTGCCAATACACCCGACACAGCCATTGTGTGGGAGGGCGTACGCAATTACCAGGCGCGAAATATGCTACGCGATAACGTCGCCGTCGGTGATCGGGTGTTTATTTATCATTCCAGTTGCAAACTGATCGGAGTAGCAGGGATTGCTCGCGTAGTTCGCCAAGCCTATGCTGATCCCAGCCAATTTGACGTTGCAAGTGCTTATTTTGACGCCAAATCTACTGTAGTGAAACCGCGATGGATTGCCGTAGACCTAATATTTGAGAGCAAACTGCCTGCTGTTATCCCGCTGGACAAACTTAAAAGCTCAGCTAAGCTCAATGAGCTGCCTTTAGTACAAAGGGGCAGCAGGCTGTCTGTTATGCCGGTTACACCCGAGCAGTGGCAAACGATATTGCAGCTAAGTTAAGCCGCAAACCCGATTGCACCTGAAACCTGTTATCCCTGATGGTTGGAGCCTGTTATGAACGATGAAAGGCGCCAGATGGATAAGGATATACATTTTTTCTGGGACGATCTTAATCTGGCACAGAAATTCTCTGTCGCTGAGTTGCAACGTTTTGGTTATGACTTGCTGTTTGTACGCCACCAAGCCAATGGCAGTATGGCGGTGTTATCTGCCGGCGCCAAGTTGGCAGCTATTGATATTGAAGGGCAGATAAATACCGAGCCCGAAGTAATGCTAAGGCACTAATTCACCAATACACGGCACACAGGCAATGGCGGGGCTAACCCGCTTTTGCCTGGGTTTCCTCTTGCGCCAAAGCCACTACCACTGAACACAACTGCAAATGCGACATTACACTGTTGTTCTGCCATAGTGATGTCAATCTGCTATGGCGCTTCATCATTAGTTCCATATGAGCGCCATCCGGTAAGCGTTGTGTCTGGCTTTTTATTACCTGTTGCGGCGTTACTGCCTTACTGCAGCATTCTTTTACCAGTAATGGCAAGCTTTGCACCAGTAACTGACACATTTTCAGTTCTACAGCACTCAGCACAGATGCGGCGGGAACCTGCTGTAACTGCTGTTGCAGAGCTGCTTTTTGTTGCTCGGCCAACTGATAAGCGGCCTGTTGTAACTTGAGCAGCTCCTGTTCCCGTGCTGTAGCCTGCTGCTTCAACCTTTTATTCGCTTTATCCAACAAGTCCATTTGCCACAATATATACAGCAGCACAACAACTAACACACCGATAAAAACTGCCCACACCATGCTAAATTCCTGTTAACCGTGCAATACCAGCGACATACCCAATTACTGCTGTTTTTGTATTATGTAGTTGCGCACCTGCTGTTCCAGCACAGCCAAGGGCACACTACCATTGCCCAATACGACATCATGAAAATCACGAATGTTAAAACGCTCGCCCAGTGCTTGTTCAGCTTCTAGCCGCAGGCGTTTTATCGTAATTTCGCCCAGCTTGTACGACAAAGCCTGACCGGGCCAACTGATGTAGCGGTCAATTTCAGTAGTCACATTATGCATCGACAGCGCCGTATTCGCCGCAAGAAAATCTATTGCCTGCTGCCGACTCCAACCCATGCTATGCATACCGGTATCAACCACTAATCTGGCGGCACGCCACATTTCATAGGTTAAACGGCCAAAGTTATTATACGGGTCCTGATAAAAACCCATCTCCAGCCCCAGATATTCTGCATACAAGCCCCAGCCCTCACCAAACGCCGAGGTGTAAAAACTGCGACGATAATCCGGTAGCGTGGCTTGCTCGCGCGCCAAAGCAACTTGTAAATGATGGCCAGGCACAGCTTCGTGCAGCGTCAATGCTTCCATTTCATATAATGGGCGCCGATCCAGCCGGTACGTGTTTACCCAGTAAAAACCAGCCTGATCGTCACGTGACGGACCAGAGTAACGCCCCGTAGTATATTTAGGCGCTATCTCTGCCGGCACCGGCACGACGCCATAAGGTGTACGAGGCAAAGTTTTAAACAGTTTTGGCAACTGCGCATCAGCTTTTTTCGATAAATACGCAGCATAACGCATCAATTCGTCCGGCGTCCTGGCATAAAATTGTGCATCGCTGCGTAAAAACTGGACAAAATCGGCGAAGCTACCGCTAAAACCCAACGTATCAATCACCGCCTGCATCTCAGCACGGATACGTTTTACTTCGTCAAGCCCCAGTTGATGTACTTGCTGTGGTGTCATCTGCAACGTGGTGTAATGCTGCAACCGGTTTTGATAATACGCCGCACCATTTGGCAACTCGCTGGCCGCGATGGTGTCGCGGGCACCTGGCAGATACTTCTCAACAAAAAACTGGTAGTACGCCTGATATGCCGGATTTACCGCCTTGACGATCTGCTGCTGTGCCCGCTCGGTTAAACTCTGCCAGTCCGCATCATTGATAAAAGCAGGCTGTTGTTTAAATGGCCGGTAAAATACGCTCTGGCTGGGCTGTTCGACAATATAGGAGCTGATGCTTTGCTCGTATCCCTGCAACATAGCTTTGGGTTGTGTCATGCCCATGGCCAGGCCTCGCGTCATCCAGTCTATTTGCTGTTGTACAAAGCGTGGCATATCCGCAAGTTTACTCAGGTAGTTGTTGTAGCTCTCAAGCGTATTAAAGCGACTGTATTGCGGCAAAAAGCCCAGGCTGGTGTGAAATCCTGATTCTGACGTCAGCGGCATCAGGTGAGCATTAAAACGATACTCGTCAATCTCGTTGGCTAACCGGTAACTCAAAATGGCATGGTTTATCTGATTTTGTTCAGATAGCTGGTTAACAGACACCTGCTGTAACCGCACTTGCCATGCCAAACGTTGCTGCTGCCGCTGCTGCATAGCCTGCGGTGATATGTCATGTAGTGCCGCAGCAGGCGCTTCATTTAATTGTTGCTCTGCCAGCCAAAGCTGCCGGGCAAGTTTAGTAAAGCTGTCATCTTCGCCACGCATACTGGCAGCGCAGCCGTTTAGCAAAAGCGCAATTAACAGCAAAGGTACTTTAAGGCCGGTGGTTCGTTTCATTTTATTTGTTCCCACGGTTCATGTCATAGCGATTGTAGCGACTTTAATGACAGAAAACAGCGTACTTAACCCATAACTTTTGCGGTTAAACTTAATTAGACATGCTTATTAGCAACGCCAGCCGGGAAAAGCACAGCAAACTGCTGAATTTTCCAACAGCATGATCTGTACTGAAAAAACAGCTGTTGCCAGCCTAAAATATTCGCGTACTATGACTGCCGTATTATGCAGGTTAACTTCAGGCTGCGATAGCATGACAAGGCAGCAAGCGGAGTAAGATGTGACCTTATGAAGTACCAGGATTCACTACAACAGGCAAGTGAAAAAGCCGCTCAGGTGAAGGCGTTTTTACAACATGCCGGCTTAGCTGCTCATCCGGTAAATTACGCGGTTTGCTATGACTACATCAGCGGCTATAATGCTGAGCTTTGCCATGTTATTGAGCAAAAACTGGCTGCCAGAGCGCTGCTTGACGATTTTGTTATGGCAGATTTGTATAGCCGTTTTTTAGCGCCTGCCAACAAACAACAAGAACAACTGCTCAATGACGCATCCAGCATGGTCAGCCGGATAGCTGCATACAGCGATGTTGCAGCAGAACAGGTTGATGAGTACCTGCAACAGCTAGATGTCGGTATTTATCAGCTACAACAGATATCCGGTGTACAACACTCATTGCCGCTATTAAACCAGCTACACCAGCAAACTACTGAATTCCGTCACAGCCAACAGCAACTAAAGCAGCAGCTCCTGCTGGCACATCAACAAAGCCATCAGTTACGCCAGGAGTTAGACCAGGTAAAACAGCAGCGCCTGCTTGACCCACTTACCGGGCTGTATAACAGATTTGCTATGCAAAACCAGATTGATCTATGGTTCAGCGAGCAACCCAGCCGTCGCATTGCAGCCATCGCCATTAATTTGGATCACTTTAGCCGGTTTAACCAGCAATATGGCGCCACTATCGGAGATGTAATTTTATCGAAAGTCGCGCGTAAAATAAGTAGTTATGTCCAAAGTAGCGGTTTACCCGTGCGCAGCGGTGGTGAAGAATTTTTAATCCTGTTACCTGATGTTGACTTGCGCAGCGCCAGTGAAATCGCCGAACAAGTGCGTCGCGGTGTTGAAAAGCTCCGCTTCGTATCTTCACGCAATAAAACCACCTTACCAAAAATTACCATATCGCTGGGTGTATCCTTGTTTCAACATCGCGAAAACTGGTATCAATTTTTGGGCCGCACAGCACAGGTACTGCAGCTGGCAAAGCAACGTGGCCGCAATCAGGTCGCCAGCGAAGCAATGTTGTCAGCCTGAACAGTATAAAAGCAACGAGATAAGTTGGCGGAGACAGCGTAATCTTTTACACTAGCCGCATTAGTCCGCCAACAGGCCTGCAGTATGAACGACCAGAACAGCAATACTACCCACTTCGGCTTTAAAACCGTTGCCGCTGATGAAAAAGTGTCGATGGTTGCCGATGTATTCCATTCCGTTGCCGCAAAATACGACCTGATGAATGATCTGATGTCATTGGGTATACACCGGCTTTGGAAACGCTTTACTATCGACTGTAGCGGTGTGCGCCCAGGCCAGCAGGTACTTGATCTGGCAGGTGGTACAGGTGATATCACCGCATTGTTTTCCAAGCGGGTTGGACCAAACGGCAAAGTGGTGCTGGCCGATATCAATGCCTCGATGCTAAACGTTGGTCGCGATAAACTGCGTGATCTGGGCCTTGTGAGTAATATTGAGTATGTCCAGGCCAACGCTGAAGCCCTGCCCTTTGCCGACGCCAGTTTTGATATTGTCAGTATTGGCTTTGGTTTGCGCAATGTGACTGATAAAGATGCCGCCCTACGTTCAATTTTTCGGGTGTTAAAACCAGGAGGCCGTTTGCTGGTACTGGAATTCTCTAAACCGGAGCAACAATGGCTGAGTAAAGTATACGACCTGTATTCCTTCAAACTATTGCCGGCAATGGGCCAGTTAATAGCCAACGATAAAGACAGTTATCAGTATCTTGCCGAATCTATTCGTATGCATCCGGATCAGGACACATTAAAAGTTATGATGGAAGATGCTGGCTTTGCCGAGGTCAGCTATCATAACCTAACTGGTGGTATCGTTGCGTTACATCGCGGATATAAATTCTGATGTTACCGCTGCTACCTCAGTTGGTTTGTGCGATGGCGGAAAAGATAAGCAGCCGACTCATCGCGATGGATCCTGCAGCAGCGAACGGTTTAGCGCGCTTACACGGTCGGCAGCTGGCATTTAGCTTAAAAGAGTGGCCCACCACCTTAGTGTTGAGCGCCAGTACAGACGGCATTTTATTTAATCAGCATGAAGAACCCGTTGATTGCCGGATTAAAACCGATCTTGCCAGCCTGCGGCTGTTACGTGATCCAAGCCAGTTAACACGGTTAATTAAAACAGACGCGCTACAGATTGATGGCGACATTCAGGTTGCACAACAATATAGTTATTTTTTTCAACATCTTAGCCCCGACTGGCAGCAGAGCTTATCTGGCTATGTCGGTGATGCTGTGGCACACAAAATTTCGCTAAGTCTGTCACAGCTGCAACGCTATATCAGCAAGCGCATTAGCTTGTTACAACAAACCGGCACTGAGCTGGCACAAGACGAATTGCAGCTAACACCCACGCCAACAGAAATGGCACAGTTTAGTGACGCAGTAAGCCAGCTAGCTGCCAGAGTAGAATTACTGCAGCAACACATAGCTAAAAGCCGGGAGCACTAGTGCGGATCAGTCGTTTTTATCACATTCAGAAAACTCTGCTGCAATTCGGACTTGACGAACTCATCCCGCGACAGTGGCAGCCCTGGTATGCCAGGTTAGCCAGACGCAGTTTTTTTTGGTTACGCAACCGTCATCCAGACCAGCCTGTTGGTGTGCGTTTGCGCCTTGCGCTGCAAAGTCTGGGGCCGGTCTGGATTAAGTTTGGCCAGATGCTGTCAACCAGACGGGATCTATTTCCTCCACAACTGGCCGACGAGCTGGCCAAATTACAAGACAAAGTGCCACCATTTGATGGCGCACTGGCACAAAAACTAATAGAGCATGCATTAGAGCTCGACAATATTGAGCAACTGTTTGACGGCTTTGATACCGTGCCGCTAGCCTCAGCATCAATTGCTCAGGTGCATACCGCGCGCTTGCGTCTTGTAGAAGGCCAATTGGCCGATGTCGTTATAAAAGTAATACGCCCTGATATCCGTAAGCAAATTCTGGCTGACCTGGCACTAATGGATACACTGGCAGATGCTGCCGCCCGCTTTTTGCCAGACGGCAAAAGACTGCGGCCACGCGAAGTCGTACAAGAGTATCGGAAAACCATACTCGACGAACTGGATCTCCAGCGCGAGGCAGCCAATGCCATCCAATTAAGACGCAACTTTGACGGTTCGGACTCGTTATACATTCCATTTGTTTACAGTGACTACAGCCGCACTAATGTCATGGTAATGGAGCGTATTTACGGTATACCGGTATCTGATATTTCTGCACTACAGGCACAGGGTACGGATATGGAACTGCTGGCAAAACGCGGTGTTGAGGTTTTTTTTACTCAGGTGTTTCGCGACAGCTTCTTCCATGCCGACATGCACCCCGGCAATATTTTTGTCAGCCGCGAAACACCTGATAACCCAAAATATATTGGTATAGACTGCGGTATTGTTGGCACCCTGAATGCCGAAGATAAGCGTTATCTGGCAGAAAACTTCGTTGCCTTTTTTAACCGCGATTATAAAAAAGTGGCTCAGCTGCACGTCGACTCAGGCTGGGTGCCGGCACATACCAAGGTTGAAGAGTTTGAAAGCGCTATCCGCACTGTATGTGAGCCAATTTTTCAAAAACCGCTGGCCGAGATTTCTTTTGGCCATGTATTGCTGAACCTGTTTAATACCGCACGACGCTTCGACATGCAGGTACAGCCACAATTAGTGCTGCTACAAAAAACCCTGCTGTATATTGAAGGCTTAGGCCGTCAGCTTTATCCTCAGCTGGATTTATGGAAAACAGCTAAACCCTTTTTAGAAAACTGGGTCAAACAACAAGTAGGCTTACCTGCGGTATGGCGGCAGATTAAAGATAATTTGCCATTCTGGGCCGAAAAGCTGCCACAAATGCCTAACCTGCTGCACCAATACCTGGAGCAAGGGCCGAGGCAGCAACGACAGTTATTACAACTGCTTACGCAGCTGCAGCAACAGCAGGTCAAGAGCAGAGTACAAATAGTTGCGGCAACCTTTGCTGCAGCCAGCCTTATTAGTGCTAGTATAGTGTTCTTTCAGGGTAGTATGCTGCTGGCTGCAATGTTAGTCGCTGGCAGTATCGGCTTTGCGATCAAAGCGTTAAATTAGGCGATCATAACGTTGTCATACTAGCGCCATATACTGGCAGTGACATCTGGTTAATTTTATCGTCGATGAGGATCTAACATGTTTGGCAATATCAGTATCTGGCAATTACTTATCGTACTGGCCATTATAGTATTACTTTTTGGTACGAAGAAACTGCGTGGCATAGGTTCAGATTTAGGCTCTGCCGTGCGTGGTTTTCGCAACTCAATAAAAGATGAACCGGAGCAAGATAACGAAGACTCCGCCACAGTACAATTGTCAGACAAAGCAAAGGCAGATACCGCAAAAACCTCTGCCACTGAAACAGCACCAAAAGATAAAGTGTAAGTAATGGGCTTTTGGGAACTGGTCGTTATTGGTGTAGTCGCTCTGTTAGTGCTGGGGCCTGAACGGCTTCCCGGCGCTATACGTTCTGTACATAAAACGGTACGTGGTATCAAACAGTTCGGTCAGCAAATGCAAGCCGAACTAAACGATGAACTACGTTCGCATGAGCTACATCAAAAGCTAAAAGACGCAGAAGCTAAAGATCTGCTTAATCTCACCGAGCAGGAAAAGGCTGCGATAGCCGAATTAAAACAAGCCGCCGCCGACGTAAATACACCACTGAGTTCTGCTACTGGCAGTAAAGATAATAAGCATGAGCCTGAACGCTAGCCCAAACAGCCTGCTTGGGCATTTAATTGAATTGCGCAACCGGCTGCTAAGATGTGTGATTGCTGTAATCCTGGTATTTGCGGCATTGGCTTCCTTTGCGCAGGACATCTACCACCAACTGGCAAAGCCGCTAATGGCAGTATTGCCGGAAAACAGCAGCATGATAGCTACTGACGTAGCCGCGCCCTTTTTTGCGCCGTTTAAATTGACCTTTATTGTCGCGATTTGCCTGGCTATCCCCTATATTTTGCTGCAAGTCTGGCAGTTTATCGCTCCGGCGTTATATAGCCGAGAAAAACGCCTGATGGCACCACTGGTGGTTAGCAGTACATTGCTATTTTACAGCGGCATTGCATTTGCGTACTTTATAGTATTTCCGATCGTCTTCGGCTTTTTTACCAGCGTAGCTCCAGAAGGTGTAACCGTGGCTACCGACATCAGCAACTATCTCGATTTTGTACTAAAGCTGTTTTTTGCTTTTGGCCTGTCTTTTGAAATTCCGGTTGCTATTTTACTGATGGTCTGGACCGGCGTTACCACCCGTGCTGCACTGGCTGAAAAGCGACCTTACATAGTGGTTGGTGCTTTTATTCTCGGCATGTTGTTGACACCTCCAGATGTTATCTCACAGACCTTGCTGGCTGTACCCATGTGGTTATTGTTTGAACTTGGTCTGGCGCTTAGCCGGTTTTATCAGCCGAAAACAGAACAACAAGAAAATCAGGAACACTAGTTATGAAAAATCTTATTACCTTTTTTGCTGCACTGAGCTGCTGCTTACCGCTTGCCGCAGCACCAATACCGCTGGAGCAGGCACTGGAACTATGCCGAGCAGAAAAAAATGCGCTACGCCGGTTAACCTGTTACGACGCAATAGCTGATGGCACAGCAACTGCGGCACCAACGCAGGCTACCAGTGCAACCGTGCAACCGTTAGCAAATAAGACGCAAGCATCTGAACAATTTGGTATCGAGCATCGCCAACAGGAACAAACAACTGTAGAACAGTTGAATGTTGTTGTTAAGTCATTGAAATATAACCCATACAAAGAGTTAACGGTTGAATTTACCAATGGCCAGGTCTGGCAACAGATTGGTACCGATTACTACAAGATTGCTGAGGGTGAAACACATACTATTCGCCGCAGTGCGTTCAACTCTTTTTTACTTGGCAATGATAAAAATAGCCGTACTATCCGGGTAAAACGCGAAAAATAATATGAATTTCTGGTGTGATGCCGGCGTAAATTTATTCAGCACACAGTTCGATAATGATCGCGCTGATGTTCTGCTGCGTGCGGCACAAGCTGGCGTAACACGGCTACTACTTATTAGCAGTGATATAACCGAAAGCCAGCGCAATCTGCTGTTGTGCCAGCAAGCAGCGAATTATAAAACCACAGCAGGTGTGCATCCACATCAGGCTTCAGCGGTAACAACAGATTGGTTAAATCAACTCAAACGCTTATTAGCCTTACCGCAGATCGCCGCAGTTGGCGAGTGTGGCCTTGACTTCAACCGCGATTTTTCACCTCGACCAGTACAGCAGCAAGTGTTTGCCGAACAATTGCAGCTTGCCAGACACTGGCAAAAACCGGTTTACCTGCACGAGCGTGACGCCTTTGAAACCCAACTGGCTATGCTAAACGAGCAACAAATCAGCCACGGCATAGCCCACTGTTTTACCGGCGACACCACTCAACTAAAAGCTTATCTTGATATCGGGCTATATATTGGTATAACTGGCTGGGTCTGTGATGAACGCCGCGGGCAAGCTCTACAGCAGGCAATTGCATACATTCCATCAGACCGGATTATACTGGAAACTGATGCGCCCTACCTGTTGCCGCGTAATATTAGCCCGAAGCCATCTGTACGACGTAATGAACCGGCACTGCTGCCCGCGGTAGCGATGAAAGTAGCCGAGCTGATGAATTGTTCGCTATCAGACCTGGCAGAACACTGCTGGCGCAATAGCACAAGGTTATTTGGCTTTACAGGCAGCACAGCGATGCAGGAGTGATCATGACGGAAATCTTACTCTACCTACTTGCCAGTGCTTTAACAGGTAGCGCCATTAGCGGTTTTATTGCTTATCACTTGCTGAAAAAGGCACAGCGCAACGCTGCCGAGCTGGAAAACCAACTGCGCTCACACAGCTTTGAGCTGCAGATTACCCTGGATGAACTGGCAGAAAAAAACCGCTTACTGGAAAAACAAAGTCGCACCGATAGTTTGTCCGGAGTGTTTAACCGGGCAAGTTTCGACCAGCAAATGCGCGCCGAAATTAAGCGCAGCCGCCGTGAGCAAAGGCCTCTGGCATTAGTACTGCTGGACATTGATCATTTTAAACGCATTAATGACAGCCTGGGCCACCTGGCAGGGGATCAGGCTATTAAGGCCGTTGCCGACATTATCCAGCAGCAATTAAAGCGGCCAGCCGATAAAATATGTCGCTACGGTGGCGAAGAATTTGCACTGATTTTACCCACTACAGATCTGCATGGTGCCGAGCAACTGGCAGAGCAGATCCGCCAGGCACTGCAAAGTGAGGCACTGACATTAAACGGGCAACCTTATCAGCTAACACTGAGTGCCGGCTGTTACGCCAATATTCCGGCAACTGACAGTGATAATGACGAATACATCCGCTTTGCCGATGAAGCCCTTTATCGCGCCAAACATCTTGGACGCAATCAGGTACAAAGTTATCCGGCACTCATTTCCGTCTCTGCAGACACCGCCATAGGAGTATTACATGAACACTAACCGTTTCTTTCCGGCAGCCCGTCTGCGCCGAATGCGTGAACATGATTTTAGCCGCCGACTAATGGCAGAGCATCAGTTAACGGTAAACGACCTTGTTTACCCAATGTTTATTATCGAAGGTGATAACCAACGCGAAGCTATTGCCTCTATGCCAGGAATTGAACGCCTGAGTCTGGATTTATTGCTGGCAGAGGCAAAAGAACTGGCTGCACTGGGTATTCCGGCCATTGCGTTATTTCCGGTTATTGCTGCAGACAAAAAATCGTTGCAGGCTGAAGAAGCCTGGAACCCTAACGCTCTGGCGCAGCGCGCGGTGCGCCTGCTAAAACAACATGTGCCAGAGCTGGGCATTATTACTGACGTGGCACTGGACCCGTTCACCACTCACGGTCAGGACGGTATTATTGATGACAGCGGCTATGTTATGAACGACATTACTACTGCAGCGTTGATAAGACAGGCTTTGTCGCACGCAGAGGCTGGCGCAGATGTGGTGGCGCCTTCAGATATGATGGATGGCCGTATCGGTGCTATCCGCGAAGCACTGGAAGACGCTGGCTTTGTTAACACCCGCATTATGGCGTATTCAGCTAAGTACGCTTCAAGCTACTATGGTCCGTTTCGCGATGCAGTGGGCTCTGCCGGTAATTTAAAAGGCGGCAATAAAAAAACCTACCAGATGGACCCAGCCAACAGCAACGAAGCGCTGCATGAAGTGGCGCAGGATCTGGAAGAAGGCGCTGATATGGTAATGGTAAAGCCCGGCATGCCGTATTTAGATATTGTACGACGGGTAAAAGATGAATTTGGCGTGCCAACTTTTGCTTATCAGGTCAGTGGTGAATACGCTATGCATATGGCCGCTATTCAAAACGGCTGGCTGGCAGAACAGCCGGTAATTATGGAGTCGTTGCTGGCTTTCAAACGTGCCGGTGCCGATGGCATTCTGACGTACTTTGCCAAGAAAGTGGCAATTTGGTTAAAGCAGGGCGGCTAAACCCATCAACGTAGAAGCAGTGCGTCTACAGCAACACGCCGTAAACCCTTCCGTGGGGGCTCGATTATGAACTTCATCCTTGAAGTTCACCCTTACGGGCCAGCCAGCTGTTCAAATTCGCTCCTGACGAATTAGTCACGCATCCCTTCGGTCAACGGTTGCTTTAGAACGCACTGCTTCTCTGTAACATCCTTATTTGATCAGCAGCTCCCAGCCGGCTTGTTGCTGATATTGTACTTCCTGCTCCAATTCTGCCCGCATCAGCGGGTGCTGCTCCAACCAGCCAGCCGGCATTTGCAACATCAGAGTTTCGCCTTTATTGCTGATATTCACCTGTGGCAGAACTTCGTGGCGCCGGCGCATTGATAAAATCACTGCCAGCCGTAAAATACGTGTTAAACGCACCGTTAACAGCACTGATGTCATGGTTTGGCGGGCGATAATTTCACGGCTGATGTCGGCGCGATGATTATGCACCAACGCCATCACTAACTGTTGCTGGGCGCGGGTAAAGCCGGGTAAATCAGAGTGATTAATAATATAGGCGCCATGATGATGATGGTTCTTGTATTCAATTAACAGCCCAAGCTCATGCAGCAAGGCACCGCTTTTTAGTATGCTGTGGCCTTCAAATTTATTAAGATCCCAGCGGCTTTGCAGTTGGTTGGCTAACTCAGAGGCCATTTCTGCTACCCGCTCGGCGTGGCTTTGGTCAATAAAATAGCGCACCATCAGGCTGTTAACCGTACGGTTACGGACATCCGTGTGTTGCAACTGCGGCAACATGCTATAAAGCACACCTTCACGCAGTGCGCCGCCGGATAACGTCATACCACTGATCTGCAAGGTTCGGAACAATGCTATCAGAATGGCTAATCCCGATGGAAATACTTGCTTACGTTCCTGCGCCAGGCCGGTAATAGTCAGTTGTTCCATCCGGCCGCAGGCCAATGCCTGCTGCATAATGTCTTCCAGCCGGCTTAACGTTATTACTTCATCTTTACCCTGAGCGACTAATATTTCCTGCATTGCCTGCACAGTGCCAGAGGCGCCTACTGCTAGTTGCCAGCCAGTGTGCTGATACTGCGCCGCAATGCTCAACACTTCCTGCTCTGCTGCGTTAATAGCGCGGTTAAAGTTATCTTCGCTTAACTCATCATCAGCAAAATAGCGTTCAAGATACGTTACGCAGCCCATATTCAGGCTAGACAGCAATAACGGATTGAACCCGGCACCAATAACCACTTCCGTGCTGGCACCACCAATGTCGATCACCAGCCGGTTGGTATCACTGTTTGACGTGTGCGCGACACCAAGATAAATAATACGGGCTTCATCTTCGCCGCTAATGACGGTAACTTTTTGGCCTAAAATTGCCTCGGCTTCTTTGAGGAAGGTTTTTACATTTTTTGCCAACCGTAGCGTGGCAGTGCCGACAATGCGAATATTTTGCGGTGGTATGTCCTGCAGGCGCTCAGCAAACAAAGCCAGACATTCCCAGCCACGTTTCATGGCTTTACGGCTAAGGACAAGGTTATCATTTAAACCCGCAGCTAAACGTACTTTACGTTTTACCCGACCAATCACCTGCACCGAGCCGCCAACCACTTTCACCATCAGCATGTGAAAGCTGTTGGAGCCAAGATCAATCACCGCATAGATATCCTGATGCGGTGACTGGTCGGCAGTTAGTCCCTGATTAACGAGGACGGTTGCGAGGAGCTCTTGCGCCATTACTGCTGCGTCCACCAGAGCCAGTACGGCTACCGGTTCTGGCCTGACCGGCACGACGGCGAACCCGTGGCTTCGGTGTTTTCATATCATCCAGTAAGGCGCTGGCGTCATACTGACTCACCGGCACCGGATGACGGATATAGTCTTCAATCGCGGTAAGGTTAAGCGCATAGCGCTCGCAGGCAAAACTGATGGCTTTACCGCTTTCGCCGGCACGGCCAGTTCGGCCGATACGATGCACATAGTCTTCGCAGTCATCCGGTAAGTCGTAATTAAATACATGGCTCACCTTAGGGATGTGCAGGCCACGGGCAGCAACATCAGTGGCTACAAGAATGTCCAGTTTACCGCTGGTGAAATCCTCTAAAATGCGCAAGCGCTTTTTCTGGATCACATCACCGGTTAATAAGCCAACGCGGTGGCCGTCGGCCTCTAACCAGGCGTGTACTTCTTCACACCAGTGTTTAGTGTTGGCAAATACGATGGCTTTGTCCGGCCATTCTTCTTCCATCAATGTTAACAACAGCGGCAGCTTATGCTCATCTGATGGATAAAATAGCTCTTCGCTAATTTGGCTGCCGGTCATTTCGTCTGGCGCGACATGGATATGCACCGGTTGATTCATTTTTTCAAACGCCAGCTCCTGTACCTTATAAGACAAGGTAGCTGAGAACAACAGGCTCAAACGCTCTGTCGCCGGCGGCATGCGGTTAAACATAAAACGGATGTCTTTGATGAAGCCCAAATCGAACATCCGATCAGCTTCGTCTAACACCACGACTTGAATTTGTGATAAATCGTACAAACCTTGCTTTAAGTAGTCGATTAAGCGGCCTGTAGTACCAATTAAAATATCAACGCCATTTTCTAATAGCTGACGTTGTGTATCATAACCCTCGCCCCCATAGATCAGTCCAAGGCGCAAACCGGCTTTTTCTGCCAGCATTTTTGCATCATGGTGGATCTGCACTGCCAGCTCCCGCGTCGGCGCCATAATAATGGCACGTGGCTGACCAGAGCCTTTAGGTTCATGGGTTAGCAAGTGGTGGAATGTCGCCGTCAAAAACGCCAGCGTTTTACCTGTGCCCGTTTGGGCCTGACCGGCAATATCTTTACCAGCTAACGCCAGTGGTAAACATTGCGCCTGAATGGGCGTACAATAGCCGAAACCTTGCGCGTTTAATGCGTCAAGAACCTGTGGTGCCAATGCGAAATCGGCAAATTTATGTGAAGTTAAGTGTGTTTTATTCATACGGCGCTAAGCATAACCGTTACGCTTGCAATAAGGAACAGCCACGTTTAAATTGATAACACTTTTTTGCAGCCAGGCTGCACAGCACTAGCGGAGACATAAATGAGCGAACATATTTTACAGGTTTCGGATGATAGTTTTGAAACCGACGTACTGAAAGCCGAAACACCGGTTTTAGTTGATTTTTGGGCAGAGTGGTGTGGTCCTTGTAAAATGATCGCTCCTATTCTGGATGACGTGGCACAAGAATATGCCGGCAAAGTAGCCGTGGCTAAAGTCAACATTGACCACAATCCGAACACACCGCCGAAATTTGGTATTCGTGGTATTCCAACCTTACTGTTATTTAAAAACGGTCAGGTTGCAGCGACAAAAGTTGGCGCGTTATCTAAAACCCAGTTAAAAGAGTTTCTTGATGGCAACATCTGAGTAAACTGAAAAAGGCGTATTTTTATACGCCTTTTTCACTCTCAGAGCTGGACGCACCATTAGCCAGCTGCTATTGTGTAGCCATTAGTACGTTCTAAACCACGCTTGTCTGTCGAAAAACCACTTCCAAACCTTATTTTATCGAACCGATAAGCATTACCCTGTTTTTATTTCAACAAGAAACCCATCAATATGCATTTAACAGAACTGAAACTGAAGCCAATTAGCGAGCTGGTTGAATTGGCCGAGTCTATGGGCCTGGAAAATATGGCCCGCCTGCGTAAACAGGACATAATTTTCGCCATCTTAAAATCACATGCCAAAAACGGCGAAGAAATTTTCGGCGATGGCGTACTGGAAATCCTGCAGGACGGTTTCGGTTTTCTGCGTTCCGGTGACAGTTCATACCTGGCAGGCCCGGACGACATTTATGTGTCGCCAAGCCAAATTCGTCGCTTTAACTTGCGCACCGGTGACAGCATCTCTGGTCTTATTCGCCCACCGAAAGAAGGCGAGCGCTACTTCGCCCTGTTAAAAGTTAACGAAGTTAACTTTGGCCGGCCAGAACAAGCCCGTAACAAAATTTTATTTGAAAACTTAACCCCGCTGCACGCCAATTCGCGTATGCGGATGGAGCGTGGTAACGGCAGCCGTGAAGATATCACAGCACGGGTACTGGACTTAGCCTCGCCTATTGGTCGCGGCCAGCGGGGCTTAATTGTGGCGCCGCCAAAAGCCGGTAAAACCATTTTGCTGCAAAACATTGCCCAATCTATTGCTGCTAACCACCCTGAATGTGTACTAATGGTGCTATTGATTGACGAGCGGCCGGAGGAAGTAACCGAAATGCAGCGCCTGGTAAAAGGCGAAGTTATCGCTTCTACCTTTGATGAGCCGGCCAGCCGCCACGTCCAGGTTGCTGAAATGGTTATCGAGAAAGCCAAGCGCCTGGTAGAACACAAAAAAGACGTGATTATCCTGCTTGACTCTATCACCCGTTTAGCCCGTGCTTATAACACCGTGATCCCAAGCTCTGGCAAGGTGTTAACCGGTGGTGTCGACGCCAACGCCCTGCATAAGCCGAAACGCTTCTTTGGTGCGGCGCGTAATGTTGAAGAAGGCGGCAGCTTAACCATTATCGCTACTGCGCTGGTCGATACCGGTTCAAAAATGGACGAAGTGATTTACGAAGAATTTAAAGGTACAGGTAATATGGAACTGCACCTGTCGCGTAAAATTGCCGAGCGCCGTGTGTTCCCGGCCATCGACTTTAACCGCTCAGGCACCCGCCGTGAAGAGCTGTTGGCCTCGCCGGAAGAACTGCAGAAAATGTGGATCCTACGTAAAATTCTCAACCCGATGGATGAGACTGAATGTATGGAATTCCTGATAGACCGTCTGTTGATGACTAAAACCAACGACGAGTTCTTTGAAGCCATGAAGCGGCAAAAAAGCTAACTGAGTTATCATAAAAAACCGGCTTCTACGCCGGTTTTTTCATATCTGCAACTAGCGCCAATTACCCTATAGTGTGATGCACCAATGGAAAAGCCTGAGCCGCTTTCGGCTGTATCATCAACGCCTGTAAATACTCAGCCGTTGCTAGCTTAGCTGCATCAGTATTGGCGGCATGCACTTTAGCCAATACATCGCCTTGCTGTACTGGCTGGCCAGAAGGGACAATGTGGCTAAAACCCACCGCAGGGTCAATTTGCTGGCTGGGGTGCGAACGACCGCCGCCTAAACGCACTACCGCCATACCCAGGCCAACAGTATCGTGGTACTGCAAATAGCCGCTTTGCGGCGCAATAATATCCTGCACCACAGGCGCAGTAGCCAAGTACTGCTGTGGTTTTTCTATTAAGTCGGCCGGGCCACCCAGTGCCGCTACCATTTTGGCAAAAATTTCTGCTGCCTTGCCCGAGCTTAAGCTGTGCTCCAGCGCCGCCACCGCGCTGGCTTTATCCTGGTGTAAGCCGCCCAGCATTAACATATTGGCGCCCAGCTCCAGCGTAATCTGGTGCAAACGTGGCTCGCGGTATTTGCCGGTCAGGTAATCCAACGTTTCTATCACTTCCAGCGCATTGCCGGCTGTGTTGCCTAAAATCTGGTTCATATCTGTTAACAAGGCACGGGTCGGTACGCCGGCACCATTGGCCACGTTAACGATGCTGCTGGCCAGCGCCGAGGCGTCATCGACGGTACGCATAATGGCACCGTTGCCAATTTTCACATCCATAACCAGCGCATCTAAACCTTCAGATAGCTTTTTCGACAAAATAGAGGCGGTAATAAGCGGTATCGACTCTACCGTGGCGGTAACATCGCGAATAGCATATAAGCGCCGATCGGCGGGCGCTAACTGGCTACTTTGACCAACAATCACGCAACCCAATTGTGGTAATAATTGCTGAATTTTTTCCAGCGGCTGGGTACAGCTGTAGCCCGGGATGGTCTCCAGCTTATCGACTGTGCCACCGGTATGGCCCAAACCACGGCCGGCAATGCTGGGCATATAAGCACCACAGGCCGCAACCATCGGCGCCAGCATCAGCGTGACTTTATCACCGACACCGCCGGTGCTGTGTTTATCTACCACCGGGCCATTTAACTTACCCTGCCAGTTCAATACTGTGCCGCTGTCACGCATCGCCAGCGTCAAAGCCACTATTTCATCGGTTTGCATGCCATTTAAATAAATCGCCATCGCCAGCGCCGCCACCTGGCCTTCGCTGAAACTGTCGTCGGTTAAACCGCGGACAAACTGCTGAATTTCGGCCTGGCTTAAGTTGCCACCGTTACGTTTGGTTTTTATTATTTCCTGTGGGATCATATTTTAAGCTCCGACTTTTGTGCTGTTAGCTAAATAGGTCGGCGTAAAGGCCGCCGGTAGCAGCTCGCCAAGCGTCCAATCTTGCTGTTGCTGTAAATGATTGCAACTGGCGATAGGCGCATCGGGGGTGAAAAACTCGGCAATCACCTGTCGGCAAATACCGCACGGCGGCGTTAACATGGCTTGCGGTGTATACACCAACAGCGCACTGAATTTGCGCTCACCGGCCACTACTGCCGCACCAATGGCATTGCGTTCGGCGCACACAGTGCCGCCGTAAGAAGCGTTTTCAACATTGCAGCCGGTATAAATTTTGCCGCTGTCAGCCAGCACGGCCACACCGACGGGGAATTTGCTATATGGCGCATAAGCCTGCGCGGCGGCTTGTTGTGCTGCCTGTTGCAGGGCAGCCCAGTTAATTTCGCTCACTGGTTAAACTCATGTTAGTAATGGGCATACAGTGTTACTGCGAATGCGGTTTTGGTCAAGCCTGCTGTACGCAACTGCGACCGCGGCGGCTGACGTCGCGACAAACAGCCGCTATACTGCCGGCTTTATTTCCTTAACCAGCGAAAACGTGAACAGCATTAATTACCTTGCCGGTTATCCGGAACATATTCAGCAGCAGGCAACCGGCTTATTACAAAGCGGCCGCTTAAGCAGCTACCTGGAAGAGAAATACCCCGCAGTGCATCAGGTGCAAAGCGATAAAGCGCTGTATGGCTATGTTAATGAGCTGAAAAACAGCTATATGCGCAACACGCCATCACTTAGCCAGGTGCGCTACGACAGCAAACTTAATGTGATAAAGCAGGCGCTGGGCATGCACACCTTTGCCTCCCGGGTGCAGGGCAATAAGCTTAAGGCGCATAACAGCATCAGCATAGCGGCATTGTTTAAACAGGCGCCGGAAGCATTCTTACGCATGATCGTGGTGCATGAACTAGCCCACTTTAAAGAAAAAGACCACAACAAAGCCTTTTATAAACTGTGTCAGCATATGGAGCCGGCCTATCATCAGCTGGAGCTGGATACCCGGCTATGGTTGCTATGGCGTGATAACAGTGAGGGCTAACTTAACAAACACCGCTTATGCCGTTGGCTGTTGCAACGCAAAAATATCAGCATCCAGTGCAGCCGGGAATTGCTGACGGTATTGGTTAAGCGCGGCCAGATCCAGCGCAGTCATCAGCACACCGGGCTGGTTTGGTGTTAAATTAGCCAGTGGCTGACCGCGATAATCGACAATCAGGCTGTCGCCGCTGTAGTCAACCCCATTGCCATCTGTGCCAACACGGTTGCAGCCCAGTACAAAGGCCAGGTTTTCTATCGCCCGCGCCTGCAATAAGGTACGCCAGGCATGCGCGCGGGCAGCCGGCCAGTTGGCGACATACAGTGCCACGTCGTAGTCATTGCAGTTACGGCTAAATACCGGGAAGCGCAAGTCATAACATACCTGCAATAACAAACGCCAGCCGCGATACTGTACCACCACCCGCTGTTCCCCGGCGATATAAGCCTGATGTTCACCAGCCATACGAAACAGGTGTTTTTTATCGTAATAACTGACACTGCCCTGTGGCGTGACAAAATAGCAACGGTTAACACAGCCGCGTTCAGTGCGGGTGGCCACTGATCCACACAACGCCGCACCGCACTGCGCTGCCTGCTGTTTAAGCCAGGCAAGTGTTTCACCTTCGGGCTCAGCGATAACATCACTTTGCATCGAAAAACCGCTGCTAAACATTTCCGGCAGCACTATCAAATCGGCTTTAATTTGTTGCAGCTGCTGTGCCAGCTGGCAGCGGTTTGCCGCGGCGTCTTGCCATACCAGTGCAGTTTGCAACACCGCAACCTGCAATAGCGTTAAATCTGACATAACGCCTCCGCTGCAGCAGCAAGCGTACTGTGCTGTTTGGCAAAGCAAAAACGAATAATGCGGCTTTGTGGCGGCGTTTGGTAAAACACTGACAAGGGTATCGCCGCTACCTTGTGCTCAGTGGCGAGCCAGCGGCAAAAGGCGACGTCGTCCATATCGCTGATCGCGCTGTAATCGGCCAGTTGAAAATAAGTGCCCTGGCAGGGCAGCAACTTAAAACGGCTGTTAGCCAGCAGCGTGGCAAAGCTATCGCGTTTTTGCTGATAAAACGCCGCCAAACTGTGCACCTGCTCGCGTTGTAGCTTAAGCATATCGGCGATGGCATGTTGCGCTGGGGTAAAGCTGGCAAAGGTAACGTACTGATGAATTTTACGAAATTCTACCGTCAAGGCCGAGGGTGCAACACAATACCCCAGCTTCCAACCGGTAACGTGAAAGGTTTTGCCAAACGACGACACAATAAAACTGCGCGCCGCCAGCGCGCTAAAACTGTTGGCGCTTAGCTGCACCGCGCCATCAAACACCATATGTTCGTATACTTCGTCGCTGACACAATACAGGTTATGTGCTGACACCAGTTGCTGCAGCGCCAGCCAATCTTGCTGGCTAAACACCATGCCGCTTGGGTTATGCGGGCTGTTAACAATAATCAATCTGGTGCGCGCCGTAATCGCATTAGCTACCTGTTGCCAGTCAACACGGTAATCCGGCGCATGCAGCGCAATATGCACGGCTTTACCGCCGTTTAGTGCTATCGCCGGTGCGTAGCTGTCGTAGGCCGGGTCAAAAACAATGACTTCATCACCCGGGTTCACTGTGGCGCTAATGGCAACAAACAATGCCTCGGTGGCACCGCTGGTCACGGTAATCTCTGCTGCCGGGCAAATATGGCGGCCGTAACAATGCTGTACCAGCGCGGCAATTTGCTCACGTAATGTCATGATTCCCGGCATCGGCGCATATTGATTCAGGCCCCGCGCGCTGTATTCAGCCAGTGCAGAAATCAGCTGTGGGCTGGCAGAAAAATCCGGAAAACCCTGAGATAAATTAATGGCTTGCTGCTCTGTTGCCAGTTGCGACATCCGGCTAAAGATAGTAGTGCCAACGTCTGGCAGTTTGCTTTTGAGTGTCATATCGGCAAGAAAAAGTTGCTAAAACCGGCTTGAATGCTATCATTTAGCCCGTTTCATGTATAGACATCTAAACGTTTGAACGTATAGCAACCAGGTTTAACTTATTATGAATAATACTGCCCAACTGCATCAGCTTAATCCAAACGCCATCGCCTTATGCGCGCTGGGGCGCTGGATCGCCAACCGGCATTGGGTACCGGCCACCGGCGGTAATTTTTCTATCAGAAGCGGTGAGCACAGCGCGCTGGTGACCGCTTCTGGTAAAGATAAAGGCGAGCTGAGCCCGCAGGACTTGTTGCCGGTAAGCTGGCAAGACAGCACGTTAAGTTGCCCAGGCACACCGTCTGCAGAAACTGCACTGCACGCCCGGCTTTATCAGCTCGATCCGGCCATCAAAGCGGTGCTGCATACTCACTCGGTGCAGGCTACGGTTTTTTCTCGCTTAATCAAAGACGAGAGCTACCTGTTCTGTGGTTATGAAATGCAAAAAGCTATCAGCGGCAATAGCAGCCACGACGCCCCCTGCGCTCTACCTCTGTTTGACAACACCCAGGATATCCCGCTTTTAGCGCAGCAGGTTGCACAGCGCTGGCAACAGCAACCGCTAAATTGGGGTTTATTGGTGCGCGGCCATGGCCTCTATGTCTGGGGCCGCAGCCTGGATGAAGCAAAAAGGCATTTAGAAGGCTGGGAGTTTCTTATAAACTGCGAGCTTGAAAGGTTAAAATTAACAAGGTAAGCCGTGAAGTACTCTGCCATTATTACCGACATTGAAGGCACCACCAGCCGTATCAGCTTTGTCACAGAGGTATTGTTTCCCTATGCTGCAGCTGAGTTGCCAGCATTTATTCAGGCTAATGCAGCGCAGCCTGCTGTGGCTGAACAGCTAAGCGCTTGTCGCAGCCTGATGCAACAAGCCGATGCCAGTGTCGATGTCATCATCACTCAATTGCTTGACTGGATAGCCACAGATCAGAAAATCACACCATTAAAAGCCCTGCAAGGTATGGTCTGGCAGCAGGGCTATCAAAGCGGCGCCTTCAAAGGCCATGTGTATACCGACGTGCATAGCGCGCTTACACGCTGGCAGCAGCAGGGTATTAAGCTGTATGTATACAGCTCCGGCTCAGTGCAGGCACAGCAGTTATTGTTTCAGTACAGTGATTTTGGCGATGTAACGCCCTTATTTAGTGGCTATTTTGATACCCGCATAGGCGCCAAACGCGACATCTCCTCCTACGCCGCCATTTTGCAGCAGTTGCAATTGCCGCCAAAGCAAGTGCTGTTTTTATCTGATGTAGCGGCTGAACTGGATGCTGCCGCGCCACTCGGTATTGGCACTATTCAGCTGATCCGCGACGGCCAGGCGGCAGGCAGCCACGCCATCGCGCATCACTTTAGCCAAGTTGAGGAGCAGATTGCATGAGCCAGTTAACAGTATTTGCCAGTGATAACCCGGCGCAGCCGCTGCTGCAGACGGCTAACAGCAGCGAAATTCAGCGCGAGCTGAATAATGCCGGTGTACGTTTTGAGCAATGGCGAGCAACAGCGCCGCTTGGCGCTGACAGCAGCGTCGAGCAGATCAAAGCCGCCTATGCCGCTGACATCGCCAAATTACAAGCTGAAGGCGGCTATATTACCGTAGACGTAATTTCGCTTAGCGCTAGTCATCCGGATAAAGCTGCATTACGGCAGAAATTTCTGGCAGAACATACCCACAGCGAAGATGAAGTGCGCTTTTTTGTTCGTGGTCAGGGGCTGTTTTGCCTGCATATTGCCGGCAAGGTGTATCAGGTGTTGTGCCAGCAAAATGATTTGATAAGCGTACCTGCCAACACACCTCATTGGTTTGATATGGGCAGCGAGCCAGAATTCAGCGCCATACGTTTATTTAATAATGTTGAGGGCTGGGTAGCCAAGTTTACCGGCAACGCTTTAGCAAGCCACTTTCCTCTGCTGCCCTGATTTAACAGCTATGCTGCACTAATAATGTGCAGCTTTAGCCGCCAACACATACTAGCAACTCGCTAAAGTAAATAATTATCAATAAATTAGTGCCAGTGCTTTCGCTGGTACTGCAATTGCTTATCCTTGTCATATTTTGCTGTCATACTAGAGCAGCATGCGTTTAGCACCAGAGCTGATTAACTATGTTACCACTGCATACACCGATGCGCGGCCTGCGTTGTTTTTGTGTCGCCGCTGAGTGTTTAAGTTTTAAAGAAACAGCCAAAAAGCTGTATTTAACGCCGTCGGCGGTTAGCCACCAGATAAAGCAACTGGAGGAAAACCTAAATTTAGCGCTGTTTGAGCGTAAGACCCGCGCCGTGGTGCTAACCGAAGCCGGTAAACGCTTTTATCAGGCCATAGCACCGCTGATGGAACAACTGGCCGACACCATTGCCGATTTCAGCCAGGCTGAGCGCATGCTGGCTGTCAGTATTTCAATGCCGGAGTTTTTTGCCAGTGAGTTGTTTGTGCCTCGGTTAATTGGCTGGTCAGAACAGTACCCAAATATTAACCTGACGCTGGAAACGGTAAAATCACGCCGTGACAGCCCAAAATATACCGATTTGTCGATAGTGTTGTCGGGTAAAAGGCCAGAACAAAAGCAAGTTTACGATTTGTTTCCGATAAGTTATATACCCGCCTGCAACCCGCAGCAATACCAGAAGTGGCACAGCAAAGGTTACCGTATTTTAGAGCAGGTACCATTAATTCTGCATCAGGCCCGGCCGCATGCATGGCACCAATGGGCCGAGCACGTCGGCTACCATAATTTTCAACCAAAACAAATTATGCAACTCGACAGTATGTTTAGTGTGGCACGCGCGGCACAGCAAGGGCTGGGCGTGGCGCTGATACCGCTCCCCATTAGCAGCAGCTGGTTTAGCAACGGCAGCCTGCAACCTTTATTTGAGCAGGAGCTACTCAGTCGCGATCGCTATTATCTGGTGCGGCACGACGACGACCCAAACCGGCATGAAATACAGCTGCTAATAGACTGGGTGCTACAAAGCTTTCATTTAAGCCAATAGCAGACATACTTATACATCGTACTGCCTGAGATCTGAATAATGGTCAGAATGCTTAGTGTGTTACTCGTTTTAATTAGCACAACAGCCTTAGCTGCAAGCTGTGAGCTTAGCATGCAGGCTCAGCATTATCCGCCGCGTTTTATTAAACCAGCGCAAACAGAGGGCACAATACCCTGGCAAGGGTTTAACGCCGAGTTATTTTATTTACTGGCAAGCTCAGCCGGCTGCACAGCAAAAATTGTCGAAGTACCCTGGGGCAGAGCGCTGCAACTACTGGCGGCAGGTGAGCTTGATGCAATGAGCAATATGTCGCGCAACAAAGAACGCGAAAGCTATGCCTATTTTGTTGGCCCTCATCAGCAAGAAAGCATTCTGGTGCTAAGTAATAGCCGGGAATATGACGTAGTGCAGGATCTCAACGCACTGCTACAAAGCCGCGAGCCGGTGTCAGTAATGCAAGGGATATATTACGGCGAGCAATTTGAACAGTCACTGGCGCAGCAAACCGACTGGAACAAACGGTTAATTTATGTCAGCTCCAGCCAGCATAAACTTGAGTTATTTATCGCCGGCAGGGTACGCTTTACCTTTGAAGACAGTATCAACCTGCAACAGCTATATAACGACGGCGTACTGGACCCCGGGCAGCACAAGGCGTTATTTACCCTGCACTACAACCCGGTGTACTTCGCGTTTAGCAAGCAAAGCGTTACGCCAGAGCAATTATTACGCTTGCAACAGGCCTGGCAGCAACTCAGTGCCGATGGCAGCGTGCAGCAACTACAACAACGCTATTTTCCGGCCAGCTATGCTGAGTAGACTGGCCAGGTTTACCTGCAGCTAAATTAGCATTACTTTTTAGCATCTGCGTCGGCGTTTTTAACAAACTCATCCAGCCAGCTTACTGTTTCCCACAGCATATGCAGTACCGATTCACGTGCACGGTAGCCATGTGACTCCAGCGGCAGCATCACTAACCGGGTGGTACCACCCAGGCCTTTAACCGCCTGATACAAACGCTCGCTTTGCAGCGGGAAGGTACCGGCGTTGTTGTCGTCGGAGCCATGAATTAACAACAACGGCGTGGTAATTTTATCGGCATGGAAAAACGGCGACATCTGGGTATACAAGGCAGTATCGTCCCATAAAGTGCGCTGCTCACGCTGAAAACCAAATGGTGTTAAGCTGCGGTTGTAAGCACCACTTCTGGCAATACCGGCTTTAAACAGCTTGGTATGCGCCAGCAGGTTTGCTGTCATAAAGGCGCCATAGGAATGGCCGCCTACCGCAACGCGATTTGGATCTGTCACGCCGCGCGCTACACCAGCAGCAATTGCTGCTTCAGCATTCATCACCAGCTGCTTGATAAAGCTGTCATTAGGCTCGTTTTCGCCCTCGCCAACGATTGGCATAGTGGCGTTGTCCAGCACCGCATAGCCCTGAGTCGCCAGAAATTGCGGTGTCCAGTAACGGATAAAATTAAAACGGTACGGTGAGTCGCTAACCTGGCCCGCCGCCGCCGCACTTCTGAATTCGCGTGGATAAGCCCAGATCATTGTTGGCAAGGCGCCATCGCGTTTAGCTTGATAACCGGCCGGCAGCAACAGCGTAGCCGACATTGGCACCCCATCAGCCCGCTGATAAGTAATCAGCTCACGGCTGATACCGCGCGTTTGCGGTAACGGGTGCGGCGTTTGTGTTAGCGCAGTTAACTTGCCGGTTTGCAGGTTGCGCAGATAAAAATCTGGCGGTGTGTCCGCAGCTTCTCTTTGTGTTAGTAACTGACCGTCCGCTAACAAGGTGTAGGCATATTCATAAAACGGCGCTTCAGAACGCCATAGACGCTCGGTTTCACCCGTTGCCAGCCGCATTTTATCAATAAAAGGCCGGTTACCCTCTGGGGATGCTCCGACAGCGGTTAAGTAGATACTACCCTGCTCCAGCCGTAACAAGCGCTGACCATTTTTTGCTGTCTTTGTCAGTGGCTGGCCCGGATCGTTGTAACGGTCTTCTGACGAGCGCTGCCACAGTAACCGGGCGGCCTGTGCTGGCGCTAAATGCCAGACCTTTTCTACCCTATCCTGCCACCAGCGCTCCCATACCAGCAGGGTGCCATCGGCAGCGGCCAGCAAACGCGAAAAACGAAAGTTAAAGTCGAGCAGTTTTTCCGGTTCAGCGTTAAAAGGCGCTGCCAATTGATACAGGCTGTCACGCACATCCGCCTGCTGCGCCGGGTCGCCACCATCTGCAGCCTCTGCCCAGTAAAGGGTTGCCGGTGCATCCGGGCGCCAGTTAATACTACGCCGGCCAGTTGGTACAGCATCAAATGCAATAGGCAGGTTGTCGGCTACCGGTTGCTGTACTACCTGGTATTGCAGTTTACCTTTGCTGTCCCATACCTCGGTAGTTGAGGCAAAGCGCGATACCGGCACCGCATAAGAAAATGGCGCTTCAATCCGCTCAACCAGCAGCAGCTGGTTATCCGGCGACAGCTCTACGCTGCGCAGCAGCTGTGGCTGGCTAATGCTGCTGAGCTTGTTTTTCAGATCAATCTTTACCAGCTGGCTGGTAAAGTAATAGCTAAACAGCGCTTCGTCATGTTTGTTTTTTAATAAATCCTGATAAGTTCGGGCGGGCGCAGTGCGACTGCGCGCCTCAGTCACTACCGGCCCGGTTGGCACTTTAGCTGCTATAGGCTCTGCGCCACGTTTAGCAGGTATGGTCAGCGCATAAATACTTTTACTGTCGGCACTCCATTGTAAGGCCGCGCCCCAGATAGCATTAAGCTTACTTTTTGACCATGGGCTGGCTTTCGCTTTAGCAATATCAATACGCCACAAGCTTGCCTGCTGGTCGTCCAGCTGAATAAATGCCAGATAACGGCTATCCGGCGACCAGGTTAAATTAACGGCTTTTAGCGTTTTAGGTAAACCACTAATGGGCTTTGCCTGCGCCGTTGCCAGCTCTATCAGGGTTAAACCGGCAACATAACGCGGTAACGCCGGGCTGCTATTGGCCGGATTAAAGCGCACACCGGCCAGCCGGTACTCTGGCGCCGCTAAATCGGCCAGCTGTGGCAACGCCGGATACGCCAGGCTTAACATCGTTTTGCCATCCGGGCTTAAACTGGCACCGGGTGTGGGTGCGGCATCAACAATATCAATAATCTCTTGCGCCGGTTGCTGATAGCTAATATCAACCGCCGTACTGTGAACATAGCCGGCCTGACAAAGGGCAAAGCTCAGCAACGCCAATATGACAAGTTTCTTCATTATTTTAATTCCTTGTTAAACAACCCTATTTTTAACACAGCCTGGCGTCTGCTGTAACCTGTAAGTACGACCATTACACCGAAAATCGGGCCTGTAAGTTGCTCTATCCGTTCAATAAACTCTGGCTTGCCCCAACACAGCTGTTTATGGGTGAATTTTTCTCACTTATCAGATTTTTTTTTATCGTTTGTCAGTATTAGTGCTTTTGCTCAGAATTACTCCTGCAGACACTAGCGCGTTTGCCTTAACCGAAAAATTGGAGCGACACACTATGAAAGCGAGATCAGTAAAATTAGGCAGTACTTTAGCGTTGATGCTGATGGCCTCAGGTTCATTTCTCGCATCAGCCAGCACTAACGGCTACAAGATGGTACTAATTGAAGATACACCGGGTGCGGCAGCCTTACAGGCCGGCCAGTTTGACCAGGGTATTAATGAAACGTTAAACAGCAGCGCAGAAGTAGATAACTTCTCGCGCCAGATGAGCTTGTGCGTTGGCTTTACTAAAAGCGGCCAGCTACAACAAGCAGCAACAGCCTGTGACAACGCGGTAACAGCAGCGCAGCAGTTTCACCATGTCAGCAGCAGCGACAAGCGTGAAATGCGTGCCTATGCTCTGACTAACCGTGGCGTACTGCAACTGTTACAAAACAACAACCTGGCAGCATTGGCCGACTTTAAACGCGCCGCCGAGTTAAACCGCAGCGATGTAAGCGTACACAATTTACAGCGGTTAGAAGTGGCATTGAACAAAGCCAGCAACGGCCTTGACGTTGCAATGGTCTCAGCAGAGTAACATCTGCGAAGTAACATCTGCCGGGTAAAAGCGGCAACCCTATTCTGCTGCAATGTAGCAGAAAACAGTGCGGAGTAAGCGCCCGCGCTGCGGCAGCTAACAGAGTAAGCGCCTGTTAACTGTTTAGCTTAACTTAAACACCTCCCCCGTGTGTGTATGCAGCGTTATTCCCCCGGATAACGCTGTTTTTTTTATTTATCCCCAGATAAAACCAAATAAATTAAATAGGTTATCAGACAAGCAATCGAGCCCAATATGGCAGGCGTGAAAGACGCGAGCATGTTCTTTATTGAACTTTGATAATGTGGCCAGGCTTCTAATAATTTAAGACCAAACAACCGCTTGCAAATCCATGTCAAAGCCACGTTAAGCACAATTAAAAGACTAAACCAGGCAAGTGTTGTCATAGCACTCCGAAATCTAATTTCTATTATTCTTTGGGCGGTGAAAAAGTTTTCCGCAAAGAAACATACAACCCAGCAAGCATGCCGCGCTGTCAGGTCGGAAAATATATTTTATTTATCTGAGTTAAGCCCTTTAGCGACTTGTTGGCTATTGAGAGCTTGCCCTATTAGATACCCTGTTATTAAGCCTGTAATATGCGTAGCCATACACGCCAGCCGGCATTCAGCAGCTTGGGATTGGAGCATCATTCACTTTTTCTTGTTCTTAAATCAGTACTCGGAACTTAATCACTCTTTAGCGATGAATACTTTTTATTCATAAAACTAATATACTTAGGTATCAAAACTGACAAAAATATTGCTGCGATTAATGCCCATATAAGAACGTTCCAATGTTCTCGTGTCAGCTCATCTGAAAAAATGTAGTCTATAAAGTATCGAGCACCGAGCAGTGCAAAGAAATATATAATTAAATCAAAGATACATTTCTTAACCTTAATCATATTAATGGCCTCTAATTCTTTTGATTTAGTTATCTGTGCAAGCAACATGTGCTTGCTCTGTTTATTTACTTACACATTGCAATAAAAAGTTTTTATGCAAAGTCTGCGCTTAACAACATGCCCAATTGCTGCGGAATTGTATAGCTGTAAGCTCAGATGCTTTGCGATAAAACTAGTCACACTGCCTGTTTATCCAGATATACCGTCAATATCGATAACATCAAAAAAATTCCACCCAAGAGTGCATCTGTATTAATTTCAGCACGGCTTTTTTCTTTATAAATAGCAAGGGCATCTTTCATGCTATTAGAAAACAAGTACCTATTTTTACTAAAAAACCTTATAACTATCAAACTCATTACGGTGACAAGAAAATACGACACGTTGCTACCTCAAGATTTCTTGACTGATCAGCCCCCCCCCAAACCTCGACCCACCATTTGTTTACAATACCACTACATTTGTAACGGCGCGCACTTTAGGTGAATGACAACTGAACAGCAATAAATTGTTATATTCTATTTAATTATAAGTGCATTGGTTTTTACAACACAAAGCTGGGGGGGGGTAATTAATTCAATACGTTAGCAGTTAAAGTAAACAGGTACAGTTGTACGCTATTAAAATCAACCGGCTAATATTTAACCACCTGGTTAGACCATTACCTGATAAGACAGCTGGAACCTCGAATTGGTCGTCACAGGGTGTCTGAGTGAACGCGCCAGCGTGAGCGACAAGTTCATCGGGAATGAATTTGAACAGCTTTAGCTGGCTTGCGTAGGGCTGGACGCCCGGAGTACCTGCTGTGACGAGCCAAGGCGAGTGTTGCAGCTGTATGTAACGCTATACTTTAGACAAACTGTTGCAATGCGCCGCTGACAATATCCGCTTGTGAATACACACCAGTATCCAGCACCCAACCGGTTACTAACGTTGCGGGGGTGACATCAAAGGCCGGGTTAAATACCGGCGCTTGCTCTGGCGCCCAGATGGCAGTGCCAAAGCCGCCGCTAACACCGCGTACTTCGTCGCCATGGCGCTGCTCTATCGGAATGGCACTGCCATCAGCACAGGCTAAGTCGACCGTAGTGTGCGGTGCCACCACATAAAACGGCACCTTGTGATAATGCGCCAGCACAGCCAGCGAGTAAGTGCCGACTTTATTGGCAAAGTCGCCATTGGCAGCAATACGGTCGGAGCCAACAAAGATACGGTCTACCTGACCACGCGCCATTAGCATGGCGGCCATATTGTCGCAGATAAGCTGATACGGAATACCCAGTTGCTGGCACTCCCAGGCCGTTAAGCGCCCGCCTTGCAGTAATGGCCGGGTTTCATCTACCCAGAGGCGGATATTTTTACCCTGCTGATGCGCCAGATTAATCACCCCCAGCGCGGTACCCACACCGGCTGTGGCTAAGCCACCGGTGTTGCAGTGGGTAAGTAATTGCTCCCCCTGCTGCACCAAGGCCGCGCCATGCTCCGCCATGCGCTGACACAAGGCGACATCTTCGGCAAACAACTGTTCGGCACAGGCGACGGCTGCAGTTTTAAAATCTGGCAGTTGCAGCGCCGCTATCATCGTATCAAGGTTATTCATCAGGTTTACCGCGGTCGGCCGTGCGGCGCGCAGCACTTCCGCGCCCTGCAGCAATTGCTCGCGGCTGTCGCCTTTACTTGCCCGATAGGCCAGCAATAAACAGGCACCAATGCCAATAGCCGGTGCGCCACGTAGCTGCAGCGCTTTAATCATACTAACCATCTGCGGTACTGTTTCACAGCTTAACCAAACTTGCTGCTGCGGCAGTAAGGTTTGGTCCAGCACATATAGCTGGCCTTGTTCAATTTTCAGGCTCAGTGCGGTTAAGTTTTTCATAGCTTATTCCTGTTTGGCGTTGCAGACGTCTATCAGGTTTGCGATTATGCAGCCCTGCTATTTTCAACACAAGTAACGGGATACCCAGATGACAGACTACCGCACCTTTACCGCCGACGATGCTATGCGTTTTGCAGACGAGCACAGCGAGCTGTTTGGTGATCATAGCAAGCTTAGCTGCAAAGAATTTGGTGATGGTAATCTTAATCTGGTATTCAGGGTAGAAAACGACAAAGGCACCAGCCTGATTGTTAAACAAGCCCTGCCTTATGCCCGCTGTGTTGGCGAAAGCTGGCCGCTAACCATAGACCGCGCCCGTATTGAAGCCGAAGTGCTGCTGGCCCATCGCAAGCTGTGCCCTGAGCATACGGTAGAAGTATTGCACTACGACCCGCAGCTGGCCGCCATTTTAATGGAAGATTTAAAGCAATACCGCATTTTACGCGCCGAACTGATTGCCGCTAAACAATTTCCGCATCTGGCAACGCAGATGGCAAGCTATCTGGCACATACCTTGTTTTATACCAGCGACTTTGTCTTGACCGGGCCGGGCAAAAAGCAGCAGGTTGGCAAATTTTTAAACCCCGAATTGTGCCTGATCACAGAAGATCTGTTTTTTACCGACCCTTATTGCAACCACGAGCGCAACAATATCCACGCTGAAATACGCCAAGAGGCGCAGCAACTGTGGCACGACGAAGCCTTGCAGGCCGAAGTGGCGCAGTTAAAGGCTGATTTTTTATCTAAACCGCAGGCCCTGCTACATGGCGATGTACACAGTGGCAGCATTTTTATTAATGACGAAAACTGCAAAGTGATTGACGCCGAATTTGGCTTTTATGGCCCAATCGGTTTTGATGTAGGCAGCTTAGTGGCAAATTTACTGCTGAACTACCTCGGTCACTTCGGCTTAACTGCCGATACCAGCGCCCGTGAGCAACACCAACACTACTTGCTGCAGCAAATCGACAGCCTGTGGCAGCAGTTTGCCAGCCAGTTTAAGCAACTTATGGCGGATAAATGCAAAGAACCAACTTTGCAAAATCCGTTGTATCAGCAGCGCTTTTTGCAGCAGGTATTTGCCGATACGCTGGGTTATGCCGGTTGCGAGCTAATCCGCCGTACGGTTGGCCTGGCGCATGTTGCTGACTTAGACAGCATCAGTAACACCTCGCTGCGCGGCCAGTGTGAAAGCAAAGCCATTAAACTTGGCCGCGACCTCATTATGCAGCGCCATAGCCTGGCAAACATGGCGCAAGTTATGGCGCTGCTTAGCTATCAAAGCACCTAAAACTGACATGTTTTGTTACATTTTCACTATATGGCTGTAGCAATACCGCGTTCCAGTTAACGCTACACTGTGGCATCCTGTTTTCTTACAGAATAACAGGATGTTGTGATGATTTTAGCCGAAGGGCTCAGCCGCACATTTGGACAGGGCGAGACCGCAGTTCAGGCATTACGTGATGTTAGCGTTACTATTGCCGAGAACGAATTTGTTGCCATTATGGGCAGTTCTGGCTCGGGCAAATCGACGCTGATGAATATTCTGGGCTGCCTCGACACCCCTAGTTCTGGCAGTTATCAGCTTAATAATCAACTGATAAGCCAACTCGATGATGTGCAACTGTCAGCACTGCGCAACCGGCATATCGGCTTTATTTTTCAGTCTTTTCATTTATTACCGCGCTTAACCGCCGCGCAAAATGTTGCCTTGCCACTGCGCTATAGCGACATAGAGCCCGCAGCCGCATTGGCGCGTGCTAATACGCTATTAGACCAGGTAGGCCTGGGTCACCGCAAAGAACATAAGCCGCATGAAATGTCCGGCGGGCAACGGCAACGGGTTGCCATAGCGCGCGCGTTGGTAAACACACCTAAGGTTATTTTCGCCGATGAACCCACCGGCAATCTCGACAGCAAAACCTCAAAAGAAATCATGCAGTTACTATGTGAATTGCATAATAAAGGCAACACCATAGTAATGGTAACCCATGAAGATGATATTGCCGCCTACGCTAAGCGGGTGATACGGATGCGTGACGGCCAGATTTTAGAGGATAGCCGATGTTAACCACACTTTACGCCGCGCTGGCACTAAGCGCAGCAACAGAGCTGCCGTTGTTACTTAGTGGCACCTTGCAGTCGGCCGACAAACAAAGCGTTGTTTCGCCCATGAGCGACAGCTGGCGTGTGCAAGTGCAGTGGTTACATCCGGAAGACCAGCCGGTAAAACAGGGTGAGCTGATCGCCGTATTTGATGCCGGCAACGTAAAAAGCCAGATAGAGCAACTTAAAAGCACGCTGGTTAACCATGAAGAGCGGTTAAACCAGCTAAAAAGTGAACATAAACAAAAGGTAATGGAAGCCGAGTTCGAGCTGCAACGACAACAGCTGCTGTTAGAAAAAGCCGGCATCGACGCCTCAGTACCGTTGGCTAACCTGAGCCAATACGACTATGAACAGTACCAGTTAGAGTTAAAACGCGCCCGCACAGAAACCAACAAAGCCGCAGAGCAATTGGCTGTTACGCGCATTGTGGCCAATAGTGCCTTAGCTAAGCAGCAACTGCAGATAGACCAAACCCAGGCAGAACTGCAAGATGCGCAAAACCAGCTTAGCCTGATGAGCGTAACGGCGCAGCAGGATGGCACTATCAGTTACGGCACTCATCCGTGGTATGGCAGCAAACTATACGCCGGCGTTACCGCCCAGCCAGGCTGGACTATAGCCGAACTTAACAGCACCAATGACTTGTTTATTGAAGCCTGGGTGCATGAAACCGACGTACCCAGGCTACAGCTGCATACCAGCCTGACCGCCCGCTTTGATGTGATGCCACAGGCCCCTTTTGTACTGCAACTTAGCAGCCTTGCCAACCAGGGTGAAAAACGGCAAAACTGGGGTAATGCCCTGTATTACAAAGCGGTGTTTACCTCTGACCATATGCCGCTGCAGCAACCTATGCTGGGCATGGGATTATTAATAGAGGTAAGCCAGCCATGAGAACACTACCTCAGCTGCTGGCTTTCAGCCTGGTTGCACTGCAACTAAGTGGCTGTCAACCACAGCCAGTTACTGTTGCAAACAACAGTAACCCGCAAATCAGGGCAACCGGTGAGCTCACTGCCGCTACCGCATTTAGAGCCTCACCGCCAAGTGTAAAAAAGCTTTGGCAATACAATATTAAACAGCTAACGCCGGAAAGCAGCCTGCTACAAGCGCAGGATCTGGTGGTGGCCTTTGATGCCCAGAGTTTGGCTGACGATCTGAAGAATAAAACCATTGAGTTGCAAAGCGCCGAGCAGGAACTGGCCAACCGTTTACGCAGCGACGAGCAACGTTTTGAAGAGCTGAAACTGGCATTGGCCGAGCGCAAAATGGAATATGATAAAAATCAGCGCAAAGCCACCATTGTTGATCAGTCGCGGTCTGACAACGACCGGCGCAAAGCACAAATAGATTTCACCATTGCCGACAACCAGCTGAAATTAGCGCAGGCCAGGCTGGCCAGCCATCAACAACAACGCCAGGCCGAAGAGCAAATGCTACTGGCAAAGGTTGCCCGGTTGCGCACCGAAGTTGAAGAACTGAAGAACAGTATCGCCAGCATGCAGGTTAAAGCCCCGTTTGCCGGCGTAATGGTGTATAGCCAGAATTTTGAAGGCGAAAAGTTCTCGGCTGGCGACACAGTGCAGTTTGGCCAACCGGTCGCCGAGATTAGCCAGCTAGACAGCCTGTATGTTAAAGCAGAAATTGATGAGATTGATTTACAACAGCTGCGTGCCGGCCTTAGCGTAGAAGTGACGCTTGATGCCTATCCGGAGCGCCGCTTTAGCGGTGTGCTGCATAGCCTGGGTAATGCCGTGCGGGATAAGTCACGCGATAATTTGCGCCGGGTAGTCGATGCCAGAGTTAATCTGCACAGCCTGGATACCGACATTATGCGCCCGGGTATGACGGCGCGGCTGACGATCAACCTTGGCAATACCGATGGAGTAGCCGATGCGCATTAACCATTCGCTGCCTGCCGTGTTGGCAGCGCTGTGCATTGTTTCCTGCAGCGAACCCGCATTGCAGGTACCCTTGTATCAGCTTAAAAATGACACCCTCATACACAGCGTTAATGCCGAGGGTGAATTGTTTGCCGTTAATTCGGTGAGCATTAGTGCCCCGGGCACGTTGCAGGGGCCGCGTTTTATCGCCTCGCTGACCAGCGAGTACAGTGAAGTACAAGCCGGAGACATTGTTGTCACCTTTGATGCCAGCCAGTTAAAAAAAGCCAAAGTAAAAGCCAGTACCGGGCTGGGTGCGGTAGTGGCCGACGAGCAACAAAAACAAGCTGAACAACTAAAAGAGCAAACCACACTGGGGCTGGAGCAGCGCTTAATCGGCCACGAGTTTAGCTTTGCGGAGCGCTTTACTATCGATGATGTACAGATCCGCTCGCGGCTGGAAATTATCGATTCTATGCAAAACAAAGAATACCTCGGCGACAAACAGGCCTACTTAGGCTGGCAGGAACAAAGCTTCAGCCAACGCAGCCAGGGCGAATTAGAGCTGCTGCAGCTACAACGTGGCCAGCAGCAAAGCCTGTTGCAGCAAGCCGAAACCGGATTGGAGCAACTCGAGGTGCGGGCGCCACATCAGGGCATTATCTTGTATGAAACAAATTGGCGCGGTGAAAAGCCAGAAGTAGGCGGTATGGTATTTCCCGGCCATCGCATCGGCAGTATTCCGGATCTTAGCCTGCAGCATCTTAAACTGCATGTGATAGAGCAGGAAGCCGTTGGCCTGCTGCCTGGGCAACAGGTCAACTTTTCATTAACGGCCTGGCCCGATGAAACATTAAGTGGGCAAATTGTCTCTGTTGCCCCGGTGGCACAGTCGCGTGAGCGCCGTGACCCGCGTAAGTATATTGAAGTACGCGTAGCGCCCAACGCCCAGGACCCGCGGTTTTTACCTGGTAATAAGGTGCGGGCAACCATCGTAGTGAATACGCTGCCCAAGGTCATACAGGTGCCGTTGCAGGCCATCTTCAGCGAGCAACAACAACTCTATGTGTATAAACGCCAGCAAGCGGGCTTTGTTAAGCAAGTTATTCAAATCGGCACTAAAAGCCTGAGCCATGCGCAAGTTCTGGAGGGCCTGCAACAGGGCGATGAAGTTGCGCTGATTAAACCGGAGTCAATAAACTGATGAAAGCCACGGCCCTGCTCAACGATACGCTGGCAGAACTGGCGCAGCATAAACTGCGCACTTTTCTGACATTACTGGGCATGATTTTCGGTGTGGGTGCCGTCATCGCCATGCTGAATATTGGTGAAGGTGCTGAGCGCGAAGCACTGAAAACCATCGAAACCATGGGCCTGCGCAATCTTATTGTCGAAGGCCGCAGTTTTGACGAAAAGATACTGCAAGAGCAACGCAAACATTCGCTGGGATTAAACCAAAGTGATATTGATATAGCCGTAGCCACCATTGGCGGTATTACCGCCTATAGTGCCGAACGCAAACTAGACACCCACTCACTATACAGCCATCAGGGTAAAAGCGATGGCAGCGCTATTGGTATTTCACCCAGTTATATGCAGCTGAGCAAGCTGCAATTTGCCGCCGGGCGCAACTTTACCGAGCGGGAAAACCGCTATGCCGCTCAAGTGGCTATTTTGGGGGCCCGGGTGGCGCAAAGCCTGTTTCCAAACGGTGATGCGCTGGGCAAACCGGTTAAAGTCAATCATGTCTGGTTGCAGGTTGTTGGTGTGCTGGCCGAACCCTATGCTGGCAGTGATGAGTTTCAGGGCATAAAATTGGGCGGCGAACAAAACCAGTTGTTTATGCCACTGCTGACCGCACAAAGCCGGTTTAAAGCGGCACCCTTAAGTGCAGAGCTTACCTCATTCCGCTTACAGCTGGCCGAAGATGCCAACAGCGCATTAAGCGCCAAGGCCTTGGATGCGTTATTAAAGCAACGTCATAACGACATTGACGATTACAATATTGTCGTGCCCGCTGCACTGCTGGCACAGCAAAAGCAAACCCAGCAGATTTTCAATATTGTTATGTCCTGTGTTGCCGGTATTTCACTGTTGGTGGGCGGTATCGGTATTATGAATATCATGCTGGCGACAGTATTAGAACGCACCAAAGAAATCGGCTTGCTACGTGCCATTGGCGCCACCCAGCGCGATATTAAATTGCAGTTTGTCGCAGAAAGCTTTGCCATTGCAATCCTGGGCGGCTTACTGGGCATTGTGTTTGGCATTCTGTTGTCTGAGCTTATTGCATTTTATTCTGATTGGGCCGTAAGCTGGTCGCTGCTGGCAATTGTGTTGTCGTTTAGCATTTGCGCACTTATTGGTATTGCTTTTGGTGTTTATCCGGCGATAAAGGCGTCCAGGCTCGACCCCATCAGCGCATTACAAAGTGAATAATACCAAAAGCCCATTAAACGCAAAAGTAAACCGCTGGTTACATTTTTGCGCTGTACCTGAAAGGCCTTAATACGGTAAGCTACCGCCTAGACGTTGCCGCTATTGTGGTATGAGGTAAGTTTGACACACTGGGTTTATCACCGATATTTTGCTGCAGCAGTGGCGTTGTTTACCGCCGTCAGCCTCTGTACCTTGCTGGCATTTGCCGTTAGCAGCGCTGTGCATTTTAGCCTGAAGCAAAGTGCGCAACGCTATCTTGCCAAAGTTGATGATATTGCCCGCGAAACTCAACATACACTGGATCTGCTTAACAACAGGCCGCCCCATAGCTGCAGTGCAGCTGACTTGGCCAGCATGCGCCGCGTACTCATTAGCGCCCGCCACATTCGCGACATTACCTATTACCAAAACGATGCGGCGTTTTGCTCGGCCAGTGCCGGTAAGTTGCCAGCACCACTACAACCGGCCGAACCTGACTTTTATTCGCTGCAAAACAGCAGCATCTGGCTGGACCAACCACTGGGTGATAGCAGCCAACAGCTTACCGGCACTGTGGTGCGACAACAGCGTTATAGTGTCAGCATTGTCAGTAACATCGATAGCACAGCACCGCGGCACGATGTACGCTGGCAAACCGTAAATATTGCTGGCAAAACTCCGGCAGCCATTGCCGGTGACAAAGGTTTGTATCAACCCGGGCTAGCACAGCCTGCGTTGGCGCGTTTAAGCTGGCCGCATTATGTTTATCAGCAATGCAGCGACATTTCGCGCTTTTGTCTGACGCAGCAGTTTAGTTTTTATCGCTTGTGGCAAAATTATCCGTTACAAACCGCAGTGGTAACCTTCGCGCTATTAGCATTAAGCGCTCTGGCCTGGTTTGGTTGGCGCCAATTGGCAATACGTCGCCACAGCTTACGTTATCGCGTACGTAACGGCTTAAAAAAAGGCTACTTTTCGGTTGTTTTTCAACCCATCATTAATTTAAAACAACATACTGTTACCGGTTGTGAAGTGCTGGCACGTTATCAAGACCCGCTGGGTAGTGTAAGCCCGCAGCAGTTTATTCCGCTGTTAAGCCAACTGGGCTTAAGCGCCAAATTTACCTGCTTTATTGCCAAAGAGGCGCTAAGCCAACTAAGCACGCTAGCTAATTTACCCGAACAATTTCATCTATCAATTAACGTTTACCCGCAAGATATCGCCAGCGGCCAAATCCTGGCACTGTTGCAATTGCCTGAAGTGCAGCAACGCCGGATCAAACTGGTACTGGAAATTACTGAGCAGCAAGAACTAAGCTACACACGCGCTACTGCAAACCTGGCGCAGTTAAAAGCGGCAGGCCTGCAATTGTCTATCGACGACTTTGGCACCGGCTACTCCAATCTAACCAGCCTGCGCTCACTCAACGCCGATTACCTGAAAATAGATAAAAGTTTTATTCAGGACATGGAGGCCGACAGCATTAAATCGACACTGATCCCGAAAATACGTGATATTGGCCAACTGCTGCATTACAGCATCGTAGCCGAGGGTATAGAAAAGGCGGCACAGGCCGAGCTGCTGCGCGCCTTGGGAATAGACTTAGGCCAGGGCTGGTATTTTGCCAAAGCCATGCCAACAGCCGAATTTAACGACTGGCTGCAGCAGTTTGCCGACAGCCAGCCGCGCAAAGCCAGTTAATACAAAAGCTGCTCTCTGTGTTGCCTAATACTTGATACTACAACCATAAGGTTTGCTTACTGCCGGGTCGGGCTTTTCACCTTTTAGTACCGCCTTTGCGGCATTAGCAAAATAGGGTGTGGCTTTGGCGATATCATCTACTTTCGCCGACGGTATACTGTCGATGCCGCCCATATACTGCAATACGCCAGCTTTATCTATCACGTACATATGCGGCGTGGTTTTGGCGTCATAAGCCTTACCTACTACGCCACTCTCGTCAAACACTACTGCGGTGGGCATGGCACTGCGGCTGGCGGTTAGCTCGTCGGCTTTCGCGCCACTAACATGGCCCTGTTTGCCGGGTGCTGAGGAGATCACGCTTAGCCACACCACATCTTGCGCTGTCATCTCGGCCTGTAGCGCCTGCATATTGCCGCTGTAGTGTTTTACCACAAAGGGGCAATCATGGTTGGTCCACTCCAGCACCACATTTTTACCGGCAAAATCTTTTAAGCTATGGCTGTTGCCTTTGCTATCGACCACGGTAAAGTCCGGGGCAGGTGCGCCTATTTGTGGTGCTGCGGCCAGCCCCAGCGAAAACATAGCAGCAGACGCTGCCAGAACCAGTTGTGCTAATTTCATCTGCGTTACTCCTGTTTTATCGTGTTACACACATTAAGGTTGCCGACTTAGCTGCTGCAGCGTGTGCTGTAGCGTGTCGGGGGTTAAAATTTGCGGCAGCACTTCGGGCGGCTGCCCCGGCCAGTACAACACATACAGCGGCACGCCATCACGCTGATACAGCCGTAAATATTCTGTTATTGCCGCATCGCGCAGTGTCCAGTCGCCTTTTAAGTACGTTACATCATACAGCGCCAGCGCTGCCTTACTGCTTTCGGTATTTAACGCTACGCGCTCATTTACCAAACAGGTGATACACCAGTCGGCGGTCATATTCACCAGCACCGGCTTACCCTCTGCGCGCAGTTGCTGCAGGGTTGCTGCCGACCAGCTTTGCCAGTGCGCATTGTTTTGTTTTTCAGCCGGCGTACTGGCTTGTTGTGGCGCTAACGCTGGCAACAGCAACGCCAGCAGTAACATTAACAGCGCCAGCAATGCCGTTAACATCCCAGCCTGCGCCAGTTGTTTGCGGCCCCATAACCAGCACGCTGCAGCAATACACACAACGCCAAATAACAGCAGCGCCTGGGCATCGACGCCACTTTGCCGGCCATAGACCCACAGCAACCACACGGCACTTAAATACAGCGGATAGGCCAGCCACTGCTTTAACGTGTCCATCCAGGCGCCCGGCTTCGGTAGCAGACGGCCAACCCCGGGCACATAAGCCAGCAGCAAAAACGGCAGCGCCATGCCCAGGCCCAAAGCGACAAACACCAGTAGCGCCACTACCGCATTTTGGCTTACCGCATAGCCTAAGGCCGCCCCCATAAAGGGCGCAGTACAAGGGCTGGCAACCACCACGGCCAATACGCCGGTAAAAAAGGCACCTTTGCCACCTTTAGCACTGGCCAGACTGCCACCGGCATTCATCAAACCCAGACCAAATTGCACCACGCCGGATAAACTCAGCCCCAGTGCAAACAGCAGATAAACCAGCAACGCCACCAGATAAGGGCTTTGCAATTGAAACCCCCAACCCACGGCTGCACCGGCAGTGCGCAACACGATCAGTACGCTGGCCAGGGCCACAAAACTCAGTATAACGCCGGTACTATAAAGCAAGGCTTCGCGCCGTTGCGCCCGGGGCTCGCCGCTGTTACTGGCAATGCTAAGCGCTTTTAATGACAACACCGGAAATACGCAAGGCATTAAATTTAATAACAAGCCACCGATTGCCGCCATCAGCAATACTAACCACAGCGCTGTGCTGCTTTGCTGGCTGCCAGTGATCAAAATGTCTGCCGAGCTCTGCGCAGCCCGGCTAAGCTGCACACTATATGACGAGGTATCGCTAACGAGCACCAACTCCAGTTGCTCTGGCGCGGCAGTAAAGTAGGTATTCAGCGGTTGCTGTAATAGCAACTGTTGGCCTTGCTGGCTGATCTGTTGGCTGGCGGCATGATCGACCAGCTCTGCTGTTGCGACAAAAAAAGCACGAATATTAGCAGCTGGCAGCCAGTCTATCATGGCAGAAAAGGCGCCACCGGAGGTGTCAAAGGTGCCGCTAACACTAAGTGGCTGAGGTAGCTTTTGCTCAGCCTGATTAAACAACCCCTGATAACCATCTGCCACTATGGCCTGGTTGCCAACCGGCAAACTCAGACTAAATTGCGCCTCGGCCGGGATACACACTTCCTCGCATACCAGCCAGTCTACCTGCAGCTGTATCGGCAGGCTGTCAGCATTGTAATCAGCCGGAATTTGCAGTTCGGTTAGCAACACTGTAGCACCGGCAAAGCCATAATTTACCAGCGGCGGGATCACAAAAGCCTGTGGCGTGGGCCATTGTATAGCCCCTGCAGCTACCCCTGCAGGCAACTGCCAGTTTAAGCTGGTAGGCAAGCCAGAATCGCCGGGGTTTTGCCAGTAAGTATGCCAGTGCTGGTCTGGCACAAAATGCAGCGCCAGCCGCAGGCTTTGCCCGGCTGTAATCTGCTGATACTCACTAACAAGTTCAGCTTTAAGCTGTTTTGCTGGTTGCCAGCCGGTACTGACGGCTTGCACACTATTAAACAAGCCACAACTGAACAGCAGCAAAAATATTAAGCTGCGCATGACATTCTCAAAAATTTTTTTGTAATACGAGCCTACACTGCTTTAGTTCAAAACACCGCCGAATTTGTAACAAACTTACGCCAGTTTGAGCATTTTGCACGACAAACTGCTATATTAGCCAAGGTTTATACGTAACTTAAGCTGTGGTCACTCCAGCAAACTCATCGTTACTAAACACACACAATATAAACGTAAACTCTCAATATAAGGTTCACCTTAATGAAGCTATTTACTCCGTCAGCCTTATCTGCAGCTATGCAAGCTGCTCTGTTCGGTGCAGCTGTTGGCCTTTCTCCTGTGCTGATGGCGCAGGAAAGTGACAAGGGCCAGAATGCAAAAGAACAGGAACTGGAAACCATTACCGTTACCGCGCAAAAACGCAGCCAAAGTATTCAGGAAGTGCCCATTTCTATCGCTACCTTATCGGGCGAAAAATTTGACGCTATTTTTGCATCCGGTGATGACATTACCGCACTGGCCATTAAGGTACCGGGTTTATACGCCGAAACCTCAAACGGCCGGGCAGCACCGCGCTTTTATATCCGTGGTTTAGGCAACACTGACTTTGACTTAGCCGCCTCACAACCAGTGTCCATTATTATGGACGAGGTGGTAATGGAAAACGTGATTTTAAAAAGCTTCCCGCTGTTTGACGTGCAGCAGGTAGAGGTGATCCGTGGCCCACAAGGCACACTATTCGGCCGCAACACTACCGCCGGTATTATTAAATTCGATAGCGTAAAACCGCGCCAGGAATTTGATGCCTATGTTAAAACAACCGCCGGCACTTTAGGCCAGTTTAACCTGGAAGGTGCTGTGGGTGGTGGTTTAACCGACGAGCTATCAGCGCGTTTATCGCTATTGTCACAGCACCGCAGCGACTGGGTAGATAACAGCTTTAGCGGCGAAAACGATGCCATGGGCGGTTACACTGAACGGGCCGGCCGTTTGCAACTGCTGTGGGAAAGCAGTGATTTCGATGCCCTGTTAAATGTACATAGTCGCAACTATGATGGCACCTCCAGTTTGTTCCGGAAAAACATCCTGACGCCAGGCAGTGACCAGCTGAACAGCAATTATGATCGCGACAGCGTAGCTTACGACAACCCCACTGCAAACAGCCAAAGTTACGATGCCTGGGGCGCCTCGTTAAAACTGGATTTTCAGTTTGACGGCATGACGCTTACCAGCATTTCAGCCATGGAACGTGCAGATGGTGGCGGTATTGGTGATATCGATGGCGGTAACCCTGCAGAAGCGGGCTTTGCCCAGGTTGACAGCGCCGTAACAGAAGACCAGTTAAAAGCGTTAAAGCAATACACCCAGGAAATCCGCTTAGCCAGTGACACCAACGATGCCTTAAGCTGGCAGGTCGGTGGCTTTTACTTTGACTCTACCTTTGGCGTAAACAGTATTGATGGTTTCTTCGGTGCTACCGAAGTATTTCACGGCAATACCAGCTGGGCGCTGTTCGGCCAGACATCGTACAAAGTAAACGATAAGCTGGATATCACCGGCGGTATCCGTTATACCGACGATATTAAAACCTTCTCGGTTGGCCAGCAAAACGTCGATGGTTTCGCCGTGGTTATCGGCTTTGCTGAAGAGCAATATTATGCGCCGATTAAAGTATCAGACGACAATATCAGCTGGGAGCTCAGCGCTAACTATCGTTTAACCGATAAAACCAGCCTGTTTGCCCGCGTAGCAGATGGCTTCCGCGCCCAGTCTATTCAGGGCCGCGACGTCGCTTTTGAAGCGCCACCGTCTGTAGCTAAGTCAGAAACTATTTTCTCCTATGAAGTAGGGATGAAATCTGATTTGCTAAACAACACCTTACGCCTGAATACCGCGCTGTTTTACTACACCATTGATGATATTCAATTGTCAGCCATTGGCGGCACAACCCAGGGCAACCAGTTGATCAATGCTGACAAAGGCGTCGGATACGGCTTCGAGTTTGACTTTGATTACCGTGTGCTACCCAATCTGAGCGTTGGCGGTGGCTTTAGCTACAATAATACTGAGTTACAAGACGACAACTTAACAGTAGCGCCTTGTGGTTCAGGCCTGTGTACTGTGCTGGACCCGCGAAATGCACAAAACCTGGCACTGATTGACGGCAACCCGTTCCCTCAGGCACCGGAAACCATTCTGACGCTGAATGCCCGTTACGATTTCCCAATCCAAAGCGGTGAAATCTATTTCTATGGCGACTATCAGCTGCAGGGTAAAACTAACCTGTTCCTGTATGAGTCTGCCGAATTTAAGTCGAACAACAACTACGAAGCTGGTTTACGTGTAGCCTATATTAACTACGACAATAACTACGAAGTAGGCGTATTTGGCCGCAATATCACCGACAAAGACAACCTGAAAGGCGCTATCGATTTTAGTAACCTGACCGGTTTTGTTAACGAGCCGCGTACCTTTGGTGTCGACTTTAAGATTAATTTTTATTAATCGCTAAGCTACCAACTAAAAGCCGGTTCGTCTGTGTTGGGCGAACCGGTTTAACCCAGCGAATAATTCTGCACTTTAACCCATTCTGATTGCACAACCTTAACCAGCACCTTAGTCTGTCTGCAGCATAATTGTGGAGCACACTATGGCGGATTTTCGCAGCGATACCGTAACCCAACCCTCTGTTGCAATGAAACAACGTATGCTCAGCGCACCGCTGGGCGATGATGTGTTTAACGACGACCCCACTACACTGGAATTACAGCGCTATGCAGCAGAGCTGCTGGGCTTTGAAGCCGCTTTATTTGCGCCCAGCGGCACCCAAACCAACCTGATTGCCATGATGAGCCATTGCCAGCGCGGCGATGAGGCCATCGTCGGCCAGCAGTGGCACACCTACAAATGGGAAGGCGGCGGCATGGCGGTACTGGGTTCTATTCAGCCACAGCCTCTGGAATTACAAGCCGATGGCACCCTGGCGCTAAGCGATATTGCCGCAGCGATAAAGCCGGACGACCCGCACTTTGCCCGCACGCGCCTTATCGTGATTGAAAACAGCGTTGGCGGTAAGGTATTGCCGCTTAGCTATATGCGCGCTGTCGCCCAATTAGCGGAAAATAAAGGCTTAAATTGCCATATCGACGGCGCACGCTTAATGAACGCCGCGGTAGCCTTAGCACCTAAGCATGGCATGGCGCCGCAGCAAATGGCGCGAGAGCTATGCCAGGGCTATGACTCGGTGTCGCTATGTTTATCTAAGGGCTTGGGCTGCCCGGTCGGCTCATTATTGCTGGGCTCGCATGCTTTTATTGCCCGCGCTAAACGCGTGCGCAAAATGCTCGGTGGCGGTATGCGACAGACGGGCATTTTAGCCGCCGCCGGTTTATATGCGCTGGAAAATAATATCAACAGGTTAGCCGATGATCATGCCAATTGCCGGCGTTTAGCCGACGGTTTAACACACTTAGCCCAGCAGCTACCAGCATTGCAGGGCAAACTGACGGCGCTGCCGGTGCAAACCAATATATTGTTTACTGATGTCGAATTACAGTTAGCCGAGCAACTGCTACCCTACCTGGCTGAGTGCGGTATCAAACTCACCGGCAGCAATTATCAAAGCGCCAACGGTAATATTAAACGCCTGCGCTGGGTGTGCCATCTGGATATCAGCCATGATGATATCGAACGCACGCTGCAAGCTGTGGCAAAGTTTGCTGAACAACCTTAACGAGAACCGGCTTGGGCTAAGGCAACCGTTGAAAGCATTTGCACCTTTTGCCTGTCTATTGCGTATAACCCACTACGTGATAACAGGCAGAGGTAATTATGGCCCTATCTTCCATATTAAAATTGTGTGCTGGCGCTTTGTTGCTGGGTAGCACAGCACAGGCCAACAGCGATAGCATGCCAGCCACCACCCATCTTGATAGTATCGTCGTCGGTGCCGGCTGCTTTTGGGGCGTGGAAAAACGCTTTGAAGCAATGCCAGGCGTAGTCGACGCCGTGTCTGGCTATGCCGATGGCAGCGGTGTCGAGCCAACGTATCGCGCTATTACGCAGCGGCGTAATCAGCACAACCCGAATAACCATGCCGAAGTAGTTAAAGTGAGTTTTAACCCGGCACAAATCAGCCTGACAACTTTGCTGCAGCGTTATTTTGAAATGCATGACCCGACCCAGCTTAACCGGCAGGGTAATGATATTGGTACCCAGTACCGCTCAACTATTCTGACTAACAGCCAAACGCAATACGACACAGCGCAACAGGTGATGGCAGCATACCAGCCTCTGCTGACCCAAGCCGGTTTTGGCGCCATTGCCACGCAAATTAAGCCACTACGCCAGTTTTTTCCGGCCGAGCAATACCATCAGGATTACATTGCTAAAAACCCCAACGGTTACTGCCCGGATCACAGCACCGGCGTTCGGTTTGCCAGCGACAACAAGGCGCAAACCGCGGCGGTGGATAACAGCGCCTTGCTACACGGTAAGCACATTCTGGTGATAGATTCACAGAGCTATTGCCCGTACTGCGAAAAGTTTAAAGCAGATGTTGGCAATAGCTACAGCGGCGATATTGCATTGCATTACCGCTACGCCAGTCAGTTGCAGGGCCTGAGTATCAGCTCACCAACCTGGGCTACACCGACCCTTATTTTGCTGGAAAATGGCAAGGAAGTGTTTGGCCGCCAGGGTTATTTAAGCCCGGACGAGTTTTATCTGCTGCTAGGCAAATTTAAGCTCGGCGACAGCGAAGCCTTTAATGTCGCGTTTGACAAAGGCACCGACGCGCGCTTTTGTCAGCAGTATGAAATCTTTAAAAACACCCCGGACGGCATTTTTGTTGATAAATTGAGCGGCGCGCCGTTATTCGACACCCGCAACCGCTTTGACTCTGGCACCGGCTGGTTGTCGTTTACCCAAGCAGTAGACGGCGCCGTAATTGAAAAACCGGATAACCGCTATGGCATGCGCCGCACTGAAATTCGTGCCAAGGTATCCGGCATACACTTAGGCCATGTATTTAACGATGGTCCAAATGGCAGGCCGCGCTACTGTATTAACGCCACCGTACTGAATTTTGTGCCCCGGGGTTAACCGGCTTACAACCTTACCGCATCGGCCACAGCGACAACAGCCCTGGCCGGTTTATGCCGCAGCGCCAGCAACAAGCCGGTAGCAATAATCAGCAGCACCCCGCCAAGTTGCAGCGTGCTTAAGCTTTCATTGAACAGCAACCAACCGGCCAGTATTACCGTGACTGGTTCCAGATACGCCAGGGTGGCGTACACCCGGGTGGGTAAATGTTGCAGCGCAATAATGGCGCAGTAAATGGCAATAAAGCCCGGGAAGATACCAGCCAGCGCTATCCAAAGCAGATCGTCTGCCTGCGGCATCTGCATCGAGGTTAAAAACGGTAGCACGCAGCAAGCACCAATAATAAGCTGGTAAAAAGTACGTTGCAGTTGCGAATGCGCCGGCAAGGCGCGGCGGTTTAGTAGCAAAAAGCCGCTGTAACACAATAGCGACAGCAAGCCACATAACAACCCGGGTAACTGACTGGCGTCGAGCACTAAATCAAACTTAAACTGCTGTAACATAGCAAAGCCAAGAAACGACAGCAAAATCAGGCTGCTATCGGGCAGGTCGAGTTTTTCCTGCAATAGCCAGTGCGCAATAAACGCCGACAACGGCGGCGCCAGATACACCAGCATAATGGCATTAGCCAGACTGATATATTCAATGGCGCTTAGAAAGCTCAGCATAAAACCGGCCAGCAGCACACCATTTACCGCCATGCGCCAGTCGGGTTTGCCTTTTAGCAGCGCAAGCCGGCCGCTTATGCCGACAAACAGCAGCAAACAGAGCGCGCCAACCGCCAGCCGGTAAAAGGTTAACTCAGCCGCAGCAAGGCCACTAAAGCGGGCAATAATACCACTGCTGGCCATCGCCACCGCCGAAACCAATGCCAGTAACGCATAAGTGAGCATAATACCCGATTGTCCTGTGTCATCGGGATTCGGCTCACTCACACCGACACGCCATAAATACGTCCCTGTAGGCTCGAATTATAAACTTCATCCCTGAAGTTTATCCTTACGGACCAGCAGAGCTGTTCAAATTCGCTCCGGACGAATTTGTCGGCGTCCATGCCGTCAACGGTCGGCTTAGAGTAAACCCAATCCCTTCGCCTTAATTCCAGCTCACATTATGCTGGTTCTGCATTTAATAAACGAGATGGCCTAACCCGAATTTCGCATACCGGCAGCGATACCGGCTATGGTGACCATTAAAGCACGGCTAATGGTCGGGCTTACCCGCTCTGGTTGGTGCCTTACCCGATGCAACAGCTCGGCTTGCAGGATATGCAGCGGGTCGACATAGGTATTGCGCAGCATTATCGACTCTCTAATCCAACTTTCTTTCGCCATTAGCGTATCGCTGTGAATAAGCTTTAGCAGCAGCTCGCGATCGGCTGTCAGTTGGGCGCGCAGTTGCTGGCCTAAGTGCTTTAACTCATCCGGCACCAGCACTTTGTCGTAATAAGCGGCAATATCGCTGTCGGCCTTTAAAAACACCATTTCCAGCATCGACATACGGGTGGCGAAAAACGGCCACTGCTGCTGCATTTCATCCAGCAATGCGGCGTTATCCTGCTCAGCGGCTTTCGCCAGCGCCGAGCCGGCACCGAGCCAGGCTGGCAGCATTAAGCGGTTTTGCGACCAGGCGAATATCCATGGAATTGCCCGCAGGCTTTCTACGCCACCGGTCGGGTTACGTTTGGCCGGCCGGCTGCCGAGTGGCAACTGGCCCAGCTCTTGCTCGGGCGTGGCGGCGCGAAAGTACGGCACAAAGTCTTGGTTGTGGCGCACCACAGCGCGGTAGGCCTCGCAGGAGCCTTCTGCCAGCTGGCTCATCAGCTCGCGCCAGCTTTGTTTAGGTACCGGCGGCGGTAACAGCATGCCTTCGAGCACGGCACTGGCATACAGCGCCAGGCTGCGCTCGGCCAATTGCGGCAAACCGAATTTAAAGCGGATCATCTCGCCCTGCTCGGTTACCCGCAAACCGCCGGCCAGCGAGCCCGGTGGCTGCGATAAAATTGCCGCATGCGCCGGGCCGCCGCCACGGCCGATAGTGCCGCCACGGCCATGGAACAGCGTCAGCTGCACCTTGGCTTGCTGGCAAATGGCCACTAAAGCTTCCTGTGCACTGTACTGCGCCCAGGCTGCGGCAAATACACCGGCGTCTTTGGCCGAGTCGGAGTAGCCAATCATCACTTCCTGTTTACCATTGATGTAACCGCGGTACCAGTCGATGCTAAGCAGTTTGCGCATACAATCGGGCGCGTTTTGTAAGTCGCTTAAGGTTTCAAACAGCGGTGCCACCGGCATTGGAAAGCTAATGCCGGCTTCTTTTAACAGTAACTGCACAGCCAGCACGTCAGATGGTTTGCCGGCCATAGAAATAACATAGGTGCTTAGCGCCTCACTGCCATGGCAGGCGACGATATCGCAGGTATCCAGCACCTCCTGTACATCGGCCGACGGCTGCCAGCTTTTCGGAAACAGCGGCCGGCGGTTGGCCAGCTCGGCCAGTAAAAACGCCTGGCGCGCGCTTTCGTCCCAGGCGCTATAATCACCCAGCCCCAAGTGCTGGGTTAATTCAGCAAAGACCTGAGCATGACGACCGGCATCCTGGCGGATATCCAGCTTTAACAGGGTGACACCAAAAGCATAGGCACGGCGCAAGGTATCAAGCAGCCGGCCATTGGCAATGACCGCCATACCGCAGTCGAGCAATGACTGATAACACAGCAGCAAGGGTTCAAGTAATTGCTGGTTGTGCCAGATCAGATCTTGCGGCCGCTGCAAGCGGTCATGCTTCAGCGCTTCGGTCAACCAATCGCGGCTTCGCAGCAGACCACTACGAAGTTGATTCAGCACCACGCGATAGGGCTCGTTTGCCTCACCCGCGGCTTGCCGTAGCGCACTGTTGGCCTGATACATCGACAACTCACTGCTGAGAAAATCCAGATCGGCGGCGAATAAGTCGGCCGCTTTCCAGCGGCTCAGCAGCAATACCTGGCGGGTAACCTTAGCGGTAACAAAGGGGTTGCCGTCACGGTCACCGCCCATCCAGGAAGAAAACTTCACCGGCGCGGCATTAAGCGCCAGCCCTTTGCCCGTTGCGCTAACCAGCTTGGTATCCAGTTCACGTAAAAAGTCCGGTATGGCCTGCCACAGCGAGCTTTCAATTACCGCAAAGCCCGATTTAGCCTCGTCTACCGGCGTTGGCCGCTGTTCACGAATTTCATTGGTGTGCCAGGCCTGAGCAATCAGTTCACTTAGCCGCAGCTCAACCCGCTGCTGCTGGGTTGCTGTTAAGTCTTGCTCTAACTCGGTTAAGCAGCCAGCAATTTCGGTCAGTTTATGAATAAGGGTACGCCGCGATACTTCGGTCGGGTGTGCAGTAAGTACCAGCTCTATCGATAAACTGGCCACTGCCTGTTGCACCTTCGCCGTATCCAGTTGCTTTTCATCAAGCAAACTAAACAGCTCTTGCAATGGCTCAGGCTTTTCAATGCTGGCGTGGCCAATACGGCTAATGCTGTGATGCTGCTCGGCTAAGTTGGCTAAATTTAAAAATTGGGCAAAGGCGCGGGCTACCGGCAGCAGCTCGTCATCAGACAAACTTTGCAGTACCTGTTTTAACTGGTCGGCCTGCAGCTCTTCCCCCTGGCGCGCAGCTTTGGATAGCTGACGAATTTGCTCTACCCGCTCCAACAAGGCATCGCCTAACTGGCTGCGAATAGTGTCGCCAAGCTTAGTACCCAATAAACCCACATTGGCTTTTAGTGCTGCATAATGGTCCATTTTAGTTACCTCAGTTACCCTGTGTTTTACCACCCTAGCCTGTAATCAATTGGTACTCAACACTGATTGATTACAAAACGGGCAACGAAATTGGTAATACCAAATAACCAAAAAATCAGAAATAGAAAAAGCCCGCATGAGCAGCGGGTTGTTAGCATGATAAAATGGCAACATTTTGGAAGGTGCAGCTAACCCTGACCGAACTGTTTGGCAACTTAACCTGAGCGAACAGATTGCTGCTTAAAGCTAACTTGATATACTGACCAACAAACAACCACTACGCAGACACCTTATGACCGATACTGCCCCAGCCGGACAAGCCAAGCCGAAAAAATCCGGCTTGTTATCTAACCTGTTAATAAATGTGGCAATACCCGCCATTATTTTAAGCCGTTTCAGCGGCGATGATACGCTGGGCCCGGTGTGGGCAGTCGTGGTAGCGTTAGCGTTCCCGCTGTTGTTTGGCCTGTGGGAGCTGAAGCAATCTGGCAAGGTAAACTTTTTCTCGGTGCTGGGCATTATTAGCGTGCTGCTCACCGGCGGCATTAGCCTGCTGCAATTGCCGCCATCTTATATAGCCATAAAAGAAGCACTGATCCCAGGCCTGATAGGCATTATTGTGCTTGTTAGCCAATATACGCCTTACCCGCTGGTGAAAAAATTACTGATTAACCCCGAATTATTGGACCTGCCAAAGTTAGAACAGGCGCTGGCAGAGCAAAATAACAGCGCCCTGTTTAACCAGCGTATGGCCCGCGCCGGTTATATTGTTGCCGCGGCGTTTTTTATGTCATCGGCTCTTAATTATGTGCTGGCCAAAGCCATAGTGGTAAGCCAGCCTGGCACCACTACCTACGCAGAAGAGCTGGGCCGCATGACCTGGTTAAGCTACCCGGTTATCGTGCTGCCCAGCATGGTGATGCTGATGGGTGCGATTATCTATATGTTTATGCAAATTGGCCGCCTTAGCGGCCGTTCGCTGGAAGAGTTTATTCTGCAGTAGGTTTTTTTAACTCTGTACGCAGTTGCTGCAGTTCTTGTTGTAACTGCTGCATCTGCACCAGCAATTGCTGCTGGGTAGCCTGTTTAGCATCATGCTCTTCTTTGTGTTCTTCATCGTGCATGCTTTGCACCGCGTTTACGATAACCGCAATAAACAGGTTTAACATGGTAAAGGTGGCAATAAGAATAAAAGGCACAAAAAAGACCCAGGCATAAGGAAACTGCTCCATTACCGGCCGGGCAATCCCCATAGACCAGCTCTCCAGTGTCATCACCTGAAACAACGTGTACAGCGATGCTCCCAGGCTGCCAAACCAGTCAGGAAAAGCCTCACCAAACAACTTGGTTGCCATTACGGCAGCCACGTAGTACACCAACGCCAACACCATGGCGATTGACAACATACCGTTAAGCGACTGAATTAATGCCCCAACAATTTTGCGCATCGAGGGCACAAAGGTTAGCACCCGCAGTACCCGTAATACCCGCAGCGCGCGCAGCACGGCAAAAGGCCCGCTGGCTGGCAGCAGCGCAATACCCACGACAATAAAATCAAACAGGCTCCAGCCGTCTTTAAAAAACGCCAGCCGGTGAGCGTATATGCGCAGCGCTATTTCCACCACAAATACCGCCAGGATCAGTTTATCCAGCAATATCAGTTGCCCGCCCGCCACGGCCATTATCGCGGTTGAGGTTTCCAACCCCAAAATGGCGGCATTAATTAAGATTAAGCTTAATAAGGTGCGCTGCACCCAGGGCAATGCTAACCAGGCCAGCACTTTGCCACGTAACCCCGCTGACGATACTGCAGTTAACTCACTCATCCGGCGTACTCCAAGATTTAATTCGCGCTATTGTAGAAGAACCAAGCGGCAGGTCAATCTCAGGTATGCTGGCTCAAGATAAAAAAACCCGGCGCGAAGGCCGGGTTTGCACAACACAGATTAACTTAGAATGCGTAAGACAAACTGGTGTAGTAAAAACGGCCAATATTATTGTACAAGCCGGTTTCTGCAGTGGTGCCGGTGCTAACGCCTGGTAAGTCCCGGTTAAACATATTGTCTATACCCAGCGCCAGTTTCACACCGCTGGCAAAATCATAACCTATACGCATATCGGTAACAAAATAGCTGCCGTAGCCCATAATGTCGCTTGGGTCCGGGTTCAGCGCCAATGATTGGGCGGTGTACAGCGATACCGCATCGACGTAGCGGGTTTTAACGCCAGCGGTCCAGGCATCGTAGCGGTAGTTTACGCTCAAGTTGGCTTGCCAGCTGGCATCTCCGGCAGTGCCGGCATTTTCAATAAACTCTGCCGGGAAGTTCTGGAACGAAAAGGTTTTGCGCGATTCCAGCCAGGTAGTAATTAACTTGGTGTTAAAGCGGCCAGCCGCAGTATCAAAATCGTAACCCAACTCTAAATCTACACCGCTGGCACTTTGCGCCGCTACGTTTTGCACTACCGAGGTGATCAGCTGCAAGCTTTGTGTTACCGGGTCACGCTGCACCAGATTACAGAACTGCATATTTGGCCCGCTGGCCGAGTCGACACAACGGTTAAGAATATTTTGCGCCGTAATTGACGCAATAGCATCGTCAATCTCGATAGACCAGTAATCCGCCGTCAGACTAAAGCCGCGGATAAATTCTGGCTGGTAAACAAAGCCCAGGGTATAGCTGTTAGATTTTTCAGCCAGTAGATCAGGGTTGCCACCGTTTAAACCCTCAACTGTCGCCGCCGGGCTGTTTAGCTCGAAGTCGGCAGCGATACCAATAGCAGCACAGTTATCCAGCCGGGTTTGGCTTTGCCGCTCTGTAGTGGCGCAAGGGTCCGTTACGCGGAAGAAAGTTTGGTTTTGTGGGCCAAACAACTCGCTGATATTTGGTGCGCGTAAGGCTTCTGAATACGTCGCCCTTACACGTAACTCGCTGTTAATGCTCCAGTCTAAGCCGGCTTTCCAGCTGGTGGCATCACCGATGGTACTGTAACGGGCATAACGCACGGCAGCATCAAATGCTAAATCATATATCAGCGGTAAGTCGGCCAGTAACGGTATGGAAACTTCAGCAAAGGCTTCTTTTACGTTAAATTCGCCGCGCATGTACTGCAGCGAATTTAAAAAAGTGGCGCCTGTGGCAGCAAACGCATCCGGCACCGACTCACTTTGCTCTTTGCGGTATTCCACACCTGCAGAAAAACCGACATTGCCGGCCGGCAGTTCAAACACAGCGCTGTTATTCACACTGGCGTTGGCCACGGTTTGTTGAATTGTGCTATGGCTATAAGACGTAGTATTAAACCAATCACGGGCGCCCTGATTAATGGCGTTATCACCAAACAAGCTGGTAGGTACACAACCTTTAGCCCGTGCGCCAGCATCGCGGCAAACAATGTTGCCACTATCATCGACAACAGCATCCACCGATTGGGCAAAGTTAGCGCGGATCAGGTTGTTATAGTTAACCTGCTCCAGCTTGGTCTCGCCATGTGTCAGGTAAGTTTCAAATGCCCAATCTGCTGTCAGTTCGCCCTGCGCGCCCACTACAAAGCGTGAAGTCGTGCGGGTATTTTGCTCAAAACGGCGGCCGGCATCTTTTTGAAAGCGATGAATGCGGATTGAGTTTAAGCCATTGGCATCCATCAAGGCCGCCATACTGCTGTCCAAAAAGGCGTTGTCACGGGCAATAGCAATAGCAGAGCTGTATTCAAAAAACGATGGCTGGCCTTCGCTGCTACCTTTGCTGCGGGCGTACTTAGCTTCAGCAAACAAGTTAATGCTGTCGGTCAGGTCAAAGTTAACCTTCATATTCAGGTTTTGCCGGTTAAAGCCCGGTTGTAAGTCCTGATATTCGCGCAGGTTCAAAAACTCGCAGCTGCTGCAATGTTCAATATTGCCGTAGGTAGTTCCCAGGTCTTGCAGCCGCACGCTACCGTCCGGGTTAAAAATGTACCAGTTACCGTTTAAGGCAAAATTACCCGCGGTTGAGCTGTCGTACCAACCGGCATTGGCCACGGTGATCTTGTCGGCTATACCATCATGCACAAATACGCCGTTAACATCGCGATAATCGCTGTTAGCCGGGTTTGCAACCGACATATACGCTGTGCGGGTAGCACTGCGCTCTGTGGCATTCATGCCGTCCTGGCCTGAGTACTCTGCGGCTGCGGCAAAATTGCCCCGGCCGCCGGCAAAGTCAGTACCAAACGACAGCGACAGCTTGTGGTTGTCGTACGGGTTATCTTCGGCATAACCTTTACTTACCACCAGATCAACGCCCTGAATGTCTTTTTTCAGCTTAAAGTTAACCACGCCGGTTACTGCATCTGCGCCGTATACTGCTGAAGCACCACCGGTAATAATTTCAACAGAATCTAACCAGGCAGTAGGAATACTATTAGTATCAACCGACGCGGTACCGGCGCTGCTAGCCACATGGCGGCGGCCATCTACCAATACTAAGGTACGCGACGCGCCCATGCCGCGCAGGTCTAACAGGCTTAAACCCGCAGTACCGATAGAGCGGCCGGCATTGGCCAGAGAATAAGTCGCTGCCAGCGACGGCAACGCGTTTAACACTTCACCAATGTTCATCGCGCCGGTTTCTACCAGATCACGGCCTGATATAACGGTAACCGGCGACGGTGCAATGGCTCCCTCACGTAGAATACGTGAGCCGGTAACCTGAATGCGCTCTGGCGCAGCCTCTGTACTTTGCGCTACAACGGTTAACGGGCTTACCGCAGCTACTGCAACGGCAACCAGACTCAGGCGACCACAGGTCGCAGATGAAAAACGTACTGACATATTCACTCCGGATAAAGCAGCCAGCGTATGGCCGATACAACCAAGCCGCCGCTGCAGTTAGCAAACGGCGCACTTCAAAAGCGCGGCATTGTATGGAGTTCCGGCTAAATCGCCAGCTAAAATTGCTTAAAAATTACCGATTGCTGAATATTCATTCAAAAAACGTGTGGCAGATAATCAAACGGCGCAATGTTTAAGCGCCATTTAGCTGTCGATTTACCAACCACTGCCAGCAAGGTAGTGCATAAAAATCTATCCTAGCCGTATTGCCGGCAGAGGTAGCGGTGCAAACTGAGCCGCTGTAGACGCAGCCTGTGTTGTACCATCTGACACCAAGATGATAAATCTATTACAACCCCCCGAAACCAGAAATACAAACCATTAAAAATCATACGCTTAAAATGAGTTAACAAAAAAAATCTGATATCAGAAATACCGTCCACATATGGAATAGCAAAGTGTCTGGCTCTGTTGCAGCCTTAATTGGCACCCCAATCCAAAAGGTGCAAACACGATCAACAGAGGATATGACCTATGAAAAACAATAAAAGATTTAAAATATCGCTGATCACGCTCATGTTGGCCTTTGGCACATCAGTGCACGCCAACAACCTTTCTCTAACAGGCCCCGGCGCAGGCTCTGACGGCTCGAGTAAAGCCAGCGGCAGCAGCTATGGCAATGTAAAAGATGCGGATCTGCAAAGCTTTTGGCAACCGGCTACTAACACCAGCCAACGCGTCTCGGTGAAGTGGAGCAACGCTGTCAGTGCAAACCAGGTAGTACTGCGCGAGCAAGGCAATAATGTTACCAACTGGCGGCTGGTAAATAATGACAACGGCGCGGTATTGGCTACGGGTACAGGCATCGGTAGCAATAGAGTCATTAACTTCAACACCGTTAGCACCAAAAAACTTAACCTGGAAATACTCAGCGCCAGCTCTGCGCCTCGCATAGCCGAGTTTGAAGTGTACCTGAACACTGGCGGTGGAAACCCTACAGATCCAGTTGTGCCGGTCGAACCAGGGCCAATCGGTGCTTGTGCTGCCTCACCACAAGGCTATGCTTCGCTTAATGGCGGCACCAGCGGCGGCGGCGGCAACAATGCAGTAACGGTAACGGTAAATACCGGTGCTCAACTGGTTTCAGCCTTGCAAAACCGTGATTTAAACCGGCCATTAACCATTCGTGTTAATGGCACTATTACACCCGGCAACTCCGGCGGGGTAAGTAAGTTTGATATTAAAGACATGGATAACGTCAGTATTATCGGCGTAGGCAACAATGCGCTGTTCGATGGTATTGGCATTAAAATCTGGCGGTCCAATAACGTTATTATCCGTAACCTGACGCTGCGTTATGTTAACACCGGTGATAAAGACGCCATAACTATCGAAGGCCCGGCGCGCAATATCTGGATAGATCACAATGAGATCTACAATAGCCTGAATGTCGGTAAAGACTTTTACGACGAGTTGATAAGCGGTAAAAAAGACGTGGATAATGTGACTATTTCTTACAACTATCTGCACGACAGTTGGAAAACGTCGCTGTGGGGCAGCAGCGACTCCGACAACTACAACCGCCGTATTACCTTTCACCACAACCACTGGCACAAGGTAAACTCGCGCCTGCCGCTGTTCCGCTTCGGCCAGGGCCATATTTACAACAATTACTACAACGACATTCAGGACAGCGGCATTAACAGCAGGATGGGCGCTGAAATCCGCATTGAAAATAATGTATTTGAAAATGCCAAAAACCCGATAGTGTCGTTTTATTCCAACGCCATTGGCTACTGGGATACCCGCGGTAACAGCTTTAGCAATATTACCTGGCAGGAATACCCCAGCGACGGCATTATCGCCGGGCCAAATGTACAGCCCACCGCCGTGTTAAACCTGCCGTACAGCTTTAACCTGTTACCCACAAACCAGGTAAAAGCCCACGTACTGGCCAACGCCGGTGTAAATAAGTGTAGTTTCTAAACCAGGTAGCAGGCGGCAAACGCCGCCTGCTTAACTGCCCCTGCCCAAGTAGCGCGCGACAAATATAACGGCCAGAACACCGGCTACAAAAACAAGTAAATATAACGGGTTAAAACACCAGTAACTACGCTTGAGTTTTTTATCCACAACTTGCGGGTGCCTCACCCGTAATTTACTGGCTCAAACCTGCTACAAGTTTAAAATGCTTGATTTACAAATAGCTACAAGCCTAGACTAAATGCAATTTTGCAACTTGCGGGATCGTAAACACGCAACTCGCGGGTTTTGATCCTTTGAATAAGCTGTTATAAAACACAGGGATAGTCATGCGTTTTTCCATCGGCAATTCACACCGCGGTCGTATTGAAATACAGATACTTAGATATGAAAGAGATGCCTCTGGATGTATCTATGATGACAACTGGTTATCGGTGACTGTTGATTTGTCATTTGGCGGTTTTAAAGGTTGCTTTGATGCAGCTTTTTTAACAATGGATTTGAAGTCTTTTTTAACTGAGGCAGAAAAGCTCTATAGTAGTTTGAAAGGCACTGCTAAATTTGATTCCATGGAGAGCCAGCTTGTTTTTACCCTTGAAGGAAATGGCAAGGGTGGAATTTCCCTGAATGGTATAGCGCTTGATCAGGTCGGCACTGGTAACGAGCTGAAGTTTTTTGCTGAACTTGATCAAACTGAGCTTGAGGTTTCCTTAAAAGAGCTACGGAAAGTAGTTAATGAGTTCCCAGTTCGTGTTTTATAACAAGCGCCTTAAACATCGCGGCCTGCGGCCGCTGGACTCGCAACAAGTTGCTCGCCGTTTAGGCGTGCGTTAGCCATCAAAACAAGGAGAGTACCAAGTAATGACATTTAACCAAATTGTTACCGATTGGAAATTTTGGTCTGTGGCGATCTCCTTTACTGCGCTGGTACTATCACAACTTCCGCCAATACATATTCTTATGCGTAAAGCCAGATTGGACTTGGAAGTTTATTCTCGGATTTTTATTACACACAAGGTTGGCAATCCAAACTTACAAGTCCACCTAATTTTAAGAAATGTCGGCGGCCGCTCGCTTCGCGTACGGAAAATAGATGTCAAAATAGCTAGAGATGGTCAAAATATTATGTATTTACCAGCTCAATCCTACGTGTCTGACCCAAAAGATAATCAGTTAGTACTACTTACAAGCTTTAATTTAAAACCAGAAGAAGAATGGAATTACCTCACAAGCTTTCTGAATTACTTCGACAGAAACGATGAAAAAACATACAGGGAGGCGGAGCTGAAGCTGAAGAATGAAATAATTCGGCAGAAAGACGAACATGGTGAAAAACACTTCGCCCTTGCGCCTCCAGAAATTGTTAAGCCACTTAATGAATTATTTAATAGGAAATACAATTGGCAGCCAGGCGATTATTCTCTGGAGATTTCAATTGCAACTGATAACTCTAAGGCAAATATCTCAAAGCAGTTCCGGTTCACGATATTTGAATCACAATCTGATAGTTTAATACAACACAAGGAAGGATATCCCAGCGGAGCTGGAATATATTGGGATTCCCCTGTATATGCTGGAATTTGGGTGAATGTTGAGGAGAGAAATGGCTAACAAGGCCAGTCAATCTGACCTCCGTAAATTGTCTTCTTTTTTGCAAAAAGCCGCAAAAAAGCAGCCAGTTCACTACGGCAGTTGCTGGCGGCGTTATGTTGAAAAAGGAATTTAAATGGCATTTCCATCATTAGAAACTGAACGGCTATTACTTACAGAACTTCGTGTTGATGATGAAGCTGATCTGTTCAGTTTGTTCTCTAATCCATCAGTGGTTGAATACTACGATTTAGATGTGTTTCGGGAAAATAGCCAAGCGGCTAATTTGATTAGTCTTTTTAAATCAAGATATGAGGAGCAGCAGGGTATCAGGTGGGCCATCCGGTTAAAGTCATCTGGTCGATTGATAGGCACCTGCGGCTTTAACTCGTGGAGCAGCAAAATGCGTAATGCCGTTATTGGTTATGACCTGCATCCTGAGTTTTGGCGGCAAGGTTATTCCTCAGAAGCTGTGCGCGCCATTATTGCTGCTGGGTTTTCGGGTTATTTGCCTTGTGGTGAACTGCACCGTGTTCAGGCAGATACAATTCCAGGTAATTGCGCTTCTGAGTCATTGCTCCGTCGGCTTGGGTTTAAAGAGGAGGGGCTTCGGCGTGAGTGTGGATATTGGAAGAATAAGTTTCATGACCTCAAATGTTTCGGCTTGCTCCGTTCAGAGTTCAGTGAAACATAACAATTGCGTCATTCAGGGCCTTCGGCCCCTGCGAGCAAGTTCTCAAGCATGCGCGTGGCGTTAGCGCTAAAATCGTCTCACATCCTGGTTACGGGTAGCGTTATAAAATTAAGGAAGAACAATGAAAAAAGTAATATACGGATTACTGTTGCTAATAATGGGAAGCCACTGGAGTAGCTGGGCTGCAGCGCACCTGCCTGTTTTACAAGAACTGGTGATTGACAGTGCCGTGCTTGGCGAAAAGCGTGACTTGGTGATTTATTTGCCATGGCGTTATCAAAATAGTCAGGAGCGCTATCCGGTATTGTACCTCACTGATGGCGACATTCAGGGCCCACATACGGCCGGTACGGTAGATTATTTAGCAAAATTCGAGCAGATGCCGCCAATGATTGTTGTCGGTATTGTTAACCCGCCTGAAACACGTGCCAGAGATCTGACGGTGACCAGTGCAGAGAAGCAAAACCCTAATCAACTGGAAAATGCAGACAGATTTTTATCCTTTGTTGAGAACGAAGTAATTCCGTTAGTTAAACAACAGTACCGTACTCTGGACTATCAAGTTCTGTCTGGTACGTCGCATGGTGGTCAGTTTGCTATCAATGCATTGGTAAAACGACCAGGCTTGTTTCATGGCGTTATCGCCATCAGCCCGTCTTTATATTGGAACAACCAGCAGTTGCTGGGATTAGCTGAGCAGGCTTTAAAAAGCGAACAGTTACAAGGGCGCTTGTATGTGTCGATAGCTAATGAAGAACCAACCATGACACAGCCTTATCAACGCTTTGTTGATTTGTTAGCACGTTATCCATCTGACAAGTTGACTGTCGCGTCACAGACTTTTAGCGATGAAACGCACAATACGACAGTGCTGCAAGGACAGTATGCCGCGTTAAAATATCTGTTTTCCGAATGGCCTATTGCAGAAGGTGAGCCTAAAACGTTGGCTGATTTGCAGGCAAAATTTGCCAGTCGCTCGAAGCTACTCAAAACAGACATCATGATCCCGCAAGATAAAGCCAACGGTTACGCTGGGTGGCTGCAATATTTAAACCGGCAAGATGATGCGTTGGCGTTAATGAAGTGGAGTCGAGCAAATTATCCTCAATCGTTGAATGCTCATACAGCCTTAATTAAGGCTTACTTACATTTCAAAATGACAGAAGATGCCAAAGCAGCCCTTAAAGATGCATTGCAGACACTAAATGAGCTTAGCCCTGAACAAAAAGCACAGCTTGAGGCTTTGTTTACTTAGTATGTATCTAAGTTGCGCTAACAAACGCCAGCACAACGCGCCTTCGGCGCCACTCGCAACAAGCTGCTCGCGTGTATGGCGGCGTTATGCCGTTCGGAGATATCAATGAATGATTCGTTCAAATCAAAACTTCCGTTTTTATTTCTTGTCTGTATTTCGATATGGTGGAGTTTCTATTACCAATCTAACAGCAAGCTAAATGATTATGGCAGCGCGAATTTTGAATTGCTGTTTCTTTTGGATGCATTAATAGTACTACCGATAATCTGCGTCTTCTGTGCTAAAGACAAAAAAGAAGGCTTGTTAAAAGCTCTTGTTTTGAGCTGCTTAGCTGTTCTGATCGGTAGTTACATTATTCCTGAGCAAAGTAAACTGATCTGGCATTATCTTGAAAATGGTCGCTATTTTGTCTTGGCTGTTATTCTATTGTTTGAACTTGTTGCAATTTTAACAGTGTATCTTGCGATTAAAGCAGCCATCGGCAAGAGTGAAGATCCCGATCTTTCGATAGAAAAGCCAATAAAAAAATATTTGGGTGAAAGTCCGGTTGCGTCTTTATTGACTTTCGAAACGAGGATGTGGACATTTGCATTTTTTGCAAACCGCATAAAACCAGAACATTTCAGAGGTGAGCAACACTTTACCTATCATCAGAAAGATGGCGCAAAAAGTAACTTGCTAGGTTTCATCTTCCTCATTGCGTTTGAAATACCAATTATGCATCTGGTGTTGCACTTTATCTGGTCACCACTTGCCGCAAATATTGTCACATTACTCACGATTTTTAGTTTGGTATTTTTTATTGCAGAATATCGGGCACTTTCGAGAAGGCCAATTTCTTTAATTTGTAATAAGGTATTTGTTCGTTATGGACTTTATCAGCCTTTGGTAATACCGTTAGAGAACATTGTTAAAATTGAAAGAAATAACGAGTTTGTTCCTCGCTCGAAATTTGTAAAGCGTTACAATTACTCAGGTAATCCTAATATCAGAATTGAACTTTCAGAGCCGTTGGGGTCGGTTAATTCAATTTTCATTGGTGTTGATAATCCCGAGTATTTTATCTCAGCTTTGTTAGATTCAGCATCACGGCATAACAATCAAATATTATCGCCAGCAAAAAGCGCTGGCTGCGACGTCAACCCGCTGCACGGCTTTCCGAGCTAAATTTGGGCGGTAGAAATGCATCGTACTCATATTTTGATAATTTGCTTCAGCGTGCTGCTGGTTGTGCTATTTGTCGCTTTTGCTACCAGTCATATTTGGCTTGCAGGAGCACGTGACAACGACTTGGGTAACGGCTTAATCGCTGTCGGCGTTTTTGCAGTTGCTTATATTGGCCTTTCGTTAGGTGTTGTAGCTGCAACTGTGGTCGCGTTTGTTACATGGCTTAAACAAGCTGAATCACGCAAAAAACCAGCTGGTGCTTCTCTTGTGCTGGGCTTGGTTGTGTCATTACTCGCCATTGCTTATGCGTTTTTATTCGTACTGGGGTAGCAGATAGCAGCCAATTAATAAAAGGGGTCACCCATTAGCCCCTCGGTGTAAGATAGAAATTAAATTAGGCATCGGGTTTAATTTTGATCTGACCCTAAAATATTACTCATGTTTTAATAGTGAAAAGATTAAGTAATGCCCGGTTTTTGTGGGCATTTCCTAATCGTATTTTCGGTTTCCGGTTTTGCGGCTTCGGTGACGTTTTCAAACCGGAACAAAGCAAGGATGAATATCGACACCATAAAGTTATGCCTTACTCTGTCTGATTAAACCGCTCAAAGGCCGCCGCCAGATCGTCGAGTAAGTCATCCACATCTTCCAGGCCAATATGCAGGCGAATTAACGGCCCGCTGTATGGCCATGTTGTGGCTGTACGCAGGTTTTGCACTTTCATGGTGGCGGTAATTAAGCTCTCGTAGCCGCCCCAGGAAAAGCCCATTTTAAAATGCGCCATGCCCTCGATAAACGCCTCTACCTGTTGCTGGCTGCCCTGCTTTAACACAAACGAGAACAAACCGTTGCTGCCGCTGAAATCACGCTGAAAAATGCTGTTACCCGGGTGGTTTGGCAGTGCCGGGTGCAGCACAGTTGCTACTTCCGGCCGCTGCGTTAACCAGTTGGCTACCGCAAGCGCACTTTGTTGGTGCTGCTTTAGCCGCACCGACAGCGTGCGCAAACCGCGCAGTGCGGTGTAGGCGTCATCAGCCGAGGCACAATAGCCCATTAAGTAACTGTGTTCGCGCAGTTGTGGCCAGTGTTTTTCATTGGCACTGGCGGTGCCCAGCATCACATCGGAATGGCCAACGATATATTTGGTAGCCGATTGCACCGAGATATCGACACCCAGCTCAAAGGGTTGACACAAAATAGGCGAAGCCCAGGTGTTGTCCAATATGGTGACGATATTGTGCTGCTTTGCTACTGCGGTAATAGCCGGAATATCCTGCATTTCAAAGGTTAACGAACCGGGCGACTCGAGAAAAATCACCCTGGTATTAGGCTTAACTAAACCGGCAATAGCCGCACCAATTTGCGGATCGTAATAGCTGGTTTCTATTCCGAGGCCCGCTAACAACTTATCGCACAACGCCCGGGTTGGCTCGTAGGCGCTGTCGACCATCAATAAGTGATCACCAGTTTTTAAAAAGGCCAGCAACGCACCGCTTATCGCGGCTGCACCGCAAGGATACAGGGCACAGCCGGCGCCGCCTTCCAGCTCACAGATGGCTTGTTGCAAAGCAAAATGGGTTTCGGTACCACGGCGGCCATAAAATGGCACGCGGTTGCCACGCTGTTGTGTCGCGTGTTTTAACTCAGCAAAGGTATCAAACACTATAGTAGACGCACGCACCACAGGCGGGTTAACCACGTTGCCGGTGTATTGCCTGGCGCGACCTGCATGTATCAGGTGTGTGTCTTTCTTCATTTTTACTCCTACCCTCTGAACCATCTCGACTATTGTCGCATATAAGCCATCTGGACGGCCATGCTATAACAAAGTTACTAGCATGAGCTACAGTTATATTACCTTATCAGGTGATTACAGAATAAACAGAGCATTACAACAAGCAATCTATACCGGGTAACAACAAAAAAATACATGGAGAACACTATGCGCAACTTTAAACCCGCCACTTTGAGTTTGGCGCTTGCAACCGCGCTTGGCGCCGGGCACGCTTATGCGCAGCAGGCTGACAGTGCTGACGCAGCAGAAGACCAGCAGATAGAACAAATTGTCGTTACCGGCACACGGGTAGCTGGCCGCTCGGTTTCCGATACCGCTGTCCCTATTGATATTGTCGGGGCCGAGTCGCTGGCACGCTCTGGTAGCACTGAACTAAACCAGGCGCTATCGGTAGCACTGCCGTCATTTAATTTTCCCCGCCCTGGCCTGGCCGATGGCACAGACACCATTCGTCCGGCAACTATGCGCGGCCTGGGGCCGGATCAGTCGCTGGTGCTGGTAAATTCAAAACGACGCCATGCAGCGTCATTAGTTAATGTCAACGGCACCGTTGGGCGTGGCGCTTCGGCAGTGGATTTAAATACTATTCCGATGGCCGCTGTGCAGGCTATTGAAGTACTGCGCGATGGCGCTTCAGCGCAATATGGCTCTGACGCCATCGCCGGCGTATTAAATGTGCGGCTGCGCGAAGCCAGCGAGGGCGGCAATTTAACCGCTTCTTATGGCTATCGTGATAGCAGCTACACCACCCCGACCACACCACCACCTGCTGGTGCAACCTGGAGTGCCCCACAACAGATAACGCGCTCTGTTACCGACGGCGAAACCCTGACACTGTCAGGCTGGAAAGGTTTTGATTTAGATGGCAAAGGTTATGTGACCGTATCGGCCGAGTATAAAGATGCTGAACGCACTGAGCGCGGCGGCTGGGATTACCGCCAACAATATCCGTTAGTAAATAGCGGGTTTGACCCGCGCGAGCAAAGTATCAATCGTTTTAATGCCTGGTACGGTGAGCCCGAAGTACAGCAGTTCACCTTATTTGCCAATGCCGGGCTGAACATTGGCCCAGGCAAACTCTATAGTTGGATTAGTTATCAGGACAGGGCGGCTAAGTCCGGCGGTTTTTATCGCAGAGCTTTGGATAACCGCAATGTCATTGAAGTACACCCTGATGGGTTTTTACCTATTATTGCACCTGATGTTACCGACAGCAGCTCAGCAGTGGGTTACGAGTGGGACAGTGGTGATTGGAGTTTCGATGCGTCTGTCGTATACGGTTATAACCAGATGGAATTTACCATCGAGAATACCGTAAACCGCTCTATTGGCCCCACAAGCAAAACGGTATTTGACGCAGGCGGTTTTAACTACGATCAGATTGTCGCTAACTTTTCTGCGGTAACCAGTTTTGATGTTGCCGCCTTTGCGTCACCGGTAAATATAGCAACCGGCATTGAAGCCCGGCGCGAAAGCTATAACATTTTTGCCGGTGAGCCAGACTCTTACCGCAATGGCGGCGTGCTGTTGCCAAATGGTACCCCCGCACCTTCAGGCGCTCAGGTATTCGCTGGTTTCAGACCATCAAATCAGGTGGATGAAAACCGGCGTGCTATTGGTGTGTTTGTCGATATGGAAGCTAACCTGACTGACAATGTGTTGGGCTCGGTAGCGCTAAGGGCCGAAGATTATTCGGATTTTGGCAGCAATCTTACTGGTAAGCTAGCGCTACGCTACGATATCAGCGACAGCTTTGCCCTGCGCGGCTCGCTGCAAAACGGTTTCAGAGCGCCGTCGTTGCAACAGCAGTACTTTGCCACTACCTCAACCAATTTTGTCAGCGGTGTGCCTTTTGATATCGCCACCTTTCCGGTGAACGATCCGGTGGCCATTGCATTAGGTGCCAAGCCACTGGATGCTGAAGAATCGGTTAACCTTTCACTAGGAACGGTGTTTCGCCTGGGTGAGGTGTCGGTAACCCTCGACGGCTATCAAATTAATATTGATGACCGCATCGTGTTGTCCGAAAACCTCGGCACCACCGCCAGCCAGGCCAATGTCGGCCAGTATCTGGCACAACAAGGTTTTATTGGCGTGGCCGGTGGCCGTTTCTTCATTAACGGCGTAGATACCGAAACCAAAGGCGTGGATCTGGTGGTTAACTGGTCCTTACCCACTCATGCAGCAGGTGATTTTGATTTGACCTTCGTTGCCAATTATAACGAAACCAAGGTAACGCGCATTCCACAAACGGCAGAACTGTCGGCGCTCGACCCGGCACCTACGCTGTTTGGCCGGATAAATGTGCTGACCTTTGAAAAAGGCAACCCGAAAGACAAGCTGGGCGCCATTGTAAACTGGAACCTGGACCGGCTGAGCGCCACCTTGCGGGCCACCCGGTATGGAGAAGTGTTAACGCCAGGCAGCACAGCCGCAAATGATTTTTTGCTTAGTGCAAAAACATTGGTAGATATAGAAGGACGGCTTGATATTACCGAAAATTGGCGTTTGGCGGTCGGTATGGATAATATATTTGATCAATATCCGCAGGCCTACCCGATAAATCTTAATACTACCGGCAACACACCGTTCTCCAACTATTCACCTTATGGTCGCTCTGGCCGTTTAGTGTATGGCAAAGTCAGTTACAATTTCTAAGCATCAAGCCGGCGCTGCAAAGCGCCGGTTTTATAGCAAATTACTGATATCGGATAGCGTAGCTAGCCGCTCCAATTCTGGTTTGGCAAAATAATAACCCTGAAAATAACGAATCCCAACTGAGCACAGATAATCCAGCTCGGCTTTAGTTTCTACGCCCTCTGCCAACACCTTAGTGCCCTGCAATTCACACTGCGCTATGGTTTGCTCAATAATAAATTGCTTGGGCGGATTTTGTTCAATATTGCGTACCAGCTGCATATCCAGCTTTAAAATATGCGGCTTTAGCTCTATCAGCCAATCCAGAGTCGCGAAGCCGGAACCGTAATCGTCAATTGCAGTATAAAAACCCCGCTTGGCGTAACTGCGGAAAATACGGTTTAAATGATCTTTATCCGGAATCTGCTCACCTTCCGTCACCTCAAACACCAGCTTGTGTAAATCAAAACCATATAAGTCGGCCGCCTCAATGGTGGCTTTGATGCAGGTTTCCGGGTTGTACACCGCATTGGGTAAAAAGTTAATGTTCAGCAAGGTTTTGCAACCTAGTTTGGCTGCAGTTTCTATCGCTTTTACCCGGCAAGCCTGATCAAAATAGTACTTATTATCATCGTTAATATGCTGAAATACCCAGCCGGCACCCTGGCCTTGCGGCCCGCGCACCAGCGCCTCGTAGGCAAAGATACTTTTGCTTTGCCAATCAATAATCGGCTGAAACGCCATACGAATTTGAAAACCCAGTGATTGGCCGCTTAAACAGTCACTGCAAGTTTGTTGTTTAACACTGGCTGGAAATTGCATAAATCGTCATTGATATCAAGACACTGGTGTTATGACTTTAGCGGGCAATACGCTGGGTTGCCAGCACATTGCCGCAGTTTTGCGTTAGTTTGGTACAGCGCCGCGTTTGAGTGCTGCAGCATAAACGCAGATCAGCCGCTGTGCCGCCTGCTGGGCCGAACCGCCAAACGCCACCACACCATCTTCATGCCCGGCCATGGTAAAGATGCCCTGTTGCAGCACATCAGTATCACCAAACAGCCGCGCTACTTCCTCGGCCATGGCTACCGTGCCGTAAGGCACTTCAGCGCGGGTTTGCACCAACCCTAAAGCGCTTGCAAGTTGCCAGATCTGTGGGCAATGGGCATGAATAACAAAGTTGATATCGCGGCTTAACTGGTACAACTGGCCATGGGTCATGGCTTCAGATGAGGGCTTGGTTTCACCTTTAGCGGCTATGCGGTTTTGCTCTGGCAGGCAAAGTGTGACCAGAGCATAATCAGCCGCCCGCATTTGCACAATACCGCCGGTTTGCGTACCGCTGATAACAAACCGGTTATCCGCACCAAAGCGCTGGCTAATATTGCCAAAGCCATAATTGTCATAGCGCTGTGGTGTTTGCCCCAGCATGCCCAGCTGCAGCATAATGGCACGCCAGCTGTTGATCTCAGCCACATCCGCAGCGCTTAGCGCCGGCTGTGGGCTGAAATCCAGTTGAAATTTTATGACCCCTTCTTGTTCTGTCATCGTATTGCCCGTGTAGACTGCAGAACAGAGATTATAAGCCGCTTCGGCGCTGCACCCCAGCCGCATAGCAGGCCGCACAGCTGTTTTACCTGCTATGCGGCTGTGCTGGCTGAGCTTAAGGCTGGCTTTCTTGCCAGGTCAGCGTTTGAAACGAGTGTGGATGTTTTAAGTTGAAATCGCGTACATGGCTGCGGTTATTCGGGCTAAAACCATTGGCACGAACCTGCTCTACAAAGGCTTTAAACTGCGCGCTGGCTTTTTCGGTGGTGGGCAAGGCTTCGCGCGACAGCCGGTAATCGCCGACAATTTTTGCACCACGGCTGACTGAGGGCGCGTCACCGCGATCATCAGTGTAATACTGCGATAGCACCAGCAGGCGGGTACCGATATAACAGGCTTCATCCAGATCATGAGTAACAAAGAAAATGGTCAGTTTATGTTCTTCATGCAACTCCATCAGATAGATCTGCATTTGCTCACGGGTATCCGGGTCAAGCGCACCGAAGGGCTCATCCATCAGCAATACCGGCGGCTTGCTCATCAATGCCTGGGCAATAGCCACCCGCTGTTGCATGCCACCGGATAGCTCATGCGGAAATTTATGCATGGCATCCATTAAGCGTAAGCGCTCCAGCATACTCACTGCCATAGCTTCCTCGGCCTCGTCGCGCCGCCACGGCAAATACCAGGCTTGTTTGCTTAACCGTGTACCGGCCATTACGTTATCAAACACCGTCATATGCGGAAATAACGAGTACTTCTGGTACACAATACCGCGATGCGGATCCGGATGACGTGCCGGTGCGCCATCAATAATAATATTGCCGGCATCAGCAAATTCCTGCCCCAATAGCAAGCGTAACAAGGTACTTTTGCCACAGCCACTGGGACCAACCAGGGTACATAACTCACCGGCAGCAACTTTTAAATCTATGTTATCTAATACCAGCTTGTCGCCGTACGACTTATAGACATCTTCGATACTAAGCTTAATTTGTTGATTCACTTACTGTTTACTCCGGCATACCAGGGATACAAGCGTCGCGATAACATCCGCAGTGCCCAATCCAGCAAAAAGCCAAGCAGGGTGATCCAGGCAACGTAGGGAATAATAATATCCATTGCCAGATAACGCCGGACCAAAAAGATGCGATAACCCAGGCCATCAGTAGAGGCAATGGCCTCGGCGGCAATTAAGAACAGCCAGGCCGCGCCCAGACTCAAGCGGAAGGTATCCAATGCCCGCGGCATAATCTGCGGCAAGGCGATACGGTACAGATACGCCAGTTGGCTGCCGCCTAAGGTCAGCGTTTTCACCAACTGTTCGCGCGGAATGGCTTTGGTAGCAATAAACACATCGCGCGTCATCAGTGGAAAGGTACCGATAAAAATCAGTGCTACCTTGCCCACCTCATCCACACCCAGCGTAATAAACAGCATTGGCAACAGCGCCAGCGGCGGGATCATCGAGATAAAGGTAATAAAAGGACTAGCCGCCGCCTCTAAGCCGCGAAAGGCGCCCATATTTAGCCCCAGCCACAGCGCACAGATAAACGCCAGGCCAGCCCCCAGCGCCAGCCGGGTTAGGCTGGACAAGGTATCAGCCCAAAACACATACTGGCCATTACGTGGGCTGGGCTCTAACACTAACGGCTGCATGGCTTCTACCATCTGACTAAACCCCGGCAACAGTTTATCATCCGGGTTTTCTGCCAGACGCAGATGTGACGCATAAGCATATACCGCTATGATCAGTAAAAACGGTAGCAGACCCAGCAACAGCTTGTGCCAGCTGCCTGGTGTGGCATGCACACCAAACAAACGGGCAGGCTTTACCGGCTTATAGTTTGCCGTCACGCGCCATCTCCATGTAGCTTGCATCAAAGCGCAGTTTGACGTTGTTGCCGTTACCTAACACCTTACCGTTAGCGAAACTGATGCCAACATGGTCAACTGTTTTTGCGCCAGCACCAAACAGACCCTTGGCAAAGCTAAACTGCCGCACGCTGTCCATGGTGTCAACCAGCTTACTGTTATTGGCCACTGCAACCGCATCGGCCGGCTGATAGAACATCTGCGTGGTTTGTAGCTGGGCATTGAATTCAGCAACGGTAGAGCCGGCAGAGCGGGCCATGGCACTGATCGCGTCTTTTTGCGCTTTGCCGCCACCATTCATCATGGCCATTGTCTCGTACCAGGCACCGGTTAAGGCTTTTTTAAAGCGCTCATCAGCCGCGGTTTTTACCAGGGTTAAATCAAGGATTTCCGCCGGTATTTTGGCCGAATCAAACACTAAATTGGCATTTTTAACCTGACGGACTTGTTGCAGCGGCGGGTTCCAGGTAACTACTGCTACATCTTTTTGTGCCACAAAAGCAGAGGCAATATCGGCATCTGAGGTATTTACCACGCGGATATCGCGCTCGCTCATGCCGTGCATTTCTAAAGCCCGTGCCAGTAAATAGTGTGACACGGATAGTTCAACCAGCAACACGTCTTTGCCTTTTAAATCGGCAACAGATTTGGCGTTACGCATCACAATACCGTCGTTACCGGCCGAGTAATCACCAATAATCAGGGCTGTAGAATCAATACCACCAGCGGCCGGAATCGTTAACGCATCCATATTGGTCATGGTGCAGGCATCAAACTGACCGGCGGTGTACAGGTTAATAGACTCGATATAGTCATTTACCAGTGTTAGCTCTATCTCGATACCGTATTTGTCGGCCCATTTTTTTAAAATGCCGGATTCCTCCGCATAGGCCCACGGCTCCCAGCCGGTATAGTGTGACCAGGCCATCTTAAATTTGTCAGCAGCCAAAGCGCTGCAACTGGCCAGCAGCGCTGCGCCAAGTAAAGCGGTACGGAAAAGTGTCATTCGGTGTTACTCCTTGCTATTCAATGTGTGGTCCACTTTGTTATCCAGATCAAATAACTGATCAATCTGACTGCCCAGCCCCAGTTTCGCCTGCGAGTCACGGCCTTTTAACAGTGACTCAATACGTTCGGCATTGGCCTGATTAGCCTGATCCATTTCTGCAATATTTTGCTGCATTTGTGGCAGGGCAGCACGACGAAACTGCTGAATGTCATCCAGAGCGGCGGCAATATCTGCAAAGGCGGTACGCAGCACAGCGATATCCAGTTGGGTTGCGGCAGCTTGCTTATGAATAGCCACACCCTGAGTGCGTAACTTGCTGGCAGTGCCTGCGATTAATTTGTTTGTTGTCTCATTAACCGCAGTCACTTTTGCCAGCGTAATACGCTGATTTTCAAGCGCTAACGCCAATGTCACAGCCGTTTGTAGCGCGGTAACAGTAACGTTTAATGCACGCTGCACACCACGAATTAACTCTTTGTTATTACGGATAATCACTTCGACGGTTAGCACGGCTTGTTGCGCCACCGCTTGCTGTTGTTGTAAGTCCATAATGCGCTGGCGCAGCGGGAACAGCAGCTCCTGCTCAATAAAGGCATAACGCGGATCATCTTTTAACAACTCGTTAAGCCGGGCACTGAGTTTCAAATCGATTTGCTGGCCCAATACCACAGCTTGCGCCAGCTTCTTAGTCAGCTGTTGCAAAAACTTCTGATCATCGGCCAGGGTAATGTTGTCACGCTTCAGTTGCTCGGCGCCTTTATCCAGCGCAGTAATAATATTATCTATCACGCCACTGGCAGACTGAAACTTGGAAAAGTAGCGCCGTAGTGCCGTGCCCACGCCGGGGATCAGCGCCAGCAGGCGCCGCATGCCGGACATCGAGAAATCATACTGGTTCGGGTCCAGGTCTTCTACCGTATCGCGCAGGTCCAGCAATGACTTGGCCACCGGGCCGCCATCTTCGCTATTGCGCGCCAGCGTCGCTATCGGCTGTTTTAAAATTTCAGACCGGCGCGAGGCCTCCTGCTGCAGCTTCAGGCCCATGGTTTCTACCGATTGCACCGCCTGCTGTTTAGCCGTCTCATTGTCGACATCCACTGCAAACAATTGCGCCACCACGTCATCGGCCGCCTGCACAATGTCAGCAGGTACCGCTTGCAGTGCTGAGGTATCGGTTTCCATCTTTAGCATGTCAGCCGACACGGCTTGCAGCGCGTCATGCTGATGCTCACTTACACCTGTTGTGCTCATATCAGTCTCCATTAATCCTTATTGGCTGGCGTACTCTGCCAGGCGCAGCCCCTGCCGGTGCAACTCGGCAATGGCCGACTCTGTGTCGGAATCGGCCATGCCCCGCTCTACTTTAGTTCTGGCTAAACGTTGTGTGACATCATCCAGTTGGGTTAACGCTTTTTCGTTTAGTAGCAACAGTTCGCTGATCTGCGCACTGGTGTTATTAAAACCGTCTAAGCGGCTTTGTAGCGCCAACCGCTCCGGCGCATCAGCAGCCAGATCAGCCAGGCGCTGCTGCAATCTGGCAACATTGACAGCACCCAGCGCTTTTTGCGCAATCATAGCGTTACGGATATTATCCAGCCCGCTTAAATACACCTGCTCTGCCACACCGAGGTAGCGGGCATAAGTCAGCTCGGTTACCGAAAATCTGTCACTGAGCACGGCAACAAAGGTACTGAATTTTAAATTAAAAGTGTCAACCTGCTCGGCTGCTAAAGGCAAATCCAGGCCGGTCAACTCCTGCTTAATACTGGCAATCACCTGCTGGCGGCGTTGTTCCATCTGCCGCGTCGCCTGCATTAAAATCTGCTTGGCGTGCTCATCACGGCGCCAGCCAAATTCGGTGGCAAAGGCCGTTACCGCTGTCACTGCGCCCAAACCCACTGCCCCCAGCGCCAGGCCGCCAAAACCAAATAGTGCCCCTGTTACCGCACCTAAACCACTGAGCACGGCCGGATACAGCACAAAAGGGCTAATGGCCGCTTTCCTGGCGACAGCCTTTTTGATCTGGCCGGGCTGAAACAAATCTTTTGCCGCCATCGTTACAGCTGCTCGGTTAAGAAAATCAGTTCAACCCGCGGCAGGCGATAAAAATAACTGCGCTCAGTTTCGCCGGGTTGGCGCACTAACGGCTGCTTTCCACCCATGCCCAGCGTCCGCATGCGGTTGCCGGAAAAATTATGCGTCAGTTCCAGATAGCGGGCCACTGCATCGGCCCTGTCCTGTGATAACTGCCGGTTGGCTGCCGGGTCACCGCGCACGCCGGAATGGCCACGGATATCAATATAAAAATGCGGATAATGCGATAAGGTGGCGGCAATATCATCCAGCCGCGTTTTGTCATCCAGTGACAGCACATCACTACCGGAAGAAAAGTTAATCGCCCGCAGCTTTAACGTGCCCACTTCGCGCATATTCTGCCACTGGGCGTCAGTTAAAGCCGCATAGCTCTGGTGCGCCTGAGGCAGCGTATCGGCCGCGCTGGTAAAGCCGCTGCTGCTTTGCTGATACAGCTGATGCACAAAACTGCTGTTCAATAACCGGTAAGGATCTGCGTCCGGTAATGGGTTGCGGTTAAGGTCGCCGTAGTCGGTCAGTACCGAGATCACCGACTCAATGCTGCTGATCGCGGCTTCTTTCGACGGTACCTTAGCGTCGTGCGCCATCCAGATTAAGGCATTGTCGGTCAATGAAGCCCAGGCCACGCCTTTTACCATTGTTGCCACGTCTGTTTCGGCTAAGCCGGTATGTTGCATCAGCTCCTGTTGCAACAATTGTGGCTCATCCCGGTAACGCTTTAATACACGAAAATACTGTTGTAAAAACACCGTCACCAGCTCAGGCTTTTTCGCCACCAGTTCACGCTGTGCCACTAACACATCAACCACCATGCGCTCAGTTTGCTCTGTACCTATCAGGCGGTGAAATGCTGAGTCTTGCAGCGCGCGACTAACATCCGGCTCCCATAATACGGCAGCATCCACTTTACCCTGTTGCAATGCTTGTAACGCCTGAGCAGAACCTTCGGTTGCTACCAACCAAGGCTGCGACCGGGCCAGCGGCGGTAAGTCAAAATGCACCGCCAGCGACTTAGCCAGAAATTCACTGGGCGAAGATGGCGTTAGCGCCACTTTGATATTGCCGGTTTTTAAATCGTCCAGCGAGGCAAAACGTGCCTTCCGGGCAATAATGGCATCACCACCTTTAGACTCGTCTATCACACTGACAATCACCCCGGGGTAGCGCACAGCCTCGCCAGCCACTACATAGCTGTCTACCGTTGCTACGGCGAAATCAATATCACCTTGCTGCAACTGCTTCATTCGGCCCGGATAATCGGCGCCATCGTCAACGCACTCCAGGGCATAGCCCAGTTCGCGCAGGCGCTTTTTCAGCTCGGCCGAGCACAACGGGTAATAGCCCACCCAGGAGTCAACTGCAATGCGAATGCGGTCTTTGGCACCGGATGCGTCCGAGCTGGCTTTAAAGGCATTTTCCAGGTGTTGTTCTTTAAACAGGTAGTAACCACCTATCGCAATGGCGCCTAGCACAAACAAAACCACAGCAGAGCGGGCATGGTTCATTCGTTGTCCGTTCTATGGTAATCAAGCAGGCTATAATCATCGGCCTCCGCCAGCACTTGCGCCAGGCCGGCGTCTAGTTCTTCCGGGCTGCCAGCAGCGGCATAATAGGTTTGTCCGGGAATATTTAAGCTATGGCCTTCGCCGATACAAAAGCCTATGGTATGAATTTGCACCGGTGAATCGCGCAGGATTTGCCGCACAACTGACGCCGGATCTTCATTGCTGCTGGCTTCACCATCGGTCACGATAACCAGATGGTATTCACCATAACCCAGTTGCTTTTTTGCTTGCTCGGTCAGGGCTTTATAGCCAGCCTCAGCGGCTGAACGCAACGGCGTACCACCATTGGCCAGCACCCGCTTCACCGACTGCAGCAGCTGGCTTCTGTTTTGTCCTAATGCCACACGCTCCTGCGCGCCGTAGTGGTCAAACACATACAGACCAACGTTAGCCGTTGGCGGAATGCTGCTGATAAATTTACTTACCGCCGACTTTGCCACCACAATTTTTTCCTGCGATGAGGCACAGTTACGCTCTGACATAGAGCCGGAACCATCAAACACCAGATAATAATTTTGAGCCAACACATTGTCTGCCAAGGTCTGGCTCTGGCTGGCCTGCGGCCAGTCATAACGGGTGGAATCTAAAGCGTAACTTTGCAACGCCGGCCTGTCGGCACTGGCGTGGTCAACCGTCGGGACGCTAACCGGGCCACAACCAGCAAGACATAAAGCAGATAAAATTAATAAAGTTCTCATTGGCATCCTGCTCTAAAGAGGTTTAAACACGTCGGCTTCGGCTTCTACCTGAATGATGCGAAATACCACACGCATATTAGAACGCCATTCCTGCTCAGTTTTTGGCGCACAGGGATCATCACCACAAATACCGGTTTTCGGCAGTGCAATACCATGGCCCACCGTAACAAACTGACTGGCATCAAGTGCTAAGCCACGACTATTGGCATAGCTAATAATTTCACTGCGTACACTTTGCGCCCGGCTGAAACTTAAATTTTTCGCCGACTGTTTCACTCTGCCCAGTACTAACGCATTCTCATCGGCCTTTTTTTGCCGTAAATAGCCCATAGGGTCGGTATGGCCCTCTACCGTGATCAGCGCGCCACCATAGGTAGACGCCAGATTAAGCACTTTATCAAAGGCTTCTTTATACAGCTCCGCACTAAAGGCATTTTGGTTGGGCGCAAAATACACTTCAAACGAATACAATTCACCATCGGCCAGCGAACCTTGCTGTTGTTTGCGTGACACCACGGCGGCGGCCGCATTTTCATCAAAGCGCGCTGCCTCAACGACTTTCACTGCACCAATACCGCTACGCAGCAGCTCATAGTTCCAACTCTTAGCGGTTAGCGGCGCAGCACCGCTGGCCATCTGTAAAGCTTTTACCCCTGCCAGTGATTCTTCGGCAATCACCGCGAAACGGCGCAAGTCGGTGCTGCTGGAGAAAAACGCTTTATTGCCGTTAAATAGCGCCAGCGCCGCATCCTGATACAAGCCTTCAGCGTCTGCCGTTGCTGTTTCGGCGTCCAGCAACAAGCGGGCTGATGCGCGCAGCAAGCTGTTATAATCCTGCTTTTGTTGATTGCGCTGGCTAACCAGCGTAGCAACCTGTTCCTGCGCTTTTAATAAGCTGCTGACAAAAGCCTGTACTTTGTCCGGCTGCTGCTGCAAGTAATCACTGCGTACCGCATACACATCAACGATGACCTTATTAGCCGTTTTGGTCGACAGCAAAATGCGCGCACCTTTTACGGAATCTTCTGAACCGGTACCAACGGCACCGTTTGAGGTTAATGCCAACGCATCAGGAGTTATAACAAAGGCCGCATCGATGTCTTTAGTGCGCAACGCAGCCGCCGGCGAGTTATCACTACCGGTTAAATCTGCCACCCAGCGCAGGTTAACATCTTTTAGCGACATACCGGCATCTTGCAAAATACGCGTCAGGTAATCGACGTGCGGCCCATAAGCCTGCAGCACTATGGTCTTGCCTTTCAAATCAGACACGGTACGAATACTGTCTTTTACCACCAGGGCGTCACCACCGGCAGAATCTGACAGTTTAAAAATAACCACCGGCTTGGTTCGGCTGTCTTTGTTTAACACATCTGCGGCCATGTTCAGCATACCCATAGTGCCGCGCAGGTACGGGGTTTGGCCGCTAAGGTAGTTCGACAGTTGCGCGGCAAAAACATCTTCACGCGCCAGAGTGAAATCCAGTCCGGCAGCGCCAAACAAAGATTGCGGCGTGGTTTTTTGGCTATTGCCGTTGGCGTAGATGGTTGCCATATCAGCGCCCCAACTGATAATAGGTAACTGTTGCTGGCCTGGCTTAACTGCAGCTACCGGCGTTTTCACCACTTCCTGTAAAGGTTTAGGTTGAATATAATCCACCGCAAATAGCGGCGCACACCACAGCGTCATTAACATTACGCTTAACAATCTCATCGGCAGAACTCTCCGTAGTAAACCTACACCTTGATATGCAAATGTGTACCATGTATTTTAAATGTGGTCAATGTTATTCAGGTGTGCACTATGAGCAACAAATTATCACCTTGGAATTGTGTCGCCTCACGCCTGGTAAAGGCTGAGTTGCAAAAACGTGGCATTAAGTACACCGAGCTAAGCAACATGCTGGCCGAAATGGGTATACAGCAAAGTCCCGCTAACTTGCGCTCTAAATTAAGTAAGGGCATATTTTCTGCGAGCTTATTGCTACAGATATTTCATGTTATTGCTGCCGATATTAACCCCAACGAATTGGGCGTTATTCTGCGTGGTTGCGATAAATGTAATTAAGCGCTTCATTATCCTGCTGACGTAACTGCGTATTGGCAAAACTGGTCAGCGCGCAACAGAGCTGTATAATGGCGTTATTCTGATCGAAGTGGCATTAATGCCGTATTTATGCCCTTTTGCTGCTAACAGGCCACCATGAAATATAAAGACTTACGCGATTTTATTGCCCAGCTGGAACAGCGCGGCGAGCTGGTGCGGGTTACCGCTGAAGTAGACCCGGTGTTAGAGATAACCGAAATAGCCGACCGCACTTTGCGTGCCGCTGGCCCGGCGTTATTGTTTGAAAACGTAAAAGGCCACAGCATGCCGGTATTGGCTAACTTGTTTGGCACGCCACAACGGGTTGCTTTGGGCATGGGCCGGGAAGACGTAAGCGCGCTGCGTGAGGTAGGTAAGCTGCTGGCTTTTTTAAAAGAGCCAGAGCCACCAAAGGGTTTAAAAGACGCTTTCAGTAAATTGCCTTTGTTTAAACAAGTGCTGAACATGTCACCAAAGCAGGTTAAAAAGGCACCCTGTCAGGATATAGTGCTCAGTGGCGATGATGTCGATTTAACGCAGCTACCCATTATGACTTGCTGGCCCGGCGATGCCGCCCCGCTGATTACCTGGGGCTTAACGGTCACCAAAGGGCCGCACAAAGAGCGGCAAAACCTCGGCATTTACCGCCAGCAACTGCTTGGTAAAAACAAGCTAATTATGCGCTGGCTGTCACACCGCGGCGGCGCGCTGGATTTTTATGAGTTTCAAAAAGCAAATCCGGGGCAAAACTACCCGGCATCTGTCGCTTTAGGTGCCGACCCTGCTACTATTTTAGGCGCGGTAACGCCGGTGCCTGATACCTTATCTGAATATGGTTTTGCCGGCTTGTTACGTGGTGATAATACCGAAGTAGTGAAATGCATCAGCAATGATTTACAAGTACCTGCCAGTGCCGAAATTGTGCTGGAAGGTTATATTGCGCCGGGCGAAATGGCACCAGAAGGCCCCTATGGCGACCACACCGGTTACTATAACGAGGTAGACAACTTTCCGGTGTTTACTGTCACTCACATCACCATGCGTAAAGATCCGATTTATCACAGTACCTATACCGGCAGGCCGCCAGATGAACCGGCGATACTTGGCGTAGCATTAAATGAAGTGTTTGTGCCGATACTGCAAAAACAATTTCCGGAAATTACCGACTTTTACCTGCCACCGGAAGGCTGCTCGTACCGACTAGCAGTAGTTACCATGAAAAAGCAGTACCCGGGACACGCCAAGCGGGTGATGATGGGCGTGTGGTCATTTTTACGCCAGTTTATGTACACTAAATTTGTTATTGTTTGCGATGACGACATTAACGCCCGTGACTGGCAGGACGTAATTTGGGCCATTACCACCCGAATGGACCCGGCGCGCGACACCACTTTAATTGAGAGTACGCCAATAGATTATCTGGATTTTGCTTCGCCGGTATCCGGTTTAGGCTCCAAAATGGGTATGGACGCCACTAACAAGTGGCCTGGCGAAACCACGCGCGAATGGGGCGAACCTATAGTGATGGACGGCGCGGTTAAACAGCGGGTCGACGCTATCTGGGATAGCCTTGGCATACCGCTGCCAGCCAAGGATACCAAACTGTGAGCTATCTGGTGACCATAGCCCCTGCGCAACTGAGCTTTGCCGTGCAGGAAGGCGAAACGATACTGGCAGCAGCGCTACGCAATGGTATTGATTTCCCCAACCGTTGCCGCCAGGGCGTATGCACCAGTTGTGTTTGCAAACTAAAAAGTGGCGAGGTGCGTTACAACGAACCGCAACCATTAACCGAACTGGACAAACAACAGCAGTTTACCTACTGTTGTTTAGCCTACCCCAGTACTGATTTGGTGTTACACCATCCTTTTATCCGAAGCTAAGCACTAAGGTTATTGCGAAGAGCATTATGACAACTATTTCCTGTACCGTAGATTTAATTGAAGCCCTTACCCCAACAGTAAACCGCGTGCTGTTAACGCCGGCGCAACCGGTAAGTTTTAGCAGTGGCCAGTATTTGCAGTTATGCCTGAGTGACAGCGATAAACGGCCGTTTTCTATTGCCAGTATGCCGGGCCAGCGCCAGCTTGAGCTGCATATCGGTGGCAGTGTAGCCGACCAATATGCCAGCCAGGCTTTAGCGCACCTGTTACAACAACACCAATTACAACAGCCAGTGCAAGCCGAGGTGGGTTTAGGCAAGGCACAATGGCGCGCCGACAGCGAGCGGCCGCTAATTTTGCTGGCCGGCGGTACCGGTTTTTCGTATGTGTATAGTATTGCGCAAAGCATTGCCGCCGCTAACGTAGACCGGCCGGTATTTGTGTACTGGGGGGTGCGCGAACAAGCCGCGCTATACCACAGTGCCGTAATGCAGCAGTGGGCAGCACAAAACAGCAAATACCGTTTTATTCCGGTAGTACAACAGCCAGATGATAGCTGGCAGGGGCGCAGTGGCATGGTGCATGAAGCTGTGCTGGAAGACTTTGTCTCGCTGGAGGCATACGATATCTACGTAGCCGGCCCCTTTGCTATGGCTGGCGTAGTGCGGACTGCCTTTATCGAACAAGGCGCACACCGCGAACATATGTTCGCCGATGCCTTTGCTTATATTTAAAACTAAAAACGCCCTGAATGGGCGTTTTTTTAGTTACGGTACATTGCAACTACATAAACTGCTGTTTCATCTCTTTTGCCGGTGCATAGTTTTTCGCTATCGCCTGCTCCAACAACGCCATACCTTGTTCACGCTTGCCTTCGGTCATCAAACGAACTCCAGCCCAGGCCATCGTTTGCGGATCTTGCTGCAACACCAGATACTGCTCCCATTGCAAATCATAGCCTGCCATTATGCGCTGTGCTTGATGGTTACCATTACGGGCCGCTTGCTGCCACCAATAACGTCCGCTCAGGCCTGGCTCGATGGTATGCACCGGCATCACCGTCACAAGATTACTGCCATCTTCATCTGTACCTTTTACCTGATATAGATTTGCAGCATCGCCACCTGACAGCCGCGCACCAATTAATGAGCTAACGGCCTTACCCGGTAGCAACTCAACATCAAATTCCTGCTGCACTGTGCCACTGTCATCTACCTTTACCAGCGCCTTACCGTAAAAAGCTTTAGTGCTGATTTTTGGCGGCTGTTGCGGCGTAAAAATACTTAAATCAGGCATTGTCTGTGTTAATGCCGCTGAATGATCCAGCCGGAAGCGAGCCCGGCTTTGCAGACGACACAACTCGAGTAATGTTCCCAGCACCAACTGGTGCTCCGGCGAACCATTCACCGCATGCTGCCATAGTTGGTGTTGTTTAATCTGTGGTTCTACTTTGCTACAACTGTTATCCGGCCCGACAGATGGCGAATCACTAATCAAGTACTCCAGACTAACATAACCAAGTTGCTGCTGGTCACTTGCCGGAAATTTCCAGCGAGACAACGCCCGTCGCGACACCCTGCTAAACACCCGTGATGGGTATTCATCCAAGATGTCAATAGTGGCGACATTGCCATCTTTGTCGATAATAAAACGCATCGCCGAGTAACCAAATACGCCTTTAAACGCCGCTTCTTTCGGGTATACCGGATGCACTTTTTTTATTGGATCTGGCCGTGGCTCATTTGCAACGTAATCTGTAACCGGCAGGTTTATTACACGTTGCTGTTTTAACTCAACCAGGTATTGCGCTGCTTGCTGTAGCTGTTCTGCTGTGGCCTGCGGGCTGATTTGCTGCAAAATGACATCAGCTTGGCTATATCCCTGATCTGCCGCCAGACCGAAATAGGCAATCGCGCTGACGAGGTCCTGCGGTTGCCCCTCACCCTGATAGGCCATAGCGCCTAAATTGTATGCGGCAAGTTCATTACCCAGCGGCAATAGCCCGGCAAAATGCTGCTGTGCTTCCTCGTATTTCTTTTGCTCATAAGCTTTTAAACCGGCCAACATATCTGCCTGCGACGCACCGCTGGCAAACAATAAAATGACCCACCCTAGTCTTTTGCTTAGTTTCATCTTCAGCCTCCTGTCGTAACAATGGCATTACCGTAACCAACAAAGACACAAATGTAAAATATTAATTAAATAACGCTACAAAAATGCATTAAGTCTATTCTGGTTTGGCCAGTTAAACTATGCCACAATCATTGCACCTGAATTAAGCACAGAGCCCGAGCATGACACACAAAACCCTAATTAAAGTACGCGGTTATCATTTAGATATTTATCAGCATGTGAACAATGCCCGTTATCTGGAGTTTCTCGAAGAAGCGCGCTGGGGTTATCTGGAAGACAGCGGCGATATTGACTGGTTTGCCAAGCACAATCTGGCATGGGTGATTGTGAATATTAATATTAACTACCGGGTAGCTGCGACGATGGGCGATACACTGGAAGTGTTTACCCGCTTTAGCAAAGTCGGCGGCAAAAGTGCGGTGGTCACCCAGGAAGTGCGTATTGCCGGCAAAGATGCTGTTGCCGCCGATGCCCAGGTAACCTTTGTTTGTCTGGATCAGAAAACCGGCAAAGCGGTGACCATTGAAGGCGAGCTAAAAGCCCGCTTAGAGCAGCATATTGCTGAGGCCTGATTAGCGCTTACTGTGTTTTTCCAGCGCCTGTTTTAGCAGGTCGCTGGTCTTTTCTTCATCACCGCACGGCACTATTGGGTTGGCGGCCATTAAAGCTTCAAAACCATCTTTAGTTGGATCAGCGATGCGGCAACCGCCCTTAATACGGATAAGCTGTATACCATCACCCAATTGCGCTACAACCTGCTGCGCCGGATCATTGCTTAGCTCTTGATGGCGCTTTTCTACCGTCAATTTCGGCTGTTGCTGCGCCTTTAACAACTGCTGGTAATTGGCCGCTGCGGCTTGTTCAATCGCAACAGGGTCGACGGTTGCTGCGCGGTTAAATGCCCGTTGGGCCAGGCTCTGTCGCGGTGCGGTTGCAGTGTGTTCAGCACTACGTTTGTCTGCGCTGTCAGGCAAGGGCGCTGCAGCACTTTGCTGCTGGCTAGCCGGCCTTTGCTCTACAGCTACGGCAGGCGGTACGGTATTCGCGGGTGTAGACTGAACCACTTCAGGCGCTACGGTGTTTTCTGTGACGGGTGGCTGTGTTTCGGCCGATGCTGGCTTTGGTGGTTGGTATAAATACGACACTATTGGCTCAGATACTGCCGGCTCAGTAAGCGGCGGTTTGGCCAACGGCGCAAATTCAGTTTGCAGCAACGCCGCCAGCAGCACGGCATGCAGCAGTAATGCCAGTAAAGCCGGCCGGCCATATGTTTGGCTAAATGAATTTAACGCGCCGCGAATATCAGACAAAAAATTGCCGTCCCTGCTGTTGCTGTGATTTAGTCAGCATCAGACCAGCGGGACAGCAATAAATTCCGCTATCGCAGTAACTTAGCTGCGATAGCGTTTAAGCTTAGTACGGATTGGTCGGGCTATAGAAATTACCGCTGCGGCCATCGATACTCAGCCTGGTCGGATTTACCGCCGTGCTGTTGTTCAACAGGTTGTAGCTTTGGTCAGGCAGCAGTTTATAGCGCAGCAGGTTGTTAATAATAACCGGCTGGCCACAGCTGGTTTGCTGGTACTGGGTTTGGCTGTCGGCGCGCAGCACATACACTTCGTGGCTACCATCTACCACACCATTACCGTCTGCAGTTACAAACAACGATGTCGCCTCTGACACGGCTACTACGCGTCCAGTGCTACCCAGTTTGGCCTGAAACACAGCCGAACGGCCCATGCGGTCACGCTGTTTAAAGTGGGTGTCGGTAATAATGCCACTTAGCAGCGGGATGCTAAGGAAGTTATTGCTGATATTGATTGTTTGATGGCAAAAATCGGTTACAGCTTCTGAACTAATCGCACCCAGTACACCATCCGGGTCGTAAATAAACTGGCCCAGTACATGATTACCGGCAGAAGTGCCGCCTACCGCACCGCCTTTGTTATAAACATGCATTAATGCATCCTGTACTTTAGTGCCCTGCCACTGGTTCAGATAATCAGATTGGTCGCCGCCGGCAATAAACACAAACTCGGCACTGCGAATGGCCCAGTCGACATAGTCACTGTTGGCCTTAGTGCGGGTGTTTACAATTAAGGTTTCTACCGAAGCCGCGTTGGTAAGCCCTTGCAGGTAGTCGTTGTAGGCTGCGGTGCCGGACGCACGCAGTACTACGATATTGCCGCCCTGAATATGCGGCGCAATGCGGTTAGCAAAAGCGGCATCAACATCTGCGCCGCCGCCCATTAACAGCACCGCCGGGCTACTCAGGCTGACGCAAACATCGCTGGCGCTGCCAAGCAGGGTTGCCGACAAACCGCCCGGCTTAGCTGGCCGTGGGCCATAGTTACAGTTTTCTGGCTCTGGATCGGGTTCCGGATCGGTGCCACCACCGCTACCGCCAGCGAAGTTTACCGTCAGTTGATAATTGCCGGTGCCACTGTAACGGGTTACCTTAATAAAATGTGGCCCGGCCGGTGACGCAACATAGCTACCGGTTTCCGGGTTGGCGCTGCTTTGGCCTGAGGCAATATAGCTGCCACTGGCGCGATAGAGGAACCAATCAAAATCAGCATTATTGCCATGGCTTAAACTGACGCTGATATCACCGGTTGAGGTAGTATCAAAGGCATACCAGTCCTGATCGGTACGGCTGCCTATTGCTGCCTGTACCGCCACGCCGCTGCATAGCGGGCCATCCGCCGCGCCTTCGCTGTTGTTATTTTCGCTTTCTTGTTGCAAACAGGCCTGCGCATTGCCACATAGCAAAAGCGCAACTACGCCTAACAGACTTAGTGCTTTCATTTTTAACTTCCTGCTTATTGTAATGTTTTAGGAAAAAGGCCAAACGGCCACAGCATTTTGCTCAGCACAAGGCCGGGCAAAAAATTTGGGTATTAGCTGAAGGGGAAATGGCTACTCGTCGAACCACTCTGACAGGTGATAGTCTGTTGAACAGTCGTGCAGGTTTGCAGGCCGGGCGACCCACTGCTGATAGTTTCCAGCGCTGCAGACAAATGTTGGCATAACACAGTCACATGACAGTTCAATTACCAATCAATATTGTTTGCAGCGCCGCTTCTGTCAAGAAAATAACCGGTCTCATGTAAAAAAAACCAACACGTCCCGAAAAAAACCAAGCAGACATTAGCGTAAATAAGCGCTAAGTTGTTGCCATTGTTGCAGTTTTTCGTTAAAACTAAGCGCGGCGTGCGCCGGGCTGGTAGAGGGTAAGCTAAGTAGTTGCAGCTGCGGCGGGACTATGCCGAGCGGCAATACGTGGCGCTTAAAACTTTGCAGGGCTTTGGCACCGTTAAAGCCGATAGCCAACAGCTGAGGTTGGGCGGCGAAGAAAGCGGCGAAGTCATTTACCTGTTCATCACGAATCGCGCTGTCCAGGCTGCCGGCTCGCCGGCAACTGCTAATCACGTCCCACAATGCCACACCACTTGCTTGCAAGGCCTGCACTCTGTCTGCATAAGGTAATGCCAGCGTAAAGCCGAGCAACTGCGCCATAATCGGCCACAAAGTATTACGCGGGTGGGCATAGTATTGCTGCTGCGCCAACGAGACTGCGCCGGGCATACTGCCAAGAATTAATACCCTGGCATTAGCGCCGGCAACAGGCGCCAGGCCAGTTAGCGGATCTGACATCAGGCTTTTAACGACGGCTCGTATTGCCGGGCTTTTTGCCACGCCAGTGCCGCTTGTTCCGTTTCGCCTTCTTCAGCGGCCATATAAGCTAGTAACGCATACAAATAACCATTGGTTGGCTGCTCATGCAGCCAGCCCTGAACCTGTTTTCTTAGTTTAAGTACACTGCGCCCTAACGGGATCTGGCGTAAGAAAGGTAGCGTTTGCGCTAACTCAGCCAGTTGCAGCTGACTTAACAACAGCTTTTCGGCCGCGTCTGTCTGGCCACTTTGCGCCAGCGCCCAGGCCCGGCCAATGTTGGCAGCGGTAGACTTACGCTCTTTAGATGGTAAAGCCTGCCAGTAATCTGCAGTTTCATCAAAACGCTGCTGTTGGCTAAGCTGACTTATCGCGGCCGGATATATATTAAAACGTTGCTGCGCCCAATTGCTTTTATCAAACCATTGTTGTTTTAACGCTACAGGCACCAGTTGCAATAACTGCTGCCATTGCCCGGCTTGTTGCAATGCATGCAAATACAACTGCCCCAAACCTTTATCATCAATACCGGCTTGCACCCGCTCGGCCAGTAACACGCAAGCCTGGCCAGCCTGGCCTTGTTGCAACAATAAATCGGCTTGCAAAAACAGACCGCTATCGCTTTGTTGTAGTTGCTGTGCATGCTGGTTAGCCGCGCTAACATCACCCGCGTAAAATGCTGCATAGGCCGCTATCAGATGTTTTTGCGTTGCCATAAATTCATCGGCACAAGCTTGTTGCAAATGCTGACTGGCTAGTTGCCACTGCTGCTTGGCGTAGGCCTCAAGCCCAAGCTCAAAGGCCTGCTGTGCTTTACGTTCACGGCGCCAGCGTAGAAAGTTAAACGACACATGCTGCAAACGAAACAGTTTTCGTAACAACCAACTGGCTAGCCACAGCATAAACATTGCCGCGATACCAAGTAATGCCAGCCCCAGCAGAGTAGTTTCAAATACCTTGCCCGCCACTATTACTTTGACATAACCGGCGTTATTAATAAGCAGCGGACCAAGCCACATTGCTGCAGCCAGGGCCAGTACCAGCAGCAGAAGCCGCATCATAAGCCTTCTCCCGCCAGCTGTTGGATATACTGTTGTAATTGCGCCGGGCTGCTAAGAGCGCTAAGCACAGGCGGCGTAATATCCACGCGGGCCAGTTCGGTTAGTTGCGTACTAAACTGCTGTACCGCGTTGTCATTGGCACTGAAATAACGCTGTAGCTGATCGCTGCTATGTTGCAATGCCGCCACATACACCTGCGGCTGTTGTTGCATCACCGCCAGTTGTGCTAATTGCAATTGTTGCTGCATCGCTATACGCAGCATCAGCTGTTGCGTGCTGGTTAGCTCAAAATAATCTTCCGGCATCGCGTCTCTGGGGTTTAGCAGCCCCTGCCAGGTACTATGCCAATGATAGGCCAGTGTCGCCCGCCAGTTTTGCAGTGTAGCCTCTGGTGCCACAACGGCTGCCTGCGCTGTCTGCTGCTTTAATGGCAGCAACATGGTCTGTTGGCGCAGTTGCTGTAACTGTACATGCAGTTTACTGACATCGGGCGTTACCACTGCCTGCAATTGACGTAAATCAACGGCTATTGCCTGGCGCACCGGCAGCAATGAAGCATCATCCAGGCTGGCCAGCTTTTCATCAGCACTGTGCAGTAAGGCGATAGCCGTGGCGATGTCCTGTTGTAACCAAACTTTTTGCGCAGCCAGTTTTAGCTGATGCTCTACTTCGGCCAGCAGCCAATGTCGCGGTGGCGCACTGTCACGCGTCTGCACCAGTTGCCGTACAGCCTGTAACTGCGCGGACACTTGTGCAGCCTGCTGTTGCTGTTGTTGTGTTAAGTTTTGTTGTAATTGGCTTAGCTGCTGTTGTTGAGTGTTTTGTAAATTTTGCTGCAACTGACGATTTGCATCCTGCAGCTGCTGATTTTGTTCAGACACTTGTTGCTGCTGTTGCTGCAGTGCCTGCACTTGTTGTTGCACTTGCTGCCACTGTGGCCAGGCCCAGTAATAGCCGCCAGCGGCCAGGGAGGAACCCAACGCCACCACTAACAATAAACTTAACCCGCCACTAAAACTACCGCTACTGCGCTGTACCGGTTGCTCGGCATTCATCTGCTGTTTTAGTTGCTCCAGCGGCGCTTCAACATCATTTGCGCGCTCTAAGGTGTCACTCATTGATATTCCCTCTTCAGCTGGCTGATAGCGCTTAGCAGCGCCCAGTCATTGGCATTATCTGCCAGTATAATATGTTGCTCTGCAATACCCAGAGCCAGGGCACTGTCACGCATCCGCGGGCTAACCAGAATAAAGTCACGCTGCGTCAGCCAATGGTGATGCTCTTTGGGCACAAGCGTAAACAGCTGCTGTAAAATTTCATTGCTGGTAGCCACAATACAACGAATACCCGCCAGCTGCCACTGCTGGCACAGTAGCTCGCCGTCCAGCGGCAAGGCCACTCTTTTATAACTTTGCACATAGCGCACTGCTGCGCCACGGGCAACTAAACCCTGCTTAATCAGCTCGCGGCCGGCATTACCGCGTACCACAACAATGTTCTTTCCAGCTAATTGCTGCAGCTGTGGCAACAACAACAGGCCTTCACTACGTTGATCGTCCGGTACGCTAACCTCGCGGCCAAGCCAGCGCTGCAGCGCCATAGCTGTAGTTTGCCCTACGGCAAATAACGGTGCCTGTAGCAAGGCTGCTTCCAGCTGATTTTGCAAACTAATAACAGCGCTTACACTGACAAAAATAACAGCATCCGCCTGCTGCAGCTGTTGAATATCATAGGGTGTGATATTAACCTGCGCCGTGGTGATCAGCGGCTGGTATAAATAGCCAGCACCGATTTCATCCAAAGCCGCCAGTAAATTATCTGCCTTACCGGCCGGCCGGGTAATTAAAAACGGGATGCTGTGCGCCGTTTGCTCTGTCATGGCGCCGCCTGATATACCGCCTGTAAAATCCGGCCTGCACCCTGTGCCAATAAATGCTCTGCCAGCGCAGTGCCTAACTGTTCTGCCTCGGCAACCGGGCCACGCAATTCATGGCGGATAATTTCACTGCCATCGACCGCGCCAACTAAACCGCGCAGCCACAGGCTGTCACCGCTGATTTCGGCATAGGCGCCAATAGGTACCTGACAGCCGCCCTGCAATTTACGGTTCATCGCCCGCTCGGCCAGCACGCAGCTGCGGGTAAGCGCATGCTCCAGCGGTGCCAGCAATTGCTGTACCGCGATATCATCACTACGACATTCAATACCTACTGCACCCTGGCCGTTGGCAGGCAAGCTCAGCGCTACCGGCAACAGGCTGGCAATACGCGCTTCAAAGCCCAAGCGGATAAGACCGGCAGCCGCGAGAATAATAGCGGCGTATTCGCCGTTATCTAACCTGGCCAGCCGCGTATTCACGTTACCGCGTAAATCACGCACGGTAAGATCCGGCCGCAACGCTTTTAACTGGCATTGCCGGCGTAGGCTGGAGGTGCCCACTACCGCGCCCTGCGGCAGTTCAGCTAAAGATTTAAACTGATTCGAGACAAAGGCATCCTGCGGATTTTCCCGCGGGCAAATGGTATGCAGCATTAAGCCTGGCGGAAACTCCACCGGCACATCTTTCATACTGTGTACGGCGATATCGGCGCGGCCGTCCAACATGGCTTGTTCCAGCTCTTTCACGAACAGGCCTTTGCCACCAATTTTAGCCAGCGGAGTATCAAGAATTTTGTCACCCTGGGTCGACATGGGTACCAGCTCAACGTTCAGCTGCGGATGATGGCGCAGCAGTTCAGCTTTTACGTACTCAGCCTGCCACAGCGCCAGCGCACTTTTGCGCGTTGCAATACGGATTAAGTTCATTTTAGTTGGTTACCTGAGTCAGTAAACGCCGTTGGATAAAGCTGCTGATGTCAGCCACTTCCTGCGCGCAAACACTGTGCTGCATGCGGTAGTCATGCCAGCTAACGTTAAAACCGGCATTTTTCAGTGTATGAAACGCCTGCTGACCGGCCGCCATCGGTACCACCGGGTCCTGACTGCCGTGCGCTACCAACACCGGCGTCGCTTTGTTACACGTGTTGCTTTCGTCTTTCAGTTTGTCCGGCGCGCACATGTAGGTAGACAACGCCATTACGCCGGCCAGCTTATACGGTAAGCGCGGCAGTAAATGCAGCGCTATCACACCACCCTGACTGAAACCGGCCAGAATAATGCGTTCGCTGCTGATGCCATCGCTAATCAGCTTATCCAGCAACTGTTGCACTGCCGCTGCAGACTCACGCACCCCGTCTTCATCAGCACGGTTGCTTAAATCCATGGTTTTAATATCGTACCAGGCGCGCATCCGCATGCCGCCATTTACCGTTACCGGCCGCTCGGGGGCATGCGGAAATAAAAACCGCACACCGGCGTCTGCCGGCAAGCGCAGCTCAGGTACGATAGGGGCAAAACCGTGGCCAGAATCGCCAAGGCCGTGCAACCACACCACTGCCGCACGGGGTTCGCCCTGTGCCTTAACATCAACAAAAGGAAGTAACGCCATTACAGATCCCAAAAACAGCGGCGCCTAAGGCGCCAGATTAAGCGGTTTGCCCGCCTGCTTGGCAGCGGCATCGTTCAGCAATTGCCAAAACTCAGCGCCACTGCGGTTATCTATCCATTTGTCGCCGCGCAACTCAAAATGGTGGCCGTTAAATTTAGTTGCCAGCCACAATTGCTGCAGCGGCGGCTGCTTATTGAGAATAATCTTGCTGCCATCGGCAAAGCTGATACTGAGTAAGCTGCCGTGAGACTCATAATCCAGGTCGGCATCGGCATTTTCAACAGCCAGTTCTACCGCCAACATCACGCTGTCGGTTAATTCTTCATATTCCAGGTCATTCATCTGCTTCACCTGTTTGCTTTTATCGCTAAGGATGCGATTATAGACCGCAACCACCATAAAAAAATAACATCATGCACGCTTTTACAACCAAAGGTCCGCTGTTAACTGTCGCCGCTGTCATTTTGCTGTGCAGCTTACTAAGTGCGTGTGGTCAAAAAGGCCCGCTCACCTTACCACAACCGGCACCGGAAGTGGCAGAACCACAGCAAAACAACGCTAATCCAACCCAACAACCGGATGAACAACGTGGACCATTTTAATTATCAGCACAACCATCTGTTTGCAGAACAACAACCGCTTAGCGACATTGCCGGCCAATTTGGCACGCCTTGCTATGTTTATTCACGCGCTACCATTGTCCGTCATTATACTGCCTTTGCCGATGCCGCTGCAGCACATCCGCACAGCTTGGTGTGCTATGCGGTAAAAGCTAACAGCAATCTGGCCATTTTAAACCTGCTGGCCAAACTGGGCAGTGGCTTTGACATTGTATCCGGCGGAGAGTTGCGCCGGGTTATTGCCGCGGGCGGCGATGCGAAAAAGGTCGTATTTTCCGGCGTGGCTAAAACCGCCGACGATATGCGCTTTGCGCTGCAGTTGGGCATTAAATGCTTTAATGTCGAGTCGATTGCCGAGCTGGAGCGTTTACAGCAAGTCGCTAGCAGCATGGATAAAAAAGCCCCGGTGTCTATTCGGGTAAATCCGGATATCGATGCTAAAACCCATCCTTATATTTCTACCGGCTTAAAAGCGAACAAGTTTGGTATTGATATTTTGCAGGCGCGCGATATTTACCGGCTGGCGGCCAGCTACAGCCACCTGGATGTGGTAGGTGTAGATTGCCATATCGGCTCGCAATTAACCGAAACCCAGCCTTTTTTAGAGGCATTGGAAAAACTGCTCAAGCTGATTGACGAACTGGCCACAGATGGCATCAAACTGAGCCATATTGATATCGGCGGTGGCCTTGGCGTTACTTATGATAAAGAAACACCACCCTCGCCGGCCGATTACATCAGTAAAGTAGTGCAGCGGTTACAAAGTTACCCGCAGCTGGAGCTAATTATGGAGCCCGGCCGCGCCATTATGGCCAATGCCGGCGTTCTGCTAACCAAAGTAGAGTTTTTAAAACCCGGCCAGGAGAAAAACTTCGCTATTGTTGATGCCGCCATGAACGACTTAATTCGCCCGGCCCTTTACAGCGCCTGGCAAGCTATAGTGCCGGTGGATATTAGCAGCAGCGCCAGCCCTGCCGTATATGACATTGTTGGCCCGGTATGTGAAACGGGCGATTTTCTTGGTAAAGACCGCGAGCTGGCCATCGCCCAGGGCGATTTGCTGGCGGTGCGCTCAGCCGGTGCCTATGGTTTTACCATGAGTTCAAACTACAACAGCCGCCCGCGCGCTGCCGAAATATTGGTAGATGGCGATAAAGCACATTTAATCCGCCAACGTGAGCAGTGGCAGGATTTATGGCGTGGTGAACAGGTTGTCACCGAATAATTAAGGGCGCTGATGTTGTTACATTTTTCCAAAATGCATGGCCTGGGCAACGACTTTATGTTGGTCGATGCGGTAAGCCAAAATGTGTTCTTAACCAAAGAGCAAATCAAAGCGTTGGCCAACCGCTATACCGGTATCGGCTTTGATCAACTGTTGATGGTAGAGCCACCCTATGATCCCGAGTTGGATTTTCATTACCGTATTTTTAATGCCGATGGCTCTGAAGTTGAGCAATGCGGTAATGGTGCACGCTGCTTTGCCAAGTTTGTCCGCGCCCGCGGCTTAACCAACAAACATAAAATTGGGGTTAGCACAAAATCCGGTAAAATTACCCTGTACGTTGAAACCGACGGCCAGGTCACGGTGAATATGGGGGTGCCTCAGCTGGACCCGGCACGGGTGCCGTTTAAGGCGCAAAAACAAGAACTTACCTACATACTGCGTGCCGAAGAACATACTATACTGTGCGGTGTCGTGTCGATGGGCAACCCGCATGCGGTGGTAGAAGTAGACGAGCTCGACAGCGCGCCGGTACAGTTACAAGGCCCGCTGTTTGAACAACACGAACGCTTCCCCGAGCGCGCTAATATCGGCTTTATGCAGGTGTTAAACCCTGGTCATATTAAATTACGGGTATGGGAGCGAGGTGCTGGCGAAACACAAGCCTGCGGCACTGGCGCTTGCGCTGCTGTGGTGGTAGGCCAGTTGCAAAAGAAATTACAACAGCAGGTGCGGGTAGATTTACCCGGCGGCAGCCTGCATATTCGCTGGAACGGCCCGGGCCAACCGTTAAAAATGACCGGCCCGGCAGAACATGTATACGACGGACAAATATTGCTATGAATGATAGCCTGAGTAAGGATAAAGACCTGTTGGCCGCCCAAGTGGTGTACGACTATTTGCAGGACCACCCGGAATTTTTCCAACAGTACCCGCAGTTGCTGGCAAACCTGCGCTTGCCGCACCAACAGCGCGGCAGTGTATCGCTGGTAGAACGTCAGCTGGAGCTGCAACGCGGTAAAATTCAGGCATTGGAAGACGACATTACCCGGTTAATGTCGGTTGCACGACACAACGAGCTGATTTTTTTGGCGTTTAATCAGTTACAAGCGGGTTTATATCAAGCCAAAAGCCTGGCCGACGCTGAACAGAGTTTGCAGCAATTTACTGCTGCCATGCCACACGTCAGTGAATGCCGGTTGATCCGTTTAACCGACGAGCAAACTGCGGCTCAGTATCAGTTACTGCTGTCGCGCCGTTTAAATGCCGACGGAGTTTATCTGGGTCGGCTGAACAAAGAAGAGCAACAAAGCCTGTTTGCCAGCCATATTCACTCTGTTGCACTGTTATTAGTTCAAAGTGCCAGCCAGCCACTGGCGCTGCTGGCTTTTGGCAGCGAGCTGGATGACCACTTTCAACCGGCAATGGACAAATTGTTTATCGGCCATCTGGCGATCATTCTGGCCCAGCTGCTACCGGCTTATGACGCCGCCTGACAATACGCTGACACCGCAGTGGCAACAGCCACTGCAGGCTTTTTTGCACTACCTGCAGTTTGAACGTGGCTATAGTAGCAAAACCCTGGATAGCTATCAGCGCCAGCTGCAACAGTTGGCGTTAAGTATTACGGATAACGTCAGCCACTGGCTTAATGTCAGTGAAGCTCAGCTAAAGCAGCATATTATCGGCTTACGCCGCAGTGGTGCCAAACCGCGCACCATAGCGTTAAAAGTGGCGGCGCTGCGCAGCTTTTACCGCTATTTGCAGGCGCAGGGCCAACGCACGGATAACCCAGCGCTGTATTTATCAGTACCCAAGGCGGCGCGCAGCCTGCCAAAAAACCTTAATGTTGATCAGCTGAACCACCTGCTCAGTTTTGACAGCAAAGACGATATCCTCGCCTGTCGCGATAAAGCCATGCTGGAGCTGTTTTACTCGTCCGGTTTGCGCTTAGAAGAGCTGGTTAATGCCGATCTGCGCGATATCGACTGGCAACAACAATTGCTGCGCGTAACCGGTAAGGGCAGTAAGCAGCGCATAGTGCCGGTAGGGAAAATAGCGCTGCAGGCACTGCAGGAATGGTTAAAGCAGCGGCCGGCTTTTACTGCAAAGCTGCCGGAAGAGGATGCCAACGCCCTGTTTATCAGCAAACAACATAAACGCATCAGCACACGCCATGTGCGCGAACGGGTGCAGTTATGGGCCAAACAACAGGGTTTAAACCAGCACGTACACCCGCATATGCTGCGCCACTCGTTCGCCAGCCATATGCTCGAATCCAGCCAGGATTTACGCGCCGTGCAGGAACTGCTCGGCCACGCCAACCTGAGCACCACCCAGGTTTACACTCACTTAGATTTCGCGCACTTAGCTAAGGTATACGATAACGCCCATCCAAGAGCTAAGAAAAAATAAACGCCCGGCAGAACCGGGCGTTTTTATATACTACTCAGCCTTAGTTAAACCGCTTGGCCAGTGCGCTATCCAGTGAGGCTTTACCGGCGCCGCTAAACAGCAGTGACACGCTGGCGGCTAACAGGGCTAAGCCGAATTCGTAGCCGTTATTGCTCATAAACAGGCCGTTTGGCAGGTGCACTGCCACTATCGCCACTACCATAGCAATGCTTAGTGCCAGTGCCGCGGGGCGGGTTAACAGGCCCAGCACCAGAGCGATACCGCCGAAAAACTCTGCCGCGCCGGCTAAAAATGCCATAACGATACCGGGTGATAAACCTATGCTGTCCATCCAACCGCCGGTGCCTTCCAGGCCGTAGCCACCAAACCAGCCAAACAGTTTTTGTGCGCCATGTGCAGCAAAAATAATACCTACCGGTACCCGCAGTGCCAAAGCCGCAACACCGGCATTAGAAGTTAAGATTTTTTGTACGATTGAAGTTGCCATATTATCACCTGTCAAAATTGTTTAAAGTTAAGTTTACTGCCACTCGACAGCACACTTTGCGTCGATAAGCTAACTATAGCCGGATAATTTACCGTGTAAAAACACAATGTTTTGACTACACTGTTCAAAATATTTGAATTTAATTTTAGATAGGCCGGTTATGCAAAATGCTCTGAGTTTAGATGCGCTGCGAGCTTTAGACGCCATTGACCGCAAAGGCAGCTTTGCCGCAGCGGCAGAAGCGCTGTACAAGGTGCCGTCGGCACTGAGTTATACCATTGCCAAACTGGAATCAGATTTGGGCGTGGCGCTGTTTGACCGCAGCAAACAACGGGCGCAGTTAACGCCAGCCGGCCAGCTATTGCTGGAACAAGGCCGTACTTTGCTGCATGCTGCTAACCAGCTGCAAAATGCGGTAAAGCAGTTGGATACCGGCTGGGAAACACAGTTAGTCATTGCCAAAGACAGTATTATTCCTAATGCTCCACTGCTGGATGTGATTAGCCGGTTTTTACAGTTGGGCAAAATTACTCAAGTATTGGTAAAAGAGGAAGTGATGGCCGGCGGCTGGGAAGCGCTGCAAACCGAGCGCGCCGATTTAGCGGTAGGCGTATCCGGCGATTTACCCAAAGGCCAGTTTAATCTGTTGCCATTAGGTGAAGCAGAATTTGTCTTTGCGGTGGCTCCGCATCACCAATTGGCGGCGCTGGATCGTATTGTCGGCATTGAAGATGTACAGCAGTTTGCGGCTATTATCGTGGCCGACTCTGCGCTGGACGCGCCCAAGCGCTCGTCCGGCTTGTTCGATACCCGCCAGCGCGTTATTGTCAGTAATATGCAGGCAAAAATTGACGCGCAAAAACAAGGGCTGGGCATCGGCTTTGTGCCAAGCCATTTGGTTACAGCTGAACTGGCACGCGGTGAACTGATTGCCAAAGCCTGCAGTATACCCAGAGATAAAGTACCGGTGTATCTGGCATGGCAAAAGCACAGCCAGGGCCAGGCGCTAAATTGGTTCAGTCAACAGCTGACAGCAGTGCAGTGGCAACAAGTACTGCAACCAGCAACATGGTCATAAATATGCAATTATTTAAAGCACTTCAGCCGGTTAGCGTGTTGTCTTTTGATTTAGACGACACCTTGTACGATAACACGCCGGTAATTGCCGCTGCCGAGCAGGCAATGCTACAAGCGCTGGCACAACATGTACCACTAACGCAGAACACAGACAGCGAATTCTGGTGGCAACAGCGCCGCCTGCTAGCACATGGCAATCCTGCTATTCGCCATGATATCGGCCGCTGGCGCTTGCTGGGTATTGAAGCCGGCTTAACATCCCTCGGGCTGGCACAATGTGAAGCAGGCGAAATTGCGGAATTGGCCTACAGCGCGTTTCTGGCCGAGCGCACCCGCATTAACGTGCAGCCGCAGGTAAAGCAACTGCTGTCTGCACTGGCAAAGCGCTATAAGCTTATAGCCATTACCAACGGTAATGCCTGCATCAATAAAATGGGTATCGGCGAATTATTCGAATTCAGCTTGCAGGCCGGGCCGGATGGCCGGATGAAGCCTTATGCCGATCTGTTTATTGCGGCGGCAAAACGCCTTAATGTAGCACCGGCGCAAATACTGCATATTGGCGACAGCCACCGCGCCGATGTGATGGGCGCACTAAACGCCGGTTGTCAGGCCGCCTGGCTGGATCACTATCAAGGTTTCGTTAGCGTACTGCCGCATATCCGCCTGACGGACATTTATCAGCTTAAGCAAATATTGTTGTAGCCAGCTGCCTACACAACTGGTTATTTATCCACTAAAACCGGCCCACTTTACTTGGCGCATGGCACAGGGCTGCTATAATGGCCGCCATTATGCTTAGCGAGACTTTCTGATGGATGTATCTTACCTGCTGGACGGGCTGAACGATAAACAACGCGATGCGGTGGCGGCACCGCCGCAACACATGTTGGTGCTGGCCGGCGCCGGCAGTGGCAAAACCCGCGTGCTGGTGCATCGCTTAGCCTGGTTAATGCAGGTAGAACGGGTAGCGCCCTTCAGTTTACTGGCAGTAACCTTTACCAATAAAGCCTCGCAGGAAATGCGCAGCCGGATTGAAAGCACCATAGGCGTCAGTTTAAACAATCTGTGGATGGGCACCTTTCATGGCTTGTCGCACCGTATGTTGCGCGCGCATTATCAGGAAGCCGGTTTACCGCAGGGTTTTCAGATCATCGACAGTGATGATCAGTACCGGCTGGTAAAACGAGTTTTAAAAGCACTGAACCTGGATGAAAAGCACTGGCCGCCAAAGCAAATTCAGTGGTTTATTAATGCCCGCAAAGACGATGGCCTGCGCCCGGGCATGATAGACGCCGGCGGCGATTTTAGCCTGCAACAAATGGTAAAAATTTACGCCGCTTATCAGGACATGTGCGACCGCGCCGGTTTGGTCGACTTTGCCGAAATACTGCTGCGCAGCTTTGAACTGTTAAAGCAAAACAGCGAGGTACGCGGCCATTATCAGCAGCGTTTTCGCCATATCCTGGTAGACGAATTTCAGGATACTAATGCTATTCAGTACAACTGGCTACGCTTACTGGCTGGCAGCAGTGCCAAGGTAATGATAGTCGGTGATGATGATCAGTCTATTTACGGCTGGCGCGGCGCCCGGGTAGAGAATATCCAAACTTTCTTAAAAGACTTCCCCGATGTTGACACTGTGCGGCTGGAGCAAAACTACCGCTCTACTGAAACCATCTTAAAAGCCGCCAATGCGGTAATTGCCAATAACACCGATCGTTTGGGTAAGGATTTGTGGACCGACGGCGCTCAGGGCGAAGTGATATCACAGTACACTGCCTTTAACGAGCTGGACGAAGCGCGTTTTATTGTTGGCCGCATCCGCGATTGGCACAAACAGGGCGATCGCTTAAGCGAAGCCGCGATTTTATACCGCAATAACGCCCAATCGCGTGTACTGGAAGAAGCGTTAATTCAGGAAGGTTTACACTACCGCATTTATGGCGGCCTGCGCTTTTATGAGCGCCAGGAAATTAAAGATGCACTGGCCTACCTGCGCTTGCTGAATAACCGACAGGACGATGCGGCGCTGGAGCGCATTATTAACACCCCTGTGCGCGGCATTGGCGATACTACCTTAAACAAAGTGCGCGAATATGCCCGCGCCCAACAGCAAACGCTGTGGCAAAGCCTGCAACAGATGTTAGCGCAAAAACAACTGACCGGCCGCGCCGCCTCTGCCATTGATAACTTTATGCAGCTAATAGAGCAGCTGCATAGCCAGGTAACAGAGCTACCACTGCATGAACAAGCCGAACACGCCATTAAGCAGTCCGGTTTATATGCCATGTATCAGGCAGAAAAAGGCGAGAAAGCTGAAACACGGATAGAAAACTTAAACGAGTTGATCACTGCTTGTCAGAACTTTGATGAACGCCGCGCTGAGGATATGACTCCATTAGCAGCGTTTTTATCACAAGCCGCACTGGAAGCCGGTGAGTATCAGGCCGAAGAACACTCTGATGCGGTGCAGTTGATGACACTGCACAGTGCCAAAGGCCTGGAGTTTCCACTGGTGTTTATCTGCGGCCTGGAAGAAGGCATGTTTCCCAGCCAACAAAGTGGCGACGACCCGACCAGGTTAGAGGAAGAGCGCCGGCTGTGTTATGTCGGCATGACGCGGGCAATGAAAAAGCTGTATTTAACCCATGCCGAAAGCCGTCGTTTGTACGGGCAAGAGCAATATCATAAGCCGTCACGCTTTATCCGTGAAATTCCGGCAGAATACGTAGAAGAAATCCGCCTGACCACTCAGGTTAGCCGGCCCACCCAATTTAACCGCTTTGGTAGTGCCGCCTCGCATGTCGCCTTTGAAAATACCGGCTTTAAGCTGGGCCAGCGCGTACTGCACGATAAATTCGGCGAAGGCACAGTGTTGAACTATGAAGGCACCGGCAGCCAATCACGCATTCAGGTGAATTTTGACGATCTGGGCAGCAAGTGGCTGGTCACGGCCTATGCCCGGTTGCAGGCGGTTGGCTAAATGCCGTTAACTGCGCTGCTGGCTCAGCTACAACAGTGGCAGCAACAGGCCGCGCAGTTGCATATCCGCTTGCCGGTGATCTGGCAGGGCACAGAAGATGCCCTGCTGTCGCACACTACAGCATTACTCAGCACGGTTGGCTATAACAAGTTGTACTGGCTTGGCGCCGGGGCGCCGGCTGCTGCAATAAACTTAACCGGTAAACAAAATTATCAACTGCTGGGCAGTGAATGCGATGTGTTAGTGATCAATGCGCTCAGCGGCTTTAACGCTGATTTAGTCGCAGCTTCAGCCGGCTGCGTCAAGGCCGGAGGTATCTGGTTATTGCTCTGTCCGCCCTTCCGGCAGTGGCAACAGCAGGCTAATCCGGCGCACAAAAACCTGTTGCCTTACCCTGTTGATGCCGCTGAACATCAGGGCCATTTTGTCGCTTTTTGGCTACTGCAATTAGCCCAACAAAATGCCGTTGTCATTGACGGCGAACAGCTTAGCCGTCAGCTTAGCTGGCCCGCTGCAGCGCCGCTTAACAAAATAACCGCACCTTATATCAGTACTGAGCAGCAAACGGCAGTTGAGAGCATCATGCATGTGGTTCATGGTCACAGGCGCCGGCCTTTGGTAATAACTGCCGACCGTGGCCGAGGCAAATCTGCTGCGCTGGGTATCGCCGCCGCTCAGTTGGCTAGTTCGGGTAAGCAGATAATCATTACCGCACCGTCACCACTGGCAGCGCAAACCGCCTTGCAGCATTTTCAGCAATTAACCGACCCCGCGAAGCATCAGCTATTGCAGTTTGTGCCTTTTGACCAACTGCTGCGCAGCAACAACCGCGCCGATTTACTGCTGATAGATGAAGCCGCCGCGATACCAACGCCGGTGTTGCAGCAGCTGTTAGCCCGTTTCAGCCGTATAGTGTTTGCCACTACCGAACATGGCTATGAAGGTACCGGCCGCGGTTTTCAGTTAAGGTTCCAACAGCATTTAACGACACAGTGCCCGGGCTGGAAAAAGCTGCAATTGCAACAACCGGTGCGTTACCAGACCGCAGATCCGTTAGAGCAGCTGATCTTTGCCGGTTTCTTGCTGCAACAGCCGGTCGGCGAGCCAACTTACGCTGCCAATGCACCGCTAAATGTCGGCCACTATAAAGCCGCAGACTGGCTTAACACACCACTAAAGCTGCAGCAGGTCTTTCATCTGCTAAGCCAGGCCCATTATCAAACGCAAGTAAGAGATCTGGCTGCGCTGCTGGATAACCCTTTGCTACAGGTTATAACCCTGGAGCAGGATAATCAGGTACTGGCGTGCGCCTTAATCAGCAGTGAAGGCGAACTGGCACCGGAGCTGGCAACAGCGGTGTATCATGGCGAACGCCGTGTGCAGGGCCATTTATTGGCACAGAGTCTGGCATTTCATCTGGCTGAACCGCAATTGGCAAGCGTTGCACTGTGGCGGGTAATGCGCATCAGTGTGCAACCGGCGTTACAACGACAGCAGCTGGGGACTCAGTTACTGCGTTATATCAAACAAGCCGCGCAAAAGGCTGATGTGGCATACCTCGGCACTAGCTTCGGCGCGACAGCAGGATTATTAGAATTCTGGCAGCAAGGCGGTTATACGCCGGTACGCTTGGGCAGCAGCACTGACAAAGCCAGTGCTGAATATTCGATACTAATGCTGCAAGCTGTTACCGGCCCGGCTGAGATTTGCCAACGCCTGCAGCAGAGTTTCAGCGCCGCCTTATACAGTAATCTGCCATTACTATACCCGCAGTTAAGCGCTGAATTGGCCATCGCGCTGGCAACACCGCCAGAGCTGCCAGCACTCAGTGCGGCAGAGCTGGAGCAACTAAAGTTGTTTAGTGAAGGTAAGCGACCGTTCGAGCTAATCAGTCACCTGCTGTTAAGCTGGTTCAACGTACATTATCAGCGCCTACCGGCTGAACTGAGCAAACTGCTTTGCCCACTTTTATGGCAAGGGCTAAATTGGCCGCAGCTGTTACAGCTCAGCGGGCTTAACAATAGAAAAAGTTATATCGATTTAGTAGCCATCCAACTAAAATTTTGTTGGATCTGAACGCAGTCGGTCTGTACTGCAACTGCTCACACCAGTATTCACTTTCCTTTTTTATCAACACAGGCTAAGGTGCCGCCAGAATTATTCAGATAGCGCATTTATGTTAATTTTATTCCCTCTTCTTTCTACTTTGGTAGCCATTCCGGCAGCTGCCAGTGGTTATTCCACCTCTGAAAAACGTACGCTGCAATCAGCCGTCAGCAGCGTTTTGTACTCAAACGCTATTAATACGTTTTACATGCAATGCAAGGAACAACCGATAGAAGGGGAAGACGTTCGCAGCTTAACGGACAAACATCGCAGCAGACTGCTCAGTTTATTAAAACAAGCAGTACATAGCGATGAAATCGAGTGGCTGCTGAAATTTGACCAGAAACTAACCAGCACCAGTCTAAAGACGTTGATAACGCCGAGTAACTGTCAGGACGAAAAAGGTCTGCAGGCTATGTTAGATAGCTATGAAATAGCCTTGTTTTCGTTAGAAATAGCATTGCCACTTAGCCAGGCTATTAGTCAACCTAAAGCTGCTGTTAGCCGCAACAATCAGGTTGAGCAACTGATAAATCGCAGCACGGCTATCGCTCAAGTTGTTATTAGCAATAAACATCAGTTATCTGCTGTGCAGCAAGCCAATTTCTTGCATTTGGATTATCAAAGCCGGTTTATATTTAAAGTAGAGCAAGGCTGGAAAAAACCCGCTCCTGCCTATGTTGGTATGCACAAATATGTCGAAGATAGCCAACTGACAACTACAGCAAAACAATGGTTAATCTTTCTTGATCAGAATAACCATTTTATTAAAGCGATTGAATTAGATAAAGCAGGTGCTTATTTGAAAGCGCTGCAACAGCCGCACTGGCGTTTTGACTCTATGGGCAGCCTGCAACGATTCTAAACAGTGGAAATATCACCATCATCTTAGCTAAATAAGCCCGCATTGCGGGCTTTTTTACTTAATGGGGAGGCTGCGGGGCTGGCCTACCAGCGGTGAACGTCTGGCGGTGAACTACATTGCTCACCTCGTCCATGAGGTTCGCCGCTTCGCGGCCAGCCGTTGGCTGTCCCAGTTAGTTCCGGACGAACTGGTCGCATAGCGTTCGCTGGCTCGGGCAGGTTCACCACCAGGGCGACGCAAAGCAAAAAGCCCGACTCTTTCGAGACGGGCTTTTTACTTGATGAGGAGCCTGGCGGTGAACTACTCTCGCATAG
>NZ_BAAGTL010000025.1:0-266902 GCF_054781935.1 Rheinheimera gaetbuli
TAACGCAGCTCCGTTTCCAGGAGGTGGTCATGGTTTACAGCGGGTGTATCAGAGTTAGGATCAGTTATTTAGATCTTGATGGTCAGCTTGTATCTCTCTCCATACTTGAGGTTCAAAATCCGCACGCCTTCCAATCACTGCAATTGCAGCCCTGAATCGCTCAAACTTCAATTGACTCAGAAATCTCTAAAGCGTCGTCAACTTCAATACCTAGATAACGGACTGTACTTTCCAACTTCTTATGTCCAAGCAGAAGCTGAATTACTCTGAGGTTCTTTGTCTTCTTGTAGATAAGATATGGCTTGGTTCTTCTCATCGAGTGGGTACTGTAAAGAGAGTCGTCAAGCGCTAATTTGCTTATCCATCCATGAAATATACGATTATATTGCCTCGTCGAGATATGTTGAGATGAAAGTACTCGCGATTTGAAAAGGTAATCGCTGCTACGTAAATTGGCCTTTCTTATCCAATCCGCCACAGCTGCTCTAGTACCGCTCGTAATCTCAAATTGCACCGGCGTCCCGGTTTTTTGCTGTACTACATGTGCTCTGCTGAGAATCGAGCGCCCGCAAGTGACATCCGCTACTTTGAGTTTTACTAGGTCACAACCCCGAAGTTTACTATCAAGCGCTAAGTTAAAAAGTGCCAGATCTCGAGTCTTTCCTTCTAACTCCAGTCTTATTCGAATGCCCCAGATATGAGATATCTGAAGTGGTCTTTTCTGCCCAACTAAACGATCTTTGTTCCAAGGTGAATGTGTCATAACAGTTCTCCCGTATATAAGGAGAAATAATTATGGTTGGCATCGTGCAATAGAGGTCCAGAGTTAACCTCTCGCGCCATGCGACAGTATTACAACACCATTTACCCAAATTAACTATTTAATAGGGATAGGTCGCAGTTTACAGAGTAACTATTAGAGCTTTCTACTTCATTTCCTTTATTATCCACTTCTGTAAATTCAATCATATAAGCTTCGCCCTCGCTTATCTTCATTCGGAGGACATAATTTAATAACTTTAGTTTCAACCATTTACCAATAGCCACGTCGTTTGGTGATTTAGGCTTTCGCTTACTCGACCATTTGTATTCGCGTAGACAACTGTACATCGCACCTAAGTTGCCACGTTGCTCAAACTCATGTTTAACATGGTACTGTTCAAGAACAGTGTAATGACTGTCTGGCGTCAGTTCTTGAAATACATTTTCGATTATTGGATCTGGTCGAAACAAAGCTACTGCAATTCCAACCAACCAACTAACGCAAAAAAAATACAATATATAAATAGGCTTAAAGCGATTACTCAAGTTCCACCCACATCATTTCAGCCATAAATCTGACATCACGACGAACATCCGAAAATATCCTAATCTCTATTCGCTGGATGCTAACATTATTCGTTACAGATTGTCCGCTTTTGGCACTTAACGGACATTACACTTAAGTTTTTTTAAACCAAGTTCTGGAGTGGCAATTCTTTGCAACAGACAACAAAACCCGCAAGATTGAACCTATTTTCACACGCCATACAGTTCATGCTGTAACGCTTTAAACTGGTCTTTAAACGCCTGCTCTGATTTAGCCGGGAATGGGTAACCTGCCGGGCCGACGAATACGAAGTCGGTTCGTGCATTTAGCGTGGTGTCGTTTCGAATGCGGTTATAGGCTTCTATCCAGGCATCGTAATGTTCTATCAGCGCGATGGCATGCACCATTAGCTGTGCCGGGATTAAATGACCTTTGGCCAGCAGTAAATCGCGGATGGCTATATTGCCTTTTTGAATTACCTCGGCTTCCAAGTGCAGGTTTTTATTGTCCCAGCGTTCAAACGCGCGCTTGGTGCGCTCTAGCTGCATTTGCAGCGGGCCAAACAGCTCTGCTAGCGCCTGCTCTTTCCAGCTGCGGGTGGATTCAAACACTTTAAGCCCTTGGTTAAACTGGGCTTCTATCTGCGTTTCAATAGTTTTATTGCGGCGTAAAAACAGCACGCCCAGTAATGCCGTTACCACACTGCTGCCAAGAAAACTGCCGATAACGACATCTAGTAATTGCGCCATTTTCCGGCCGCCTGTTACTTGTTGATATTGGCATTAAAGATAGCAGGCCGCTGTCCGGTGCAGCGCAAACTTTAAGCTTTATCTTTTAGCGCTACCCACTTAAGCCCACAAAATACTTAAAATAATTAACCCCATCACCGCTGACATAAACAGCACATTATATAACGAGCTGGTTAGCCAGAATTTCAGCACGGTTTTACCCCAGCGTTGTTGGTAGTAACTTTTTTGGCATAACAGCAAATAAGTCGGGATCCAAATCAGGATAGCAGTAGCCAACCAATCAATAACTGTAAGCAGCCAGGGCAAGCTGATGCTGCCCGCCAGCGCTTGCAGGGCCAGATACAGCACAGAAAATTGCAAAATAAAGCTGTGGCTGTGCAATGCCACAATTAAATGCTCCATGTAGTAGCGGTTTGAGCGGATGTACAGCAGCTTTAGCAGCAAGGCAAACAGCGGCAGTAGTACAAACATCATTTGCGGTGCCAGGCTAAAAAACTTATTTATCGCCAGCTTAGGGTTGGCGACGATAGCCTCTACTTTCGCATCAAACTCTTGTTGCGTTTTATCGGAAAAAAAGCCAGTGCTATGGTCTTGTTGCAGGTCGCGATTGACGTCAGTTATTACGTCAGAAAAGATTGCTTTAGCCTGCCCTGCGTCTTGTGCCGGCTGCGCCGCTACTGCTTCAGTAGGGCTTGCAGTGCTCTGTGGATCGGGCATAAATTTAGCAAAGATCAGAAAAGCAATAATCGAGGTAAACAGGTACAGTCGCAGCGGCGGCACATAAGGCACGCGGTGGCCGTTGACATAACGACGACTTAAATAACCGGGCATAAACCATAGCGGAATAAGAGTGCGCCAGAGTCGGGTGTCCCAATTACTGAATTCACCAAAAAACTCCGTTACTACCCCGCCAACATTGCGGATATAGCTCTTCTTTTCCTGGCCACAGTGATGGCAAAAATCGCCTTGTAAGGTGCTATAGCAGTTATCACACTGCCCTGCTGATACATCCATCTTGTTTGGTACGCTGTTAATTCTCCTAAGCTGATTCTACGTTAAGCAATTGTTTTGGCAATAGTTGTCCGCAACGACGTTGCGGACAGTTTAACTGTACGCGGACACGGCGAAACGGTGAAGAAAAACAATTTTATACATTTAAATCAGTAATTTAATAGTTGGCACTAAACCTGCTAAAAGCTGGTATAAGCAATAGAGCAGGACAACAAATGATTCAAGGTACAGAGCAACAAGACAATATTATTCAGCGGCCGGCCAAAAGCGCACTGCGCCGCTATCTGCCTGCTGTCGCCTTCGCCGCCATCGGTCTGGCTTTGGCATTAGTGTTGTTTCAATCTGTGGGGCAAAGCGCCAGCTTAGTATTACCACGTAATCAAATGCAGTTTGCCACAGTAGAGCGCGGCGACTTGGTACGCGATATCGCGGTGCAAGGCCGAATTGTCGCCGCCAACGCCCCTACCCTGTACAGCCAGGAAACCGGCCAGGTGCAGTTATTTAAGCAACCGGGCGAAGCCGTTACGCTGGGCGATTTACTCGCCACCATTACCAGCCCGGCGTTGCAAAACGATTTACAGCAACAGCAAGCGGTGCTGGCCGGTATGCAAAGTGAAGCCGAGCGGTCTGTGTTGGCGGCACGCGAGCAGCAACTGGATATCGAACAAGTGATGAACAATGCTCAGGTGAATTTGCTGGCGGCACGACGTGAGCTGCAACGGGCTAATCAATCGATTGAAATGGGCGTGATACGTGCGCTGGATTTTGATATTGCCAAAGACAATTTAACCAAAGCCGAGCTGGAATTTGACCATGCCAAACGCAAAGTTGAGCTGGCTAAAGACAAACTGGCGTTTGAGCACAGCTCACGCGCGCAGGACATTCACCGCCAGCAGCTGGTGGTAGATGAGCTACAGCGTAAAGTGGCCGCGCTCAATATCACCGCGCCGGTTACCGGCCAGCTGGGTAACTGGCTTACCGAGCAACAAAGCCATGTATTGCCGGGCCAGGCGTTGCTAACGGTAATTGATTTAAGCCAATACGAAGCAGAGCTGGCGGTACCGGAAAGTTATGCCCGCGATTTAGCCGCCGGCCAACAAGTTGAAGTAAGCATAGGCAACCAGCAACTTAGCGGCGCAATCAGCACCATAGCGGCTGAAGTGCGCAATAACCAGGTTACAGCCCGGGTGCGCTTTAGCGAGGCCGACAGTACACAGCTGCGGCAAAGTCAGCGTTTAACCGCGCGAGTAGTCCTGGAGCACAAAAGCAATGTGCTGAAAATTGCCCGCGGTGACTTTGTCAGCTCTGGCGGTGGCCGCCAGGCCTATCAGGTACAGGATAATCAGGCATTGCGTAAAAATATCGAACTGGGTGCGCTGTCGGTGCAGTGGGTAGAAATACTTAGCGGCGCGACGGAGGGCGAGCAATGGGTAATCTCTAACCTGAGTGACTTTAAAGATCAGCAACGGGTAAATCTGAATTAAACAGGCTAACAGCAAGGAATAAATAATGATAACGCTAACCAATTTGAGCAAAATTTTTCGCACCGAACTGATAGAAACGCACGCCCTGCGTGAGGTTAACCTGCAAGTGAATGAAGGCGAATTCGCCGCTTTAACCGGCCCATCAGGCTCGGGTAAATCTACCCTACTGAATATTCTTGGCACGCTGGAAAGCTTTGACAGCGGCGACTACCTGCTGGATGGCCAATCGGTGAAGGGGTTGTCGGATGCGGCGCTGTCCAAACTGCGCAATGAAAAAATAGGCTTTATTTTTCAAAGCTTTAACCTGATAAAAGATTTCAGCATTTATGACAATATCGAGCTGCCACTGCGCTATCGCGGTTTAAACGCCAGCGCGCGCAAACAACGCATCGAGCAAGCGCTGGAACTGGTAGGCCTGCATGCACGGCGCGACTATCTGCCAGGGCAGCTATCCGGCGGCCAGCAGCAACGGGTAGCCATTGCCCGCGCCATTGCCGGACAGCCGCGTATTTTGCTGGCTGATGAACCTACCGGTAACCTCGACTCGTTAATGGCACGCCAGGTGATGGAGCTGCTAGAGCAAATAAACCAGCAAGGCTGCACCATTTTAATGGTAACGCACGACCCGGATCAGGCCCGCCGCGCCGGACGCAATATTCAGATCATCGACGGTCAGCTGCACGACAGCACCCTGTATGAACCATTGGCCGCACACAGCGCTTAAGGGGCACAATATGGAACAGTTTGTTTATTATCTGAAAGTCAGCTTTAAGGGTATTAAGCGCGCCCCGCTGCCTTATGCGTTAACCATTTTTATATTAAGCGTGGGGCTGGGGGTGTTTTTTGCCAATGCCACCTTTTACTATCAGCTAAACAGCGACCCACTGCCGCACAAAAGCGACAAGTTGTTTTTTCCGATGGCATTAATGGCACCCTATGAGTGTAACGATTGTAAGCCACCGAGTGTGCTTAGCTATAGCAATGTGGAAAAACTCAGCCAAACCGACATCCCAAGCAAAGCCTCAGCCATGTACAGCGCGGATGGCTATTTGCGTCAAACCGCTGAGCAAGCGCCGTTACCGGTGAGTATCCGTATTACTCAGCGTGATTTTTTCAGCATGTTTGACGTGCCGGTATTGCACGGCAGTATCTGGCCGGATAACAGTGCGCGCGCTGAGGTGATCTTAACCAAAGCCAGCGCTGAAAAGCTGTTCGGTCGCACTGATGTGGTCGGTGAAACATTATTACTCGATGAACGCGATGTTACGGTAAGTGCCGTACTGGACAGCTGGCAAATGCTGCCCCGACTGTACGACGCCAATCATCGTAATCATTTAAGTGACGCTGACGATATTTACCTGCCACTGGAAACCGGTTACGACATGAATTATTTGTCGAACAGCCAGTCACAAACCTTTGATGATACCGACTATCGCCAGTTAAGTACGCAAGGCCGCAGCGGCGCATTGCATCAACTACAGTATTGGGTGCAATTAGATACACCGGCCCAACAACAAGCTTATCGTCAGTTTATGCACAATCTGGTGCAAGATGAAAAAGCCGCCGGCCGCCATCCGTCAGTGCCGAATAATCAGTTAGTTGCTATGCGTGATATTGTGCACTACTTTGGCGGTGAAAGTAGCGATATCAAAGCCTTTGCATTGGTTACACTACTGTTTTTGCTGGTGTGTTTATTTAATGCCAGTCATCTGTCGTTAAACCGTTATTTAAGTAACCAGTACGAATTTAGCCTGCGCCGTGCACTGGGCGCCAGCCGGGCGCAACTGCAACTGCAGATGTTGGCTGATGTAATGCTTATGGCATTGTTCACTATTGTGGGCGCGCTACTAACCGGCTATGCCGGCATCAAACTGATGAATCAGCTGCTACCCAGTAACCGGTTGTTTTCCAGTTGGGATCTGCCACTGCTGCTCAGTTTATTGGCTATTGCCTTTGTCTGTAGTTATCTGGTTACGCTGTACCCATCGCTTCGTGCATCGTTTGGTTCGTTAAATCAGCAGCTTAAGGAATAATGGCTATGTCATTTTATTTACTCTGTAAAGTATTGTTCAGCCGTAAAGTGGTCACCAGTTTATTATTATTGCAATTGGCGATGACATTGGCCCTGCTGTTAAACAGTGTGTTACTGGCGCAGCAAACCCAACAACAGCTTAACCAACCTACCGGGCTGGATTTAGACAATATATTGCTGGTACAGCTAAAACCCACGACAGCACCGCTGCGGGTATATCCGGCGCTGGAAGAGTTGCTAAACCGGCAACTCAGTGCGGTACAAGCCATCCCCGGTGTTATCGCCGCGGCTTATTCAAACCAGTCTGCCATTATGCAGGGCGGCAATAACGGCAATGTCTATGTGGTAGAGCAACAAGAACGTACCAATGTGTCTACCGTGCCGATGTATTTTGTCTCGCCGGACTTTTTTAACGTACTGGACAGTCAGGTGCTGCAGGGTGAACTACCGCTTCACTCGGTATCGCTGGACGCTCCGGGCGCCCCGGACGTGATAATAACCCAAAGTTTGGCAGACAAACTGTTTGCTGGTTCGCCAGCGGTGGGCCAACAGCTTAACCGCGGCCGGGTGGCAGCGGTTATCAGCGATTTTTACGGTCAGCGCAGTGGCGACCATATTATGTATAACAGCGTACAGGTCGCCCCACCCTATGGTGTTGATTGGGGCTACAGCATTTTACTGCGCACTACACCAGCGCAAACCGACGCCGTAAGGCAACAGCTGGCCACTGTGTTACAGAACGTTGAGTCAAATATCGAAATCTTCCATATTCGCTCGCTGGCCGAGCAGCATCAGCGCCTGTACCGAAACGAATATGGCCTGGCGATGTTGCTGACCATATTAAGTGCGCTGATGTTATTGGTGACTATGGTATCAAGTTATAGCAGCACTCACTTTCATGCGCTGAAACGCCAACAGGAGATTGGTATTAAACGCGCACTGGGTGCCAGTAAAAGCTTAATTTTAGTCGAGTTACTCAGTGAGAACTGGCTGTGTACGGCCTTAGGCGCCATGCTGGGGGTGGTGCTGGCCTTGTGGCTTAATCAGGCGCTGGCACAGGTCATTTCTATACCGTCATTAAATTGGTATCTGCCTATGATAACGATAGCGGTACTGCTACTTTGTGTCACAGTAGCCACATGGTATCCTGCTGCCATTGCTACCCGGGTGTCACCGGCCACTGCCACTAAAGCCTTATAAACTATGCTAAAATTATTGGTAATTGATGACAATCAGCCAATCTGTCAGGCCCTGCAAACGCTGTTTGCATTGCAGGGTTATCAGGTGTTGTGCGCCAACTCGCCTGAGCAGGCCTGGCAGCTGCTAAGCCAGCACAATATTGATTTGATATTGCAGGATATGAATTTCAGTGCCGGCCAAATGCAGGGCGCTCAGGGCCAAAGCCTGTTTTATCAGCTACGCCAGCGTTATCCAGCTATTCCAATAGTACTAATGACCGCCTGGACGCAATTGGAAATGGTAGTTGAGCTGGTTAAAGCCGGCGCGACCGACTATATCGCCAAGCCGTGGGACGACCAACGCTTGCTGCTTACTGTCGCCAATGCCCTCAAACTTAAACAGCTAACCGAACAGCAGCAACGCACTGAGCAAGCCCGTAGTGCCGCCTTTGCCGGTAAAGAGTTATGCGGTTTGGTGTTCGCCAGCAGCCAAATGCAGCAATTGCTGCAGATGGCTCTGCAATTGGCGCCTTCGCAGGCAGCCGTGTTGATCACCGGCCCCAATGGCGCGGGCAAAGAAGGCATTGCCAATGTGTTGCATGCCAACTCTCCACGCAAAGATAAGCCGTTTATTAAAGTAAATATGGGTGCCCTACCGGCAGATTTAATGGAGGCCGAGCTGTTTGGCGCTGAGGCAGGTGCGTACAGTGGTGCAAACAAAACCCGCATTGGCCGCTTTGAAGCAGCCGATGGTGGCAGTGTGTTTTTGGATGAAATTGGCAATTTGTCGCTGGCCGGCCAGGCCAAGCTGTTGCGCGTGCTGCAAACCGGCGAATTTGAACGTTTAGGTTCCAGTGTTACCCGCAAAACAGATGTCAGATTAATCAGCGCCACCAACAGTGATTTAGCCTCAGCCATCAACCGTGGCGAATTTCGCCAGGATTTATATTACCGTATCAATGTCGTGCAACTGGACCTGCCGGCTCTGGCCAAACGACCTGACGATATCCTGCCGTTGGCACAGTATTTTCTGGCCGGTAAAAAAGCCTTAAGCCATACCGCCGAACAGCTGCTGCTCAGCCACAACTGGCCCGGCAATGTGCGCGAGCTACAAAATGTCTGTCAACGGGCCTTGCTGTTAAGTCAGGGCGACGAAATACATAGCAGCGATCTGGGGTTAACCGAAACTGGCAGCACCAATAAGCGGGCGCTGGATGATATAGATTGCGAGCACTTGCGCCAGGCATTATTGCAGGCCGGTGGCATAGTGTCCCGGGCAGCAAAACAGCTGGGGATCAGCCGGCAGGCGCTGTACCGGCGCATGGAGTATTACGGCATTGATGCCCCTTAAGCAGCTATGTTCTGCATTGAAACGGCGCTGGCAACGGCCCGACAGCCAAAGCAGACTTAACCTGTTGTGCCTGCTGCTAACCCTGGTGGCACTGGCGGCACAGTTTAGTCTGGTTGGCGCTAATAGCGTTGTCAGCGCGGCCATCTGCAGTGCCGGTATCTTATTGGCGCTATTACAGCATTTATGCCTGCGGCCGTTATTACAAGAAATTACCGCACTTAATCTGCATGCGCAAAACCTGCAGGATGGCAGTTTTAATACTGGCGCGAATCAATTAAAAATCAATGCGCTGGCGCCGTTGGCACAAAGTTTAAACACCATGTCGGCGCAATTGCGCAGTGAGCGGGCCACGTTGTATCAGCGTGAGTTGCTACTTGATACGGTGCTGCAAAGCAGCCCCACGGCGTTGTTGCTAACCGACGAGCAAGATACCGTATTGATGACAAACCCGGCCGCGCGGCAACTGCTTAACGCCGGCAAAGCCTTAAACGGCAGCAAGCTGGCTGACAGCACCACAGCCCTGCCCACTCTGGCACAGGCCATAGCCAGCCGACAGCAAGGCTTATTGCATTTGCCGGACCACAGCATCTGGCATTTGGCGCAAAGCCAATTTCAGCTAAACCAAAAGCAGCATCATTTATATCTGTTAAAACCTATGACGCGCGAAATTCAACGCGAAGAGCTCAGCGCCTGGAAAAAATTACTGCGCGTGATTGGCCATGAATTAAACAATACGTTGGCACCGCTATCATCATTAGCTTATTCCGGTGAGCAACGCGCTTTGCAGCTACAACAAACTGAACTGGCACAGTTATTTAGCAGCGTAAGTGAGCGCAGCATGGCATTGAACCAGTTTGTACAAGCTTATATTCAATTTGCTAAATTGCCGCAACCGCACCTTAGCCCGGTTAACTGGCCGCGGCTGATAAATCAGTTGCACGATTTATATGAATTCGAACTCGTCGGTGACCTGCCACAACTGCCATGGCAAGCTGACAGCGCGCAGCTACAGCAGTTACTTTTGAACTTGCTGAAAAATGCCCATGAATCCGGCTCTGCCCCTGAGCTTATCACGCTACAGTTTGATGAAAGCCCACAGCAGCTATTTATTACGTTGCAAGATGGTGGCGGCGGCATGAGCGAAGAGCAACTGCAACATGCGCTGGTACCATTTTATACCAGCAAAAGGGGTGGTTCCGGTATCGGGCTTACGTTATGCCGCGATATTATTGAAGCACATGGCGGCAGTATCAGCCTACGTAATCAAGGGCCTGGCTTAGAAGTCAGGTTAATCTTGCCTCGGCACTCGGCTAATACCTAGCCCTTTATTCCCATTGCACCGGACAGTGTTTCTTCTGCGCTTTTTGCAGCATTTCGAGCAGCGGCACAGCGCGCACCGTTAAACTAACATGCTCTTTGCCGCCAGCGTGCTGATTAGCATTAGCTGCCTCGGCTTGCTCGGCTTTTTCCCGCTCTGAATCGGCAATAGCCGCTAAGCCTTGTTGCAGTTGCATCAGTGCAGGACCAACGTCGTCTGCATAAAGTGCGGAGGGCACTTTGTCATCACGTCCCATCAACTGTAATAGTTTTAACGCGGCATCTTTAAAGTAAATTAAATCGCCGCTGGCTTTGGATCTAAAAGTAACAATCATAAGGACTCCATTCACAGGTGATAGGCAGCGTTGCAGTTTGCTGCTAGGCTGAACAATAACTTAAGCATAACGTTAAAAGCTTACGCCATGTCAAAATATATTCTGGCCATCGATCAGGGCACCACATCCAGCCGCGCGATTATTTATAACGCTGCAATGCAACCTCTGGCCAGCGCACAGCAAGAGGTGCCTCTTACATATCCAGAGCCCGGTTGGGTCGAGCAGGATCCCAAGCAACTTTGGCACAGTGTACTGGACTGTATTCGGCAGGCGCTGCACCGCGCGTCGCTAAGTGCTGCCGATATTGCCGGTATTGGTATTACCAATCAACGCGAAACCAGTTTGTTGTGGCACCGACACACAGGCAACGTGTTGTACCCGGCGATTGTCTGGCAGGACAGACGCACAGCAGCCCACTGCCAGCAGCTAAAAGATGCCGGTGTTGAGGCGTTGTTGCAGCAAAAAACCGGTTTGTTGGTCGACCCCTATTTCTCGGCGACAAAACTTTGCTGGCTATTAGATAATGTGTCCGGAGCCAGGCAGCAAGCTGAGCGCGGCGAGCTGTGCTTTGGTACCGTTGATAGCTATTTACTCTGGCAATTAACTGCGGGCAAAGTCCATGCAACCGATGCCAGCAATGCCAGTCGTACCTTACTGTTTAACATCCATAACCAATGCTGGGATGACGAGCTGCTAACACTGTTTAATGTCCCGGCTGCAGTTTTGCCAACAGTAGAAAATAACACTGCCCATTTTGGTATGAGCTCACCTGAGCTGCTAGGGGCGACAATCCCCATTCTTGGCATGATCGGCGATCAGCAAAGTGCACTGCTAGGCCAGGCTTGTACTGCAGCAGGTATGAGCAAAAGCACCTTTGGTACCGGTTGCTTTACTATGGTAAATACCGGCGATACGGTATTACACAGCCAGCATAAACTGCTGAGTACCGTAGCATGGCGCTTAAACGGCCAAAGCACCTATGCACTGGAGGGCAGTATTTTTATGGCCGGTGCCACAGTGCAATGGCTGCGTGACCAATTGGGCATTATTGCTACTGCAGCCCAGAGCGAAGCACTGGCGCAGCACGTTGATTATCAACAAACTGAGTTGCTAATACCTGCTTTTACCGGCTTAGGTGCACCCTACTGGCAACCTGAAGTAAAGGCGGCTTTATTTGGCATGACCCGAGACAGTGGCCGCGCGCACATAGCTGCCGCTGCGCTACGCAGTGTCGCCTATCAAAGCCGGGATTTACTGCAAGCTGTGCAGCAAGATGGTATTAACGTACAAAAACTGCGGGTAGATGGTGGCATGACAAGCAACCGCTGGTTCTTGCAGGCACTGGCCGATATCACCCAGCAACAGGTAGAGCGCTGCCAAACTACCGACGCCACCGCTATGGGCGCAGCATTTCTGGTGGCGTTGCAGCTGGGTATTTATCGCAGTGTGCATGACATGCATGCCGTTTGGCGTAGCGACTGGCAACTTAGCCCCTTGCTAAGCAGCGACGAAGCCGACAAGCTGTACCAACGCTGGCGACATGTGGTGACAGCACTACTCAGCGTCAATCTTTCTCTGGACTAAGCCGTTAATTTAAAAATATTTTTGTTCCAAGGCAAATTAAGCTTGCATAAAAAACCAGCGTTAATTAGAATGCGCACGCTCGAAAGGCAAGTCTCCCGAAAGGGTGTACACGCAAAGCTTCAGGTCTAAGGGTTGCCGTAAGGCATCTACGATAGCTGGGCTGCCGTCGCTAAGTGCGATGTTTATTCTGCTCTGCCAGAGTTAAACGACATGCCTTATGTCCTTTCGTGTTCTGCAACTGCTGTTGCATTAATGATTGTAAATTAACTCACATTTTGGAGCTCGAATATGAAAGCCAAATTAATCACTTTAGCTACTGTTATTGCCGCAACTTCATTTATCAGCGCTCCTGCTGCTGCCAACGAGCAGTTAGCACAATCTATTTGTTCTTATGTAGCTGCTGACAGCAAAAACAACCTGCGTAAAACCTTGTCTGACAACCGCTTACGTCTGCGTAACGTATACGATGGTATTGTATGTGACGGTTTACCACTGGTTCGCCACGCTATAAAACACAACGCTGCAGATGCTGCAGGCTTTATCATCAGCCAGTTACCAGGCAGCCAGGTTGCCGCTTCAGGTGATGTAGAATGGGCTAACAGCAACGGCTTCGGTTCATCACCCATTATTGCTGCTATTCAAGAGCGTAGCGCAAGCTAATAAACGACATTCCAGAATAAAGGCGCCTAGTGGCGCCTTTATTGTTTTTGTATTCACGCCTTTAATGTAAAACAGTGCTGCTTAACATGCTCGGCAATACCGACACCGGCTTCAGCCATGGTTAAATAGGTTTGGTCGGCACCGGCGGCAATAATGTCACGAGCCTCATCATCATGCATACTATGCGATACGATAAAACCGCCAAAACCAGCACTTCGCAGTTTTTTTGCTGCAATCATTTTGGCTTCTACATCATTCATACTTAAGATCACTGCTTCAACTTTGCCAAAATCCAGGCCTTGCCAAAACACCTGATCTTCAGCGTCGGCATAAAAAATATTAATGCCCTTTTGCTGATGTTCGGCTACTTTAGCCGGATCGGAGTCCATGGCAATAATTTTCCGGCTGGTTTGCAGGTAATTGTATGCCGACGTGCCGGTACGCCCCATACCCATAATTAATACGTCCGCATCCCCCAGCGACACAGGCTGCTCGTCAGGGTGATGAATATTGCGCTCAAATTTCAGCAATCTGTGGCAGAGCTTTTCATACAGCGGGTGCGCCATGCGATTAAGAGGGGCAGAGATAACAAAAGATATCGCTACCGTTAACGCCAGCGGAATTAGCCATTCCGGTAAGACTACGCTTGCGACAATCAAACCAAACTCACTGTAATTTGTCAGGCTGATGCTGGTTAAAAATGCGCTGCGTGCCCGCAGTTTAAACAAGATCAATAACAGGAAGAATAATATTGCTTTTACCGGCAGCAATAACGACATCACACCGGCAAATAGCCAGGCGTTGGCATCAGGCAAGCCATCTATACCAATTTGCAAAAAGAAGCCAACCAGGAAAAACTCTTTAATACTCCACAACGATTTAGACAGCTCGCCGGCCCTGGCATGCTTAGCTAACAAGGCACCAAACACCAGTGCACCTAACTCTGAACTTAGCCCCACCAGCTCAAACCCCTTGCCGCCTATGACCAGGGCCAGCATTAAACCGAATAAAATCAGTAAGTCTTCATGGCCACTGGCATCAAGCAATTTGTATAACACCGGCCGCAACAACGGCAAACCGAACACCAACAGAGCCCAGGGTGATGGTGTAGTGCCATTGGCCAGACTCATTACCAGTAGAGCCAATAAATCCTGCACAATCAGAATACCTATGGCAACCCGGCCATGAAAGGCACGGATCTCGCGTTTGCCTTCGAGTACTTTAGCCGCCAACACTGTGCTGGAAAACGCCAGCGCCACGGCCAGCATCAAAGCCTGATACCAACTAACGTCAAAAATAAACAGTACCGCAGGTAAGGTAAGAATAATCGACAAGGCAAAATGCAAAGTACTACCGCCCAGTACTTCTGGCTTGGCCAGACTACGTACATTTAACTTCAGGCCAACAGTAAACAACAGCAGTAATACCCCCAAATGGGCAACATGATGAATTATCGATGGTCCTTCCGCCGGTAAGTTAAGGTCTGCAGCAGTTGCAGAGATAACAAAACCAGCCAGCAAATAGCCCACTAATGGCGGCAAGCCGATAGCACGCACCAATAGCCCTAATGAAAACGCAAAACCAATCCAAACTGCTTCAAGCATCCACAAATCCCAATGTTAGTATTTAATTGTTAGTTATGAGTTTATTCAGTATTTTGCGTACTGTTATTAATGTGGATCATCAATATCCTGTACTTTAGCTTCTTTGTGCAGGCTAAACAAACTGCCGTTATTGAGGTACAACCACTCGTCTAAAATGTCTTTAGGTTGCACGCGCTGCCAGCTTGGCTGCCAACCACTCGGCCTGGGTTATCGGGCTGGTGTCACCGGCGTTTACACCATTTAGCTCAGCCTGCTGTTTACGCTTAGCAACCTTTTGTAATATAGCGGTATTTTGCTCATCTGTACGCCGACTCCAGTCAACTATTTCAGTTATATGACGATAACAACCGACACACAGCTTATCGGCATTTAACCGGCAACACGCCACACAAGGTGATTCAACCACTCTTTTCTCCTGTTTTATCGGCTTTTGCCTGAGTTCTGGCGCAAGATGATAGCGAAAAACTTAACTCAGGCGCCAGTTTATGTCACTCTGCTGCTTGAGCATACCAACGACAATAAAAATAGCCAAACCAAACCACAGGATCTGTATATGAAAACTCCTACCCCAACTCTGCTGGCGCTGGCGCTCAGCAGTTTTTTTCTGCAGGCTGAAACTGACAAAGACCTCGCCTGGGACGTCAATGCACCACAAGGCCAATTTGAGACGGTAAATATTAATGTAACACAAGGCAGTTGGATGAATGTCGCCATAAGCCCGGACGGCAAAACCCTTGCCTTTGATTTACTCGGTGATATTTATACCATGCCGGTAAGTGGCGGCGAAGCGAAGCGTTTAACGCCGGATATCGGCTGGCAAATGCAGCCCGCGTTTAGCCCGGACGGTAAATACATTGCCTATACCAGTGATGAAGGTGGCGGCGACAATATTTGGATCATGAACAGCGACGGCAGCGAGCAACGCGCCATAACCAAAGAAACCTTCCGCTTATTAAACAGCCCGGCCTGGAGCCCGGATGGCGAGTTTATTGTGGCGCGTAAGCACTTTACTGCCAGCCGCTCCTTAGGTGCCGGTGAAATTTGGCAGTACCATAAAACTGGTGGCAGCGGCATTATGCTGACTGAGCGCACCAATGATCAGAAAGACTTAGGCGAGCCGGCGTTTTCTCCCGACGGCAAACATATCTATTTCTCTCAGGATGACACTCCAGGCAAAACCTTTCACTACAGCAAAGACTCAGAAAGCGGCATTTATAAGATAAAACGCTTCGAGCGCGAAACCGGAAAATGGGAGGTTGTGCTGGATGGTGCCGGTGGTGCTATTCGCCCTACGCCGTCACCGGATGGTAAATACCTTGCTTATATCCGCCGCGTCGATTTTCAAAGTACGCTGTTTTTATATGACTTAACCAGCGGTGAGCATATTAAATTGTATGACGGTTTAGACCGCGATATGCAGGAAACCTGGGCTATTCACGGTGTTTACCCCACGCTGGCCTGGACACCGGATAACAAAAGCCTGCTGTTTTGGGCCCGCGGAGAAATTAAGCAACTCAGCGTAGCCGATAAAAAAGTCGCGACAATACCGTTTAGCGTCACCACCGATAAGCAAATTCAAACGGCACTGCGGGTACAGCAAGATCTGGATAAAGACCAGCTCGATACTAAAATGCTACGCTTTGTGCAGGTATCACCTGATGGCAAGCAAGCAGTATTTACCGCACTGGGGCATTTATATATTACCGATGTCACTCACCCTAAACCTCGCCGCTTAACCAAACAAAGCACAGATTTTGAATATTACCCGCAATTCTCCCGCGACGGCAAAGAGCTGGTGTACGTTAGCTGGAACGACAACAGCCAGGGCGCAGTGAACATTTTAAACTTACGCAATGGCCGCATCAGCAAATTAACCAGCGAGCCGGGTAAATATGTTGAGCCGGTATTCAGCCCGGATGGCAAAACGGTGGTGTACCGCAAAGCCGGTGCCGGCAGCTTGTTACCCCGGCAATGGTCGTTAAATACCGGTTTGTACAAAATCAGCAGCAAAGGCGGCACACCAGAGCTTATCAGCCGCAACGGCCGCGCACCGATGTTTGCTGCCGGCAATGAAGCGGTATACGCCATGGACTATGGCAAAACACCAAGCCTTATTCGTATAGATTTAACTAAACACACCCAGCAAACGCTGTACACCGCCAAATTTGGTACCGAATTTAAGCTGTCGCCGGATGGCAAATATCTGGCCTTTGCCGATCGCTTTAAAGTCTTTGTTACGCCCTTTACCGAGCGTGGCAGTGCCATTGATATCAGCGGTACCGATAAGCAACTGCCCGTAAAACAGCTGTCAGTGCGCGCCGGCGAATATATCAGCTGGAGTGGTGACAGCCGCCATCTGTACTGGAGCTTAGGCCCGGAGCTGTATCACGCCGGTATTGATGGCCTGTTCGACTTTAGCGCTAAAACCGACTTTGCCGCCAAAAACGGCGTAAACCTCGGCTTTAGCACCCCCGCTGACATACCGCGTGGCAGTGTGGCCTTTGTTGGCGGCCAGGTAATTACCATGAATGGCGATGAAGTGATCCAGGATGGTGTGGTACTGGTTGAAAACAACAAAATTAAAGCGGTAGGTAAACGCGGCGACGTTGCTATACCTACCAGCGCAAAAGTGTTTGATATCAGCGGCAAAACCATTATGCCGGGCCTGTTTGATGCCCACGCCCATGGCAGCCAGGGCACTAACCAGTTAATACCACAGCAAAACTGGCAAAACTATGCGTTGCTGGCCTTTGGTGTTACCGCCATTCACGACCCGTCAAATGATACCCGTGAAGTATTTGCCGCCAGCGAAATGCAACAGGCCGGCCGCATTGCCGCGCCGCGTATTTTCTCTACCGGCACCATTTTATACGGTGCCGAAGGGGCCGGTTATACCTCACATATCGACAGCCTGGACGATGCTAAATTCCACCTCGAACGCTTACAAAAAGCCGGCGCCTTTAGCGTAAAAAGCTACAACCAGCCACGGCGAAACCAGCGTCAGCAGGTAATACAGGCCGCGCGTGAGCTGGGTATGATGGTAGTACCCGAGGGCGGATCGTTAATGCAGCACAACCTGACAATGATAGTTGATGGCCACACCACCATTGAACATGCGCTGCCGGCCGCCAAAGTGTATGACGATATTAAGCAGCTGTGGCAGGCCAGTGGTACGGCTTACACGCCGACCTTAAACGTAGCCTATGGCGGCATTTGGGGCGAAAACTACTGGTACGACAAAACCGAAGTATGGCAACACCCGAAACTGCGGACCTATGTACCCATGGATATGTTAGCGCCGCGCAGTATGCGCCGGCCTACCGCACCAGAGCACCACTATAACCACTTTAGCGTGGTAAAAACCGCTAAAGAACTGAGCGACTTAGGTGTAGTGGCCAATATCGGCGCCCATGGCCAGCGTGAGGGTTTAGGTATTCATTGGGAGATTTGGATGTTTGCCCAAGGCGGCATGAGCCCGCTGGAGGCACTAAAAACCGCCACCATTAACCCGGCGAAAACCTTTGCTATGGACCATCAACTCGGCTCGCTTGAAGCCGGTAAACTGGCTGATTTAATTGTCATCGACGGCAACCCGCTGCAGGATATCAGGCTTAGCGACCGGGTAACCCATACCATGGTAAATGGCCGTTTATTTGATGCTAACAGCTTGAACGAGATTGGCCTGCGTGAGCGTAAGCGCGCGCCCTTTGAGTTTGAACCGCGATAAAGCCTTTGCTGCGGGGCAGCTAAGCCTGCCCCGTGGCTACAACCACGCCCGCGTTATTTTTCCGATTATTGCGTTACATCAAAGACTTTGCAGCTTTTTTGTCTATACTAAACCGCAATTTAACACCGATTTAAGCCAATGGAGTAACAGTGCCGTTATTGCAGCAATTTCTGCATCAGTTTATCCATGCCCTGAAAAACCTGCTGCCAATAGTGGCCGTAGTGTTGTTTTTTCAACTGGCTATTTTCCAAACCCTGCCACCTGAGCCACTCAGTATTGTTGTTGGCCTGCTGATTGTTGCCATTGGTATAGCACTGTTTTTGCTTGGGTTGGAGCTGAGTATCTTTCCGGTGGGTAAAAATCTGGCTAACCAGTTTGCCCGTAAAGGCTCCCTGCCCTTACTGCTGCTATTTGGCTTTGCTATTGGCTTTGCCGCTGTTATTGCCGAACCGGCATTAATTGCTGTGGCGCAACAAGCGCAGCTAATCAGTGAAGGCCGGGTAGATGGTTTAACACTACGCTTAATTGTGGCCTGCTCGGTAGGCGCCGTGATGGCGCTTGGCATACTGCGCATTATTTTAGGCTGGCCTATCCATTGGCTGATGATTGGCGGCTACATCATAGTGCTGACAGTCACTTTTTTTGCGCCGGCTGAGATTGTCGGCCTGGCCTATGACTCCGGCGGCGTGACGACCAATATTGTTACCGTGCCGCTGATTGCTGCACTGGGGCTGGGGCTGGCCAGTTCGATTAAAGGCCGCAACCCGCTGATGGATGGTTTTGGTTTGGTTGCGCTGGCGGTAATGGTACCGATGATCAGCGTACAGTTGTATGGCATTTGGGTATATAACGTCAGTGACGCTGCCGCTGTTGTCAGCGACGCCAGCTCTGCCGCCCCCATGTTCTGGTTGCTCAAAGCTGTTATCGATTTAACCACTATGGTTAAAGATATTCTGCCGATGATTTTGGTGGTACTGGTATTTCAATACCTGATCTTGCGCCGGCCGTTAGCTAACCCGGTAAAAGTGGTATTGGGTTTTAGTATGGTGCTGCTGGGGCTTTATGCGTTTGTACTGGGGTTAAAGCTGGGCCTGTTTCCGGTTGGCAGCCTGATGGCAGAGCAACTGATTGCCAAAAACTACAATGCACTTATTTTACTGTTCGCCTTTTTAATTGGTTTTGCCACTACCATGGCAGAGCCAGCACTGATTGCTATTGGCGAACAAGCCGAGCAAGCCTCGCCGGGTAAACTTAAAGGCTCGGTGATCCGGCTGATTGTAGCGCTGGGGGTGGCCATCGGCATTACCGTAGGTGTGTACCGCATTATCAGCGGCGACTCTATCCACTATTACATTATGGCCGGCTATGCCGTAGTAGTACTGCTGACGGCTTTTGCGCCGCGCTATATCACCGCGCTGGCATTCGACCTGGGCGGTGTTACAACCTCTGAAGTAACAGTGCCGCTGGTTACTGCCTTGGGTATTGGCCTGGCCACGTCAATTGAAGGGCGCAATGTATTGATCGACGGCTTTGGCCTGATCGCCTTTGCTTCTATTTTTCCTATTATCACTGTTATGTTGTACGCCATCGCGGTAGAGTTTATTAATCCTCGCAGGAGTGTCACTGAATGAAATTTTCCATTGTTGTTGCTATTGCTCCGGAAGAACTGGAACAACAAGCTATCGAAGCAGCACAACACGCCGGCGCCGCAGGTATTACCTTATTTAATGGCCGCGGCATTGGCGCTAAAGCAAAAAAAACCTTCTTTGGTATGACTTTTGAGGGCAGTCAATCCGTGCTGTTGATGGTAGTAGCAAAAAGTCTGGCTGAACCTGTTTTAGCAGCTATGCATACCCTGCTGGTTAAAGATGGCGACTCACGTGGTTTAGCCTTTAGCCTGCCAATAGAGCACATTACAGGTATAGACTTAAGCCAGCTTGAGCAATTTGAACAACGCTTAATGCACAGTAATACTAGCGACTAATGAGAACATGCAGCTGATTGCGCAAGCTTTCAGCTTCCTGGCTATCAAACGGCAACACCAGGTCATCTTTGCCGTTGCCGGTTAAATCCATCACTTTTACCTTACGCGCATCGCGCGGTAAATCCAGTTTCAGCCTTTCACTGCGCCGGCTGAATAAACGTTTGTCATCATGCTGATATACTTTAAGCTGGTTTTGCCCTTCGCCTATTAATAACGCTTTAAAGCCATCGCCGTTAATATCCGCCAGTTGAAACAGTGGCATATCATAGCGTAGGTTTCCTATGCTAACGTCAATAGTGGCTTGCTGGCGAAAATCGGCTTTTGCCGGATACTGGCGTTGCCCGTTTAATAAATAGAAGTCAATGTCCAGATTAGCACTACCGCGCAGCAACACGCGGATTATGGTCCCTACCCCAAAATGCGTGCTGGGGATATAAAAGTCTTTACGGCCATCGTTGTTAAAGTCGTCTATTACTACATCTATCGGCGAGGTATCAGTGGTAATTAAGGTATCCGGCTCAGCATTAAAACTCAGGCCCTGATCACCAATACGGCCAAAATGGACACGAAAGCTGTTATTGCGCTCCAGCGCATCGGCCAACTGCTCACGGTTTATCACCAGATCCGCAACCCCATCGCCATCAAGGTCTGTAAGCTCGCGCAAGGTATCAATATTCTGCCCGCTGTAGCTGCGCCCGGCATCGTTGCGTTGGTCGGATTCCTGCTCACTGGACAACAGCACCGGCCACGGCATTATTGCAGGCTCAGTGCTGAAGCTACCATCAGACTGCTGTAAAAATGCCTGAAACTTACCTTGCCAAATGAACAACAAGTCTGGCCTGCCATCCATATTTACATCAACAATAGAGTGTTTGCGCGGGGTATAATCGGGACTGTTGCGCCAGCTTTGTACCAGCGCCGGGATTTGCAGCGCATAGTGCATGAAGCTGCCGTCAGTTTGCTGGCGGTATAAATGCGTGTGTTGAAAATCGGCAATTAAAAAGTCACTTAAACCAGAGCCCAACTCAACGACAAAATTAGCACTGCGCAAACGATTTTGGTCCAGTACCCGGTAGAGTGAATCAGCAGCTACTATGCGCTGCGCGTAACTGCCATCTTCACTTAACCGGCTAACGCCGCCCAAGCCAAGAAACACCAGCTGGCTACCTGGCTCGCCCGCCAATGTCGCCGAACTGAAAAACTGGGCATCATCCGGTAATGGCAACATCCGGCTGCTGTAATCGGTTAAATCAACCGCACTTAGCCAGCGGGCAAACTGGCTATAACCTGATACCACAAGCTGTTTACGCTCGGTTAGCTGCAACATATCGCCATTGGGTGGATGTGGCAGGATAATTTTTTTCAGCTCAGCATCGGCGGCCTCTGCTAAAAAACTGATGTTTAACAGCAGCAATAAGATAAAACAAGCAACATACTTCACGGCCAAAGACATCCTTGATAAATTCGCTGAACAAAATGAACGTATAAACAGCGCTTTTGGTTCAACATGTTGCAGGTTAAAGCCTTTGGCGGATCTGGTCTACTTCGCCACTTTGTAGCATCTGTTGCCAGTGTTGCTGCAATTCTTTGTATAGTTCATTAGATATTGCCTTACGGCTTACCGCAAAATAAACCGGGTTCTCATGCACAACAAACAACTTTATGTAGCGCGGTGCCAGGCCGCTATTTAGCAACATCTCATCAGCAATGGCTTCGTCTTCTAACGTAGCCACCACCCTGTCGGACGCCAACATCGCCAGTTTTTGTTGATTTCCTGAGGCATAAAATAAGCGTTTTTGCAGCGTAGTTTTTCGTTGAAGCAGTAGTTGCTGCCATGTCGGCCCGTAATAAGCACCGTCGGTAACAGAAATCAGCCCGGGCCAGCTCAACAGTTGAAACAAATCACTGACGCTGTCTTGCAGTTCACGCCGGCCCACTACAACCATACGCTCAATATGGTGCGGCCCGACAAAATAACTGAACTCAGCCCGCTCCGCCGTTTCTGACATGCCGACCATAACACTCAGTGAGCCATCTTCCAGCATTTTAACTGCTCTACCTGCAGGTAATGCCTGCATTTTTAACTGGCATCCTGCTTTGTCGAGCAGGGCGCTAAGCAAGGCGTAAGATTGTCTGGAGATGCGGGTATTGTTGTGCAATCCGGCTGCCGTGCTTTGCTGCTCTGATTCCAGCCTTACACTGAGCACACAGGCGCTTTGCTGCGCTAATGCAGTTAGGCTGCACAACAACAGCAGTAACAGGCAGCTGGCACTGGCGGACCCTATCATCTGTCGCTCCTGTTAGCAATTCACCTCACTATAGCGCTGTCGTAGCAATGCAGCAAGTTACATTGCCACGCTATAAAAAAGGCCAGCGAGCGGCTGGCCTGATCAGGTGTTATCGCGTTAACAACGCGGTTCGCGCGCCCTGTTAACGGGCATTGGTGCTTTCAAAAATTTTATCAGCTGACGCAGCAACAAAACCGGTGTAAAGCATGCCATTCGTCATCGGGTAACGACGGGCAAATTCATAAAAACAACTTGGAATAGTCGCCACAGTATCGCTGAACTGTACCGGGTGTAAATCAGCCAGAGTAGAAGATTGCTCCAAATACACCTGTGGCGTGCCTTTAATCTCACCACCTGAGGTGTTAAGTAAAAAGCCGGCATCTTTCAGCGCGTTGTTTACCTGCTCTAGCGTCGCAAAGCTTTGTAAATCATTCACACTTACTGTGAAGTGGTTAGCGCGGTAACCCCAGGCAGATACCCAGGCGGCGTATTCGCTTTCAGCAAGTAGTTGCTCATAGGTCGCCTGGCTTACCTGCCAGTGTGTACCGCTGTACAGGAAGTTATCTGCCGTAACAGCATCAGCCGGAATTTGTTCAACCAGCGCGGTGATGGTGTCGCGCAAATAAGCCGAGCATTTATCCAATAACAGCTCAGAGATAAATACCTTGGGTAAGCTGCGATCCGGGTGTTCATAGTGCTTGGCGTACAGCTTTTTCGCCTCAAAATGGTATTCACCGCATTCTTCATAGCCCAGCGCTTTAAAATGCGCCGCTAATTTTTCCAGGCCTACCTTTTCCAGGTTAAAGGTACGCAGCGCGATATGATCGTTTATCACATCATCCTGCTGCGAACTGCCGAGTAACTGGTGTACTTGTTTGGCAGAAGGAGTCACGGCTACATAGTCTTGCCACAGGTTGGCAAACAACACTTTTACATCAGTATGCATTTTTAATCCGCCTTAACATTTACCGGTTAATACTTGTTTGGCCCTCAAGCCTTATCCAACACTATAAATCTTGCCATATCGCCATCGTGCAGGCGCAGTGTATCGGCAAATTCTGCACTTAGCAGCAGTTGCTGCTGATCTGCATCAAACTTTGCGTTCTTACCAAAGCTGGCGCGAAAGCCTTGCAGTTGGGTATTAGCCACTGCCAACGTTTGCTCACCTTGCACATCGGCAATTTTAACTTTGACTTTCTGACTGGCCGCCACCGATTTAATCTGGTTTAAGCGCGCTTCAACCGTCGGGCCGGCGTCAAATAAGTCGATATAACCACGATGGGCAAAACCTTCGCCTTCCAGCATCTTCAGTGCTGGCTTGGTGTTTTGATGCACCTGACCAATGACATCCTGCGCGGCCTGTGGCAGCAAACCTACGTAGATAGGGTGACGCGGCATCAGCTCAGCAATAAAGGCTTTTTTACCCACACCAATCAGGTGATCGGCGGTCGGAAAATCAATGGTTAAAAACAGTTGCTGTAACCAGTGCCAAAAAGGTGGCTGGCCATTACTGTCTGCCGCACCACGCATCTCGGCAATAACCCTGTCGCTAAAGCGCTGTGGATGCTCAGCCATAAACAAAAAACGCACCTTGGATAAAAACCGGCCGGCATGATTGCGCCGGTAGCTTTCACGCAAAAACAACGTACAAATTTCTGAAGCACCAGTGTAGTCGTTACACAGCGTCAGGGTTTTTAGCTGGTTAAATACATTTAGCTCAGCACTGTGATGAATAACGGTATTCTGCTGAAAGTGGTACAACGGTGTGCTTAAACCCACAGCCGCTTCAATGCCGGTTGTACCGACAATTTCACCGCTTTGGGTATCTTCCAGCACAAACAAATAACCCTGATCGCCCGGGCCATCAACCTTAGCGGCAAAGCTGTGCTCAGCATGGTCAATTTTTTGCTTTAAACGCACATCATTTACCGGCAAAGAGGTAAAACCCGCACCGGATTCAATAGCAATGTGCTTTAGTGCAGCAAAATCCGCTGCCGTTATCGGCCGGATCACTAACATAGCTTAGCCCTTCACTACTTGAGCTACAGCACGCTCAAAGCGCGCCAAGCCTTCAATGACATCGGCATCAGGAATAACCAGTGACGGTGCAAAGCGCACGACGCTGGTACCGGCAACCAGTGCCATTAAGCCCTGATCTGCCGCCGCTAACATAAAGTCACGCGCTTTACCGGCGTAATCGCTGTTTAATACCGCACCAATTAATAAACCGGCACCGCGCACTTCGCTAAACACATGATATTTTTCGTTAATGGCGTTCAGTCCATCTTTAAACAGCTGCGCTTTAGCTTTAACACCATTTAACACAGCCGGTGTATTTACCGTATTAACTGCGGCTAACGCAACCGCACAAGCCAGCGGGTTACCGCCATAAGTCGAGCCGTGGGTGCCTACTACCAAATGTTTGGCAATCTCAGTGGTGGTTAACATAGCGCCAATTGGGAAGCCGCCGCCCAGTGCTTTGGCTGTGGTTAGAATATCCGGCGTGACACCATAACCCATATAAGCATACAGCTCGCCGGTGCGGCCAACGCCGGTTTGCACTTCATCGAAAATCAGCAACGCATTGTGCGCATCGCACAGCTCACGTACGCCTTTAATAAAGTCAGCAGTGGCCGGCATAACACCGCCCTCGCCCTGCACCGGCTCAACCATTACCGCACAGGTGTTTGCGTTAATCAGTGCTTTTACGCTGTCCAGGTTATTAAACTCACCGTGAACTATCGCTTCCGGCTTAGGGCCGAAACCGTCTGAATAGGCCGGCTGACCACCAACGGTGACAGTAAAGAAAGTACGGCCATGGAAGCCTTGTTTAAAGGCGACAATCTGGTTTTTCTGCTCACCGTATTTATCTTTGGCAAAGCGGCGGGCCAACTTCAGTGCTGCTTCGTTGGCTTCAGCACCGGAGTTAGCAAAGTAAACTTTTTCAGCAAAGGTAGTATCGACCAGCGCTTTGGCTAACAGCAACGCCGGCTCGTTGGTCATCACGTTAGATAAATGCCAAAGTTTATCAGCCTGATCTTTTAAAGCAGTGACTAACGCAGGATGGCAATGGCCTAAGCAATTAACCGCAATACCGCCGGCAAAATCGATAAACTCCGCGCCATTTTGATCCCAAACGCGCGAGCCTTCGCCTTTTAGCGGAATAATCTTTGACGGCGCATAGTTTGGCACCATAACATCATCGAATAAGCTTCTTGAAACCTGCATATACTACCTCTCTGTTGCTGTAGGGCTGGCCTGCCTTTATAAATTTACGAAGTGGCGGGTCCGGGTAAATTTAACCTTATTATATTGCTGTCACTCGCCAAATTGCAGTATCATTATCAGCAATTTTAAAGATTAACTTAGCAATTTAACGACACGGATTAGCAAAATGATAAGCAAGGAAGATGAAAAGTTGTTAGCAGTACTAAAACACCATGCCCGCGCTAGTATTTCAGACTTAGCACGCATGCTGGATTTATCGCGCTCAACGGTGCAAACCCGCATCGCCAAACTCGAGCAAAGCGGTGTAATTAAAGGTTATTCAGTAGATTACGGTGAAGATTATCTGGCCTCACTGGTATCGGCCCATGTCAGTATTAAAGTACGGCAAAAACTCACCGCCAAAACCAACGTTGAGCTAAAGCAAATTGCCCAGGTGTCTGCACTCTATGCCATCAGCGGTGAGTACGATCTTATCGCCATAGTGCAAGCACAAAGCACCGAACAACTCAGCCATATCCTGGATGATATCGGCAATTTAGACGGCGTAGAGCGCACTAACTCCTCGGTCATTCTGGAAACCAAGTTTAAGCGCTGAATCTGAGGGCAGCATGAGCTGCCGGCAAAGATTTACCGTTGTAACGTCACGGTGGGCTCGCGCTGTTGCTGCCATAAATCGGGTCTGGCTTGCAAATACTCAATAAAGGCCTGCGCGGCGACTTTGCAATCAACACCGTCGGTTTTGCACGGCAAAGTGGCAACATTGTGGTATTGGGTGCTGAAGGATTTCTGACCACTGCTGTCTTGTTTAGCCGTAACGCGCTTAACCGGATATAGCGCCACTTGCTGCTGGCGCAGGATAATATCCAGCCGGTCGCTGTGTTCTGCCTGCAATTGCTGTAACAACTGCCAGCCGTCATTGCCATCGGCCAGGTAACTGGTGGTGACCAGGCTATAACGCTGTTGCGGCTCAACAGCTTGCCAGCTCCCGCCTTGTTTAATATCCAGCGTGGTTAACTCTGCGGTAGCCGGGCCGGTTTGCTTTGCCACATAGCGTATACCGGCAACATAAGGGAACTTACCGGTATGGGCACCGGCGACTACCGACTGGCTAATAATATCGGTTAACAGCGCATGCAACTCGGCACCGCTAATGCTCAGTACACTGAGCGGCGTATCAAACGGCAGCACTTCCAGACGAATATTACCTTCGCGCACTTCACCTGCTGCCAGCGGTGCGCGGATATTGCCGGCGCCAATCAGCGCTAACTGCACCGGCCGTTTCATCAGGTTTTGCATTGCAGTTTGGTTAACATAGTTAAGCATCGCATCGGCGATATGCCCAGCCAGTGGCGAGCCGTGCATATCACTACCACCGCTGCCGGGGAGCCGTACATGTGACACTTCAGTTTCAGTGCTGCTGATCACCGCACCATAAGCTTGCTGTACCGCCGGTAAATAAGTGCTATCCAGCACTGAGCGCAGCGCGGCATCTTCGGCCACAATGGCTGTGCGCGGCAGGCCGGCAATATAACGCTCTGTCGCAGCTTGCCCAGCTGCAGCAATACGGCTGGACTCGCTGCGCAGTGCCGAGCGGAAATAATCAGTGCCTGCCAATAAGGTATTTTGTCCGGCACAGCTTAGCAGCTCACCGCCGGTGTTAAACTTAAGCCTTGCCTGACCCACGGCCTGAGCAAACTGCCCTGCCTGTACCACACAGGTTTTACCTTTGCCATCGGGGTTGGCAACCAGCTCAGCGTAAGGCCGTTGGTTGCCCAAATACCAATGGCGAAAATCACCCAGCAGACTGTGCGAGTGGCCGCCGACAATGGCATCGATACCATTTACCGCACCGGCCAGCGCCAAGTCACGCTGATTCCCCAAATGCGTTAGCGCAATAATGTGCTTAACACCCTGCGCAGTTAACCTATCTACCGTTTGCTGTGCACTTTGCACCTCATTGTTAAATATAACCGCGCCGGTATCGGGCGCTATGGCCCGCATATCTTGCAGCGCCAGGCCAAACACCGCCACCAGCTCACGCCCGGCAGCAGCATCAACACTGGCCACAGCATTCAGTTGATTGTTATCAAGTGCAAATAAACTGTAGGGCTTCAGATTTTGGCTATTGACCAACAGCGGTTCAGCACTGGTATCAACGTTAGCGGCCAAAACAGGAAAGTTTACCTTGTCGACAAAGTCGGCCAGTTTGGTCAGGCCAATATCAAACTCATGGTTGCCCAGCGCCATAGCATCGATATTCATCCGGTTTAACACATCGATATTAATGCGCTGTTCAAACAGCTCAAAATAGGCACTGCCTTTAAAAGCATCGCCGCCATGTAAAAACAGCGCCGGCACGCCATCTTGCGCAGCCTGCTGCCGCAACTGCTGTGCTTGGGTTAACAAGCGCGGATGGCCGCCAACATAGGTATAAACGGGCTTACCGCTGGCATCCTTTACACTGGCCGGGCTGGCATCAAATTGCGAGTGGGTGTCGTTAATATGAATAAGGCTTAGCGTTAAGCCCGGCTCTGGTGAGGGTGATGATGGCAGCGCGCTGCAGCCGGCCAGCAGCAGTGCAGAAAAAAACGACGCAGAAAACAGCAGTGAAGAGTTAAATCGCATAAATTAAACCTGTGTAACTCCGGTTAAAGTGCCGTGCGGATTTTTTCTGCCAGCGCTTTTATTTTTTCCATATTGCCCATTGCAGCACCATGGCCGGATAATTTAGATAAATGCTCCGGAATTAAATGAAAGTGCAAATGCGGTACAGTTTGCCCTGCTGCGGCGCCATTTAATTGCATGAGCACTACGCCTTCAACGCCGAGGGTAGATTTAAGCGCCGACATCACTTTTTGTACCGTGGTCATGGTGTGGCTAAGCTCATCCGCCGGAATATCTAACAGCGTCTGTGCCTGAAATTTCGGGATCACCAGGGTATGGCCGTCGGCCTGCGGCATAATATCCATAAAAGCCAGGGTGTAGTCGTCTTCGTACACTTTAAAGCTGGGGATTTCGTCGCGCAGAATTTTGGCAAAAATATTGTTGTTATCGTAGCTCATGCAGTTCTCCTTTATGCGGGCTTATGCAACCAAGTATGCCAGCATCTGACGGTATAAAACCAGCTTTTGACGGAACAGATTAGTACGCAAACGCGGGCTTTATCGCCCGGCGCCATACATTTTTACCGGAACACGCCGTAAACACATCCCTGGGGGCTCGATTCGCGCCGTCCGGGCGCTCAACGGTTCCGGCTAAAAAGTATTATGCCGGGCTCAATCAGGCATTGCGGCAGATTTTATCAACCAATCAGGTACTTCGCATGAAACCGCAGATGCTGCTCAATAAAGCTGGCGATAAAATAATAGCTGTGGTCATAGCCCGCCTGCAGGCGGATCTCAGCCGGCGCAGCGCTTTGCTTCGCTGCAGCAATTAAACTGTCGGTGCGCAATTGCTCAGGATAAAAACTGTCTGCTGTACCTTGATCAACTAATAACGGCAGCGGATCTTGCGCTGCAGCTAACAACAAAGATGCATCATATTGCTGCCATTGGCTTTTATCATCGCCTAAATAGCCACTAAAAGCTTTAATACCCCACGGGCAATTTACCGGGTTACAAATCGGTGAAAATGCCGAGATGCTGCTGTAGCGCTGCGGGTTGCGCAGGCCAATCACTAAAGCGCCATGCCCGCCCATCGAATGACCGCTGATCGCACGCTTATCCGATAATGGCAGCTCAGCTTCCAACAGCTGCGGCAGTTCGCTGACAATATAATCGTACATGCGGTAATGCTTAGCGAATGGCTCGCGCGTGGCGTTAACATAGAAGCCAGCGCCCAGGCCAAAATCGTAAGCGCCGTCTTCATCATCCGGTACACCATCACCGCGCGGGCTGGTATCCGGCATAACCAGCGCTATACCTAACTCTGCAGCAATACGCTGGGCACCGGCTTTGGCAGAAAAGTTTTCATCGGTACAGGTTAAACCCGACAGCCAATACAGTGCAGGCACAGCTTGTGTTTCGGCCTGTGGCGGTAAAAACACCGAAAACTGCATATTGCAGCTCAGCACAGTGGATGCATGGGTAAAACGAATTTGTTTGCCACCAAAGCAAAGCTGTTCGCTGGTTTTCACTAACTCATTTTTATTCATGGAATTTGCCACCTAAGTTGAAGAGGACGAATTAGAACCCCGTTTTGGTTGCCACAGAGTGTCTGAGCCTTGCCGTAGGCAAAGGGCGAGTTGCTGTGGCAAGCCAAGGCGGGTGTTGTAATTTGTCCTAAAACCAAAAAATCAAATCCATCAAAAATGAATCACTGTCCGAATCGACTTACCCTCATGCATCAAATCAAAAGCTTCATTGATCCGTTCCAACGGCATGGTATGGGTAATAAAAGTATCCAGCTCAAACTCACCGTTTAAATAGCGCTCAACATAATCCGGCAACTCAGTGCGGCCTTTTACGCCACCAAAAGCAGTACCGCGCCAAACGCGGCCGGTCACCAGCTGAAATGGCCGGGTTGAAATTTCCTGGCCGGCACCGGCTACACCAATAATGACCGACTCGCCCCAGCCTTTATGGCAGCATTCCAGCGCCGAGCGCATAACGTTGACATTACCGATACACTCAAACGAGAAATCTACCCCGCCGTCTGTCATCTCAACGATAACATCCTGAATTGGCTTATCGAATTTTTTCGGGTTAATAACGTCAGTCGCGCCAAGCTTGGTGGCAATATCAAACTTACTCTCATTAATATCAATAGCAATAATCCGGCTGGCTTTGGCCATTACCGCACCAATAATGGCAGATAAACCAATACCACCTAAGCCAAATACCGCAACCGTATCGCCCTCTTTTACCTTAGCGGTGTTCATTACCGCGCCCATACCGGTGGTTACACCACAGCCGAGCAGACATACTTTTTCCAGCGGCGCGGCTTTGTTAATTTTGGCCAGCGAAATTTCCGGCAGTACGGTGTACTCAGAAAAGGTAGAGGTGCCCATATAGTGATAAATCGGCTTGCCGTCTTTTGAAAAACGCGTAGTGCCATCAGGCATTAAACCCTTACCCTGGGTAGCGCGGATTGCCTGGCACAGGTTAGTTTTACCGGATAAACAGAACTTACATTTACCGCACTCCGGGGTATACAGTGGAATAACATGGTCGCCCACCGCAACCGAGGTTACGCCCTCGCCGACAGCTTCAACAATACCGCCACCTTCATGACCTAAAATGGCCGGGAAGATGCCCTCAGGGTCTTCACCCGATAAGGTAAACGCATCGGTGTGGCACACTCCGGTGGCGATAATTTTAACCAGCACTTCGCCTTTTTGCGGTGGCATTAAATCCACTTCTTCAATCGATAATGGCTGGCCCGGGCCCCAGGCCACTGCAGCGCGTGTTTTGATCATTTGCATCAGGTTGTCCTTTTTGTTGTTTGCACAGGGCAAAAATCTGTTACCAGCAAGTGTAACCTGATTTTTATTTTTGCCATATCAGTATGAATAACTGTAAAATGCAAATCAGTTTTTCATATATGCAAAACTTGAGTGCCGGCAGCTTGCGTTACAACGCCCGCCCTGGCTTGCCACAGCAACTCACTCACGCTGGCGCGTTCGCTCAGACACTCTGTGGCAACCAGAACGGGGTTCTAACCGCTGCCTTGAGTTGCAATATCACACAAGCAGCCTTTCGTCACCGAAGCCGATTTAACAAAAACTGATTATAAAGAGGCAGGTTTAATTGAAACACTGGATTGGCATCAGCGAATTTGTAGCGGTAGCAGAGCTGCAAAGCTTTACCAAAGCCGCAAAGCAATTAGGCATCTCGGTAGCCCAGGTTAGCCGCAATATTGCCGAACTGGAAGCCAGTTTGGCGATAAAACTGCTGTATCGAAGCACGCGCAGTGTCAGCCTGACCGAAGAAGGCTTACTGTATTTGCAGCATTGCAGGCATTTGGTTTCCAGCTTAGAAGAAGCCAACCGTACTTTGGCAAATTTAAAAGCCACGCCACGCGGCCAAATTAAACTTACCGCGCCGGTGTTTTACGGCGAAACCCGTATAGCGCCGTTGCTGCATGATTTTATGGCACAATACCCCGACACCGAACTGGATTTACAGCTGACTAATAACAAGCTGGATTTAGTCCAGGGTGGCTTTGACCTGGCTATACGCCTGGGCACACTGGAAAGCTCCAGCCTGATAGCGCGTAAGCTGGCAAGCCGCACTCAGTATGTGGTGGCTTCACCGGCTTATTTGGCAAAGCATGGCATACCGCAAAACCTGACAGATCTTACCCGGCACCAATGCTTAACCGGCACCGTTGCGCAGTGGCGCTTTATGCAGCATGGCAAAGTGGTCCAATTTAAGCCGCAGGGCCGTATTGTCTGCAACAGCGGCGTAGCCCTATTGGATGCCGCATTAAAAGGTTTAGGCCTGGTACAGCTGCCCGATTACTATGTCGGCGAAAAACTGCAAAGCGGTGAACTGGTGGCGGTACTGAACGAGTTACGCCAGCCGGATGACGGGATCTGGGCTATTTATCCGCAAAATCGGCATTTGTCGGCTAAGGTACGGGTACTGGTAGATTACCTTGCCGCTAAGCTTAATTAACTGCGTATTTGTAGCAACCTGACTTGGTCGCCAGCGCTTGCTGTGATAGCGTTTTAGTATTATTAAATTTTGGGATACGTGATGAAACAACTACTTTTTGCTTTTGCCCTGCTGCTGAGCGCCGGTTTTGTAAATGCCAATGACAGCTTTAAAGACGGTGAACATTACCAAACATTGGATACTTCCGCCTCTGATACGCCAGGCGTAGTAGAATATTTTTCTTACTACTGCCCGTTTTGTTATAACTTTGAGCCGATAGTTGCGCAGTTAAAGCTAGCCCTGCCAGAGGGGGTAAATTTACAAAAGATACCGGTAGCCTTTCATGGCGGCCCTTTAGCGCCGGACGTACAGCGTGCCCATGCCATGGCTGAAACGTTAAAGGTGGCAGAGCAATTTTCAACAGCGCTGTTTGCGCAAATTCATCAGCAGCGTAAACCACCGCAAAACCGTAATGGCTTAAAGCAGTTATTTGCAGAACTCGGTGTGGACAATGAGAAATTCGATGCCAACTTTAACAGCATGACGGTCAACAACCTGATCACGCAATATGACCAAACTATTCGCGACGCTAATATCCGCTCGGTTCCTACCTTTATTGTTAACGACAAATATTTGGTTAATATCAGCGCCGTGTCATCGCAGCAGCAATTTAATGCGCTGATAAATTACCTGCTTTTGCTAAGACCGGAAGCAGCAGCGAATTAACGTCTGCTCACTGAGCGATGGGTGATTCGGTATAGGTATGAGGCGCAGTGATGAGCCTCTACAGCATAGACGCAGGCATCCATAGCTGCGTTTTTTACAGCCTTTCCAACAGCAGGGCTATGCCCTGCCCGCCGCCGATGCACATGGTTACCAAACCATAGCGGCCGCCAATACGCTTAAGCTCTGCCAGTAATTTAATGATCAAGATAGAGCCCGTCGCGCCCACCGGATGCCCCAGCGCTATAGCGCCGCCATTGGGGTTTACCTTTGCGCTGTCAAAGCCCAGCGTATGGTTTACCGCCAGCGCCTGCGCTGCAAAAGCCTCGTTGGACTCAATCACATCGATATCGGCCACGCTTAAGCCGGTTTGTGCCAACACGTGTTGTACTGCAGGTATCGGTCCTAATCCCATTACACCAGGCTCAACCCCGGCAAACGCATAACCGACAAGGCGCGCTTGCGGCTTAAGGCCGCGTTTTTCTGCCTCAAACCGGCTGGTTAGCAACATGGCGGCAGCGCCATCGTTTAAGCCCGACGCATTACCGGCGGTGACTATGCCATCTGGTTTAAAAGCGGGTTTAAGCTTAGCTAAACTCTCTGCGGTGGTATCGGCGCGGATATGCTCATCACGGTCAAATACGTATTCCGTGCGACCGGCTTTTACCGTTACCGGCACAATTTGCTCAGCAAAATAGCCCTGCTGCTGTGCCAGTGCAGCGCGCTGCTGGCTTTGCACAGCAAAGGCATCTAAATCAGCTCGGCTAAAGCCATATTGGCTGGCAATGGTTTCAGCCGTCAGGCCCATATGACCGCTGCCGAACGGATCGGTTAAAATACCCAACGTCAGATCGGTGATGGCGCCATGGCCCATTTTTAAACCGCAGCGCACATTGGGCAGTAAATAGGCACCATTGCTCATGCTCTCAGCGCCACCAGCCAGGGCAATAGTGCTTTGCCCCAGCTGAATAAGTTGCGCCGCCGATATCACCGACTGCACAGCCGAGCCGCATAGGCGGTTGACATTAAAGGCAGAAGAGCTTGGCGCCATACCGCTGCTTAGCGCTATATGCCTGGCTAAATAGGCATCTTCAGCGCCGGTGGTAATAATATGGCCAAATACCGCATGGTCAACATCTGTTGCTGCCACGCCAGAGCGGCTGATAGCGGCTTTTGCCACCTCAGTGCCCAGCTGCGCCGGGCTTAAAGCCGCTAAACTGCCACCAAAGCTGCCAATGGCCGTGCGGGCACCGGCCAGGATCACCACATCTGATATTTTCATATTCTATTCCTATCGCACCGGCACTAAGCCAGCACCGGCCTTTTCGCTTTCGGTAAGCTTTTAACAATTAACTGATACGAATTTTCAATCTGCCGCTTTATCTCATTTTCCGGCACGCTGCCATCCAGCAGCACGGTGTTCCAGTGCTGCTTGTTCATATGGTAGCCGGGGGTAATAGCCGGAAATATATCGCGCAGCATCACAGCTTCAGCCGGATCGCATTTTAAATTCACCCTGGCCACGCCATCTTTCTCGCTTAAAATAGCGAATATTTTGCCCACTTTATAAACATAGATATCCGGACCAAACGGGAAGTCCTCGATGCTTTGCAGTTGCATCAGGCAGTGATCACGGCATTGTTGAAAATCCATCGCGGTCCATACTCCATTACACTCTAAACTGAGCCGCAGAAGTGCTCAACTGATTCGCCAAGCCTAACAAATGATGGGTACTTTGTGCTACCTGAGATATTGCGGTACTGTTTTCCTCTGCCGCAGCACTTAAGCTGGCAATGCCTTGCGCCAACGTGGCACTGACCTGGGTTTGTTCTTCAGCGGCACTGGCGGTTTGCGACATCAGTGTGCTGAGTTTGACTAAACGCTGCTGAATATCTTGCACTGCCTGCTGCATGGCACCAGCATCAGCCACTGATTGAGCCGCCTCGGTTGAACATACAGAACTATGTTGCACCAGGGCGTCAGACTGGCGGCCTATTCCGCTTAGCACTGCTGAAATGTCCTGTATCGCTTCCTGCACTTTGGTGGCCAACTGGCGCACTTCATCTGCCACTACCGCAAAGCCGCGGCCATGATCACCGGCGCGGGCGGCTTCTATGGCGGCGTTCAGCGCTAACAAATTAGTTTGTTCGGCAATGCTGTTAATTACTGCCAGCACGCTGCCAATACGTTTGCTATCCTGCGCCAAACCCTGCACTTGCTGCTCAATCGCATTAAAGCTAACCATACTGCGCTCCAGTGATTGCCGGCTAACATCCAGTCTTTCAGTTAACTGCTGGCCAAGCTGTTGGCTGGCATTAACTTCCGCAGCGGCAGCAGTCGTATTCTGGCCAATTTCTGCCGCAGCGTAACTCATTTGCTCAATGGCGGTAGCCAGTTGATCCGTCTCCCGTGCCTGTAGCTGAATACTGCCATCAGCCTGAGTGATGGCGGCAGAGTTTTGTTCGGCAGCTTGTTCCAGCTCTTGCCCTACGCCAATAAGCTGTGAGATAAGCTGGCGCAAGCGGTTTTGCATACGTGCCAGCCAACTCATCAAATGGCCGGCATTGTTATCCACCTGCATCTCTAATGTCAGATCGCCATTGGCGATTTGACTGGTCAATTGACACATCGTATCAGGCTCACCACCCAGCGGACGCAGCACAAAGTTACTCAACATTTTTGCAGCAGCTAATGCCAGCAACACGGCGATAACGGCAATGCCAATACCAATGTTGCGCATTCTATGTGCAGGGGCCATAACTTCGGCTACGTCAATTTCGGCCAATAACGCCCACTGAATGCCATAGGCATTTAACGGCGCAAAAGCTGACAATACTAAGTTGCCATTGTAATCAATAATACTGCTGATCCCACGCTGGCCAGCTAATGCCGCTTTGCTTGCTTCGGTATCTACACCGTTTTTCTCAAGGGTACCGGCAAAAGAAGCCTGTACGGTACGGTTCTCAGCATCCAGATAAGAATCTGATCGCATGCGATTATCGGCGCCTACTAAATAGGTTTCACCGGTTTGGCCCATACCTTCCCGAATTTGCATAACCTGATTAATCTTATCGATAGAAAGCTGCACAGCAACATACCGTCGCTGCTGCGCCAGCTGCACGGGTTTGGCTAAAAAAGCGGCAGCCTCATTATTTGATGGTGCATAAGGTGAAAAGTCTTCCAGCAATGTATCATTGCCCCCGGATTGCAAGCGCTTAAACAAACGTCCAAGGCCGGAGGTACGGTAAGGACCTGTCACTAAGTTAGTACCAAGGTCAGCTTCACGCGCCACGGTAAATACCACCTGACCACTCTCGTCAATAACAAAGATATCGTAAAACCCCAATTGTTCATTTAATTGTTGTAATACCGGATACAAGTTATCCAGCTGTGACATATCTGCTGTACCCGCTACGGCTGATATTGCGTTTAAACCGCCATTAAAATCCTGCAACATTTGCGTAATCTGCTGTTCTTTTATTTCCCTTACTGCCAGTAATTGCGCTTGCGCATGTTGCTCTAGTTCATACCGTGCCATATAGGTTATTACCACGGTGGCAATAACCAGCGGTAATAACACTATTAATAAGCTGATTAATCTTACTTTACTAATAAAGCCCATAGCCGTCTCCCAGCCGCAATTGCATCACACTGATGCAAACGCCATTTAATAAACGTAATATCAATATAGCTGCAACTTTCAATCTTAAACAGAAACATGCTGTTATATTTATTAGCCAATAAAAACCCCGCGTTAAAGCGGGGTTTCAATATAATTATGTATTAACTTAACACTTAAGGTTTGGTGTATTTATCCAGCCACTGAAACACTTCGTTGTACCAGCGCACGCGGTTATCTTTATTTAAGATCCAGTGGTTTTCATCGGGGAAAATCACTAAGCGCGAATCGATACCTTTGCGTTGCAGGTTAGTAAAAGCACCTAAACCCTGGGCATAAGGCACGCGGTAATCTTTTAAACCGTGAATAACCAGCATCGGCGTTTGCCATTTATCGGCGTGCGCCGCCGGGTTGAATTTCTGGTAATCAGACTCCGGGTTCCAGGCCGGGCCGCCTAAATCAAATTCCGGAAACCACAGCTCTTCAGTGCTGCCGTAAAAGCTTGGCATATCATATAAACCGGCGTGGTTTACCAGGCAGTTAAAACCAGTTGGCCAGTTACCAGCTATCCAGTTCATCATATAGCCGCCATAAGAGGCACCCAGCGCACAGGCGCGGTCGCCATCAATCCAGGGCTGGGCTTTAACAATGTACTCAAAGCCCTTTTTTAAATCTTCCAGCGGCTTGCCACCCCAGTCGCGGCTGATCGAATCGGTAAACGCCTGGCCATAACCGGTTGAACCATGAAAATCGACCATCACCACCGCATAACCCTGTGCGGCATACATTTGCGCATTCCAGCGCTCGTTAAACATATTGCCAAAGCTGCCCTGCGGCCCGCCGTGCACTAAAAATGCCATCGGGTATTTTTTCTTTGCATCAAAATCCCAGGGTTTTACCAGATAACCGTATACGGTAGTGTCGTTGGCGCCTTTAAAGCTGAATTGCTCGTAGTCACCAAACTGCACAGCCTGGCGCCAATCCGCGTTAATGTCCGTTAACTGGGTCAGGCTGCTACCGTCGGTGCTTAGTTGGAACACCTCTGGTGGCATATCCAGTTTATGGTTGGTAAAGACAATTTTATCTGCTGCCACATTCAATGCGCCGGCATAACCATCGCCGTGCACTTTACGCACATCACCAAAGCTGGTGTTAATGGCATAAATGGCGTACTGGCCCACATCCTGAGTAGTAACATAAATGGTGCGGTTATCCGGGCCGAATTTATAATCGCTGACTGAGCGGTCAAATTCCGGCGCCAGCGCTTTACGCTGCCCGGTCACCATATCCAGCAACATCAGGCTGAACTTATCGGCTTCGGCTTGTGGCTTACTCATGGCTTTATAGGCCATAAAACGGCCATCAGCCGAAAACGAAGGCTGCGCATCCCATGCCGGGTTTGATGCGGTTAAATTTTGCTTTTCACCGCCCGCTACCGGCACCATAAAGATATCGTAATTGGTATGCCAGGCCTGATCGGCATTGGGTATTTTTGCGCTGAATACCAGCCGGGCATTATCCGGGGTAAAAGCCACTTCTTTGATACCGGCAATATCGGTATTCCATTCGCTCATCAGGTTAGCCGCATCTTTCACTGCGCCTTTACCAAGCGCAGCCACATGCAAATGGCTGCGGTACGGCGTTAACCAATGGTCCCAGTGGCGCACCATCAGCTGATCATAGGCCATCGCGGTATCTTTTTTTGCCGCATCAGCCGCTTTTGCCTCCAGCGTACATTTAAGATCCTGACAACCTGGTTTTACCGCTAATGCCAACGCAATCTGTTTGCCGTCGTTTGACACTTTAAAGCCATCGACCGGCAACGGTAAGTCGGTAACCTGCAGCGCTTCACCGCCATACAGCGGCAACTGCCATACCTGGTTAGTACCGCTACGGTTTGCCACAAAATAAATACTTTGGCCATCTGCAGCCCACTGTAACTGGCTTTCACGGCCGGCACTTTGGGTTAAACGGGTTACTTTATTTAAGTTGGACAAATCCATCAGATACAGATCACTGCTGTGATCTGCCGGGCTAAAGCCCGCATTGGTTTGGCCGTATACCACAAAACGGCCGTCTGGTGACAACACCACATCGTGCAGCTTATTAAAGCGGTTTAAATGCTCCACCGTCAGTGGTGCCTTGGCCAGTGCACTGCCTGTTGCCAGCAAAGCCAGCGTGAGTAAGGTCTTTTTCATGCGTATTCCCTGGATTTTTTTGTTATAGGCTGAAAAAAATAAGGCTGCAGCAATGCTACAGCCCTGATGGTAAAGCGATTAGGCTTTATCCATTTGCTGAATATTCACTTTCCAAATAGCCGGGCCTTGCTGGTGCACGTTATTGCCATTGGAGTCTACCGCTACCGTTACCGGCATATCCTGCACCTCAAACTCGTAAATGGCTTCCATGCCCAAATCGGCAAAGGCCACCACGCGGGATTTTTTAATCGCTTTAGATACCAGATAAGCCGCACCGCCTACCGCCATTAAATACACCGCTTTGTGCTGTTTAATGCTGGCGACGGTTTTATCGCCACGCTCTGATTTACCAATCATACCCAGCAGACCGGTTTGCGACAGCATCATATCGGTAAATTTGTCCATCCGGGTGGCAGTAGTCGGGCCGGCCGGGCCTACTACTTCATCACCCACCGCATCAACCGGGCCTACGTAATAAATAAAGCGGTTTTTAAAATCGACGCCATCCGGCAGCGCTTCGCCCTTATTCAGCATATCAGCAATGCGTTTATGCGCCGCATCACGGCCGGTCAGCATCTTACCACTTAGCAACACGGTTTCGCCGGCTTGCCACTCTAAGACATCTTCTGGCGTTACTGTGTCAAGGTTTACCCGGCGCACGTTAGCACCCAGCTCCCAGGTGACCTGTGGCCAGTCTTCCAATTTTGGCGGCTGAATATCGGCCGCTCCTGTGCCATCTAAATGAAAATGCACGTGGCGTGTAGCTGCGCAGTTAGGGATCATCACTACCGGCAAGCTGGCGGCATGGGTGGGTACGCTGTTAATTTTCACGTCCACTACTGTAGTTAAACCGCCTAAGCCCTGGGCGCCAATGCCCAGTTTATTCACTTTTTCATACAACTCTAAGCGCAGCTTTTCATCAGCGGTTTCAGCACCTTTGGCAATAAGCTCCTGAATATCGACCGGCTCCATCAACGCTTCTTTGGCCAGCACAGCGGCTTTTTCGGCAGTACCACCGATACCTATACCCAGCATGCCTGGCGGACACCAGCCGGCGCCCATTTTCGGCAGCGTTTCCAGCACCCAATCCACAATAGAATCAGACGGGTTTAACATCGCCATCTTGGTTTTGTTTTCCGAGCCGCCGCCTTTGGCCGCAATCATCACTTCAACGTGATGGCCGGCGACTAAATCGATATGTACAACTGATGGCGTATTGTCTTTGGTGTTTTTGCGGCTGCCTGCAGGATCGGCCACTATAGAAGCGCGCAGCGGGTTATCCGGGTTTAAGTAAGCACGACGGGTACCTTCGTCCACCATCTGCTGCACCGTCATATCGGTTTTGTCCCATTTAACATCCATACCAATTTTAACAAAGCAGGTTACGATGCCGGTGTCCTGACAAATAGGTCTGTGGCCTTCAGCCGACATGCGTGAGTTTATTAAAATCTGCGCGATGGCATCTTTCGCCGCCTGGTTTTGCTCTTTGTGGTAAGCCACTTCCAGTGCTTTGATAAAATCTAACGGGTGATAGTAAGAGATGTACTGCAGCGCATCTTCGATGCTGTCGATAAAGTCTTGCTGGCGAATAACCGTCATATTGTTTTACCTGTCCTCTGACGCCTCTGGCAGCGCCATGTTTAACTATTGGTATCGGTGCTGGTATGATAGCGCGCATCACAAACAGCGGCTAGCCCCATTCATGCAGCAGTACCTTATTCCATCTGAAATCGTCGGAGAAACACCGGACAACCTGCTGGCCTTGTTCAGCCATGTTGCCATGCAACCATGGGCGATGCTGCTCGACTCGGCGGCGCCAGAGCACGTTAACAGCCGCTATGATATCTTAGTGACTCAGCCGCTTGCTACGCTGGAAGCCAAAGCCGGCATTAGCATTTTAACCGACGAGCACGGCGCTCATAGCTACAACGAAGACCCATTCACCGTACTTAACTGCGCGCTAAAACGCTATTTTTCTCAGCCTGTCGACAGCACCCTGCCTTTTGTTGGCGGTGCCCTGGGCTACTTTGGTTATGATTTAGGCCGTTATACCGAAACCTTACCGGCCACGGCAGAGGCCGATATTAACCTACCGGATATGGCGGTGGGGTTTTATCAACAGGCCGTGATTTTAGATAAGCAACAACGCCAGCTTTGGTATGTCGATTACAAAGGCAACGCCGAAGCCGGTTGGCACAAACTGTACGCCAGGTTACAACAAAACTTGGCGGCAGCAGTGCCATTTAGTTTAAACAGTCACTGGCAGGCCAATATGGATAAAGCCGGCTACGTCGCACGGTTTAATCAGGTGCAAGAGTATTTGCTTAGCGGCGACTGCTACCAAATTAACCTGACCCAGCGCTTTAGTGCGGGTTATCAGGGTGATGAATGGCAGGCCTATTTGCAACTGCGGGATAAAAACGCCGCACCCTTCTCCGCCTTTATCCGCCTGCCACAAGGTGCGGTGCTGAGTATTTCGCCGGAGCGTTTTTTACAACTGCACGGCAATAAGGTGGAAACCAAACCGATTAAAGGCACCCGACCGCGCGGCAGCTGCCCGCAAACAGATGCAGCAGAGGCCGACGCACTAAAACTATCGCCCAAAGATAGAGCCGAAAACGTGATGATTGTCGATTTACTGCGCAATGATTTAGGCAAAGTGTGCCAGCCCGGCAGTGTCGACGTGCCACAACTGTTTGCCGTTGAAAGCTTTCCGGCGGTGCACCATCTGGTTAGCACCGTAACGGGTATCTTAGCACCAGAGTACAGTGCCTGCGATTTGCTACGTGGCGCCTTTCCAGGCGGCTCTATTACCGGTGCACCCAAGGTACGGGCAATGCAGATTATTGAGCAGTTAGAACCACAGCGTCGTTCAGTATACTGCGGCGCTATTGGTTACATTAACAGCAACGGCGATATGGATACGAATATTGCCATCCGCACACTGATTTGCAGCGAAGGGCAAATTCACTGCCAGGCCGGCGGCGGCATAGTAGCCGACTCCGACGCCGACAGCGAATATCAGGAAACCTTAGATAAAGTGAATAAAATCCTGCCTGTTCTGGCAGTACAGGAGTTATAGCGATGCTTGTCAGTGAGTTTCGCCAGCGTTTTTTACTGCAAACCGCCGCCGCAGCTAGCGCTATAGCTGCTACAGACAAACATCAAGCCGCCGTGTTAGTGCCGATAATTAATTACGGCGATAAGTTACAGGTACTGTTTACCCAGCGTGCGCTGCGTTTGCGTCATCATCCCGGGCAAATCAGCTTTCCGGGCGGCCGGATAGAGTCCGGCGAAAGCAGCTACACGGCAGCACTGCGCGAAGCGCACGAGGAAATTGGTCTGGCACCTGATGCGGTGGAATTACTTGGCCGCTTGCCGCTGCAAAGCACCAGCACCGGCTTTACTATCCAGCCTTGGGTCGGTTTGCTTGCGCCACAGCGCAGCTGGATTTTGCAGGCTGATGAAGTCGCTGGTATTTTTGAGGTGCCCTTAACGCACTTTTTGCAACAGCAAAACCGCCATCAGTTTAGCTTGCGCCTGCGCGGCAAAGTGCAGCAGCTGCATGCAATGCCGTATCAGGATAAGTTTATCTGGGGTGCGACTGCCTCCATCATGCACCGGCTGTGTTTGCAGCTAGCCTAATATCCATGCTACGCAACTTATAATAGCCATTTCTTCGAGCGCCACAGCAAAATATTAAATGCTGAACTACAACTAGTGCCAACTTAAATAAGCAGAGCAAGATGGATAAATATCAAACTTCTGCTATTACTAGAGCAACATTAGATTAACCCATCTTAAAAACAATTCGTTACTGCAAATAGAAAAGGACGACTATCATGTTAACATTGAATGACATCAATCAAGCCAGCCCCAGCTATATTCGCCTGCTTGAAGCCCTTTTATCTTCAGAGACCAATGCTGACATTGGCGATGTCGTTAACAAGCTTAAAGTTTTTTTAGACGGCGAGCTTAACGATGATGACTTAGCAGAACTGCAGGATATTTTTAATAATCTGGGTATCAATGCAAATTTAGTTGATGTGCAGCAGATCTACGAGCATTGGAAAACATTAACAAATCCTATTAGCGCTTTTAAAGAGTTAAAAGACTGGTCGGTAGATTGGGACACCACTACTGTTGCAGGTAGCAACAACGACATTAAATTAAAGATGTCGGCCAGGGCTGATACAAGCATTGAAGTCTGGACTAAAGCGCGCGCTGCTGAGCAAGATATTACGATTAGTGACGCTGATGTTATTGTCAATCATGAAGTGACCGGGGGGTACTCAGCGTCTGGCGCATCAGCCTTGGCTTCGGGTTACGCTACGGCGTCTATCGGTATTGACCATGCTAAAGAAATAGAATTCGATCGCTATTTTCAGTATCCGGCAAATACACCGACCTACCAGGTGGTGTGCAACAGTTTCTCAGGCAGTTTAATTGTTTGGGATTTAAACCAGGTTGCAAAAAGTCTGTCGCCCTGTGTAAACGGCATCAATTGTACAGGCTTGCGCGAGCTGTCCTTACGCACGCAAGGCAGCTTTGCCTTTAACGCGTCACTCGGTTTTGGCCGTGCCTGGAGCAAAAAGGCCGATGGCAATTTTTCTGACGTCAGCGCTTCGCTTAATTTAAAGGCAGGGTTAAGCAAAACCTTCGAGCACAAAGGCGGCATTCTTATTCGGTTATCAGCACCGGCCGTCGCCGACAACGGCACTTCGCAAATTCGAGCTGAGGTCGAATTAACCGACACTAACCAGGAAGACTTGTCATTTAGCATCAATGCAAACGCTGAAATAACAGGTCTCGATGCGGTTGCCAAAAAATACATTGTACCGCTGTTTGACGACGCAGATGAATTGGTCAGTAAATTAGAAACATGGAGTAGTCCGGCTGACAAACTGATAGACAGCATTACAGCCACTAAGGCGGATGAATGGTATAGCCCGTTAGTGAAATTGGTTTTCGGCGTTGCCGACAGCAACGAGGTATATAACCAACTTATTGCTACAGAATTAGCCACTATCGTTAATCGCTATGCTCAAGATCCCAGTACCGATGCCAATATCCTGGCAAAAAAGGCTGTCGATAAGCTTTTACAAGCTTTTGACCTTGATAGCAGCAACGAACAGACGGCTATTATTGCCTCAGATTTATCCAACCACCTCGCTACTCAATTCAGCGCATGGAAAACAGCGTTAACGGACGAAATCAGTCAATTTATTCAAGCGCAGCAAGGGCCCATTACCGAAGCACTGGCACCACTAGCACAATTAGGTGTAAAGGTTCAGGCGCTGAAGAATCAAACAGATGAGCTCGTCAACGAGAAAATTCAATATGCCGTCAGTCAGTACCAGGGGTTTAAAGAAAAGGTGCTGGCTGCATTAGAGAAATCGGCTAATATTCAGATTGGTTTAGCGCTGGCACTGGAGAAAAAATCTGCAATAAAGCGCAATCACTCCCTTGTTATTGATTTTATTGATAGCCGTCACGCATTGAGTCAAAGTTTGTATAAAGCGCTTGTCCTGGGCAACAACAAACAGTTTGTGCGTTTACTTGATCAAGCCCAGCATGCAGGCTTGATCAATGTACCAAAAGAGTCTATCAGCGCAAATTACAGCACAGAGAAATCTTTATCATTCAATCTTGAGTTGTCTGACAGCAAAATAGCCTACAGCAAAAACATTAATACCGACCTTAACATACTGGTTGATAACCTCGGTAACATTGCCATTAGCGGCTCTGTTACTGCAATCGCCAAGTCAAAAAGCTTTGCTGAAACCCGCAAAGCTTCCATGGCACTGTCTTACGATTTAGCCAATGCGCTTATTGATGAAGAGCAATTCGCCGCCTTTGCCATACACTATACGAATAAAGACATTAAAAAGCATAAGACCGCAGAAATACGCGACATTTTGCAATCGATGATACTTCCGGACGGCAAAGTTGATATCAATAAAGCACCTATGCCTGATATTATTGCCCCGGACTCCATTGCTTCGCACCTTAGTTGGTATCAATCTCAGCTGCTTACTCAGAAAATAGCCACCAGCACCGTTGATATCTTTATTGCTGACAGCAGCAAATTGGTCCGTACCTTACAAAATGCTGATGCCGGTTTCGCTTTTGAACTGGCCACTGATCGCTTACTCGAATTAGCCACCACAGAGCATCGGCGGAAAGTGGTTGATATTGCTGAAGCCTATCGCGAGGTTATCGACCCCGATATGAGTCTTGGCCAAAGTTTGCAGATGCTAGGCGACAATATAAGGGTGAACCCTAGTAAAATCCGTAAGGTTTTAGAGCGCAATAAACGATCTGGTGATCTGTTTAAAAGAACCGAGACAAAAGTTTTCAAACGCTACATTGAGGATGTAAAACGTACTTACGACAAAGCTAATGCAATAAAAGAGATTGTCATTATCCTGCAATTAACCTTAAAGCATATAAATGACTTGAAATCGCAAGGCCTCGCCCCCGCAGCACTTGAGCAGCGAGTTAGCAGCGAGCTTATATCTATAAATAAACGCCTTAGCGATGCGCTTGACCAGTGGGTTAAAGTCAGTGGCTGGCTGATGGATTTGCTGGTTGGTGGCATAGACAAAACGCTGCTGTGCTTCTTTAGTATTTTGTTGTCATTGGCTGAAAACCCACAAAACTTGCTGCGCGTTACCCTTACGCTTGAAGACAATAAAGGCAATAAAACGATTCGGGTAATTAACTAAACAAATAGCACGGCAACGTTTTGCTGCAATAGCCCGCGAATGCAGTAGCGGGCTATTGCTACCCATTAGTTTTTCTCATCTGTAATAAACACCGACCAGTTACCAACCGACTTACAGAACAGCGCGGCTTGGGCTACAATGGTGCAACTTTGATAACAACCAAACAGAATTAATTATGATTATCAGCGCATTTGATATGTTTAGCATCGGCATAGGGCCGTCCAGTTCGCATACCGTAGGCCCGATGCGGGCAGCGAAAAAATTTACCGACGATTTAACCGACAAAAACCTGCTCGACAGCGTTACCGGCGTAAAAGTAGAACTGTTTGGCTCATTAGGCCAAACCGGCATTGGCCACGGTACTGGCAAAGCGGTTATTTTAGGCCTGGCGGGCTACCTGCCGGAAACGGTTGATCCTGATGCCGTACCCGGCTTGTTAAAGCAAGTTAATGACGAGCAGCAAATTCGCCTGGCCAAGGTAAAGCCGGTTAATTTCCCGCGCGAAGGCGCTATTGTATTTCACCGGCGTAAAACCTTAAAAGAGCACTCCAACGGCATGGAGCTAATTGCCTATGATAAAGAGAAAAACATCGTACTCAGCGATGTGTACTTCTCTATCGGCGGCGGTTTTATTGTCAAAGCGGAAGATTTTGCCAAAGAAAAAGAAGCGGCCAGTCAATTTGCTGCAGACAACCCGCCACCGTTTCCGTTTGAGTCTGGCGCCGAACTGTTAGCCCTGTGTAAAGAGCACGGTTTATCTATAGCCGGTTTAATGCTGGAGAACGAAAAAGTATTGCGCAGCCCGGCGCAAATAACCGACGAGCTGAATAATATCTGGCTTACCATGCGTGCCTGTATTGAGCGTGGCATTAAAACCGAAGGCATACTGCCGGGTGGGTTAAAAGTAAAACGCCGCGCCCCGGCGCTGTATAAAAAGCTGATGGCCGAAAAAAGCAGTGACCCACTGCAGGTAATGGACTGGGTAAACCTGTTTGCGCTGGCGGTAAATGAAGAAAACGCCGCCGGTGGCCGTGTGGTTACCGCCCCGACTAACGGCGCCGCCGGTATTATTCCGGCAGTACTGATGTACTACGATAAATTTATTCAGCCGGTTACGCCGGATATCGCCGTGCAGTACCTGTTAACCGCGGCGGCTATCGGCATTTTATATAAGAAAAATGCCTCTATCTCTGGTGCTGAAGTCGGTTGTCAGGGCGAAGTCGGCGTTGCCTGCTCTATGGCCGCCGCCGCGTTAACCGAAATTCAGGGCGGTACCCCGCTGCATGTCGAAAACGCCGCAGAAATTGGCATGGAACATAACCTCGGCCTGACCTGTGACCCGGTGGGTGGTTTAGTACAGGTACCTTGTATCGAGCGCAATGCCATGGGCTCGATTAAAGCCATTAACGCGTCACGTTTGGCGCTGCGCGGTAGCGGTGATCAAAAGGTGTCGCTGGATAAAGTGATTAAAACCATGTGGGATACCGGTAAAGATATGCAAACCAAGTATAAAGAAACCTCGCGTGGTGGTTTGGCAGTCAATATTATCGAGTGTTAAGGCACTTGCAGATACAAACAGGCCCGCTTAAGCGGGCCTGTTTGTATCAGTTTAGCCTGGTTTTTTCGCCCAGGCGGCGCACCAGCCTTCACTGGCAACCACTTTGCCCGGAAAAATACCACATGGCCGCCATGCTTCGCCATCAGCGCCTTGGATCAGTGCACAGTTGGCGCAGTTTTGGCCGTCTTTGGCCGACTTATGCACATATTGCAAGGCTTTTGCCTGCGGGCTGTCAGGATCGACTTGTTCAGCGGCAAAAGCTTTTAAGCTGATCCCACCCATACTTAAACCCACTACGCCACCGGCGGACAGTTTTAAAAAACGTCTTCTGCTATTGGTCATTGTTGTTGCCTCTGATGTTGTTTAATGTTGATCTACTACTGCACTTACTATCGATCTTAGTATTGCGCTTAGTTGCCGTTGAGCCTAGTTACTGCTGCAATTAGCGGCGCAACACTTTTAGTTATATTATTGTTTACTGATACTAAGACGAATTGGTTTAGTCTGGTTTTTCACCTGTAAAACCAAACCAAAGCACTGATGTCACGTAACAGTTACAGCTGCAAGCTTAGCAGCCCGTATCAGGAACTTCTTTGATGGAAAACAACATTATTATTACCGGCGCTGCACAGCGCCTGGGGCTGCACTGCGCACTTACACTACAACATGCCGGGTATCAGATTATTGCCACCTACCGCAGTGAAAAGCCCGGCCTGCAACAACTCAGAGATGCAGGCGCGCGCTGTATACAGTTGGACATTACCGACCAAAACGCGCTGGCCAATTTTATCGATAGCATGAAACAGCAATTGGGTAGCTTACGCGGACTAATTCACAACGCATCAGACTGGAAAAAAGACCTGCCGCTCAGTGACAGTAGCTACGCAGCCTTAGCGGCTGATGCAGCTGTGTACGATGCTATGCAAGCAGTCCACGCCAGAGCGCCGTATTTGCTCAATCGCGCTTTTACGCCGTTATTGCAAGCCCATGACAGCGTAACTGACATTATTCATTTAACCGATTTTGTCGCCGGTGTCGGCAGCAGCAAACATATGGCTTATGCAGCCTCTAAAGCGGCGCTGGAAAATTTAACCTGCAGCTTTGCCCGCGCGCTGGCACCTAAAGTTAAAGTAAATGCTATTGCCCCGGCGCTGCTGCTGTTTAATGACCACGATGAAGCCAGTTACCGCGCAAAAGCATTACAAAAGTCTTTGTTGCAGGTTGAACCCGGCGCCGCAGAGCTTAGCAACACGGTAATGTATCTGCTAAACAGTCACTATATAACCGGCAAAGTTATCGGCCTGGATGGTGGGCGGCAATTAAACCTGCCATAACCGGTGCTAAACCGATCAGGGTTTAATTTGTCATCTTTGGCTGGCAAAATAGCCTTAATTACCAATGATGAAGCATACCTATGAAAGCCAGCCTGTACTTAATCAGTGTATTGTTCGCCGCCGGCACATTTGCTACCAGCCAGCCAGTTGCCGGTAAATGGATAACCGATAAACAAGGCAACACCTTAACCGATCCGCAAAGCTCCGGTTTTACCTGGCGCCATGGTGAGCTTATTCACTTGGGGGATAACAGCGCTGCAGAGCCTATGCGCAATAAATTGCTGCGAATAAACCCTAATACTGCTCAGCTTAACGCTGAGCCGCTTAACATTACAGTATCAGAGCGGGTACTAAATGGCTGCTTTGGCGAGCTGTTTAGCAAATACGCTGATTTTGAATCGCTGACATGGGACAGAGCAGACGATACCGTGTTTATCAGCGTTACCGAAGACTCATCCTTTGTGCAGTTAACTGCAGATTGCAAAGCAAAATACGGCACCACCCACTCTACTGATTTCCCCACCTTACTGGTTAAAATTGAAACCGACCGCAAGCTAAGCCGCGCTGAAATAACCGCAGTGCGGCCGGTGCAATTTCCCAAGTCCGCCGCTGTTGGCAATGCACCGAATGACGGCATTGAAGGCTTAGCCTTTGACAATGCCGGTAACTTATATTTAGCGCTGGAGCAAAATGCCGCCAACGCACCGATGATTTTTAAAACGCCTTACAGCAACACGTTTTGGCAGCAAGATGGCTACGTCAAGGTACAGGACAGCGGCTTTATGTTGCCGGTGCCGGATAATAAAGATCACCCGATTAACGGCCTGGACTACTTAGCCGCAAAAAAACAGGGCCACCCCGGTTATTTGGTGGCTGCGGCGCGCAATGACGACCAGCTGTGGATCATTGATTTAAGCCAACAACAAGCGCCCTTTGTGCAGCAAATGGCCTACTATGCGCCAACCCCCGCAGATAGCACCTGCCAGGCCTATGAGCAGATGGTACAAACCGCCATTGAAGGTGTGGCAGTGCACGGTGACACGGTATATTTAGTTAACGATGCCTGGAAAAAACGTTACCCCGACAATATTCAATGCCCGGCCAATGCCGCGCATTTTAATAAGTTTTCGCCGCTACTGTTTAGCCTGCCGGTAGACCCGCGCTGGTTTATTAACAGTACTGAATAACCTAGGTGAAGTGCTGGCGTTCTGCTATTATTACCGGCTGTTTGCCAGCCCCCTGGCACAACACCGGCTAATACCGCTTTGTTTACGCAGGAAACCCTATGATTAACCATTTTCGCGTACTGGGTGTAAAAACCAATGCCAGCGATGACGATATTAAAAAAGCCTATAAACGTCTGGCCAATAAGTTTCATCCGGACAAACTACACGGTTTAAACGACGATGAAAAAGATGCGGCAGCAGCACAACTGCAACGGGTAAAAGCGGCCTATGAGGTACTGTCTGATCCAAAGCAGCGTAACGCCTTTATCAAAGACTTTAACAATGTCATTGTTACTGACCCCACGGCTGCTATGCAGGAGCTGTGGGACCAGTACTATTGAACTATTCGTAATAACACACTATTCGCACAAGCTATTGCTTAAGAGCAGGTTATGGCACAAAAATTAAATTTGGCGCGCATCCGCGCACTGCAAACTGACGCGCTGGAAAATATCGAATCCTATATGGATCCTGATACGCCCAAAGCACTGGAAAACTTCACCGCGAAAATGAAAGCGATTTTGCTGGCTAGCCCCGATATGCTTGACTCGGTGCCGGAATATTTACCGATGGCACTGTACGGCCGGGTAAAGTTTCCTGCGCCAGCCAAACAGCAATGGCAGCAATGGTTGGACAAAGCTGTAGCGCCAAGCTGGGACCAGTTTAAAACTTCAGTAGCGTTTAATAATGCCGACCTGGAGCTGGTTAAAGCCATTAGGGCCTATTCAGAGCCGCAATTAATTGAAGCTTGCGCCGTGCTGTTTTTACTGGATGGCGGTGACAAAATTACCGCCAAACGGCGTAATGGTAGTGAGACCTACAACGAAGATGGCGACGCAGCTGCAGAGCATGATGAAGATGATGCCAACAGTTATCACAGTGATTACGACAGCGATAACCTTGATGCTGACGATGACAGCGACGAAGATGGCTACGACGATCAATACGATGAAATCCGCTTTAAAGGAGAATAAGTTTAATGACTACCAGTTTAATTGAAATTGCGGTGGCCGAAATTAAACAACTGGCCGTGGTTGAACCCAAGCAAGCCAGTAAAAAGTTTGAGCTTATCGCCAATACCATGAGCGACGAGCAACTGGTTGAAGTCATTGAGCAAATCGACATCGTTACGCTGACCCAAATTAACAGCGAGCACGACATCTCCTTTCCATCCATTATGTCTGAACTGATGAGCCCGGAACGCATTCGCGATATCGTTTGCCAGCAGCCATTGTATTGGGAAGAGAAAATTAAAAACAATGCTGAAGAACTAAAGCAGCATACCTTTGATTTTTTAACCTATTTAATCCGCACCCAGGATAGCGAAGACAAACAGGCCGAAGTATTAGAATGTATTGCTGATGATCCGGCCGGGTTATTTTATTTGTCTATTCCGTTTATCGAACTGTATCGCGGTGAAATTCTCGAGTATGAAAACTACTGGGAAGACAAACTGTACGAAGACGAAGAACATTTAGAGGAAGCCGAAGCTTACACCGAACGCAGTCAGAACGAAGAAGCGCATAACTTAGGCTTTGACGATCCACGCAGCTTACTGGCCCTGATCCGCCAGTTAACACCAACAGTAGAATCTGCCATTAAAGCCCTGATCCGCAATGAAAACTCGGCTTGGGAAGGCATTATAAGTAAGTTTGCCTCAGAGCTGGTACTGCAGGCGAAAGAGAAGAACAGCCAGAGTGCCGATGAATACCAGGAAGTCGACGAGATGTTTAGTTTTCTTGATTGAGCCGCGAAGTAAAAGGATAACACCATGCAGTTAATGCTACGCGACGGCAGCACAGGCCCGTTTTTAACCCAGGTAATTACTAAAGCCTTGGCCGAAGCAACACTGGATGACAGCGGGTTAAAGCAAATTAAAGCTAAAGCCGTGTTGATGAGTCTGAAATTTGCCGACAAGTTTTATAATAAATACAAAATGCACTTGCTGGAACAAGCGGCTTACGACGTAATTGGTATTGTCAGCTTGGGTTTGCAGGAGCTGGCGCGAGACGATCAACAACAAGCGTTAACAGTGCTTTTGGCACCAGAGGGCCTGGTTAAGCCATTTCAAAAAGGCTGGACCATGCTGGCAGCAGTTAGCAAAAAAACGGGTAAGCCATCACTGTACGGTGATGTCGCCGAGCAACTACTACAAAGCATTTCAACCCCACCCGACGCAGAAGACTGGGATGGCTACCAGCAATATCAGCTGGCATTGACTGAACATCGCCGCAGCCAATCAATGCAGTTGTTACAACAGCAGTTTTACGCCCGTAGCCACTTTGATGAGTTTGAGCATTTCAGCTTAGAAGAAGTGCTGGCTGAAGTGGTGTTTTATCGTGCGCTTACCGGCGGCGATAAAGTACGGCAAGATTTAAAACAGCGCCTGCGCAACATAACATTGCAACCGCACTGGTTTAGTGACACCTTTTTTGCTTTGCAAATTGAAGCCACTCTTACCCTGTTACCGCCAGCCAATGCCGATGCTATTCGAGCTGACTTAGGCCAGCACTTTGTACCATCACTGCTGCGTACCCTTAACTTTGTCAAAGACTATCAAGGGTTGCAATTGAAAGATGCCTCGCCGGAAAAACTCGATGCTTTTGAGGGTAAACAAGGCTTAACCAACCCGTTACTGGGCTGGCCACAGTATTTAGAATTATAAACAGCAACGACTAACGGATATTGAATGACTAAGGGTATTCATCTGGCTACGGCCATGCTGCTATGGTTGTTACCGCTGCACCATGCGGCAGCCAACACAGAAGACACCGCTGCTGACGTGCTGCGCGTTGCCCTGCCCGCTGCAGCCTGGGGCATGACACAGTATCTGGATGACGCTGAGGGCAGCACGCAGTTTTACTACAGCTTTGCCGCCACTGTAGCTACAACTCTGGCGCTGAAGACCGCTATTCACAAAACCCGCCCCGACGGCTCAGACAACGACGCCTTCCCCTCCGGCCATACTTCCATGGCGTTTCAGGGAGCAGCGTTTTTACAGCGGCGTTACGGTTGGCAATACGGTGCACCGGCTTATGCACTGGCAAGCTATGTCGGTTACAGCCGGGTAAAGAATGATCATCACGACACTCGCGACGTACTGGCCGGCGCATTAATCGGCATCGCCGCCAGCTATTATTTCGCCGAACCGTTTTATGGTGTGCAGGTAACACCAACCGCAGGTTTAAATGGTGTGGGATTGCAGTTAACTGCGAACTGGTAACGACGGAAGACTATCGGAGAGTTTCAGCGGGGTTAGCCGGCGTTTTTACGCCGGCTGCATTTGTTTCAGGTGTAATTGTTTGACAAACTCAGGTGCCAAATCGGCGCCATTAGGCCAGACAACGGTTTCCAACTCAGGATCAACAGCAATTTTTCGGAATATCGCGATGTCTTTCAGCGGTTCAAACACCGGCCCCTTTAACACACCATCCAAATTCACCTCACCTGAAGTCCCGTCATCAAACGCTACCCAGATAATGTAACCAGTTACGTATTTCGCAGCTTTAATGTGCAACATAATTACTCCAATGGTGCTATGTAATTAAGCGGTTCACCAGCTCTGGCGCGGAGCCAGTTTTGTTCCAATTCATCCTGATGCAGTGTAATCCACTCCTTTACAAACACAGCAGCCCTTTTGGGTAACTCACCGTCTAGTATGGTTCCATCAAATGAAAACAGTGCTTCATAACCAGAGTATTTTGCATGGAAATGCGGCGGATTATGATCGTTAAAATACATGGCAATCAAAATCCCGTAAAACCTGCTTATCACCGGCATTAGCGCATCCTTAAAAATATAGTTTCATCTTAGTGAAACTGCGCATAGTGTCAAATCAGATGTACTAAGACAACTACATTTCATGGTGTGCCCAGCACGTAAATATAGTCCGCAAAGTACTTGCCGCCGATGCAGTGCTCATTGGCGGCAATATGCTGTAAGGCAAAGCCGCATTTGCGTAATACCTTTTCCGATGCGACATTGCCTTCAGTTACCACCGCACGGTAACGCTTAATGTTATGCACGGCGCCGGCCCAATCTATCAAACCTTGCAGCGCTTCGGCTGCATAGCCTCTACCATAGAATTCAGGTAAAAACAGATAACCCACTTCGGCAACGCCGTTTTGTAATAAAAAAATCCGCTTACGCCAAGCTCAGCTCCGCTGGCTTTATCGGTGACAACCAGACCAAGCCAGTGGTCATTATCGGGCGTCCAGGACTGCAGGCGCGATGCAAACTTCTGCCGGATCTCACGCTCGCCCGGCACATCAAAGCACAACGCCACTATTTGCGCATCGCTGTGCAAGCGCAAAAATAACGGCCATTGCTGTTGTTGCAGGGGTTTGATAAGCAGACGACTGGTTTCGATCTCTATCAAAGATGTACCCACAGGTGTTTATGCTTAAATCTGCCAGACGAACTGATAGCTCTATTTCGTGTTAACTTAACGATCCAATTTACTTAGCAGATTGGCTTTCACTGCCGGCCATTCGCTGGCAATAATAGCTTGTGTAACATAGCCAGCCATCTGATCTGCCGCCGGCACATGCGCAAACCATAGTTTGTCAGGCTCGCCGTCGGCAACCGCCCGTTGCAGCGGCTCAATATGATGCTCAGCTAGCGGCTCCAGTGTTACAAAACGACCTGCTAATTCTTCCGTCTTAATCCACATATCGAAAACATCCAAACTGTTGCCCGCTTTTAACATCCTTTATCGTCATGGTTAACGCAGGGTTCCTGATAGGCCGCCCTATTTCGTACGGCGTGATTTAGCCTTCGGCTTGGCACTGGCGTTACCCTGCAGCTCTATTACGGTTTCGCTGGCTTTGTTAGAACGGCCTGACAATACCTTGCGCGAAATACTCTTTAACAGCGAGCCGCGATTACTGACTTCAAAGCCCGGTTTAACAATACGTTTGATATCGCTACCAATCAGCTTTTGAATACGCTCTAAGGTTTGTTCATCTTCACGGCTGACAAAGGAAATAGCATTGCCGCTAGCACCGGCGCGGCCGGTACGACCGATGCGGTGCACGTAATCTTCTGGTAAATACGGTAGATTAAAGTTAACAACATAATCCAACCCCTGAATATCTAAACCGCGGGCGGCCACTTCGGTAGCAATAAGCACCTGTAATTTAGCCGACTTAAACTCGGCGATAGCACGGCGGCGTGCGCCCTGGCTTTTGTCGGCGTGACATACTGCTGCGTCAATTTTGCGCTTTTGTAAGCCAGCTAACAGTTGGTCTGCCTGCTCTTTGGTACTGGTAAATACCAACACCTGAAACCAGTTATGCTCTGCCAACAGTTGTTCAAATAAATCAATTTTTCGGCTTTCTTCTACCTCGTATACCACATGATTTACCGTATCTGCGGTACTATTAGTTTTCGCCACCCGGATCTGCTGATGATTACGCAGAATTTTATGCGACAGCTCGTTCACCGCCGGTGACGTTGTGGCAGAAAACAGCAGGGTTTGCCGTGTGGTCGCGGTCATTTGCAGTAACTTCAGCACATCGGTAATAAAGCCCATATCCAGCATCCGGTCGGCTTCATCCAGCACCACAAATTCCACATCGCTCAGTATCACATTGCCCAATGCCATATGCTCTAACAAGCGGCCAGGTGTGCTAATAACCATATCTACGCCGGCAATCAGTTTGTTAGCCTGGCCGCCCATTTTTACGCCACCGTACAGCGCCGTAACACTCAGCGGTAAAAATTGTGCATAAGCACTTATCGCCTGCGCTAATTGCTCGGCAAGTTCGCGGGTTGGCGTCAGGATTAACGCCCGTGGCCGGCGCTCAACGCTGGCTTTAGGCTTGTCCAGCATGCGCTGTAACAGCGGAAGAGCAAACGCAGCGGTTTTACCGGTACCGGTTTGCGCCGTTACCTGTAAATCTTTGCCACGTCGCGCCGGCACTATGGCTTGCTGCTGTACCGGGGTCATTTCACTGTAGCCACATTCAACCAGCGCGCGCTGTAAGTCTGGTGCCAAATCTAAAGATGAAAATTGCATAAGAGTTCCTCTGTAGATTAGCTACAGTAAAAAATGAGTCAATAAAGGTTTTGTTGCCGTTGCATTGTAAACTGCGGTTATTCGCCGTCGTCTTCAGCGGTATCGGCAGCGGGCGCCGCAGGGCGCGGTTTATGCTTACAGGCACGGGCTAAAATTTCAATATAGAACGCCGGCAGCTCTTGCGCCACGGCAGTATCAATATGTTTGTTGATTTCAGAGGTGAAAATAGTTTCGGCAACGTCTTCAGAGGCACCAAAACGACAATCGAAAGTCCAGTAGTCCTGGCCGTCAGGTAGCGATTTACGACGCTCTCTGTTTAAGTATTTTTTAATATCATACTTAATAGCATCTACCCAACGGGCCGGTATTAACTTGGGGTGCGTTAACGCGATTGTCTTTTTCATTACATTTCCTACAGAGGTACCAAAGCTGAGCCAGCTTTTAAACGCGCATTCTACATGGAAGCACGCAAGATAACCGCCACTATCTGCGATTTTATATTAAAAGCGAGCTAACTAGCGACAATATACTCAGCTTTGTGCTTGCAGGAATGCATTACCTCAGGACAGCACAGGCTTTAACTTTAAGCAACACTGCGCCTGGCCCATAGCGCAAACAGCGAAGCGCTGGCGAACATCAGCAAACTGTAAACACTGGGTGCTATCGACATGGCCGAGTTTTGCAAAATTCCGGTTGTGATAAGTAGCGCCAGTGTACCGTTTTGCAGCCCTACCTCCAGGCAAATGGTACGGGCCTGGTTTTCGTGCTTCAGCAACCATTTGGCCAGGCCATAACCGAGCAACATGGTGCTAAGGTTAAGCACCAAGGCCGCCGGCCCGGCTTTTGCCATGTAACGCCATAGCTCATCGCCTAAATCGACGGCGATACTGACAATTAACAGCGCCAGTACAATAATCGAAAATTTGCTGATGTAAGGCTCTGTTATTTTTGTAAACGCTGGCCATTTTGCCCGCAGCAGCATGCCCACTAACACTGGGAATACGCTGACCACCATTAGTGTCAACCAGGTGCGAAATAGCGGCAGTTGCAGCTCCGAGTCAGCCTGAGCATAAAAACCTATGGCCCAGGCTGCCAGCAGGGGAATAGTAAAGGGCGTAATAAAGCCTACTACGGCAGTTAGTGACACCGACAAACCAACGTCGGCCTTACTCAGGTAGCTATAAAGGTTTGAGGTAGTACCGCCCGGGCACAGCGCTAAAATAAATAAGCCGATCGCCACTTCAGCTTGCAAGCCAAACAGGGCGATAATGGCAACAGCAGCCAGCGGCAGCAACAGCAGTTGCGCCAGCGCACCGAGGAGAAAACCCTTAGGGGCTATAAAAACCCGGCTAAAATCGGCTGGGCGCAAGCTCATGCCTACACCGGTCATAATAAGAATTAATGCCAGCGGTAAACCAATTTGAGTCAGGGTATCGAACATAACACTGCCTGTTGCGAACAAAACACTACGTTACCCTATTGTGCGGCATCAGTATACTGTAGCACCTGGTTACGTTCGGACAGGTTAGCCTTGCAACGGGCATTTAAAGCACTTGTGCCAAACGTTGCTGCACCTCAGCAAGTTCCTTGTTGTACAAACTGATATAGGGCAATTCAGTACTATCTGCCGCTAATTTAAGTGCAGATCCACGTTCTATCTTCAGCAACAGCGCTAATGCTTCAGCCATTGGGCCGCTGTTGTGATTCAGCGCTGTTTCAACCTGCTTTGGTACATTTAGATGGGCTAAAAACGCCTGCGGCGACACACCAAACAGCATATCGGCACCAGAAATCAGCCCGGCAAGAAAATACTGCTGACATTGGGCATTGTCGAACTGCCACTGCAAGGCAATACGTTGCGCACAGTAAGCCCGGGTTAACACTGTCACAGCCGCAGGCATATTATTGCCATTTAGTACGGCATAGGTTAGTACCAGTTTACGACTTAGCTCCAGCCCAAGCCGGGTAACAACGTCTTTAATTGAATTGACTTCTCGCACTTTACGATACAGCGGGCTGTTCGCCACTTTTAGCATGCCCATTACTATACTGGGTTCATCCTGCAACGCTTCAGCCAGTTTGTTTAAATCTGGATCTGCAGCAAACAAACAACTGATAATATCAGCCAGTTTCAATGCACTGGGCTCAATTTTCTTGCCTGCTATTTCCAGTTTATCCGGGAAAAAATAGCCCTGAAACAAGCCACAACCCAAGCTTTTACAAATGGCAAACTGAGCATCGGTTTCTACCCTATCAGCCAGCCACAGCAGCCCGGGCCGGCCGTATAGCGCTTTGTGCCGTTCTGCATCTGCCAGACTGGTATGTTTCATGTCGATACGGATGATATCAGCCAGTGCAATCAGTGCCTCACTGCCAGTATCGCTACCGTTATCATCGAATAAAAACCGAAAGCCTTGTTGTTTATAGTAACCAATAGCGGCCAGCAGTTTATTTGTCTGCCGGAATGCCCCCGACAAGGCAATAATCACTTTAGTTGCATCCAGTGGCAACGCCACCTGAGACAAAACAAGCTCGGGACTAAGGCGGATAAAAAGTGCCGTTTGATACAGGGTCAGATAATCGGTAAGCTGCTGACACAACACGGCCAACGCCGCGGCATTACTGTTAGTAATAGTGAGTACGGAAGCGCCCTCTTTATTGCGATATAACAGCTCTACCGCCACCCGCTTTTTATTGGCATCAAATACCGGCTGCACAGCAAACTGCTGCTGTAAATCAATAGCGTTATTGTTTTCCACGTTCAGACGTGTCACCTCTTGTCCTTACTACTAAACGACGAGCTTAGGCCCGCCAAGATAAAAGCCACTTGTTACGCTGTCCAGCCTCACAACAAAGCATGCAAGGGCATCATAACAACATTTTTATGGCGGCATTTAGGCCAGCCAATGTTAGAGGGTACATCCGTTTTTGCATGATTCGCTCAATGATGCCAATAGAATAATAGTGCTCCCACCACGGCTGTGGTTGGGGGTTTAGCCACACTGCTTTAGGATATTGCGCCAAAAGACGCTGCAACCATACTTTGCCCGGCTGTTCGTTATAATGCTCAACACTGCCGCCCGGGTACTCAATCTCGTAAGGCCCCATAGTGGCATCACCGACAAATATCAGCTTATAGTCGCTGCCGTAGGTATGAATAATATCGTCTGTTTTAATCTGCTCGGTGTAACGACGTTTGTTGTCGCGCCATACGCCTTCATACACGCAGTTGTGAAAATAGAAAAACTCCAGGTGTTTAAATTCGGTTTTTACCGCTGCGAATAGCTTTTGGCACTGCTCGATATGATCGTCCATTGAGCCGCCAACATCAAAAAAAACCAACAACTTAATAGCGTTGTGCCGCTCGCGTACAAAGCGTAAATCCAGCCATCCGGCCTGCTCTGAGGTGGCCTGAATAGTACCGTGTAAATCCAGCTCGGTCTCTGCGCCACTGCGGGCGAATTTGCGCAGCTGTTTCAGTGCCAGTTTAATACTGCGGTTGTTAAGCTCGCTATCGGTGTCCAGATCTTTAAACTCGCGTTTATCCCACACCTTTACCGCACGGCGGGCACCACTGCCCTGCTGGCCAATACGCACGCCTTCCGGGTTATAACCATAAGCGCCAAAAGGTGAAGTACCGCCGGTGCCTATCCATTTATTGCCACCGCTATGCTTTTTTTGCTGCTCAGTCAAACGTTCAAGCAGGGTTTGCAGCAGTTTATCCAGCCCGCCTAATGCCTGCAGTTTGGCTTTGTCTTCCTCGCTGAGTTTACGCAGTACCTCCGGCACCAGCCACTCAGGCGGGATACTGGCAGCGATGTCTACCTGCGCTACCCCCTCAAAGTAATCGGCAAAGGCGCGGTCGAATTTATCATATTGGGTTTCATCTTTTACCAAACACAGCCTGGACAGCTGATAAAAGGCTTCGGTGTCGGCGAAAATCACCTGCTGTTTCAGCGCATTAAGCAAGTCCAGCAGTTCGGTAATACTGGTTTTTAAGCCGTATTTGCGCAGCGTAAAAAAGAAATCAATTAGCATGTGCCGGCTCCGCAGTATTGTTGCCGCTGCGGCTCACAACACTTGCCCCGGCTCGTCACAGCAACTCGTTCGGGCTGCCGCCCTCGCTCAGACACTCTGTGCCGACCGAAACAAGGTTCTGATCCTTCGCTGGCATGATTGCCAAAGTCGACCCCGGCGAACAAAGCACATACTGACGACATATTTCAGCGCCCTTGCCTTTTCGCCAAAAAAGCCAGTTTTTCTACCAGGGCGACATCCTGCTCGTTTTTAAGCAAGGCACCAAACATCGGCATTAACCCGCCTTTCTGCTGCTTATCGGTTAATACCTCAGCGGGAATATCTTCAGCCAGCAATAACTTTAACCAGTCGAGCAGCTCTGACGTGGACGGCTTTTTCTTTAAGCCCGGCAGCTCGCGCAGCTCAAAAAACACCTCTAACGCCGTGCTTAACAGCTGCTGCTGAATATGCGGGTAATGCACCGCGACAATAGCGCGCAAGGTATCGGCATCCGGAAAACGGATATAGTGAAAAAAACAGCGGCGTAAAAAGGCATCCGGTAGCTCTTTTTCATTATTTGAGGTAATGATCACAATTGGCCGCTCAACCGCGCTTATCTGCTCGCCGGTTTCGTGCACGTAAAACGCCATCCGATCCAGTTCGTGCAGCAAATCGTTGGGGAATTCAATATCAGCTTTGTCTATTTCATCAATCAGTAGCACCGGGCGTTTAACCGCGGTGAACGCCTGCCACAACTTACCCGGCCGGATATAGTTATTAATGTTGTGCACCTTATCGCTGCCCAGCTGGCTGTCGCGCAGGCGGGACACTGCATCGTACTCGTACAAGCCATGCTGCGCCTTGGTGGTCGACTTTATGTGCCATTGAATAAGCTCAGTACCCAAGCTTGCCGCCAACTCTTCGGCCAGCCGTGTTTTACCAGTGCCCGGCTCGCCTTTTATCAGTAGCGGTTTTTCCAGCGTTACCGCAGCATTTACCGCTAATGCCAGTTCATCAGACACGATATAGTTATCGGTGCTTATAAAGGCCATAAGTCCCCTCTATGTTTAGTGTTTAAACCCAGCGCTCTTGTGGTGAAACGTAATATCTTATAGCCAAATGCTACTTTAATTTTTGCCACGCCAGCGTATTCTTATAACCAATTTATCATTTACGGAGTTTTTTTATGGCAAACGTCTATGCTGACAACTCATTGTCTATCGGTCGTACCCCGCTGGTCAAATTAAACCGCACCATTGAAGGCGGCGCTAACGTCTACGCCAAAATTGAAGCGCGTAACCCCAGCTTCAGCGTAAAGTGCCGATTGGGCGCTGCGCTGATATGGGATGCCGAGAAAAAAGGTACCTTAACGGCAGACAAAGAAATTGTCGAGCCTACCTCGGGCAATACCGGTATCGCTTTGGCGTTCGTTGCTGCCAGCCGTGGTTATAAACTCACGTTGACTATGCCAGCTACCATGAGCTTAGAGCGGCGCAAGCTGTTAAAAGCTTTAGGCGCCAATTTAGTGCTGACCGAAGGCCCTAAGGGTATGAAAGGCGCAATTGAAAAAGCTAAAGAAATTCAGGCGTCTTACCCTGATAAATACTTAATTTTGGGCCAGTTCGAAAACCCGGCTAACCCGCAAATTCACTTTGACACCACCGGGCCGGAAATTTTTAATGATTTAGACGGTAAAGTGGATATTTTTGTCGCTGGTGTCGGCACCGGCGGCACTATCACCGGTGTTAGCCGCTATCTGAAAAACGAGAAGAAGCTGGCACTGTTAAGCGTAGCGGTAGAACCGGCAGAGTCTCCAGTGATCACTCAGGCCAAAGCCGGTGAAGAAATAAAACCCGGCCCGCATAAAATTCAGGGCATTGGTGCCGGTTTTATTCCGGGCAACCTCGACTTAGCCCTGGTGGATGAAGTGGAACGTGTCACCAGCGAAGAAGCTATCGCCGGCGCTCACCGTTTAATGCGCGAAGAAGGTATTCTGGCCGGTATTTCATCTGGTGCAGCCCTGGTGGCAGCCCAGCGCTTAGCATTAAAGCCTGAAAATGCCGGCAAAAACATTGTGGTTATTCTGGCCAGTGCTGCAGAACGTTATTTAACCAGCCCACTGTTCGCAGAAGTTTTTACTGAACAAGAATTGCAAGCTTAATCAAATAGTTAAAAATTGTATTCAGGGCTGCTTTTGCAGCCCTTTACTTTACAGCTGAAAAAAAAAGCGCCACACTATTCGCACATGTCCTTTGTGAACGCCGCTGTTATGAAATTTATCTGCTTATTGTTACTGCCGCTGTTACTGCTGGGCTGCGCTGAAGACAAACCCGCAGTCAATGCGCAATGGGGTACGCCCGAATACAACGCCAGCCAGTTCTTTCATGCCTTGTACAATGAAAAAGATCTCGAAAAAGCCAAGCAGATGAGTACGGCAAAATATGCTGATTTAATGGAATCCTATGGCAGCGTGCGTCAGGTTGGCAGAACCCTGATGAACATGTCGTTTGATACTGTGGAAATTCGCATTAACCGCAGTGGTGGTAATTTGCGTGAACAATATGGTGACATGGCAGAAATCGCTATTTTACTTACCGGCGTCCACGACGGTAAACAAATTGACGAGCTTCGTAATGTACAGATGGTAAAGCAAAACGGCCGTTGGCTGGTACATATGGTTAAAGTAGATAAATTCAGCAGCAGTGCCCGCTGAATTTACGACTAATTTAACGTTAAACGTTTAGCGTTTAAAAAACGCGGCGATACGTTGCTGACAAGCATCACCACTTAGCAGCCGCTGAAATTGCACCAGCTCAGATGCTATCGTTTGCAGCGTTAGCTCGTTACTATGGCGTTTTAACAAGGCCCGGCTGCTTTGCACTGCATCAGCGGGTAATGCCGCAAGTTTTGTCGCCTTATCGCGTGCCAGTTCAAACAAAGTGCTGCTGTCCACCACCTGATTTACCATGCCCATTTGCAGTGCCTCCGCCGCGCCAAAGGCTTCGCCCAACAGCAAATATTGTGCAGCACGCTGATAACCAACAAGTTGCGGTAACAATATACTGGAGCCAGCCTCCGGGCATAAACCCAATTGGCTAAAGGGCAGCTGAAAGCGGGCATTGTCTGCAGCATACACCAGATCGCAATGAAGTAAGGCGGTAGTGCCAATGCCAATAGCCAACCCCGCTACCGCCGCTACCAGAGGTTTATTAAACTGCGCCAGTTGATACAAAAATTGCACAGTGGGATGCTCGCTGTTTAACTCGCCTGCGCCGAGAAAATCCTGTAAATCATTACCAGCACTAAAGCAATCAACACTGCCGTGCAGCATCACCACATTAATACAGTTATCTTCAGCCGCTTGTGCCAGCGCAGCAGTCAACTGACGGTACATCTGCTGATTTAAGGCGTTCTTTTTCTCTGGCCGGTTAAGGCCCAGCTCAAGTACTGCGCCCTGTTGTTGCACTAATAAATCTGCCATACAAAACCTCAGTTAAACTACTTGCCCGCAGCCAGACCTTCACGACGCGGATCAGCAGCGCCGGTTAACGCGTCGCTGGACAGCATAATGGCATGCAAACCGCTATTTAAATCCTGCAACTGCACCTTGTAACCCATGTCCTCCAGAATCGGGGCCTGTTGTGCCAGTGCAGTACCCTTTTCCAGTGCCAGATAGTCATTGCGATGGGTAATACGCGGTAAATTCAATGCTTGTTGTACATCCATTTTCCAATCTAAAATGGCAACTATACTTTGCGCCACATAGTTAATAATGCGGCTGCCACCTGGCGAACCGATAACCAGCAGCAACTTACCTTGTGCATCAAACACCATCATTGGTGCCATAGAAGAACGGGGCCGCTTGTTGGCCTCAACCCGGTTGGCAACCAAGTGGCCATTGTGTACAGGCGTTAAACTAAAGTCGGTCAGTTGATTGTTCAGTACAAAACCGCCCACCATCAGGCCCGAGCCAAATACGTTTTCAATACTACTGGTCATACTCACGGCATTGCCATCGGCATCAACAATAGAAAAATGGCTGGTATTAGGTAGCTCCGGTGACGCAGCGGGTATTAAGGCTGGAGCCCCCTGCGGTACACCGGCAACCACCGGCGCGCCGGCCTTGGTTAAATCAATTAAAGCTGCACGCGAAGCCAGGTAGTCCGGGGCTAACATTCCGCTAACCGGTACCTGTACAAAAGCCGGATCAGCCAAATAAAGCTGACGATCGGCAAACGCCAGTTTGGCAGCCTGGGCCAGCAAATGCGTAGCTTGCACACTGCCCGGGGCAACTTTATCCAGATCAAACTGCTGCAATATACCCAGTATTTGCAGTACCGCAATACCACCGGAGCTTGGTGGTGCCATACCGCACACCCGATAAACCCGATAAGTGATACACACTGCATCACGTTGCACCACCCGATACGAGGCCAGGTCATCCATTGTCATAGCGCCCGGGTTAACCGGTGCACTTTGCACCCGCTCGCTAATGGCTTTGGCAAGTTCGCCCTTATAAAAGGCATCTGGCCCTTTACTGGCGATGGCGGCTAAAGTTTCGGCATAAGCCGGGTTCTTTAGCTGTTGCCCCTCGACTACCGGCTTACCGGCAGGAAAAAAATACTGCTTAGATTCGTAGAATTGCGATATGCCTTTATTCCAGCCCATTGCCAGCTGACGCGCTGTACGGCTGGACACATTAAACCCCTGCTCGGCGGCTTTAATGGTATCGCTAAACAGCTCGGCCCAGGCCAACTTACCATGCTGCTGATGCGCGCTATGTAACATAGCCACAACACCGGGTACACCAACCGATTTGCCGCCAACATACGCATCACGCCAGTTCATGACGTCGCCGTTGTGACTAAACAACAGGCCATCAGCAGCTTCAGGAGCGGTTTCCCGGCCATCAAAGCCGCTTAACTGTTGCTGTTTTGCCTGCCAATGCAACATAAAGGCACCGCCACCGATGCCTGAGCTTTGCGGTTCAACCAAGCCCAGCATCAGTTGTACCGCAATAGCAGCATCAACCGCACTACCACCTTTAGCTAAAACGTTGAGCCCGGCCTGCGTCGCCATTGGATGCGCAGCCGATACCATATAGTTTTTTGCCGTTACCAACTGCTGCTGGTAAATACCGGTTGCGGCTTCAGGCTCACGGGTTTCTTGTTGCGCCCAAAGCGAAGTACTCGATAGCGTGACTAAGGCTGCGATAAAAAGCGTAAGCGGCAAGCGTAAAGCAAATGAGCGCATAACTACGGCGTTCCTGTTAAACCACAAACTGACACCCTACCCAGATAGCCAGCTAAGATCAATATCAACTGGCAGCAATACTGCACGTCGGCCAGCAAAATATGCTTGACGTTAGCGCACGGATGGTTTTGCATAGGGCCTTTGTTTTTTACAGGCTAAGCCGTTAATGTTACTGCGCCGCTTTCATCTGCCTTATTTATTCCTCGCACTACTACTGGTATTGCTATTCTTGTTGCCTGACACTGTGCAGCAGGCGCTGCAGTATCAACGTGATGCTATCAGAAATGGTCAGTTATGGCGTTTGCTCAGCGGCCATCTGCTACACAGCAACCATTGGCACTTAACAATGAATCTGGCAGGCTTGCTGTTGGCTATGTTACTGCATAGCCATTACTATCAGGCGGTAAAACTTTATAGCCAGTTGGCACTAAGTGTCGTGCTTATCAGCCTGGCCTTGTATTGTTTCTCTGCCAATATTGTGGTCTATGTCGGGCTATCCGGTTTGTTGCACAGCATGTTAACCCTGGGGGCACTGCGAGATATTCAACTGAAAATGACCACCGGCTGGTTATTGCTGGCAGGGTTAATTGTTAAGGTGGGCTGGGAGCAGTGGCAAGGCCCGGATCAGCAACTGGCCAAGCTGATTAATGCCAATGTTGCCACTGATGCACATTTATATGGTGTTATCACCGGTTTGGTTGTTGCCGCACTGGCACGGCTAATGCGGCTCAGCTCAGAAAAAAAATAACCAGGCAACCAGGCTGGCGGCCAAACAATAGTAAAGCATAGGTAGCAGCGTATAGCGGATTATCTCGCCTTCACGCCCATTGAGGCCGACCACGCTGGCCGCAGCCACCACATTTACCACACAGATCATGTTGCCGGCATTGGCGCCCAGCATTTGCAACGCCAACACCAGTTGCGAGCTTAAACCCGCATCTGCTGCCATCGCCTGTTGAAAACTGGCAAACATCAGGTTCGAAAAAGTAGCCGAGCCGGCAATAAAGGAGCCAAGCGCACCAACCAACGGTGCCATTAATAGCCACATATTACTTAATTGCATTGCCGCCAACTCTGCCAGTGCCATTGGCATAGCCTTCAGGCCAGTATCATTAACGCCAGATTGCAAAAAAACCCTCACCATTGGCACCGACGCACACAGTGCCACTACCGAGGGCCATAACATCTGGCTACTCTGACGCAACGCGACGCCCAGGTGCTGTAAGTTACCGCGCTGGATTAGCAGCGCCAAAAATGCCGTCAGCACAAATAAAGACCCGGGCAAATACAGCGGCATAACCGTTACCGAGATGGCCGAGCCAAAAATATCAGCCCAAACCATACTGACACTTTGCAGCAAGGCTTTAAACGGCAGGTCAGGGATCCGGCTTAGCACCAGCAATAATGCCACGATAAGATAAGGCGACCATGCACACAGTAAACCGAATGGCTGCGGGCGGCACTGCACTGCCGCTGTGCTATCTGGCTCAAAAGCCGCAGGCAATAAAATGCCCCGCTTGGCCAGGCTGCAAACAATAACCAGCCCGCTAAGCGCTCCCAGCACAGACGGGAACTCCGGCCCCAGTAACACCGCCACAATATAGGCCGGCACGGTAAACGCCAACCCACTTAGCAGGGCAAAAGGTGCGATGGCAAAGCCTGAGCGCCAACTGGGGTTGGCAGCAAAAAATTTGCAGTACATCAACACCATTATTAGCGGTAATAGGGAAGCCACAACAATATCAATGCTGATTGCCGTTATCGCAATCTGCGATAACTCCGCCACACTGATACCCGCTGCGCCCTGTGCCAGGCCAACCAACACCGGTGTGCCGACAGCGCCAAAAGACACCGCACTAGAATCAGCTATAAGCGCCAGCACTACAGCACTAAGCGGGCTAAAGCCCAACGCTACCAACAGCGGCGCCGCTATCGCCGCCGGGGTGCCGAAACCGGCCGCCCCCTCTAAAAAACTACCAAATAACCAGGCAATAATAATCAGTTGCACACGTTTATCGTTACTTACCTGGCTAAAACCCTGTTTAATAACCTCAATGGCACCGGTTTGCTGTAATACTTTTAGCAGCAAGATGGCGCCAAACACAATCCAGACAATTGTCAGCGCAATTACCACCCCTTCTGCCATTGCCGCGGCAAGCTGTTGCAACGGCATCTGCCACACCAGATAAGCCAGTAAAACAGTACACACCAAGCTAAGTGGCATGGCCTGCCGGGCAGGTAAGCGCAGCAGTACCAGCAAAACAAACACACTAAGCAGTGGCATTAACGCTGTAAAAAGTTGTAGCAGGCTCACATTGGCTCCACTGGTCAGCACTAATTAAACACGTTTAGTATGGCTTAGCGCCAAGCTATAGCTTCCGTTAAAAGCTGGCATTAAAACGGCGCAGGCACAGTAAACTCCAGCACCTCACGACTTAGCGGATGAACAAAGCGGATATACTCAGCGTGCAATAACAAACGGCTGCTTTTTGCCGCGATATCAGCAGGTGCATATAATGTATCACCTAACATAACATGCCCCAGTGCCAGCATATGCACCCGCAGCTGATGTGACCGACCGGTTACCGGCTCCAGTTTAAGCCGGCTTTGATCTGTGGCTGCATCATAGCGTTGCAACTGGTAGCGGGTTTGCGACGGTTTACCTGTCTGCTGGCATACCTTGTACAACGGTGGCTGCTCCGGATCTGCCGCCAGCGGCAGATTAACCTCACCCCGGGTATTAGCCAGCTTGCCATTGACAACGGCAATATAATGCTTGTGCACTGTTCTGGCTTGAAACTGCTTGCTGATATCAGATAACACGCGTTTAGTCAGCGGCAGGATCACTAAGCCCGAAGTATCGTAATCCAGCCGGTGGACTACTTCAGCAAACGGAAACTCACGCTGCACCCGGCGAATAAGGCAATCCTGATTCTGCGGATGGCGCCCGGGCACAGTTAGCAGCTTCGCTGGCTTATTCACTACCAGTAATACATCATCTTGATAAACCAGCTGATAGGGCTCACTGGTCGCTGGCAATATGGCCAGTTCGTCAGTGCTGTTACTGTTGCTCATAGGGCTCTCCGTAGTGTTAACGGCTGTCATTATGCCGCAAAAGCGCTTCGTCTGCAGGCAAAAATCGGCTAAGCTTGCCGTCTTTATCACTGGCCGGTTTTATCATGCAGCCCTCTTTTATTTACCAGCCGCCGACCCAGCCACTGGATATTCTGTATCAGGATAAAGATGTGCTGGTGCTAAATAAACCCAGTGGTTTGTTGACCAACCCGGGGCGTGGCGCGCATTTAGCCGATAGTCTGCTTAGCCGGGTGCAATGTGCGTTTCCGTTAGCGCAATTAGTTCACCGGCTGGATTTAGCCACCTCAGGTGTGGTAGCCATTGCACTGCGGCGCAAAGCAGAAGCGGCTCTAAAACAGCAGTTTGCCCAGCGCCTGGTCAAAAAACGCTATTTGGCGCTGGTATGGGGTACGCTGGCCAAAACCAGCGGAATTGTCGATGTGCCACTTATCGCAGATAGCACAAACCCACCACGACAAAAACTCTGCTTTGAAACCGGTAAAGCTGCCATTACCCATTATCGCTTGCTACAGCAACTGCCCGACCGCGCGCTGGTTGAACTGCTGCCTGTTACCGGCCGTTCGCATCAATTGCGCATGCATATGTTGCACTTAGGCCACCCAATACTAGGTGACGCGTTTTATGCCCATCCAACTGCATTGGCAGCTGCCCCCAGACTATTACTGCACGCAGCAACGCTGCAGTTTTTCCAGCCTTACAGCGGTGAAGTGTTGTGTTTTAATGCCGATACCGACTTTGTTACTGCCGATGGTCAGTTAAAAGCGCTATAAAAAACGCCTCGTATATTGAGGCGTTTTTAGCATTACGCTAAGCGTTACAAGTGCTGCTCAAACAATTTGTAAATACGGCGGTATTCATCCAGCCAACTGCTTGGCTGGCGGAAGCCATGCGGCTCTACCGGGTAAATTGCCGTTTCAAAGTTTATATTTTCCTGCTCAATTAAGCGCTGCACCAAACGCACCACATCCTGAAAAAACACATTGTCATCCACCATAGGTGCATTAATCAGCAGTGGCTTTTTCAGGCCCTGGGTAAAATAAATGGGTGAGCTGCGCTCATAGGCAATTGGGTCAATGGCGGGCGTGTTCAGAATGTTAGACGTGTACGGCTGGTTGTAATAAGCCCAATCACTCACCGGACGCAGTGCCGCACCGGCCTGGAATAAATCCGGCTGGGTAAACAGCGCCATAAAGGTCATAAAGCCACCGTAAGAGCCGCCGTAGGTACCAATGCGGTTGCGATCGACATTGGCATTGGCAACCAGCCAGTTGACACCGTCAGCTAAGTCTTCAATTTCCGGTGTGCCCATACGCCGGTAAATAGCCGTGCGCCAGTCACGGCCATAGCCTTTTGATGCACGGTAATCCATATCCATTACCACATAGCCTTGCTGCGTTAACAGGTTATGAAAGAAAAACTCGCGGAAATAAACCGACCAGCCCAAATCGCTGTTTTGCAGATAGCCGGCACCGTGGTTAAAAATAACTGCACGGCGTTTTTCACCCTGCTGATAATCCGCCGGGTAATATACTTTGGCAAATACCGGCTGCTTACCATGGCTGGACGGCACGGCCACAATTTTCGGTGCCTGAAGTGGCAACTGTTTAAACTGCTCTGAAATGGTATCGGTTAAACGTGTTACGGCAGCATCAGGCTTGGCTTCTGCTACATACAGCTCGTTTGGCAGCAGGTTCGTCGAGAAATTTAACAACAGTTTTTGCTCATCCGGCGACAAAGTAAAGCTGGTACTGCCACCGAGATTAGTCAGCTGTTCGGTCTTACCGCTTTGCAACACTGCGCGGTATACCTCATAGTTACCCGGGTGATTTACGTTGGCCTGGAAATAAATGTAGCTGTCATCGCGCGTCAGTACCGGGCTGCTTACCTCAAAAGTGCCATTGGTTAGCTTTTTGGCTTTACCCTTTAGCGGCTTAACATAAAGATGTGCATAGCCAGACTCTTCTGACAGGTAATACAGGCTATCGCTGTTGTTTAACCAGCCAAAGTCGTTAAAAGCATAATTAACCCAGGCTTTATCGTGCAGACGATGTTGGGGAACCAGCTTTTTTTGCTTAAAGTCGACAGTCGCAATCCAGCGATCTTTGTTGTCCAGCGCCTTTAACATCAGCGCGACCTGCTCACCACTGTTGTGCCAACGCATTGCGCTTTGCGCCCAATACCAGTCGTTCATCAGGCCAATATCGCGGATCACTTTTTCGCTTTTATACTTTTCGCCGCGGGCTTTGGCGTTTTCTGCCTTTACCTCGGCCAGTACATCTTCGTTATAACCCGGTAAACTGCTGTAGCTCAGCTCAGTGCTGCTACCGTCGTTCAGATCAAGCAGCAGGATGCGCTGTGGCGCTGGTGTTGCATCATTTACACGTGAGCGAACCGGCTGTGCGGCGATATCGCCATTCGCAGTGATGTAATTGGGCATAATGTCTTTATCATTACGCTTGCTGGCTTTGCGCACCGACACCAACAGGTAATCGGCTTTTGGTGACAGACTAGCAGACACTATCTGCTGCTCTTTACCCAGATAAAATGCTTTTGGCGCCAGGCTGATATTTTGTTGTTGCAGTTGCTGACGTGCCTGATACCGCTCAGTCGCATTGCGCTGTTCCAGTGCAATAAACTCGATCAGTTTATGCTGTTCCTGTGCCAGATAGCCCTTTGGTTGTGCTGGCGCTTTGGGCGCGTCAGAAAGCTTCAGACTGGCCAGCTCTGTCCGTTGACTGTCTTGTAAAGACTGCGCATAAAAGGTCCAGCCCTCGCGATATACGATACGGCCATCACGTAAAAACTGAGGTTCACTCTGACGCTCGTTATCGCGGGTAAGTTGTGTCACTTTGCCACTGGCAATCTCACGGACATAAATGTCGCCCTCAAATACATACGCCTGCAAAGTGCGGCTGTTATTAAATACCGCATCGTCAGCACCAATGTTGTGCAGTTCAGCCAGTGCTACCGCATCGCCATTGCCACTGCCGGTCAACGGCCTGACAAACCAGTCACGTAACTCACTGCCCTCACGCTTGCGCTGATAGTAAATCTGGCTTGAATCAGCAGACCAGTGTGCCGACTCGCTTTGGCGTCCCAGCCAGTCGGGGTGCGCCATTATTTGTTCCATTGTCAGCGTAATGCTAGTGTCTGCCTGAAATACCGCAGGCACACTTACAACACTAGTCTGATAGGTTTGAGGTTCGCTGTTTTTTGCCTGCGCCGGGCTTATAAGTAAGGCGCACAAAGCAGCGCAAAGCACGGTGTGTCGATTGTTTGTCATAACACGCTTCTTGTAGTAATAAAAGACGCCCTGTTATACAAAGCCTATGCACTTAACGCAACCCGGATAAATGCAGATGCGGCTGACAGCAAAGCAGATAAGATTAATTGGCATAAAAAACCGGCTGGTGTCAGCCGGTGCAAAATAGCTTAGTCGTTGAAATACCGACCCGCTATGGAGAAGATGAAGAACAGTGTCGAATTGGCGCTTACGCAGCAACAGCAGCGCCAATTTCAACCAAACGGTGACGGGCCGCGGCTAGCGCTGACTGCTGCGCTTCAGCCCCCATGTTCAAGCCTTCGGCGTAAACAAAGTGCAGATCTTTTAAACCGACAAAGTTTAAAAAGGTCTGCAAAAACGGCGTTTGGCTGTCCATAGTCGTGCCCTGGTACACACCACCGCGAGTAGCAAAGATCACCACTGGTTTGTCTTCCAGTAGGCCAACCGGGCCTTGCTCAGTGTATTTAAAGGTAATGCCGGCGCGGGCAACACGGTCCAGTAAGGCTTTTAATTGCGACGGCACACCAAAGTTGTACATAGGTACGCCTATAACGATAACGTCAGCAGCGGTAATCCGGGCAATAACACCATCTGAAATCGCCGCTAACTGCTGTTGCTCGGCACTGCGCTGCTCAGCAGGTGTCATCCATGCTGCTATCTCGGTCATGGCCAAATGCGGCACGGGTGTTTCGTTAAGATCCAGGCTATCAACAGTAAAGCTGTCAGCCGGCAACTGTGCCAAAAATTGCTGGGTCAACTGAGCTGAATGGCCTTTATCACCGTTAATAGAACTGTTAATCACTAAAATCTGTTTCATAGCAAGCTCCCAAATAAGATGACATCATGTTACAGCAATTTTTTAGCAAGAAAATAAGATAAAAACGCACTTACCTTTCTATTTTTTGTTAAAAGCATAATGAACCAACTTTAATACGGCTGCGTAAAAGTTGAAACAGGCTAATGGCAGCGATAAATCACCGCGGGAAAGGTAAACATGTTGAACTCAGCCGGTATAGCAAGGCATGATGGCGGTAACACGCCATCACGGGAAACTACAGCAATAATGTCTACTTCGGAAAACACCAGTAGCCAATGGGAAGATACCCTTACGTTCGTTGCAGTGCAGCGTGACCAGCAAGCCTATGCCGAATTATTTAGCCACTTTGCTCCCAGACTAAAAGCGTTTGGCATGAAAATGTTTGGTAATGAGCAGCAAGCACTAGAAATGGTGCAGGATACTATGCTCAATGTATGGAAAAAAGCGGCTTTGTTCGATGCGACACGTGGCTGTGCATCGACCTGGATTTTTACCATTGCACGCAATGTTAGATTTGACATGCTGCGGAAAAAACAAAGCCGCAAAGACGATATTTGTGCAGACGATCTGTGGCTTGACGGTGAATATCCTGAAACTGAAGCAGACGACAGCTCAGCAGTGTGGGATAACCATTTATTGATGGATAAACTGCTGCCCCACTTCGATAAGCTGCCACCGGCACAGCGCGAAGTAATTGAAAAAGTGTACATGCAGGAAAAGTCACACCAGGAAGTATCAGACGAATTGGCTATACCACTGGGCACGGTAAAATCGCGGCTACGGTTGGCGCTGGACAGATTAAGAGAGGCATTAGATGGCGCACGCAATTAAATTTCATCCCGGTATGTCATTGCTGGAGCAGTTTGCCGAAGGTACTTTATCAGCCGACGTTGCACTGGCAGTATCTGCGCACATCGACTTGTGCCCGCACTGCCAACGGTTAAACCGCGACATTACCGCTGACCTTGCCTGCCAGTTGCAGCAGTCGTCTGCCAAAGCCGACGTTGCCGATTGGCAGGATATGATAGCATCTATCGTAGCGCAGCCACAGTTGCAGAAATCAACGCTGACGGCAGCTGAATTGGCACAACCAATCAGAATTAACCAGCGCGAGTTTGTTGTGCCGCGTGCCTTGCAACGGCTGGCAGCCGAGCATGGCAAATGGTTACAGTTAGGCGGCATAGCGACCGCTAAATTACCGGCAGGCGCAGAACACCATGTGTCTTTACTATACATTGATAAAGACACCGAAGTACCACAACATACCCATTTGGGACTGGAAATGACGTTAGTGTTGGCCGGAAAAATTGTCGACGAAAATGGCGAGTATGTTGCCGGTGATTTGCTTATTAACTCACCTGATGACACCCATACACCGCGCACCATGGCGAACGAAGATTGTCTTTGTTTGTCGGTGTTAAGTGCACCGCTGCAGTTTAAGAAAGGTTTAACGCGGTTGTTAAATCCGCTACAGCACTTTTTTTACTAGGTTATTGGTTACAAGCATTTATCGCAGGAAGTACTCAGCGCCGCTTTTAGCGGCGCCTTTTTTATGTTGCATTTATTAACGTAACAACGCCGTGCCACCCTTCAGATTGTAAACCTGCGTATAGCCCAGCCGGCCAAGCACTTTGCACGCCATCAAACTGCGGTTGCCTGAGCGGCAAACCAGCAGTAATGCCTGCTCTGCATGCAACTGCTGCGAGATCAGCGCATCGGCCAGTTTAGACAGGGGTACTTCAAGCACTGGCCACTGTTGTGGCAAATAGCCAGATAAGGCGCCGGCACTTTGCTCATGCGGCTCACGAACGTCTACTACCAGAGTGTCTGGGTGAGTGGTTAAAAATGTCGTCAACTGCTCCGTTGAAATGACATCAGTAGCATCTGATAAACTTACCTCAACCAGGCCACAATAATGGCTGCTGGCCTGTTGTAATGCGATAGCTTGCTGCTGCAGCTGATGCTGCCACTGCGCTTCAGGCTTTTGCTGTAATAAGGCATTTACCGCCGGCTGCTCAGCGGCAGTAAGCGCCAAAGTAGTGAAAAAACGCTGGGCGTAGTCGTGACTGGACAGCAGTAAAGTATCTGGCTGGATTTGCTGTTGTAACGCACGGATACTATTGGCCAGATCGGCCAAATTGCCGCCGGTTAAATCGGTACGCCCAACACCGCCGGGCAAAATTAAGTCACCGCAAAATACCGCTAATAACTGCTGGTGTTTGTGCAGCATCAGGCTAACGGCTTCTGGTGTATGCCCTGGCGTATTTAGACGGCTAAAACGATATGGCCCCAGCGTAATTGCTGTCTGGTTTTCTGGCCAGCCAAGGTTGTCACAATGCCGGTCTATACCACGGCTGTCTGCGCTGGTCTCCGCCAACAACGTAAGTAGCTCAGCGCGAGCTGACTGGTGATCCTGATGTAAATGGGTATCCAGTATTGCACTCAGTTGCAAACCCTGGCCCTGAATAATATTGGCTATGCGCCCGGCCAACGGTAATACCGGATCGATTACCAGCGCCTGACGGCTATCGGGACAAATTAGTACATAGCTACATAACGCTTCATGTTTTAATTGTAATAAACCGCGGGCATGAATTTCCAGTGTCGGTGTGGCATCAGTTAATACCAGGCAGTGTTTACATACCACTGCAGACAAAGCAGCAATAGCGTTGCAAGCCCGGTCGCATTCTGCTTGCGTCATTGCCGGACCAAACGACAGACGAATGGCCCCTTGCGAGCGCCAGCTTTCCAGCCCCATGGCATCCAAAACAAAACTACTGGGCACTTTTGAGCTGCAGGCAGAGCCTGAGCTGACACGAATACCGGCAGCATCAAACAAGTCCATAATGTCTTTGCTGTAAAAATCGGGCACGGCAAAATTTATCGTAGTTGGCACCACATAAGGTACATCACTATTCAACACCATCGCCGGAAATACCTGACGCAGTGCAGCAATAAGTTGCTGCCGGTAATGCCATAGCGTTGCTTCGGGTTGAAAAGCTGAGCCGGATGTTTTAGCTAACTCATTAAACACTGCATGCAAAGCGGCTATACCCGGCAGGTTTTCAGTGCCTGAGCGCAAACCGCTCTCCTGGCCACCGCCGGCAATAAACGGCTGGTAGGGTGCGCCTTTACGCACATACAAAAAACCAATGCCCTTAGGCGCATAAAGCTTGTGGCCACTAAACGGCGCAAAATCGATGCTGGTAGCAGCAATGTTCAGCGTCATTTTACCCAGCGCCTGCACGCAATCGACCATCCAATAAACGGCAGGATTTATAGAGCGGATTAACTGTTCCAGCGCTAGCAAGTCTTGTTTTACACCGGTTTCGTTATTAGCGGCCATGGTACAAATCATGGCGGTATTCGGCAGCTTTTGCTGAATAAACTGCTGGTCCAGTAAGCCGTTTTTATCTACCGGTATTGCCAGCACGGTGGCATTTAATTGCAGTACCTTGTTCCAGTGTTTCAGGCTTTCCGGTACTGCTTTGTGCTCGGTAGCGCCATACAGTAATAAAGTTTCAGGCCCGCTGAGACCACGCTCACGGCTGGCTATCAGTGCCGACACTATTGAAGATTGAATGCCTTCAGTGGCGCCAGAGGTAAAAATAATATCGCCGCTGCTGGCACCGATCAGGCGCCGTGCTAAAGCACGGGTAGATTCAAGCTCTGCTTTGGCTTTAATGCCGGTGGCATGGCTGCTACTGGGATTACCAAACCCCTGTTGCATGCAGTGCATTGCTGCGTGTGCGGCAACCGGTAATACCGGCGTTGTCGCATTATTATCGAGATAAACCTCACCTTGCAGCTGAAAAGACATGCCTGGCTCCTTATAACCAAAAAGAATATATTATTCCCTGCAATAATAGCCCGACTAAAGCACTAAGCTCAACCCCGAAAGGCTATTGAAAAAAAACCGCCCACAGGCGGTTTCTCTCAGACTTATTCAACCAAATCTTTCGGGATCTGCGGTCGTAGCTCAGACCAGACAATTCCACTTTCTTTACCGTATTTGCGCACGGCAAACACCACCTCATCAAATTTGCCGTTTTCAGCATACAGCTTGATCTGGTGGTAATACTTACGCGCCAGTTCACGTGCCTGTGGGTGTGAGAAATAAAAACGGGCAATTTTATTATACAAACCACGAAAGCCGTTTAAAATCAGCACATAAATACGGTTTTCTGAGTATCTTGCCAGCTCATGGTTCAGGTTGTAATCAAACTCAGCATAGGCTTCGGGCGTATCGTCCAGTGCCTCGGCACCGGCAAACAGCTCTATTACCTGCTGCGCATGGTTTTTTATCGCGCCACGGATATAAATAGCGCTAATGTTAGTTCGGGCTGACAATAAATCATCTACCAGTTTTGGCATTTGATCTTCGTCCAGCCGCGCCAGTGTTTCTAAAATATTTAAGCCCGAGGTTTCCCAGAAGTTATTTACTTTAGTTGGTTTGCCGTGCTGAATAGTTAACCAGCCATCACGTGCCAACCGTTGTAATACTTCACGCAAGGTGGTGCGGGTTACACCAATCAATTCAGACAGTTCACGCTCTGCCGGCAGAATAGAGCCTGGGGCAAATTTGCCATTCCAGATAGAGTCGACAATGTATTCTTCGGCAAACCCGGCCGGGCTTTGCGCTTTAATCAGATTGGTCATGCGGATCTGTCCGTCTTTTTGTTCATAAATTTGCACTGATTGTACCAGAGCGCGAACAGTTAACAAGCCACAGCCCGAAAATTGCCTGTTTGTGGTGCACCGATTGTACATTGTCAGCAAATACCGTAGATTAACGGCGGCTTATCATAAAATTCCCGTCAGAAGGATAAAAAATGCTACAAAAAATGAAAGCGTTATCAATGCAGCGCTGGGGTTGGTTGCTGGTGATGCTATCTTGTGTTGGGTTACTGGCTACAGCGTTGTATTTTCAGTACGGGCTTAACATGCAACCCTGCATTAAGTGTATTAATGTGCGTGCTGCCTTTGCCGCAATATTACTGGCATCGCTGATTGGCCTTCTTGCTCCGGGCAATGCCATTGTCCGGCTGTTAGCTCTGGTTGCAATGTTGGCAGCAGCTATTGGCGGCATACTGCAAGCACAGGAGCTACTTAATATTGAGCAATTGCTGGCTGAGGGTGGTTTTTTCAGCTGTTCGTTATTTGCCGAATTTCCCAGTTGGCTGCCGCTTGATAAATGGCTACCGGCAATATTCGAACCTACTGGCAGTTGCGGTGATACCAGCTGGCAGTTGTTAGGTAAAAGTATGGCATTCTGGAGTGCGGTAGCGCTGTACTGCTATGCCGCAGTAGCAGCCGTTTTATTACTGGCACAATTTGCCCGTATCAGTACCAACCCGTATCGGGACTAGTACCGTTTAAACAACACCGGCCATGGCCGGTGTTGTTTTATCAGCCTCAGGCTAAATAAGGGTAGTCGGTATAGCCTTCTGCGCCGCTGCTATAAAACAGTTCAGGCCTGGCAGTATTTAGCACTGCATCAGCGGCTAAACGCTGCACCAAATCAGGGTTAGCAATAAAGGGCACACCAAATGCTACTGCATCGGCGTTGCCGCCTGCCAGTGCTTTAGTCGCTGTGGCTTTATCGAACTTTTCGTTGGCAATATATACACCGCCAAACTGGCGCTTTAATTGTGGCCCCAGGCTATCGCCACCTTCTGCCTCGCGGGCGCAAATAAACGCAATACCGCGTTTACCCAGCTCAGTGGCAACATAACCAAAGGTATCGGCACGCTCTGAGTCGCCCATGCTATGCGCATCAGCACGCGGGGCTAAATGCATACCTACACGGCCAGCGCCCCACACCGATACTGCTGCATCGGTGACTTCCAGCATTAAGCGGGCACGGTTTTCAATACTGCCGCCATAGTTGTCAGTACGTTTGTTAGTGCTGTCCTGCAAGAATTGATCGAGTAAATAGCCATTAGCGCCATGAATTTCTACGCCGTCAAAACCGGCTTTTTTGGCGTTTTCGGCACCCTTGCGGTACGCCTCTACAATGCCGGCAATTTCATCAGTTTGCAGCGCACGCGGCGTAACAAAAGGTTTTTTCGGCCGCATTAAACTAACATGGCCATCCGCTGCAATTGCACTGGGCGCTACCGGTAACTGGCCAGCTAAGTAGTGCGGGTCTGAAATACGGCCAACATGCCACAGCTGCAGCATAATTTTACCACCGGCCTGGTGCACCGCGTCGGTTATTTTGTGCCAGCCGGCTACTTGCTCGTCAGACCAAATACCCGGTGTATCGGGGTAGCCCACGCCCATCGGTGTTACCGATGTAGCCTCAGTTAAAATAAGGCCTGCGCTGGCACGCTGCACATAATATTCGGCCATCAGTTCGTTTGGCACCCGGCCCGCGCTGGCACGGCAGCGGGTTAATGGCGCCATAATAATGCGGTTTGACAGCTGTAGATCGCCGACTTGTATCGGGTCGAATAAGGTTGGCATAAATTTTCCTGAATTCAGTGTTAAGATTTACTGCTCAGCAGTCTGTAGGCTATCGCAGCAAGTTCTGCGGCTGAAACCTATATATGTACCAGATGGTACAATAACAAGCACCACAAAAAAATAATTGCGATTAATAGCAAAAACTGGCCTGATTACGCCACCTTTTCGTTTTGTGATCCCTTATGCAGCGCTACCAGCTAGATAAAGTAAGCAGCAAAAACTGGCTTACGGCCACAGAGGCAGAGCAGATCATCGCGTTAATTGCTGCCAGCTTTAATGGCGTAGACAGCCGGCAGTATTTTAATCGCTATTTTGCTAATCCAAGGCATTACCAGCGGCGCGTAAGGCTGTTTTATCAGGGAGATCAGTTGGTGGGCTATTGTTTACTGACTTTTGTCAAAGAAACCGATAACAGCATAATAATCGGCGCATCAGCCGCCTTTATGCCAGGTTATCGTGGCAATAACAGTACCTTTGCGTTTTCTTTTTTGCAGGCAATTCACACCTGGCTGCGACATCTTAAGCATAAGGTATATTACCTCGATACCATGCTAAGCCCGGCAATGTACCGGGCGATGGGCAAAAAAGTCGCCTTTATCTACCCCAACCCCGGCATGAGCAAAGCAGATATTGCTATGTATCAAGCTCTGGTACCCAACGCCAAACCCAGCCCCTGGCAAAACCTTAACTGTTTAAAAACCGTTGGCCGCGCCAGCAATTACAGCGCAGAAGACATCAGCCGGTTAAAAGCCAGCAACAAAGCCGAAATTGCCTTTTACTGCCAGCTAAACCCCCACTTCGCCCAAGGCACAGCGCTATTGGTGTTAATACCGGTAAACCTAAAGCAACTGCTATGTACCGGCTGGAAATGGCTAAAGGGATTGGTTGTCGGCATCCACCGATAATATCTTAATCAATGGATACCGCATGAGGTGAAATATCTTTACTGATTTGCTCACCACTTTGCTGCTCGGCCAGTTTAAGGTCTTATATCGCCTGAAAATTAAGCCAGCTTTGGGCATCGCCGCCAAAATAGCGAGCCAGACGCAGTGCCGTGTCAGCAGTAACACCGCGTTTTTCACGCACTATTTCATTGATCCGTGCCGCTTTTACCCGTAGCGCCTGTGCCAGAGCATTGTCACTCATATTTAGTGGTAACAAATAATCTTCATGCAATACTTCACCAGAGTGTACTGCGCGCATGCTGTTTTTAAACATAACTCCCCCGTTAGTGATAATCGACAATTTGAGTACAAATTATTTAACGTCAAGATAAGGTAAGTTGTTTTTGCTACATAAGTTCTTAAACATTTGTAGCAAACCAGACTGTTGCAACAATCTGTTTGGTAACAATACACTTTGGCTGTTTCCTCTACCGTTAATAGCAGTGCGGCTCAAATTTTGAAGTTTAATGCCTTTCTCGCCATCATCGCTGCATTTGGGCACATGCCTAATTCTTAACTCCTCGCCAGGAACCTGAGGGTCACCAGGAACCTGAGGGTCAGGTCTTGCTTTTTGACTTTCAGCATGGATGGCAAAAGGCAAGACCTGACCCTAATGGCTTTCTGTGACCCTAATGGCTTTCTGACCCTAATGGCTTTCGGCTTCAGGCTCATACCAAATGCCGTATTTGTCGCCTTGCCATTTTAGCATTGAGTAAAAGTAGGCTACTGCCAGCATGATAAGGCCACCGGCTAAAGCCGCTTCATTTACCAGCCCAAAGCAGCAAAAAATAAAACCAGCACAATGCGACATGATTTCTGCCCGCTTTGCTGTTTTGCGCTGTGGTCGCACTTGCAGCAGGTTTAACCAAAACCATATTTTTAAAAATAGCGGTAACCTTTGCCAATCATCGTTGTGTTTATCAATCATAAATGTCTCCTGGTTCAGTGTTGTCACATCAACATCAAGAGCGGCAGCGAGACATTTTAACGATTCGACACTGGCGTTATGGCCGCTCTCAATGCGCTGGATAGTGCGGACATTAAGCCCGGACATTTGCGCCAATTGTTCCTGAGAGATATGTCGGCTAAGACGCAGTTGTTTTAAAATCATTGAGTTGCTCCTGTGCTCCTGAACCAGCAGCATGGGTTATTTTTTTGCCTGTCAGGTACGTAAAGCACCCGACTTTTAGCCGACAGCAACGACTTTTCGTACTAACGCTTTTCCATCAAAAAATTGGTTAGCACCGAGCCGCGCACGTCTTTTTGCTGCTGCCTGACTACGGTAAAACCATAATGCTCGAAAAACGGTTTAGCAGTAAGGCTGACGTCGGCGTAAAAGCATGTTACACCAAAACGTTTGCCGGTTTTAAGCAGGTGTTTCATCAACGCTTTGCCCACGCCTTTGCCCTGATACGCATGGTGGCAAAAGAAAAAGTCGATATAACCATCATTTTGCACGTCGGCAAAGCCAACGATAGTGTCGTTATCCAGCGCGACAAAGGGCTCACTTTCCTGCATGCGCATTACCCAGGCGTTTTCATCATATTGCGCCGGCGCCCAGGCATTACGTTGCTGTTGGGTGTAATCGCGCTGGTTAACGTTATGTACAGTGTTGTAGAACAGCTCGCGCAGTAGCGGCTCTTCACCGGGTTGATAAGGTCGAATGTGGTACATAGCTCACCTATTTTGCATGCTGTATTAAACGTATGCAGCACTATAAACAACAAAGCCCCGCAGTGCAGGGCTTTGTTCACGAACAGCGTCGCTATTACAGAATAGCTAACAGCTCAACGTCAAACACTAGCGTGCTAAACGGCGCAATAGCATTACCAGCACCGCGCTCGCCGTAGGCCAGGTTGTGTGGAATGTATAAACGTAATTTGCTGCCCGGCGCCATTAACTGCAGCGCTTCTGTCCAACCAGCGATAACACCGGATACCGGGAATTCTGCCGGTTCGCCACGCTGATAAGAAGAATCAAACACGGTGCCGTCAATTAAGGTACCGTGGTAGTGCGTACGTACAGTTGAATCGCGTGATGGTTTTTCACCTTCTGCCGCAACCAGTACTTCGTACTGCAGGCCTGAAGCGGTTACGGTAACTTCTGCGCGCTTGGCGTTTTCCGCCAGGAAGGCTTCACCGGCACCGGCTAATAATTCGGCTTTTTCGGCTTGCTCGGCTTGCATACGCTCGCTTATCACACCGAAAGCGGCACGGATTTGCTCGTCAGTTACTTCTGGAGCCTGCTCGGTAAAGGCGGCAATAACACCCGCCGCTACGGCGTCGATATCTAAGCCGTCAAACGGGTTGTCGGCCAATTGCTGGCCCATTTGTAAACCAATACCATAGCTGGCGTGTTGTTCAAGCGTTGTATATTTTGACATGAGTTCCACTTATGCAGGAAAAGCCTGACGGCTTTAGGTTAAAAGTGCGCTTATGGTAGCGCATAAGCGCGCGAATGTCTTGCCGTCAGGCCGGCAGTTGCTGCAGGCGCTGCCAGATGGCATTAACGTGTTGTTGGTCTTGCTCGCTTAGCTCGCCATTGGCAATAGCCTGATTTAGGGTGTCATTAACCTGCTGTATCACAGCGGCGGCAGAAAAAGGCTCGGCAGCCACTTCTAAGGTACCCACCGCCAAATCGAAGTGGCCACGCAGGTAACCCGAGGCAAATAACTCGTCGTCACTGGCTACCGGAACTAAGGCATCAAACAAATTGGCTGCCGCGTCGATAAACTGCTCTACTGTTACTACTGCTGTCATATTAAATTTCATCCTCGTAGCCTAAGCGGTACATCACATAGTCGTTGTAACCAGTCAGGATATTAATTAAGCCGGTAAGTTGTTGATCTAACTTGGCATCTCCGGTGTCTGCCAACAATGGCCGGCCATCCAGTTGCTGCAACTTGGCTTTGCTGGCAATAAGCAAAATATTGTCACGGCCAATAGCACGGATCACTGCCGGCGATAACTGCTGATTACCACGGCCAAACACATGACCCTGGCCACCAATTAACGTGATGATAAGTTTACTGGGGTAGCCCTGCACCAGTTCGAGCAGCTGCGCAGCGGTAACGTCTTTTGCGATAAGCTCGCCATTTTCTATGACATCAACACCAAGCAAGGTATTGTCCAGCCCCAGCTCACTCATCACCGCCGCTACGGTAGAGCCCGAGCCCATCACATAGCGCACGTTGTCTTCCAACTGTGCAGCAACGTAAGCGGCCAAATCAGCCAGTACCAGCTCTTCAGACTCGCGCCCGCCCATTTTTACACTTTGCACATAACGCAGTTGTGCAGGTATGCGCATTTCACCAAAGCGGCGCGCTTTGACTACGCCATCACGAAACGCCTGCTCGTCAATATCCATGACTGGCGCCTCGCTTAGCGATACCAGCTCGCCAGCCACCAGTTTAGCTACCAGCTTACCGGCAGCCTGCGGTGATATAGCATAAACGCCAGAGTGAATTTTTACCCCGGCCGGAATGCCCAGCACCGTGGTTTGCTCGCCCAGCGCAGCACAAATGTTGCGTGCGGTGCCATCGCCACCGGCAAACAATAATAAATCTACGCTGTTTTCGGCCAGCAGTTTGGCGGCAGCTTCAGTGTCTTGTGCTGTTGACGGCGCTGCAGCTGCGCTATACACCACCTGATACTGCAAGCCCAACTCTGCACAAGCACTCTCGCCCATGGCTCCGGCTGCGGTAAAGACTTCAAACTGGCCGCGCTGCGCCAGAAGTTCTGACAACGCTGTTTTGGCGCGATTTATTGCCTGCGGCGTGGCGCCAAGTGCCAGCGCTTGCTCAGCCTGGCCATCCGAGCCTTTTAAGCCCACACTGCCGCCTAAACCGGCCAGTGGATTAATAATCAGCCCCAACCGAAACAGATTCGCCATATTGCTATACCTTCAGCAGACAAAAAAATGGCCGCTATTGTAAAGCCTTCACCCGCCCTTGACTACCGGGCAATGTTAGTGCCAATAACGTTGCTGCAAGTGCCAATAAAGCTGCGGCATAAAATGTTGCAGTAGCGCCAGCGCCATCCTGCCATAGCAAGCCAGAGCAGTAAGCACCTATGGCCCCGCCGCCACCAAAAATGACACCGGCATATAATGCCTGGCCCCGGCTGCGCAGGTTTTTTGGGAAAAACTGCTGAATAAACTGCATGGCGCAGCTGTGAGCAATAGCGAAGCTGCCCGCATGCAACAGCATACTAAAACAGAGTAACCAGACATTGTCTGCCACTGTGGCCATCAACAACCAGCGCAATACCGTTAAGCCGTAACATAAACCCAGTAACTGGCGGTAACTGCGATTGCGCATTAAGCTGCCGGCAAAATAAAAAGCGACAATTTCTGCTGCAACGGCCAGGCTGATAAACAAGCCAGTCTGGCTGCCGCTATAGCCCAGATCGCGACTGTATAGGGTAAAAAAACCATAAAACGGCGCAAAGCTCATTTGCAATAGCAACGCCGCCAACATAAAACGCAGCAGTACACTGTTTTTTAATAACCGGCTAAAAGGCACAGCGTCACTGCTAAGCTCATTGCTTACCGTCACCTTCGGCAGTAAAAACAGGCTGGCTAACAACAAGAGTAAAAACAACAGTGCGGATACGGGCAAAAATTCACTGCCGTAGCGCTCAAACAACCAGCCACCCAGCATTACCAGCACGATGTAGCCAACACTGCCTGCTGTACGAATACGACCATAAGCACGGCTGTCATCATTAACAAAGGCAAAGGTCGCCACTTCAAGCTGCGGCAAAATGGCCGTCCAAAAAAAGCTAAATAACGTAAAACCTGCCAGCAGTGGCCAAAAACCAAAGTCGGCAAAGCTACTGAGCCAGCCGATAGCAGCCAGGGTTGCGCCAATGCGCATAACGGCGTGAGGCTTGCCACTGCGCTCTGCTATTAGCGCCCATGCAGAGGGGCCAACAATGCGGCTGGCGGTAACAATGGCCAGCAACAGGCCAATGTCAGCAGAATTAAGCCCTCGGCCATCGAGAAACAGGCCAAAATACGGCACAAAGATGCCTAGTACGCCAAAATAAGTAAAATAAGCCAGCACTAAGGCTGGCCGGGTAGACATAAGACTCATAGTAGCGGTTATGCTCTGCCATTGCGGGCAATATCAGGCGTGGTTACCTGTACATGCATATTTTGTGCGCGGTGGCGCAGGTAATGGTCCATCAGCACTATTGCCAGCATAGCTTCAGCAATAGGCACTGCACGAATACCGACACAGGGGTCGTGCCGGCCTTTGGTGACAATATCCACTACTTCGCCGCGGGTGTTAATACTCTTACCTGCGATGCTAATGCTGGAGGTGGGTTTTAGCGCCATACTGACCAGTAAATCCTGGCCAGACGATATACCGCCTAACACACCACCGGCATGGTTTGCACTAAAGCCCTGTGGAGTAAGCTCGTCGCGGTGCGTGGAGCCCCGTTGCTCTACCACAGCAAAGCCGTCGCCAATTTCAACAGCTTTTACCGCGTTAATGCTCATCATGGCATGAGCAATATCGGCATCCAGCCTGTCAAACACCGGCTCGCCCCAACCTACAGGCATATTGCTGGCCACCACATTAACGCGTGCGCCAACTGAGTCACCGTCTTTTTTCAATTGGCGCATGTAATCATCAAGCGCGTCCAGCTTAGACGGGTCCGGGCAAAAAAACGGGTTGTTGTGCACCTCATCCCAGCTGACTAACTCCGCCTTCACCGGGCCAAGTTGTGCTAAATAACCACGAATTTCAATACCACATTGTTCACGCAGGTATTTTTTTGCAATGGCACCAGCGGCAACCCGCACTGCCGTTTCACGTGCCGACGAGCGGCCACCGCCGCGATAATCCCGAATACCAAATTTATGCCAGTAGGTGTAATCAGCATGGCCCGGGCGAAATTGCTCTTTAATGTTGGAGTAATCCTGTGAGCGCTGATCGGTGTTTTCAATCAACAGGCCAATACTGGCACCGGTGGTGGTATCTTCAAACACCCCAGACAGAATTTTTACTGCATCTTCTTCGCGCCGTGCCGTGGTGTAACGCGATGTACCGGGTTTGCGCCGGTCTAAATCCAGCTGTAAATCTTCAGCCGTCAATTGCATACCCGGCGGACACCCATCGACAATGCCGCCAATGGCCGGGCCGTGGCTTTCGCCAAATGTGGTTACTTTAAATAACTGTCCAATGCTATTACCAGCCATCGCTACTCCTAAAACTGCTTAGTCTTTGAATAAATGCTGGCAACGCTCCAGCTCGGCTTTAGTGATGGCAAACACGCCCAAACCACCATGCGTAAACTCCAGCCAGTCAAAGTTAACTTGCGGAAAATCCTGCTGCAATTGCACCATGCTGTTACCTACTTCACACACCAGCACTCCGCCTTCAGTTAAATGCACCGCTGCCTGGCGTAAAATGCGCCGGGTTAGCGCCAGGCCATCATTACCAGATGCCAGTCCCAGCTCCGGTTCATGGCGGTATTCGTCTGGTAAATCGGCCATATCTTCGGCATCAACATAAGGTGGATTAGTTACTATCAGGTCATATTGAGTGCCTGCCAGCGCGTCGTAGCCGTCGGATAAAATAGGAAACACCCGCTGCTCCAGGCCATGGCTTTCTATATTTAATTGCGCCACCTCTAAGGCATCCGGGCTAATGTCCACCGCATCCACCTCGGCGTCATCAAAGGCATAGGCACAAGCAATAGCAATACAGCCTGAACCAGTACATAAATCGAGAATATGTGCCGGCGCTCTGCCCGCTAACTGACGGCTAAACTTATCGGCAATTAACTCGGCAATTGGCGAACGTGGCACCAGCACCCTTTCATCGACATAAAACGGCAGACCGGCAAAATAGGCCTGGTTTGTTAAATATGCTGCAGGTATACGCTGCTCGATACGTTGTTGCAGCACACTGATAAAATGCTGCCTCTCAGCCCGGGTCAGGCGCACTGCAAACAGCTTTTCATCTGCCATTTGCGGCAAATGCAACACAAAACTAAGCAAGCCAGCCGCTTCATCCCAGGGGTTATCGGTGCCGTGCCCCAGATAAACATGAGCCTGGTGCATGCAGCTGACGGCAAAGCGCAGCCAATCGTGCACAGTTAAAAGTTCGGCGACTGCGTCGCTAATAAGTTCAGGGGTAAACAGCAATTCGCCAGTGTTTGACATGATGGATGCAAGCTCTTTTTGTAATAACCAGTCAGTTTGAGTAGACTTGCGCCATGAAACGAAAAGCCAGCATTAAAACCGGCATTAGTGCCGAAGACAGCCAACTGTTTCGCGAGTCGATAACGGGCGCCAAGCCTATTGCGCAGGACAAGATACCGCCAGTTGTCGCCCCCCGCAAGCAAAAAAGACGTACAGACGTCTCAATAAAGCCGCTTGATGAAAATTTATTCTGGTTCTCTGACGAGTTTGAAGGTTTTGTCAGCGACAGTAGCACATTAAGCTGGTTACAATCTGGCGACGACCCGCACTTGCCCGGCCGTTTGCGACGCGGCGAGTTTCAGCCGCAAGTGGTGCTGGACTTACATGGCATGACCACTCAGCATGCTAAAACTGAACTGGCTGCTTTGCTGGCGTATTGCCATAAACAACAATTTAACTGTGCTTGTGTAGTGCATGGTAAGGGCTTGGGTATACTGGCAAAAAAGGTGCCGAACTGGTTAATTCAACATCCAAACGTTCGCGCTTTTCACACCGCCCCTAAAAGCTGGGGCAAACATGGCGCTTTGCTGTTGTTACTAAAAACCGACGATCCGGATACGTACACCCTGCGCTGAAGCGGTATTACACACTAATTAAAGCCAGTTCCTGCGGAGATAAACGCTCAAGCAAGCGGCCTGCGCTTTGTGGCCGATAGTCAATGCAGGCTAACTGAGCTGTACTAAAAACAGGTGCATTACCCGGCATAGTAAAAGCTTCAACCAGAAAACTCACCAATGGCATATGCGATACCAGCAGCACGCGGGCATCGGGGTTTTCACTAACACGGGCGTCAAAATAACTTTTAAACATCGCTGCATCACCGTCCGGCACCAGTTCAGGTACTATTTCGAACTGGCTGAACGGTGCTTGTTTAGCTAACATCAACTCTGCAGTCTGGCTCGCTCGCAGATAAGGGCTTGCCCAAATCCAGTCAAACGCGGCATAGTGTTGCTGTAACCACAGCGCCATCTGGTTTACTTCCTGCTGACCGCGGGCGGTAAGCTGACGTTGACTGTCCAGCGAAGACAAAGGCTCAGCTTCGCCATGACGCATGATAACGAGATTGACCATTAATATGACACCATACTGCTCGGGGTTCCCTGTTAACTTACGCGTGGCAGATAACAAAACGCCGGGTAAAAAATTGTGCGCTATGATAATGAAAGTTGGCGCTAAGCGTAACTGCCAATAACGCATAACACATAACCTGTTTATTACTTATCGCTATGACAGCGTTACAGTAGCGTCGAAACACTGCGACCGACAAGGATAACCGGATTGAAAAACAGCCAGATATTGCAAAGCCCTAACGACCCGCGCCAGTACCGCTACCTGACACTGGCAAATGGACTACGGCTGCTGCTGGTGCAGCAAAGTGACAGCGACAAAAGTGCCGCAGCACTGACGGTAAATGTCGGCCACTTTGACGACCCGGCAGAGCATGAGGGGTTGGCGCATTTTCTTGAGCATATGCTGTTTTTAGGCTCTGGCCGATATCCGGTAGCCGGCGATTACCAGCATTTTATCAATCATCATGGCGGTAGCCACAATGCCTGGACCGGCACTGAACACAGCAGCTTTTATTTCGATATCGATGATGCGTTTTTTGCTGAAGCACTGTGCCGTTTTGCAGACATGTTTATCCAGCCACTGTTTAGCAGCGATTACGTTGAAAAAGAACGCCATGCTATAGAAGCAGAATTTTCACTGAAATTAAAAGATGACGGCCGGCGCATTTATCAGGTGCACAAAGAGAGTATTAATCCGGCGCACCCGTTCGCTAAATTTTCAGTGGGAAACTTAACCACGTTGGCCGACACCGGACAAGCAACATTACAGCAAGCATTAAAAACGTTTTTTCAGCAACAATACAGCGCCAGTCGCATGACACTAACACTTGTTTCTGCCAGGCCATTGCCAGAACAAGTGTTGCTGGCAGAACAATACTTTGCCGGCATCAGCGCCCATTTACCGGCCAAGCCACCTTTATCCGTACCATTGTATTTACCGGAACATCAAGGCATTGCACTGCATATCCAGCCACACCGCGACAGCCGCAAACTGGTGGTCAGTTTTGCCATGCCAGACATCCAGCGCTGGTACAGGCATAAACTCATTAGTTTTATTGCCCATTTGCTAGGTGATGAAGGCGATGGCTCCTTGCTGTGTTATCTGAAACAACTGGGGCTGGTGAATCAACTCAGTGCCGGCGGTGGTATTGATGGTAGCAACTACAAAGATTTTACTGTTGCATTTGAACTTACCGACAGCGGAATACAGCAGCGTGAAACTATTTTACAGGCTTTATTTAGTGCTATTGCCATGCTAAAGCAGCAACCACTGCCACAACAGTTGTTTGCTGAACGGCAAAAGCTATTACATTGGGCTTATTTGTACCAGGAGCCGTCTACCGCCTTACAAACAGCTAATCATTTGTCGGTTAGTATGCAGCATTACCCGCCCTGCGACGTGATTTTTGGTGACTACCGGATGGAGCTACCGGATGAGCAGTTATATCAGCAGGTTTTGGGTTACTTTAACAGCGGCAATATGCGACTGATGATAATTTCACCAGATGCACCGGCAGAGCAACAAGCCCGTTGGTATCATACGCCTTACAGTATTGAGCAACTGCCCGCTACATTATTGACCAGCCTGGCGCAGCAATCGGTTAACGGCGCAATAAGGTTGCCACAAAGTAACCCTTATCTACAAGGCAATGTCAGCCTGCTAAACGAGCAAACGCATAATCACGAGCCCCAACTGTATTACAAAGATCAGGGTCTGAGCCTGTGGTATAAAGCGGATACCGAATTCGCCTCCCCCAAAGGCCATTGTTTTGTCCAGTTAAGCTTGCCACACAGTATTAAATGCTGCGCCAATATGGCAGCTACCCGACTATGGGTTGAGTTGTTTCTCGACAATATTAACCAGCAATTTTATCCGGCCACCACTGTTGGTCTGGTGTATCAGGCCCATGTGCAGCAGCAAGGCATTAGTATGCATACCAGTGGCCTTTGCAACAATCAGTTGCAGTTGCTGGACGATTTACTGCAGCAAATGCCAGCGCAGACATTCAGTAGCGAGCGCTTTAACGAACTGAAAACCCAATTATGCCGGCACTGGCGCAATAGCAGTAAAAATAAACCGGTAGCACGTTTATTCAGCCAGCTATCTGCACTATTGCAGCCACATAATCCGGACATTGAGCAACTTGCAGATGAACTGGCGCAATTGAGTTTTGCTGATTTTGTGCTGTTTCACCATCAATTATGGCAGCAGGTGCACATTGAAGCCCTGATGCTGGGTAATTGGCAACCGCAGCAAGCCAAACAGCTACAGCATATTTTGCAGCAATTGCAGCACAAATTTATGTCAACGGCCGGCAGACCTGCGATCCCGAAATTAACTATCCGTCAGCTGGGCCCGGTATGGCTGCAACAAAATGTCGAGCATAACGATCATGCACTGGTAATATACCTGCCAGCCAAGTCGGCAACGGTTGACAATACTGCGCTGTTCATGTTGGCTAACCATCTGTTATCACCCGAGTACTTCCATCAGTTGCGCACGGAGCAGCAACTGGGCTACTTAGTAGGTACCGGCTATGTGCCGGTCAATATGCTGCCGGGTGTGGCGTTTTACGTACAATCCCCTAATACAGACTGTGCCATGCTATATCAAGCCACAGTAATGTTTTTCCGTGCGTTTTTAGCCGACACCGAAGCCCTTACAGCCAACGAATTTATAGAGATGAAACAAGGGTTGCTGGCACAACTACAAGAACGGGACAACAGTTTAGGCGCCCGCGCCAAGCGCTTTTGGCTGGCTATTGGCCAGCAGGATACCCGTTTTGACCTGACACAACGTTTAATTAGTGCATTGCAACAACTTGAACTAACGCAGTTTGTGCAGTTTTTACATCAATTGTTAAGGCCGGATTGTGATGCCATTTTTCTTGCTACCGCAGCACCTGAACAAGATAGCCACTTAGCAGTACAAACAGCGGAGGAAATACGCCAGCAACTGCGGCTAATGCAAAATGGCTTTGACAGTACCGATAAAGTTTTATAACGTAGGTTTTCCCGAAACTGACTAGCAGTCATAAGTGTCAATAAAACAAAAAAAAATTATAATAATCAGTGTTTTTTTACTTGGTATTTTGCCATTTAGTTTGTCGGCATTTAGCTGGAGCCATGTTGAACCCTATACCCTGAGCCTGGTATTACTATGCTCATTTGCTGCCCTTATGCTGGCACATATCAGTATTGTAAAAATGCGCCGCTACCAGCTGAAACTGGAGCAAAGTGAAGAACGCTTGCGGTTATCTCTTTGGGGCAGCGGTGATGAATTATGGGACTGGAAAATCACCAGCAATGAGCTATACCGTTCCAGTTCCTGGCTAAACCCGGTAGAGTTGCAACCGAAAACTGCCGATTTTCCACCAAACCGTCAACAAATACATCCTCAGGATCTGGACAGAGTCAGTGCGCTGCTGCAAGAACACTTTAATGGCAGAACGGCATATTTTGAAGCAACATACCGTATTAAAACTGCTGATGACAGCTGGACCTGGGTGCTGGACCGCGGTAAAGCCGTCGCATTTGGCTCTGATGGCAAACCCAGCAGAATGACCGGCACCTTAAAAAATATCAATCAACTTAAACAAACCGAAGAGCAACTGCAGCTGTTTGCCCGCTGCTTACATAATATTTCCGACGCGGTTATAATTTGTGACACTGACTTTGTTATTCTTGATGTTAACCCGTCGTTTAGTCAGATCACCGGTAAAGCACGGCAGCAGGTATTAAAACAACGCTTCGAATTAAGTCTATACCCCAGCCGCTTTATGTATGATATTCGCCAGCAGCTAAGCCAGATTGGCAGTTGGAAAGGCGAGATCCAGGAGCAACGGCCAAATGGTGAGCTGTACCAGGCTGAATTGGCAATTGACCAGATCAAAGACGAACAAGGCCATGTCAGCCAATATGTCGCGGTATTTTCCGATATCACAGAGCGCAAACTGCGCGAAGCAGAGCTTAGCCGATTAGCCAATAGCGACACGCTAACCGGCTTACCTAACCGTGCCGTCTTTATGCAGAAGCTGGGAGATTTAGTCCGCCACCAAAATGAACATGCGTTACTGGTGTTTGACTTGGATAACTTTAAAAAAATTAATGACTCACTAGGCCACGAGCTCGGTGACAGCTTGCTGTGTAAACTGGCAGAGCGTTTAACCAATCATACGAACTATCGCGACAAACTATACCGCTTAGGTGGTGACGAATTTGCGTTGCTGCTGGACCAAACCAATGATTTAGCCTTTATCACCACGCTGGCCAAAGAACTGTTAGGCCAGATAAACCAGCCGATACAGGTCAATCAACACGACTTGGCCATTACCAGTAGCATTGGCATAGTATTGTTTCCTGATGACGGTGCAGACCCACAAGCACTGCTGCGTAACGCTGACACCGCCATGTATCACGCCAAAAGTCAGGGAGCTAACCGTTATTTGTTTTTCAATGATTCGATGAACAAACAAGCGGTAAAGCGACTACAAATTGAAAACTTAATCCGCTATGGCCTGAAAGAAGACTATTTTGTGGTGTATTACCAACCTAAAATGGATATTGCCAGTGGCCACCTGGTAGGTATGGAAGCGCTGGTGCGTTTTATTACGCCAAAAGGTGGCTTAGTCAGCCCGGCCAGTTTTATTCCGGTAGCCGAAGAAACCGGGCAAATTATTGAGATTGGTGAAGTCGTGCTACGCAAGGCCTGTCTTGATGTGAAAACCTGGATAGATCAGGGGCTGTTTCATGGCCGGGTGGCGGTTAACTTATCGTCACGCCAGTTTAGCCTGCCGTTTTTGTGTGAGCTTATAGACGATACACTACAACAAACCGAACTGCCCTCTTACCACCTTGAGCTTGAGATCACCGAAGGTACTGTGATGCAATCACCACCGCAGGCGATTGAAACGATGAAAAAGCTGCGCGCGCGCGGCATCCACCTGGCGATGGATGATTTTGGTACTGGTTATTCTTCACTGGCCTATTTAAAGCAGTTTCCGCTTAATACCCTGAAAATAGACAAGGCCTTTATTGACGATATGAGTAATGCCAGAGGCCGTAATATGGTCGATACCATTATGACCATTGCGCATAACCTTAACCTCACCGTAGTGGCTGAAGGCGTAGAGCAACAGGAACAGCTGGATATGCTACGTAAATTGCGCTGCGATGTATTACAGGGCTATTATTACAGTAAGCCGCTAAGCGCAGCTGAATTTGGTCAGTTCCTGCTACAACAAAAACAGCAACGCGCTAAACTAAACGCCGTGCCAATACGCTGAAACAGGGCATTGCATATAGAAAAAAGCCCCAGAAACGGGGCTTTTAGCATCAATCAGAGTCGGTTTCGACGTAGGAAAAATCATCACTGCCATCGGCAATACGTTTCTTGCCAAAAACCGTATGAAATTTGCGCTTCTCAGCAAGGCGCTGTTTGTATTTAAGCCAGGTTTTTTCGTATACGGTAGCGGCTTCAGCCTCACCTTTACATACCTGAACAAAGCGTGTTTCTTCATCATTTACCGGCGCACGACTACCTTGCTCCAGCTCCTGCATTGCCACCCCATGTTTCTCCAGCACATTACCTTCTGCCAGAGTAAAACGCCCCGACCGGGTAAATCCTTTCGGAAAATTACGGTCGTCGAAAAAGCGACGGGTAGCGACAAAACTTTGCTGCATCACTTTTTTCCTCTAATCTCGTTGAATATCAAGCCAGCCTGTTTAAACTGTGCGGAGTATGGTTAACAAAAACAGCGCAGTAAAACAAATATTTTTTATCGACACCATAAAATAACTACAGGATTAAATTTGGATACCGAACTACTTAAAACCTTTATCGAAGTTCAGCGCACCCGACATTTTGGTAGAGCCGCCGAAAATCTGTATCTCACGCAATCTGCCGTCAGTTTTCGTATCCGTCAGTTAGAGCAGCAGCTTGGGGTAAACCTGTTTAGTCGCTATCGCAATAATATTCAGCTTACCGCCGCCGGTGAACGCTTGTTGCCGCACGCCGAAGCCATGCTAACAGCCTTACAACGGGCCAAACAAGATGTAGCTGTTAGCACTGAACAAGCCGTGCAACTATCGATTGCCGCTACTGCCAATATCTGGGATGCTTTTTTATTGCAGGGCTTTATCAGTGTGCAACAAGCCTTACCCAACCTGTCATGGCGTGCTGAATCACTGGGGCGCGAACAAATTGCCAGGCTGGTGCTGGAGCGACATCTTGATTTAGCCGTGTTATTTGATGCGCCCAAAGTGGAAGAAATGCAGATTGATAAGCTGGGCGATATTCAATTGCTGCCAGTTACCACGCACAGCGGCAATACTGTCCAAAGTGCCATGCGTAAGCAATATATTCTGGTAGATTGGGGCACAGCATTTGAAATTCAGCATGCCAGACACTTTCCAGATCTGCCACCGCCGCAATTACGCACGGGTAGCGCCCGTATTGCGCTGGAGCTAATGCAGCAAGGGGGAGGCTCAGCTTACCTGCCACAAACCATGGTAAAGCCATTGCTGGACGATGCCAGCCTGCATTTAATAACCGATGCACCGATAATGCAGCGGGAGTTGTTCGCGGTGTCACTGCCAAAAGCGGCACACCGGGTAAAAATTGCTGACATTATTAGCCAGCTACGGGCATTACTATCAGGAAATAAATGAATGAGGTTTAGTTTAGGTGTTTTGCCTTAGGGGCGAAACCAAACCGTATTGCCGCCTTGTACTTTGCGTAACAACAGGCGCTTATGGCTGTTAAACAGCGGGATTAGCAAGGGCCCGCTAATCAGGGCTGCAGCCGCCCAACGTAGCGCTGTCATGCCACTTCGCAGCGCAGCAATATAAACACCAACAGCAGTTAACAACCATAACAGTGGTAACACTAACACCCGACACTCCAAATACGGCCAACAACAAGGCCTGCAATTATATCGCCTGTTAGCCAGGTATACTGTTAACTTTTGGTTGAATTTTATGCATTGACATCATTGTGCCCCGCCAGCCGCTTACTACAGCTGCCGGGGCTTTATGATATCGCGGTTACGGATAAAATTTTTGTTGTTGCTCAGCCATTTTTACCAGCAGCGCTGCCGGGGCAAAACGGCTACCAAACCGGCTTTCCAAGTTACGCAACTGTGCCAGCAAGTTGGCCGCGCCAAGTTGATCAATGTAACGGAATGGACCGCCTAAAAACGGCGGGAAACCAATGCCAAAGATAGCACCGATGTCACCGTCCCGGGCCGAGGCAATAATGCCCTCTTCCAGCGTGCGCACTGCTTCATTCAGCATTTGTGCCATACAACGGCTACTAATTTCATCACTGTTCAGCCGTGGTGCTGGCGTCACGCCCAGTACGCTGTAGACCGTTTCATCAACCAGCTTTTTGCCTTTTTTGGCGTTTTTGCCGTACAGGTAAAAGCCTTTGGCGCTTTTCTTGCCTTTGCGACCATCCGCCAGCAATTTATCAAAGGCAGCGGGTGCAACAAAGCGCTCGCCCAACTCTGTCGCCAGAATAGGCGAAATTTTTGCGCCCACATCAATACCGACTTCATCAAGCAAGGTTACCGGCCCCACCGGAAAGCCAAATTTGACTAATGCTTTGTCAATTTTTTCTACCGGCTCGCCTTCCAGCAAAATATTCGCCGCTTCATTCATATACAGTGCCAGTATACGGTTAACATAAAAACCGGCACCGTCTTTTACCACTATCGGCGTTTTACCTTGCTTGCGGGCAAAGGCCACTGTGGTAGCGATAGTCTCTGCTGACGTTTTATCATGCGCTATCACTTCGACCAGTGGCATTTTATCCACCGGCGAGAAGTAATGCAGGCCAATAACATTTTGTGGCCGCGCTGCCTTGGCGGCAATTTGTGCTATAGGCAAAGAGCTGGTATTGCTGGCAAAAATAGTCTGCTCTGAGCAATGCTGTTCAATATCAGCCACCATTTGCTGTTTTAACGCCAAATCTTCAAACACGGCCTCGATAACGATATCCGCATCGTGAAAACCACTATAATCGGTACTGCCGGTCATCAGTAATAACTGCTTTTGCATTTCAGCCTTACTGATAAAACGCCGTTTAAACTTTTTCTCCAGCAACGAATAACTGTATTTCAGCGCATTGCTGATGCCCTGCTGATTAATATCTTTGATCCGAACCGGTATGCCTGCTTTGGTCGCGGTAACATTAGCAATACCGCCGCCCATTAAACCACCACCTAACACCGCCGCCTTGCGCACTTTATTTGGTTTGGTATCACCTGCGCCACTTTCTTTTTTCATTTGCGTGGTAGCAAAAAACAAACTGCGCAGCGCCGCCGACTCTTTTGTCATACACAACTGGCCAAAGGCTTTCGCTTCCGCAGCCAAACCGGCCGGCATACCGCTATCAATACCGGTTTTAATGACATCAAGTATTTTAAGTGGTGCCGGATAGTTGCCTTGTGTTTGTTTCAGCGTTTGTTTACGCGCCTGATTAAACAATACATTACGGCCAAACGGCGTACGCTCCAGCACTTTGCCTACCAGGTTAAGCTTAACTTTCTCGCGCTGAGGTTTGCCTTTTAAAGCCCGTTTCACGGCCGCATCCAGCAAAATACTCACCGGGACGACTTCGTCTACCAAACCGGCTTTTTTTGCCTGAACTGCACGCAGCTGCTTGCCGGTTAAAATCATATCCAGCGCTTTTTGCAGGCCAACTAAACGCGGTAAGCGCTGAGTGCCGCCACTGCCGGGCAGCAAGCCCAATTGCACTTCCGGCAGGCCCAGCACAGTTTTATTATCTGTGGTTGCCACCCGGGCATGACAGGCCATAGCCAGCTCTAAGCCTCCGCCTAAACAAGGGCCATGAATAGCCGCGACCAATGGAATAGTCAACTGCTCCAGTTGGTCAAACATTTGCTGGCCCATGCGGCCAATAGCTTCGGCTTCTTCTGCCGTTTTGCAGCCGTCCAGCATCGAAATATCGGCACCGGCAATAAAGGAGTCTGGCTTGCCGCTGATAAACACCAGACCTTTTAACTGGGTATTAGCTTTAATATCAGCCAACAAGGCACTAATTTCATCGGCAAACGCCGCTTTTAATACGTTCATCGACTCGCCAGCGATATCCATCGTGATAACGCCAATCTGATCATCGCGAACCTGCAGGCTAAAACTGTTGCTTGTTGTCATTATTCTGTCTCCACTATCATCGCAGCACCCAAACCACCTGCCGCGCAAGCCGTGGTTAAACCAATACCGCCACCGCGGCGTTTCAGTTCGTTTAACGTTTGTACAATAAGGCGGGTACCGGTAGCAGCAAACGGATGGCCATACGCCAACGAGCCCCCTTGCACATTAAACTTAGCCATATCAATATCACCGATGGCATTGGCACGGCCTAGTTTTTCTGCAGCAAATTTTTTACTGGCAAACATTTTCATATTCGCCAGCGTTTGGGCAGCAAAGGCTTCATGCATTTCAATCAGCGTCAGGTCGTTAAGCGACATACCGGCACGATCCAGCGCTATAGGTGTGGCATAAGATGGCCCCATTAACATGTCGTCGTACACGTCAATAGCTGCAAACGCATAACTGCGTATATAGCCCAGTGGCGCATAGCCCAGTGCTTTAGCCCGGCTTTCTGTCATCATTAATACCACTGAAGCACCATCAGTGAGTGGTGTCGCGTTAGCCGCCGTAACCGTACCGTGCACCCGGTCAAATACCGGCTTCAATTTAGCGTACGACTCCAGCTTCGAATCCTGGCGGATGTTGTTATCCATTTCCAGAAACCGCGAATAAGGCTCAACATGCGCTGTCATAACCTCTTGCTGCATCACGCCACTTTGCCAGGCCTGCGCAGCCAGAGTGTGTGAGCGATGCGCCAGCGCATCCTGATCAGCACGGCTAATGCCATGGCTTTTGGCCATTTGCTCGGCAGTGTCGCCCATCGATAAGCCAGTGCTATATTCGGCCACAGCCGGCGGCACCGGTAACAAGTCTTTTAACCCCAACCGGCGAAAAATGGCCAGCTTCTGGCCAAAAGTACGGGCTTTGTTTAAATCAACCAACGCACGGGCCAGTTTTTTGCTGACGCCAATGGGTAATACTGAGCTGGAATCTGCCCCACCGGCAATCCCCACCTGAGTAATACCCGCCATCATTGACTCGGCAACGTTGACCACTGACTGAAAACTGGTGGCGCAAGCCCGGGTGACGCTGTAGGCGTCTGTATGCACGTTCATACCGGTGCCCAGCACAATTTCACGGGCAATATTCGGTGCTTCTGGCATTTGCACTACCTGGCCATACACCACTTGTTCAATTAGTTTCGCATCCAGCTCACTGCGGATCAGCAGCTCATTCACCACCAGCTTGCCCAAATCCAGCGCTGACACACCATGAAATTCAGTAGCTTGCTTTGCAAACGGCGTGCGCAAGCCAGAAACTATCGCGATACGATCGCCCTGGCGGGTGGTTAGGTTAATTGGCGAGCTCATAGTGTTCCTCTTGTTATCAAAATTACAGGTCTGACCTGTATTATTGTGCCCGATTGTAACGACAGTCGCTGAAAATTAAAACACTTGTTTTAATGCAAACGGAACCATATTTAGGTTATAACGTCTTAGCCTAGCCCGTTTTAACCGCTATTGGCGATAAAACAATCAATAAAACCAGATAATTAAGATTGAATATATTATGGTAAATGCATTCTCCGGCTTAAAAGCCTATCTAGACAGCCAGGTATTGGGCCAAACAGATTTAACCGAAGGTATTCTGTTGGCATTATTGGCAAACGGTCACTTATTAGTAGAAGGGCCACCTGGCTTGGCAAAAACCCGCGCAGTAAATGCGTTAGCGCAGGGTGTTGAAGGTCAGTTTCATCGTATTCAGTTTACGCCGGATCTGTTGCCGGCAGATTTAACCGGTACCGACATCTACCGGCCGGAAACAGGCCAATTTGAATTTCAATCCGGGCCTTTATTCCATCATATTATTCTGGCCGATGAAATTAACCGGGCCCCGGCCAAGGTGCAATCTGCGCTGCTTGAAGCGATGGCTGAAAAGCAGGTAACCGTTGGCCGTAAAACCTACCCGTTACCAGAGCTATTTTTAGTTATGGCGACACAAAACCCGTTAGAGCAAGAAGGCACTTACCCGCTGCCAGAAGCCCAGCTCGACCGTTTTTTACTGCATTTAAAAGTAGATTACCCGAATGCGGCAACTGAACTGGCGATATTGCAGCTTACCCGTAACGAAGCCTTAAGTGGCGCTCAGACGCAAGTTACGCCAATAAGCCAGGCCGATATTTTTGCTGCGCGCAAGGCTATTTTACAAATTCATCTGGCCGATAGTCTGCAGCATTATATAGTGGCGCTGATTATGGCGACGCGTGATGCTGCAAGCTACAGCAGCAAACTGGCCAGTTGGATTGGTTATGGTGCCAGCCCACGCGCTACCATAGCGCTGGAACGCTGCGCCCGCGCCAAAGCCTGGCTACAAGGCCGTGATTTTGTCACCCCTGATGATATTCAGGCAGTATTTCATAATGTGCTGCGTCACCGGTTAATCCTGACATACGCCGCAGAAGCGGAAGGGGTCAGCAGCGATGACGTATTAGACGAAATCTTGCGTCTGGTGCCTGCGGCCTGATATGAGCCAGATAGTGTTACCTCAGCAATGGCTGGCACAAAATGGTACTAATGCAACCGATATCGGTTTGACCGAACTGCTCTGGTATCAGCGTTATACCAAGGTGCTGGACCTGACACCACGTATGGCCATTCACAGCAAACTGGCAGGGACTTATCTTGCCAAAAGTAAAGGCCGTGGCATGGAGTTTGACGAGGTGCGCCATTACCAAAATGGTGATGATGTGCGCACTATCGACTGGCGCGTTACTGCCCGCACAGGCAAGGTACATACCAAGCTGTTTCGCGAAGAGAAAGAGCGGCCTGTGTTTATCCTCACCGATCTTGGCGACAGCATGCGCTTTGGCAGTAGTTTGTTGTTTAAATCGGTGCAGGCAGCACACCTGGCGGCACTGATTGCCTGGCATGTGAAGCAGCGTGGAGACAAACTAGGCGGTCTGGTGTTTAGCGCCAATCAGCATATTGAACTTAAACCACAAAGCCGCAGCCATGGCGTCTTGAGGTATTTTCATGCACTGACCCAAGTGCATCAACAAGCCACTGGCCAACGCGGCCTGACGCTGGACAACGCCCTTAGCCAGTTAAGACGTCTGGTACGCCCGGGTAGTCTGGTATACGTGTTGTCCGATTTCAGTCAGTTTAGCGAAGACGGTCTGCGCCATATCCGCGCAATTAGCCAGCATAATGAAGTCACCTGCTGCCCGGTGACCGATCCACTGGAGCAAGCTCTGCCCGCGAACAGCAGCGGTCTAGCAGCTGTCAGTGACGGCGCAAATACCGGTTATATTGAACTTGGCAACCACAGCATACAACAGCGTTACAGCAGTGCGCAGCAACAGTTACAGGCCCTTTTAAAACAGCAATTGAGTCAGCTAGGCTGCAAATGGCTGCCAATAACCGCAGCAGAGCCTGTGCTTAGCCAGTTAGAGAGAAAAACCTATGGCTGACACCCATTCACCACTACAGCAACTTGCTGATATCAGTGAGCCCGCCTGGCAGGCCAGTATGGCCTTGCCACCAATAGCCTGGCTAGCCCTAGTGGCACTGTGTACAGCATTGCTATACCTTGTATGGCGGCAATACCGGCGCTGGCACTTTTTTGCTGCCAAACGCCACGCTTTGGCCCTATTAACCAAGCTGGCAGATCAACCGGATGGTGCCGCTCAGATTAACCAATTGCTCAAACGTGTACTGCAACACTACCAAAAAGCACATCCGGCACTGTCATTGCCAATTACGCAGTGGCAGTCCTGGCTGCTGGCCACACACAACGCAACGCTACCCGATCTCAGTTTACTACTCTACAGCGCCACACCAGATTACGCCGCCAGCCGACAGTTTTACCTTTTTGCTGAAGGTTGGTTGCGCCGTTATAACGGCAATGCCCCCATTGGCGGTGCCTCTGCAGAACATACAACAGGGGGCAAGCATGATTGAATTTGGTTACCCCTGGCTGGCGTTAGCCATACTGCTGCCACTGATATTGAGGGCTCGTCGTCAACGCGGTTCAGATACCGCACTTAAATTACCCGCGTTGGCAAAGCTGGCAAGCAGCACAAACCATACATCCGGCCGTCGCTTTGGCTTGCGTTCTTTGCTGTCCAGCCTGCTCTGGCTGACCCTGGTAGCGGCAGCCATGCAACCACGCTGGTTGGGCGAACCGGTGACGTTACCCCAACAAGGCCGCGATCTGATGTTGGCGCTGGATTTATCCGGCTCGATGGAAATTACAGATATGCAACTGCAGGGCCAGAGTATTAACCGGCTTGATGCGGTAAAACTGGTGGTCAGTGATTTTATCCGCCGTCGGCAGGGCGATCGTATCGGGCTGATTTTGTTTGCTGACGCGGCCTATCAGCAAACACCGCTGACGTTTGATTTAATCACTGTGCAAAAAATGCTCGACGACAGCGTATTGCGCCTGGTTGGCACCCGCACCGCGATTGGCGAAGCAATAGGCCTGGCGGTAAAACGGCTGAATACTTATGAAAGCAGTAACAAGGTACTGATTTTGCTTAGTGACGGCGCCAACACTGCCGGTAACATTCAACCGCTGGAGGCGCTGCAACTGGCAAAAGCGGCTGGGGTTAAAATTCATACCGTTGGGGTCGGTGCCGAGCAAATGGTACAACAAAGCGTATTTGGCCGGCGTACAGTGAACCCGTCACAAGATCTGGATGAACGTTTACTGACCCAACTGGCTGAGGATACCGGCGGCCGTTATTTTCGTGCCCGAGATTTAAACGAGCTAAATCAGATCTATCAGTTAATAGATCAGTTAGAGCCCATAGAACGTGACACCGTAACATACCGGCCACAGCGCAGTTTATTGCACTGGCCGCTGGCACTGGCATTGTTATTGTCTTTTACTTTGGCGGCTTTAAATATTAATTGGCGTGGGATAGTTAAACATGTTGTCTGATCTGCATCTACTCAGGCCCTGGTGGTTAATGGCGTTATTGCCAGCCCTTTTGCTGGCAATATTGTTGTATCGCTATCGCCATCAGCATAGCCCGTGGCACAGCCTTATTGCTGTGCATTTGCAACCAGTATTGTTAGGAGGGCAACAGCTATTAAAACGCCAACCGTTCGCGCTGCCAGCGATACTGTTGTGCTGGTTTATTAGCGTATTAGCCCTGGCCGGCCCAAGCTGGCAAAAACTACCGCAACCGGCCTTTGCATTGAAAAAAGCCACAGTACTGGTACTTGATTTATCGATGTCAATGCGTGCTACCGATATGGTGCCAGATCGTCTGGCGCAGCAGCACTTTAATGCTTTAGACTTTACCAACGAGCTGGCAGAGGGGGAGCTTGCACTGCTGGCTTTTGCCGGCGATGGTTTTGTTATTTCGCCACTGACGCCTGATCACAACAACATCCGCTTATTGATCCCGGATTTAAAACCAGAGATTATGCCAGTGCAAGGTTCTAACTTACTGGCAGCTTTAGAGCAAGCGGGAAAGCTGTTGCAGCAAGCCGGCTATCCGCGTGGTGACGTCGTAGTATTTACCGATGGTTTTGACCGCCACAGCTATGGCGACATCCAGGATTTACTGAACAACTGGCCGCATCGGCTGTCAATTTTAGCATTTGGCTCAGCCGACGGTGCCCCGGTTCAGCAAGAAAACGGTGAATTGCTGAAAAATGCTCAGGGGGCAGTCGTGATCCCCAAAGTACCACTGACACAGCTGGCAACGCTGGCTCGAAGCAGTGGTGGTGTATTTCAAGCAGCGACCGCAGGCGGCGATAATTTAACCAACATTTTGGCATTACCTGCACTGTCGCCGCTAGGTCAGGCGGATAGCAGCAAACAGATCCAGGGCGATCAGTGGTTTGACAGCGGCATTTATCTGGTATGGTTATTACTGCCGCTGGTGTTGTTGCAACGCAAATATAGCCCTTTACTTGCACTAAGTTGCCTGATGTTAGTCCCCCGCCCTGCTGCTGCAATAGAATGGCGTGACCTGTGGCAAACCAGACAGCAACAAGCCCAGCAAGACTATAGCTCAGGTGATTTCTCCAGCGCTCAACGCAAATTTACCGATCCGCTATGGCAAGGTAACGCCGCTTACCGGCAGGGCGATTACCAGGATGCCGAACAGGCATTTCGTCAGGCAGTAACAGAGGGTGCTGGCGATGTGTCTGCCTGGCATAATTTGGGTAATAGCCTGGCACAGCAGCAACGCTATCAAGAGGCGTTAGAAGCGTATCAGCAGGCGTTGCAGTATGATGCTGATTTTAGCCCAGCACAGCAAAATGCCGGGCTAATGCAGCAGCTATTACAACAGCAACAGCAGCAAGATAACCAGCAGCAAAAACAGCAGCAACAGAACGCCGACCAGCAACAGCAAGATGACCAGCAGCAAGCACAAAACAGTGACGACGCACAGCAACAAGGCGACACCAATCAAGCTGCAGATGCCGACCAGACAGCTGGTAATGCGGAGCAACAACAAGATGCAGCAGAACAGCAACAGCAGCAAGAGCCCCAGCAGACTGCTGCCGCTGAACACGCTGATAAGCAAGACCCTAAGCCTGAGAAAACAGCAGAGCAGCAACAAGCAGTGCATGAAGCCTGGCCTGATGCGACGCCAGAACAGCAGCAACAATTAGAAAATTTACTGCGTAAAGTGCAGGATGACCCCGCGTTACTGCTGCGCAACAAGATGTATTTAGAGTATTTAAAACGGCTGCCAACAGGAGTGGATGAACAATGGTAAGAGCTTTGCTGTTAGTCACTGCAGTTATACTTGGCCTGTCACTGAGTACACCAGGTTATGCAATGTCGTCACTGACGGCCAGAGTAGATAAAAACCCGGCGTTACAAGGAGAGGCAGTTACGCTGGAGGTTGTTGCTGACAAACGTTTAGCTGCAGACGCTATTAATTTTAGGGTGCTGGAGAGCGACTTCACCGTGATGGTGCCGTCAGTTAGCAGCAGCACACAAATTATTAATGGCCAATCCAGTCAAAGCACCAGCTGGAAGGTGGTATTACTGCCCAAAAGAACTGGCGAACTCACTATTCCTGCGTTTAATGTACAGGGTTTTACCACTGATGCTATTACGCTTAAGGTACTGGAAGAGCAAGTAAATACTGCAGCAACGTCAAACACCGAGCTATTTTTACGCGCAGAAATTGAGCAAAACCAACTGTATGTGCAACAACTTACCTATTATCAGGTCAGTATCTTTTTTAATGGTGACTTACAACGTGGCTCGCTGTCAGAGCCTGTCATAGAGGGTGCCAGCGTGACACAGGTTGGCCAGGATGTAGAAGGCAGTGAACTGGTAAATGGTATCCGTTATCGCACCATTACCCGGCGCTACGCCATCACACCGCAGCGTAGTGGTAACTTTACCATTAATGCGCCCACCTTCAGTGGTGAAATGATCGATCGTGACAGCGCACGTTACAACTATTTTGCCCGCACTAAGCCTGTAGTGCAGCAAGGCCAGGCCGTTGATATCAGCGTTAGTGCCATACCTGACAACTTTCCCGGCAACTGGCTGGTTGCCGGGCTGGTAACCTTGACAGAAGAGTGGAGCCCGGATATCACCGAGCTGAAACAGGGAGAGCCGGTAACGCGGATTATTACCTTATCGGCAGTAGATGTAGCCGAAAACCAACTGCCAGAAATAAACCAGGGCTTTCCACAAGGTTTGCGCCTGTATCAGGAGCAACCTCAAGCCAGAAGCGCACAGCGTAATGGCCGCCTGGTTGCACAGAAAGTATTTACCACCGCCGTAATTGCCAACAAAGCCGGCGAACTTGAGCTGCCAGAGCTGACGCTGCCGTGGTGGAACAGCCAGACCAACCAGCTGGAATATGCCCGTCTGCCTGCCCGGCGTCTAACGGTTAACGCCAGTGCCGCTGCTGCGCCTGCAATAGCAAAGAACGCTGCAGACACAGCGCTGCAACAAACAGCTACCGTTGGCGAACCAATATCAGCGGCTAAATGGCAATGGAACCACTTAAGCAGCCTGCTATTGGCACTATGGTGCGCCAGCGGCGTGGTATTTTATCTGTTGTGGCAGCTTAAAACACCAAAGCAAACTGCAGCGCCAGTGCCAAGCCGGGTTAAGTTTGATAACAGCAAACTTAAAGCTGCCTGTCAGCATAACGATGCTACAGCGGCTAAAGCCGAATTGCTGCGATTTGCCCATCAACAACAAGACAAACGTTGTTACTCTTTGTCCGAGCTGACTGCACTGCTACCAGACGCCGACTTACAACAACAGCTGCAACAACTGAACGCGGCGTTATATAACCCGGCGGTTGAGCGCTGGCAAGGTGATGCGCTTTGGCAAAGCTGGCAGAGTTATCAGCAACAGCAACAAAAAAACCAACCTGGGGTCAAGCTTGCGGCTTTGTACCCTCATAGCCGTTAATAACTGCATTTACCATACTTTGGCCACGGCTTGCCGCGCTTTACTGGCAAGCCTGGCTGCAAGTTGTTAGCATGTAAGCCGTTACGCGCACCTGATCTTGTATCAGGTATTTTTTTACGCTGTGTTTTGGTTAGGCAAGCATTAACCAAAGCTCAGCTTGGGCCATAAGGAGAAACTGTTTTGGAAACAGGCACACTTATTTCGCTAGGATTATACTTTTTAGCCATGCTGGGCATAGGCTTGTACGGTTACAAAACCTCAACTGATGATATGTCAGGTTATATGCTTGGTGGCCGCAAACTTAGCCCATCGGTCACTGCGCTGTCGGCGGGTGCGTCAGATATGAGCGGCTGGATGCTGATGGGTGTGCCCGGTGCCATGTATTTATCTGGCATTAGCAGCAGCTGGATAGCCATTGGTTTATTGATTGGTGCCTACATTAACTACATTATTGTGGCACCTAGGCTGAGGGTTTACACCGAAGTTGCTAATGACTCCATCACCCTGCCCGATTACTTTGAAAACCGCTTTGCCGATAAAACCCGTTTACTGCGCATTGTTTCATCAGTTGTTATCGTGATTTTTTTTACTCTGTATACGTCATCAGGTGTCGTTGGCGGCGGGAAGCTGTTTGAAAGCTCTTTTGGTTTAAGTTACGAGTTAGGCCTGTATGTTACAGCCGGCGTGGTAGTGGCCTATACCTTGTTTGGTGGTTTCCTGGCCGTAAGCATCACCGACTTTGTGCAGGGCTGCATTATGTTTGTCGCTCTGATACTGGTGCCGGTTGTTGCGTTAGATCATCTCGGTGGCATCAGCTCAGTGTTTACCCAGGTCAGCAGCATCAACCCCAGCTTCAGCAATATGCTCATCGATGCCAACACAGGTCAGGCACTCACTGTGCTTGGTATTATTTCCCTGTTGTCCTGGGGACTGGGTTATTTTGGCCAGCCACATATCATCGTACGCTTTATGGCCATTCGCTCGGTAAAAGATATAAAAACGGCGCGCCGTATCGGTATCAGCTGGATGCTGATAACCTTACTGGGTGCCGTAATGACCGGCTTAGTTGGCATCGCTTATGTTGCTAACACTAAGATGACGCTAAGCGATCCGGAAACCATCTTTATCGTATTTTCACAGTTCTTGTTTCACCCGCTGATTTCAGGCTTTTTGCTAGCTGCCATATTAGCGGCAATAATGAGCACTATATCTTCACAATTGCTGGTGACCTCAAGCTCGCTGACTGAAGATTTTTATAAAACCTTTGTAAAACGCGACGCCAGCCAAAGCGAACTGGTATTGGTAGGCCGGCTGTCAGTACTGGCGGTAGCACTTGTTGCGATTGTGCTGGCCTATGACAGGGAGAGTTCAATTCTAACGCTGGTTAGCAATGCCTGGGCTGGTTTTGGCGCGGCCTTTGGCCCGCTGGTAGTACTAAGCCTGTACTGGAAACGTATGACCTTTGCCGGTGCGCTCGCTGGCATCCTCAGTGGTGCGGCTACGGTGCTGTTTTGGATATATGCCCCGGTGCTGGCTGAGGGCGCAGCGCTCAGTAGCCTGGTATATGAAATTCTGCCAGGGGTTATTGTAAGCACACTCAGCATCATAGTTGTAAGTAAGTTGACAACAACACCGGCACCACAGGTAACAGATCTGTTTGTTAAAATGCAGCAACAGCTAAAACAGTCTTAGCACCTGATACAAACACGGCTGAGCAGCAAAATTTTGCATGCTCTGGCCGTGGTTATTTGCTAGATTATTGGTCTGGGGTTCTTTAGTGAGATAAGCCTTTTATGTATTTTTATGCTGCACGTCAGCCAATTTTGGATCGCAACAAAGAACTGTATGCCTATGAGCTGTTATTTCGTGATGGTTTGGAAAATGCGTTTCCAAATATCGATGGTGACGAAGCCACGTCCCGTATGATTGAAGGTAGCCAGTTCTCTTACGGCCTGGATGACTTTTTGGGCGACAAGCCTGGTTTTATTAACTTTACTCTTGAGACACTGCAGAAAAACTACCCCAGCATGCTACCGAAAGAACAGGTGGTGGTAGAGATACTGGAAACGGTGCAACCAGGCAAGCGTCTTCTGGCGTTATGCCAACAATTAAAACAACAAGGTTACGTACTGGCATTGGATGACTACATTCATCAGCCGGTGTGGCGTCACTTTTATCCCTTTATCGACATTATTAAAATTGATTTCCGCTCAACATCGACCGATACCATTCTTCAGGTTAAAGCAGCCATAACTGACTTTGCGCATATTAAACTGCTGGCAGAAAAAGTTGAAACTAACGAAGAGTTCCAGCTGGCAATGAACATGGGCTTTAGTTATTTTCAGGGTTATTTTTTCTCTAAACCGGAAATGATGCAAAGTAAAGCCTTGTCACCTGCGCAAATGACATTAGCAGAATTGTTGTATGAAACGTCCAAATCAGATATGGATCTCGGTAAAATTACTGAAGTATTTCAACGCGATGTCCACTTATCGTATAAATTACTCCGTTATAGTAACTCTGCTATCTTTAAACGCCGCGCTGAAATAGAAACCATTAAACAAGCGTTGGTAGTGTTGGGCCAGGCTGAACTGAAAAAATTTCTGTCATTGTTATTTACCGCACAAATCAGCAGCGATAAACCGGCAGAACTAATGCGAATGTCAATGACCCGCGCCCGCTTTGCCGAAGGCCTGGCACAATTGCAAGGTAAAGTTGATACCGCCAAAGCATTTCTTACCGGTTTAATGTCGCTGATGGACGCAATTTTGGATGAACCCATTGACAGTGTCATGAGCAAACTGCCGCTGGCAAAAGAAATTAAAGAAGCGCTGGTCGAAAAACAAGGCATTCTGGCAGACTATATGCAGCTAATACAATTTTACGAGACCGGAAACTGGCAGAGTGCAAATGAGGTTATTGCTAGTATGCAGCTGCCCGCAGAGCAAGTACCAGACGCTTACCACACCGCAATACAATGGACTAACGAGCAAATGAAAGCGTTAGGTGATTAAGCCCGGCGCTGAAAACACCGGGCGGTCAACAACAAGCGATTAGTTAAAACTCAGATACGGACTAATTTTAGCCGCTAATTTATCACCAATACCCTTTACCTGAGTTAAATCAGCTTTACTTTGGATTGGACCATGTTGAGCAATATGGTCCAGCACCGCCTGAGCTTTCTTTTTGCCTAAGCCTGGAATAGCATCCAGTTGCTCAAGTGTTGCCGTATTTATTGACACTTTTTCTAACGCCGTATCCATTTTACTGATTTGGCTGCTAGCTTTCGGATCGGCAAAAGCCAAATTTGTGCCTAATGCCAACATAGTCATGAATATGACGAAAAAGACATGCTTCATAATGTTTTTCCTTAAAAAAGTTTTCTCGTTCCCTGATGACTGCCCAACAAGCTGCTTGTTTGTTTTGGGTTGGCGGGATAACCATAATACAAGCATTACTATCGGTACTGAGAGCCTTAATTGCCAACAAGATAAACTTAGTCAAAAAATTCTTTTTTGCAAAAAAAATGCAACTATTTTGCAATAAATATCACAATGTGATGTTCAGCATTAATTAAGGCTCATCAGCCTACTCTGCTTGCATCTGATAATTAATCCGCTGTAATACATTATGCAGATGACAGTTTTGTCCGTTCAGATTGATGCTTTGCAAAATGTCCGGTAAATTACCGCAACGCTAACTGGAGAGAACGATGCCAGCGTTACGAATACTTATACTCAGCAGCTTGCTACTAACATGTAGCATGGCACAGGCACGAAACAATGACGCCGGTAAGGTTGTTAGCCGCGAACAAGCGGCAGCCTTGGCTCAACAGCACTATCCGGGCAAAATTGTCAAAGTTCAGCAGCAGCAACAGTATTATCGGATAAGAGTACTGCAGTCTGATGGCCGTGTGGTCACGGTATTAGTTGATGGCCAGACAGGCCAGATTAAAAGGGATGGAAAGTAATGCGTTTACTGGTAGTAGAAGATGAAAACTTGCTGGCACAGCAAATTAAAGAACAACTAATGCAGCAACAGTTCAGCGTTGATGTTGCCACCGACGGTGACGATGGCTGGTTTAAGTTGTCAGAGTATCCCTATGATCTGGCCATTATAGATATTGGCCTGCCAAAAATGGACGGCCTGAGTGTAATACGTAAAGCCCGTCAGGCCGGTATCAAAACACCTATTATCATTCTGACTGCCCGTGGTAGCTGGCAGGAAAAAGTTGAAGGCCTGGATGCCGGAGCAGACGACTACCTTACCAAGCCTTTTCACAGTGAAGAACTTTTAGCACGCTGCAATGCACTAATACGCCGCGCTGCCGGGCAGCCGGAACCTACACTCAGTGCCGGCCCGGTATCCCTAAATAGCCGGACGCAGCAAGTATGGTGTCAGGATGAGGAAGTGAGTCTGACAGCATACGAATATAAAGTGCTGGAATATTTTATGCTGAATCCAAACAAGGTTATTTCAAAAACAGAGCTGACTGAGCACATCTATGACCAGGACTTTGATCTGGACAGCAATGTGATTGAAGTATTTGTGTTACGACTGCGTAAGAAGCTCGACCCCACTGGTGAACTTAAACCGATCGAGACTTTACGTGGCCGGGGTTACCGTTTTACCCTGACTGTAAGCTGATATGACATTGTCGCTTAAACTACGGCAGCTACTAGTCAGTGTATTTATTTTACTGTTTTTGCTGCCGGCATCTTTTGTTGCCATTGATCAGGCATTTTATACCCAGCTGCTGAGTAATACTGAGCAAAAACTTGAAGTTCATTCATACGCCATTCTGTCTGAATTAGCCGTTAGCAGTGATAAAGTTGAGCTGACCAATAACGCTTTGGCGCCGGATTTTTATCGGCCTGACTCAGGCCTCAGTGCTTATATAACTCATCAACAGGATATCGTTTGGCAAAGCGACTCATCACTTAACCAGGGCTTTAATCCGCAATCAGATAACCTCACACCAGGAGAGCACATATTCCGCCCGGTATTGCAGGCAAATCAGGTGTTCTGGGTGCTGTCTATTTCACTGTTATTTGACGCCGAGGATTACACCCGGCCGCTTAGTATCCACGTTGTGCAATCAGATGAGCGACTATTGGCGCCGCAGCGTGCTTTTCGCACCACGCTGCTGCGCTGGTTTATTGGCATCGGTTTAGGTTTATTGCTCATTATGCTACTGGCCTACTATTGGACCACCAAGCCCTTATCAAGGCTGGATCAGGAAATACGTAAAGTCGAAAGCGGTAGCCAGGACCAGCTGCAAGGCCAATATCCAGCCGAGCTCAAAATAATAAAAGAAGATTTAAATTTACTCTTAAGCAACCAAAACCGACAAAAACAACGCTATCGCCACCACCTGAGCGACTTAGCCCACGCACTGAAAACACCGGTAGCAGTATTAAATACCTCAGCTCTTAGTCAGCAACCAGAGCTTAAAGAGCAATTAGACCGCATTACCGCAATGATAGAACACCAATTAAAACGCGCTGCCAGTTCCGGTCAGGACGTATGGAAAAAGCAAATTATGCTACTACCATCGTTACTAAAGCTGGTGTCTGCGCTGAGTAAAATTTATCGTAGTAAAAATGTTATCATCGACGTAAATTGTGCAGAAGATGCCGTTTTTCGTGGTGATGAAACTGACTTGATGGAAATTCTCGGTAATTTACTGGATAACGCCTGCAAAGCATGCCAGCAACAGGTGCAAGTCTCTGTGATCAGTAAGACTGACTCCCTGCAGCTATGTATCGAAGACGACGGGCCTGGTGTTCCACAGCATAAGCGGCAATATCTGTTTGAGCGCGGAACCCGTCTTGATACCTACCAGGAAGGGCATGGCGTTGGCTTATCTATCGTATCTGAACTGGTAACCTCGTACAGTGGCAGCCTAACACTGGATGATAGCGATCTGGGTGGCGCCCGCTTCACCGTGCGTTTTAGCTAAACAATACCCGCTGATCCTCTGTGCCCGCCAGGCCGTAGTGTTAAAGCTTATAACTAAACAGGAAACCTTCAATGCAACTTAATAACCCTGCGATTATCCGGATCAAAAACCTGCGATTGCGCACCTTCATTGGTATTAAAGAAGAAGAAATTAATAACAAACAAGACGTGGTGATCAATGCCACAATTCATTACAGCGCTCAGGATGCCGCCAACAGTGATGATATGGATAATGCCCTGAACTACCGTACTATTACTAAAAAAATCATAGCCATGGTAGAGCAACAGCGTTTTTCGCTGCTGGAAAAGTTGACTGCGGAGGTTCTGGCTATTGCTGCTGAGCACCCGTCTGTACGTTATGCCGAAGTAGAAATTGATAAACCTCATGCCCTGCGTTTTGCTGACTCGGTATCATTAATGCTGTCGGTAAACAAATAGCTCTATACTGAGTATTGTCATTGTGGGCAAACGGTTGCAACTATGAATATTTTACTTACAGGTGGTACAGGCCTTATCGGCTCCGGCCTGGTCAGGTTATGGCAAGCACAACATCAATTGTGGGTGTTGTCACGGGACCCGGCAAAAGTTCATGCCATGTTTGGCACAGATGTACACGCTATATCTCAGCTGTCAGAAGTTGATTTTAATCAGCTTGATGCTGTAGTTAATCTCGCTGGTGAGCCTATAGCCGGTAAGCGCTGGACTAGACAGCAAAAAGAGCGACTATGCCACAGCCGCTGGCATATTACCGAGCAACTGGTTAGTGCGATAAAAGCCGCAACATCACCGCCGGCCATATTGCTTAGCGGCTCAGCAGTTGGTGTTTACGGCCGACAGGCATCTGTGCTGGTTACCGAAGACTACACACACCCTCACGCTGAGTTTTCCCGGCAGCTTTGCCAGCGCTGGGAAGATATTGCCTGTCAGGCCTCTAGTGACGTTACCAGGGTGTGTATTATACGCACCGGGATAGTGTTAGCTAACAAGGGTGGCGCACTGAAAAAAATGTTGCCCGCGTTCAAACTGGGTTTAGGCGGCAGGATTGGGCATGGCGAGCAGTATATGTCGTGGGTGCATATAAGCGACATGCTTAACATTTTTGATTTTATGTTGCACCACCCCACTCTAAGCGGCATTTTTAATGCTACTGCACCCAATCCGGTAACAAATGCTGAGTTCAGCCTGACACTGGCGCAAGTGTTAAAGCGTCCGGCATTATTGCCAATGCCTGCTGTTGTATTGCAATTGCTGCTAGGTGAGATGGCTGACTTACTTCTTACCGGCCAAAGAGTGTTACCTGCCAATCTGATAAAAGCCGGTTACAGTTTTCGCTATGAAAATTTGCAACCGGCGTTATCTTCGTTACTTGATTAACTCTGAAGTACCCGGCGCATTAATTGTGCGCCGGGTATTTGCAGCAAGCGGCGTAGCTGCCACCAACCCAGCAGTGTAACCAACACCACGCCGAGCGTTGGCCCCAACCACCACAAGGTATAGTGTGGTGAAAATGGCAATTCAAATACCCGTTGTTGCACAATAAGCAACATTGACTCAGCCAGTATGGTGGCAAATAAGCCAGCCATTGCGCCTAGTAAGGCAAATTCAAGCAGCATGGCATTGCGTAAAAACGGATAACGAGCGCCCAAAGTACGTAAAATTGCCAACTCCTGCTCACGTTGCTCCAGTGTCGCTTGCACCTGTGCCACCAGCACTAACACCGCAGCACAGCAAATTATCAGTAAGATAAAACTCAGCGCCACGCTGACTTGAGCAATAATGTCATTTACCTGTTTAATAATACTATCGACACTGATCACCGATACTGTCGGCAGTAAACGCGCTAATTGATTTAGCAGCAGCTGACGCTCTGCATCCAAATAGAATGCGTTGATATAGGTAGCCGGAAAATCAGCCAGTATGTCAGCACTTAGGATCATATAAAAATTCGGTTGCAGACTGTTCCAATCTACGGTGCGGATACTGCTTACTTTGGCATTAATAGCCTGTCCACCGATAGAAAATGCCAGATTGTCGCCCAGTTTAACCTGTAAGCGTTCAGCTATTTCCTGCTCAACTGACACTTCAGCCCGGCTGTCTTGACTAAACCAGTTACCAGACAACAACTGATTGTTATCCGGCAGCTCGGTAAGCCAGGTTAAATTTAGCTCACGCCCGACACCAACCCGCTGCTCAGTGCGATCTTCTTTACTGGCATCCTGCAACAACTGCTCATTGTTTATTGACGTAAGCCGGCCACGAACAACCGGATAATATTGCCCTAAAGTCAATTTCTGCTCACTGGCAAAATTATTCAGCGTGTTGCGCTGCTCGGCGCTAATATTCACCAGAAACTGATTCGGCGCACCAGCAGGGATCTGCTGTTGCCACTGACTAATAAGCTCTGCGCGTAAAAAATACAGCAATAACGCCAGAAAAATTGCCAGACTAAAAGTAATCAGCTGAAAGCTGTTTGCCCATATGCGCCGGCGTAAATTAGCCAACGCCAGACGCCGGGCACTACTTTGGCCAGCGGCGACGGGCTTAGCTACTTTAAGCAGCAAAGAAGCCGCAGCCACTAAGACAGCGGCAAATATCGCACACAAGGCAAATAATCCCAGACTCAGAACCAGTTCACCGCTGAACAACCACATTAGTCCCCAGATCGCTGTTGCGCCAAATAATAGCTGAAACTTATCAATACGGCCTTGCGCAGCAGGCTGCTTTAATACTTCAATAGCCGGGGTTTGTGACAAACGCCACATTGGCCTGGCTGCAAATAACGCCGCACAAATAACGCAAGTCAAACTGCCAAGCCATAACGGCCTCCAGCTAAATTCCGGTCTGTAGTCAGCCAGATACAGTCCTATGCCCCACTGCGCTACATTAATGGCAACCTGGCCGGCCACTATGCCAAGCAACAGACTAAACATCACCACCAGCAACAAATGTGAACCATACAGTAACCGTATCTGACGCTGAGTTGACCCTAACGCCTTAATTACCGCTACCGCCTGAGTATGACGTTGGCTATAGCGATTTGCGGCCACAGCAGCCGCACACGCTGCTAAGACAATACCGAGCAAGCCTGCCAGCAGTAAAAACCGCTCTGCCCGCTCTATTGCGCTACCAATGGCACTTTCGCGGTCCATTTTCTGCCAACGCTGATGCACCGTCAGCTTAGGCGTCAGCAGCTGCTCAAACTGCGACAGCATTGGCTGTTCACCGGCAAACAAATAACGATAACCGATACGACTTCCAGGTTGAACTACCTGCGTGGCAGCCACATCGTCCAGATGCATTAATACCCGCGGCGAACCACCAAACACACTCAGCGGTGCGTCAGGCTCGTTCACAATAACACCGGCAACAGTAAATTGTGCCATGCCCAGTTCAATGTCATCGCCAAGCTGCACATTTAATAAATCGAATAATCGGGCTTCAAAGAATACCTGCCCACGGCTAAGTGGCACGCCGGCGCCAATACCCGGACGCTGTGCAGCCTGCAATAATAACTGTCCACGCAGCGGATAATCGCTGCTAACCGCTTTTATCGTTGCCAATTGCATCTGCTCTTTGGCAAACAGCATAGAATCAAACTGCATTTGCTGCGCGGTTTTCAACCCCAACTGCTGAGCCTGAGATATGATCTCAACATCAAAAGCCTGGCTGGAGCGTAACACCATATCAGCGGCGTTAAATTGCGCACTGCGTTGCATCAGAGCCGTTTTAACACCCTCGGTAATACCCGTTAAGCTGACAACAGAAACAACGGCCAGAAATAATGCAAAAGCAATGACCCAGAGTTCACCACGACCAAGCTCACGCCAGAACAAACGCCAGGCAATTTTAGCCCACATCTGACAACTCCTTTAGTTCACTATTAACAAAACGCCCCGCCTGCATTTGATATTGGCGCTGACAGCGCCTGGCCAACTCACTGTTGTGTGTTACCAGCACTAGCGTTGTGTCTTGCTCAGCATTTAACTTAAACAATAAATCTTCTATCTTACGCCCGGTCGCAGCATCCAGGTTCGCTGATGGCTCATCGGCAAATAACACCGCTGGCCGGGTGATAAACGCCCGCGCAATTGCTACCCTTTGTTGTTCTCCACCAGACAATTGTGCCGGGTAAAAATCAGCCCGCTCTGCCAAACCAACCTGTTGCAGCAAACTTATTCCCCGGGCCCGGGCATCCGCGATACCAGCCAATTCTGCTGGCAGAGTAACGTTTTCCAACGCGGTCAGGCTGGGTAACAATAAAAATGACTGAAACACAAAACCAACATTACTGGCACGAATTGCTGCACGCTGATCTTCCGACAACTGATGTAACGGCTGCCCTGCCAGTACAACTTCACCTTTAGAGGGTAAATCCAGGCCGGCAAGCAAACTCAGTAAGGTTGATTTACCGGAGCCTGAAGCACCAACAATGGCAACTGTCTCGCCACGATTGATCGTCAAGCTGATATCATGCAGGATAGTTAAGGAACCATCGGCCACTTTTACATTCTTAGCCAGGTTAACTGCTTTTATATGAACTTCAGGTGTTTTCATTATGCGTATTATCTTATTTCTGTTAATTGGATGCTTTAGTCAACTGAGCCTGGCCCAGAAACTGCTGATCTTAGGCGATAGCCTCAGTGCCGCCTACGGTATGCAACAACACCAGGGCTGGCCACATTTGCTGCAGCAAGACACTCACTGGCAACTTATCAATGCCAGTATTAGTGGCGAAACTACCGCTGGCGGTCTGGCACGCTTACCGGCGCTGTTAGAGCAGCATTCGCCAGACGCAGTGCTGATTGAACTTGGCGGCAACGATGGCTTGCGTGGATTCGCTATCGCAACGGTAAAATCTAACCTTAACGAAATCATTAATTTAGTAAAAAAACATCAGTCCACGCCCATTCTAATGCAAATACGCATTCCACCAAACTATGGACCACGCTACATACAGCAATTCAGCGCAATTTATCCGCAGTTAGCCCAAGAACAAAAAATTACGCTCTGGCCATTTTTTATGGATGATATTGCCAGTAATAGCGATTTGATGCTATCTGATGGCATACATCCAAACCAGGCAGCCCAGCCACTGATAAGCAAATTTGTTGGGAAATTATTGGCTGACTTTGAGCCAGAATAGCAAAAACGGCCGCAAGGATGCGCAGCTAAAATGTAACTGAGTATGTAATTTGAGGGTGAATTTATAGAATTAACACTGACGCGAAGTGGCGTCCCCTAGGGGATTCGAACCCCTGTTACCGCCGTGAAAGGGCGGTGTCCTAGGCCTCTAGACGAAGGGGACACAGTAACAGATAACAATGAATGATGAATTGGCGTCCCCTAGGGGATTCGAACCCCTGTTACCGCCGTGAAAGGGCGGTGTCCTAGGCCTCTAGACGAAGGGGACGCAAAGACATTCATTCAAAACAAGATTTATTGGCGTCCCCTAGGGGATTCGAACCCCTGTTACCGCCGTGAAAGGGCGGTGTCCTAGGCCTCTAGACGAAGGGGACGCACTAAAAAAATCTTGGTGGAGCTAAGCGGGATCGAACCGCTGACCTCTTGCATGCCATGCAAGCGCTCTCCCAGCTGAGCTATAGCCCCACACTTTATGCTCATTGCTTTCTTACGTTAGCGCTGAACACGGGGCGCATTCTAGGGTGCCACTGAAAATGTGTCAACAGTTTTTTCTGGCAGTTTTTCCGTTCGATCGCTTTTTAAGCATAACGCTGAAATTATAGACAATACATGTAAGAAAAAGCTGTTTTTAGAGTACCTTAGACAAGCACCAGCTAACTTGATGCCAACCAGAATATTTCTTAGGCCTGCCAACAGCTTGAATATGTTCAGCAGCAAATGTGTTGTTCCAGCTGTTTTTTGTATAAACTATCAGCAGCCGACAAAACAATGTCAGACTGAATTTTTTGATGTAAAGGATTGTAGCTTATGTACGAGAAGTACTTCGGGTTCAAGGAAAGGCCGTTTCAGTTAACACCCAGCCCTAACTGGTTTTATGCCAGCAAGCTTCACAAGCGCGCGTTGGCATACCTGCAATATGGTTTGTCACAAGGCGAAGGTTTTATCGTCATTACCGGTGATGTCGGCACAGGCAAAACAACGATAGCCAATCAGTTGTTAAGCCAGCTAAGTCAGGACGAAATTATCGCCAAGCAAATTGTCACGTCAAAACTTGAACCCGATGATTTGATCCGCATGATCGCCTCCTGTTTTAACCTGGTCGTGACCGAACATACCAAAGCCAGTTATCTTGATGCGATATATAACTATCTTAAACGGCTGCATTCTCAACACCGCCGCGCGCTGCTACTGGTTGACGAAGCTCAAAATTTGCCACTGGCGTCCATAGAAGAATTGCGCATGCTGTCAAATTTTCAAATAAACGGTAAGCCATTGATCCAAAGCTTCCTGTTAGGCCAGAACGAGCTAAATGCTATTATTCAAGCGCCGAATATGGAACAGTTTCGTCAGCGTATTATCGCCTCTTCCAACTTATCTGCATTTCAGTTAGAAGATACCCGCGCTTATGTTCAGTACCGTTTACAACAAGCGGGTGGCACACTCAATTTACTGACTGACGATTGCTACGCCCTGATCCAGAATTACAGCAAAGGCATCCCGCGTAAAATTAATACTGTAATGGATCGGGTGCTGTTATTTGGCTATTTGGAGGAATGTAAGCAGATTAACGCAGACAATGTCAGCGCTGTACTTGAAGAAATTGCACAGGAAGTGGCAAACATGCCGCCCAAAACAGAATACAACACCGAAGCAACGCCAAACACGACCGCAAAACCAAAAAATATGTTAAACGAGCTTTCTGGTATCATCGACAGCGAGCTGGAGCAAAAATTAAAACTGGTTAAAGAACTTGATGCGCTGCTTAAACGCCAGCAACAACTGTTAAGCAGCCGCAACAATAATGACTAAATGTGCCGGCTAGTTCTTTATAGCCGGTGACTATAGCTTAGCCATACGCGGTTTTCAGACAAATTAAAGGTGTCTTGTGAAGAGTTTCTGACTGTGCGTCTAAACTTCAATTTCACGGTCGCATGTTCATTCAGCTTCCGCTCAAAGCCGGTTTCAACTAAAATGTTGTTGTCGGTACGTTCTTCATCGTTGTACGACATATCATAATGGCTGGCTGACAACTGGAAACTGCTTAGCCGGCCAACCTGCCAGCTTGATACTACATTTACTGCCTTGGTGACTGAAGAGCGCAAAGACTCAGCATACTGATCTTCCGTCCTACTGAGCGAAATATTCAACTTTAATCGCCGTTGAGTGTACCCCAGATTAAACAGTGCAGAACGGCGCTTAACCAGCTCCTCACTGATATCAAACCCTTGCTGAATAAATTGCTGCAACGACTCGCCCGGCTGCAGCTGGTAGTTATTGGTTGGTGGTTTAATACAATCAGCAATTTGCTGTGAACCCAAAGGACAAACAAAGATACCCAAATCTTCAAAAATCTGCTCTAAATTAGACAAAACCTGCAACGACTCAGAGACATTTAACCGCGCAGACACTAAACGCATATTATACTGACCGGCAACCGAGGTTGTCCGGCCAAAAAACTGCCGATCATACCGGTACAGCAGCGAGCTACGCCGGCTAGGAGCTATAAATATTTCAGTGGCGTAATATTTTTCTTCTTCGGTTTCTTCATCGGCTGCGTCTTGCTCACCACTGCGCGAGGAGCGATTTTGTGTGACATTAATATAGGATACGGTACCAAAACGGTACTCCAGCCCAGCACCATAGGATTCAAAAGTACTGAAGTAATTGACAAAATTTCCGCTGCCAGCAACGTCGCCATTGATATTGTCCTGATAACTGGCACGAACGATAGCAGACAAATTGCCAAACAACGGCAGGCCACCAACAAAGCTGGCCTGTTCGCTATCAAAGTCTTGTGCCGACTCGCGGCTGGTTTGGTTCACATTACCGCTTAACAGCCAAAAAGCACCAACCCCCCTAGTCCCGCCAGACAACTGCATGGTTGCCCGCAAACTGTTGTTATCAAAACTATTAATACCATCGTCAAGATCCGGCCGCTCCGACCTGAACTTTTGATAGGACAAACCAAGTTTGGTTTGAACAGCAGCAGTGCGCAGGTTAGTAAAAAGCAGGTTAGCACCGTAACTGGTGGTTTTAGATAAATTATCACTGCCGGTTATAATGTCAGAAAAAATATTGCTTTGAGCATTGCGGACCTGATGGTCAGACTTTGCATTCAACTGCAGCGATAACCGATTATCAAACATCGATAAACCACTATTACCGGTGAAACTGGTCAGATTTTTGTGCTTGCGTTGGCTGTCGTCATACCAGACTGATTCATTTTTAATCTTCAAACTGGCTGATGATTGCAAGCCTTTGTGTGTCATTAAAATAGCCGGCGCAGCCATAACCGCAAGGCCTCTATCCACCCCAGGCCCCGCTAGCTCATCACGTAACCAAAATCCATAAGCACCGGTTTCAATTTCCGGCGTCACAGTAATGTCTGCAGCACTGCTGGCAGAATACATCGTAAAGGCAACCATAGTACACATACATACCGCAATCTGCCGCTGCGCTCCCCGGGCCAGGCGCAATGTATCAAGTCGCGCCATAGTAGTAGCCGTAACCATAACCTTTAGCCTGATTTCGATGCGCTTTATTGATTAAAAAACCAACTGCAATATCTTTAGGCAGCAACGCAACTGCTTGCTCTACTTCCGCCAGCTTGGTTCTGTTTTCTTCAACAACGATAAGAGCTTGTCCGCACATTGACGCCATCACCGCCGTTTCATTTACACCTAACAGCGGCGGCGCATCAAAAATAACGATCCGATCCTGATAGCGGGTAGCAAACTCATAAGCCAGCTGCACCATCCGCTCGCTGGCCAACAGCTCGGTAGACAAATGGTGTGGACGTCCTGCAGTGATAATTTTAAGGCGTTCAACATTAGTACTAAGCATAATGTCGGATACTTTTACTTCGTCTGATAACAGATAGTCTGTTAACCCAACGCTATGATGCAAATTCAACGTTTTTGAAACGCTGGGGCGCAGCACATCACTGTCAACTAAAAGCACAGTTTTGTCCTGCTCCAAGGCAATACTCAAGGCCAGATTAACTGCAGAAAAGGTTTTACCCTCGCCAGACCGTGAACTACTGACCAGAATTAAATTGGGATGTTTTAACGTCTTGCTTAAGGCACCAAAAGCATTGTTAATCAATTTGCGTTTTATCACGCGATATTCTTCATTAATCAAGCGTCGTTCACTGGACAAAGACACAAAGTTCTTTTGCTCCAGCATCGCCAGATCCAATTCAACACCGACCTTGGGTTCTGTACTCTGAGTTTGCGCATCGCTACGCGTCTCATCGCCGTCGTCTGGCTGTGACAATGTAAGCTCGTTCAGCGCTTGATTGTCCGATTCATCAAAAGCATCAGTGGCCCGAGACTGCTGCACGCTGGTTTGCTTTGAAATTGCTTTTTCAATAATACTCATCCGACAAACCTCGACAACAACTCAGCTGAACGTCCAAACAACATTTCATTGGTAAGTAACAGGATGAAACAGAAGACTAAACCGGCGGCCAGCAAAGCGAAGTAAAAAAAGTGCAATCTTACCTGGCGCAAAATTGCCGATTTGTTGGTATGCGACACAACGCCGAATACCGGAAAATCAGTAATACTCTGTAATTGACTTGCTCTGGTAAGCACCGGAGATATCATGCTGCGCAAAAATGCCATCACAATACCCGCCCCTATACCAACGGCCAGCACCAGAGTATAAAACAACACTCTGTTAGGCCCTGATGGCGCTAGCGGTACCCGTGGCGGCTCTATTACATTAAACTGAACATCTTGCTCAGACGCGCCAGCACGTCGCGACAACTCAGCTGACTCACGCCGGCTAAGCAAAGCCTCATATTTTGATTTAGTAATGTCATAATCACGATTTAAACCAGTAAATTCAGCTTCTATTTCAGGGATCAGGTTCAGCTTACTGACTAAAGCGGCGACGTTTTCTTCGTAGGCTCTTACCCGTACTTTCAACGAAGCAACTTCAGTCTCCAGCCTGGATACACTGATACGTAATTCCTGATAAACCACATTTTGATTTAAGCTGGCGTTGTTACCTGGTTGTTCAGCAGACAACTGCGCAAGCTGCTGTAACTCGTCGTCTCTTTGCTGCTCAAGCTGTTGCAACAAACGTTTAGTCTCAAGCACATCCGGATGAAATTCGGTATAGCGGATCATTAAATTATCCAGTTGAGATTGCAACGAGCGGATCCGTTCGTCAAACTGCGTCGCTGGCCGGCCGGCACTGCCAGCAAAAGGCATCACGCCAAACACAGGCTCTTCGCCTACCATCTGACTTCTGGCAGACTCCAAACGCGTTTCCAGCTCCCGCAACGTTAAGCGAGCCTCCTCCAGTTTTTTCTTCTCGCTGTTTATCTGGCTGTAGAAATCATTTTCGTTGCCTGGCAGTAAATTAAGCCGGTTCTTTTTGAAGTCGGACAATCTGAGTTCAGCTTCCATCAAGCGCCGCTCATAGTCAGCAATCTGGCTGGTTAAAAACCGTTCCGCGGTCTGAGTATCGGCACGGCTGGAACCAAGCTGGCCTTCAACAAAATTATTTAGCGTCTCCTGCACCACCTTAAGTGCAAGTTGTGGTTGCGGATTGCTGTATGAAATAACATAAATATTCTCCCGGCCCGAAGCAGATATATTTATCGTTTTTTGCAAAGTATCAATCAGCTCTTCAAACTCTTTATCTGTCGTTGCCGTGATGTCCAGGTCAGTGGCGCGGGCGATCTTTTCCAGATTAGGCCGGCTAAGCAGCGTCCGGGCCATAAGTTTGATTTCATCATCGTTATTTGTTCTTAACGCCAGTCCTTGTAGCAAGGGTTGCAATACCGTACTGGTTTCAACATAAAGCTTGGCATTAGCTTCGTAGGTGGGCGGCAAATTGTAGACAAAAAACCAACCAATCGGGCAAATCAACCAAGCGGTAATAACAATATACCTGCGCCTTAGCCAAATTCCCTGAAGATAGGTATAAAGTTGCTCTATCGCTTGCTGTAGCTCTTTCATTTATCACTCCCTGACTGCGGTTACTGCTTAGACCGTTTTCTTCACAACTTTAGAACCAGGCCTCTGGAATAATAATAACGTCACCGGGCAAGATATCGACATTAGCGCCTATTTTTCCCTCTCTGATTAAGTCATCCAAACGTAATTCGTAGGTCAGTTGACGACCATCTTTAACGCGAACTAATTTAGCACCATTACCATTTGCAAATTCTGTTAAGCCCCCTACCTCGATCATCAAATCAAGCAGGGTCATGTATTGGTTATAATTAATAGATTGAGGATTGGTTGCAGCCCCTATTACCCTAACCTGCTCGCTGTAAGGGCCGATGAAACCATTTACCGACACTGTTACAACAGGATCGCGAATGTATTTACTTAAAATGGCTTCCATGTCACGCGCGACCTGAGTTGGCGTTTTGCCGCTGACTACTACATCTTCAACTAACGACGTGGTTATCTTACCATCTGGTCTGACAACAAAACTGCCGGACAACTCTGGGTTGCGCCATACAAAAATTGCCACCGTGTCTTTTGGGCCAATAAGATATTGATAATTATCAACCGACGTAGTAAGTGAGTTTTGCACTGTAGCAGGAGGCAGGTAGTAACTTTTACACCCAACCAGCAAAAAGCAGGCAATAGCAAAGAGGAAACCGCAATATCCGTTAGCAGATCTAGCCATCATAGTACAAATCCTTATTCTGATGCCTTTTTAATATAACTTAAAAAATTACCATTGTGCTGCAAATAATGAAAATTTAATTTTTGTTTTAGCGTAAAAACAGTATAATTACTGAGCTACCCTATGCAGGTTTAAGAGTAACCTGAAACGGCAATGGCTTCAACGCAATGGATGCAACAAGGATGTGGTTATGAGTAAAGCAACTCGTTACGGACGAAATACGATTGCAGATAGGCTGTTTTTACTCAGCGAGCTGTTACTACTATCTGTGTCAAGTCTGCTCGCCAGCTACGCTATTAGTCTGTACATCGCCCCCGTTACACTAGAACATCAACTTATTAATGCCGCGCTGTTTTCAGCATCAGTAATGCTGTGCGCCTTATCAGTTGGTTTGTACGACCAAAAGCTACGCGAAGGACAAAAAGGCATTATCAAGCGCGTAGTCATCACGCTGCTATTTAATGCTATTTTGCTCGAACTTATCGTGTTCCAATTATTTCCTCTGCTACACATCAGCAGCTTATATTTGTGCCTGGCTTCCGCAACAGCCGCCTTGTTTATTTCAGCGTTCAGAGCACTATTCCATTATCACGACGTGACCAGAATTAGCCGGCGACGCGTGTTAGTGCTCGGCGCTGGTGAACGCGCGTCGATAATTGAAAAACGCATGCGGCGTAATGTTGACAAACGCAATTTCGAGATAGTCGGCTTTACTCCTATCGATGGAGACAAAGAAGCTGGTATTGCAGAGCATAAACTGGCCAAATTCGATTACCAAACCGAATTATTTCAATATGTGATGGAACATCAGATAGACCAATTGGTTATTGCCTGTGACGAAAGACGCAATATGTTGCCAGTTGAACACTTGTTTAAGTGCAAAACCCGTGGCATAGACGTTATTGAAATTCTTGATTTTATTGAGCAGGAAACCGGCCAGATAGCCGTTAACCTGATTTACCCCAGCTGGGTTATCTATGCCAATGGCTTGGATCTCAATCAGCGCTTTAAAACTAATCTGGATTACAAACTCAACGCGGTACTGGCAGTGCTAATGCTCGCAGTGACCTGGCCTGTTATGTTAATTACGGCGCTGTTGATCTATCTGGAAGACGGCCGAAAATCTGGTACATCAGTGTTTTACCGCCAGTTGCGGGTCGGAATAGATGGCAAACCGTTTTATATTATTAAGTTTCGCAGCATGCGCTCTGATGCTGAAAAAAATGGTGCCCGCTGGGCCAGCGCCAATGATGACAGAGTAACACGGGTTGGCAGAGTCATCCGTAAATACCGTATTGATGAACTGCCGCAGCTTATTAATGTGTTAGCCGGCGATATGGGCTTTGTTGGTCCAAGACCTGAGCGACCAGAGTTTGTTAACCAGCTGGTAAAAGACATTCCGTACTATAACCATAGACATAATGTAAAACCCGGTCTTACCGGCTGGGCGCAGCTCAAGTATCCCTATGGTGCTACCGCTGAAGATGCACAGGAAAAACTAAAGTTTGACTTGTATTACATAAAGCATCGCAGCTTGATGCTGGATCTCATGATTCTGGTCAGGACGGTAGAGATTGTGCTGTTTGGCAAGGGGCGCTGACATTAATGGTAGTAGCGCCAATCAGATGTAATGCTTTAACCGTAGACGTCGAAGACTATTTTCACGTTGCAGCCTTTGACACTACGGTATCGAAGCAACAATGGCCAGACTTGCCGCAACGGGTGGTACAAAACACCGAAATATTATTGCGGCAATTTGACGCGCATCAGGCAAAAGCCACCTTTTTTATCTTAGGTTGGGTGGCTGAGCGCTTCCCGCAATTGGTGAAGCAGATCCACGCCGCAGGGCATGAAGTGGCGAGTCATGGCTATGCGCATGCTAAAGCGTCAGTACAAAGCCAATCTGAGTTTTTGCAGGATATTCAGCGCGCTAAAGCCTTGCTGGAAGATATTACAGGCAGCCCGGTTACCGGTTATCGGGCACCGAGTTTTTCTATCGGAAAAAGTAACGAGTGGGCTTTTTCTGCGCTACAGCAAGCAGGTTATTTGTACAGCTCAAGCACTTACCCCGTTGTACACGACTTATATGGCACACCAGACTGGCCGCAGCATCCCTATAAACGGGTTGAAGGTATTTGGGAGTGCCCAATGCCGGTATTAAATAAAGCCGGTAAACAGTGGCCTATTGCCGGTGGTGGTTACTTCCGGTTGTTGCCTTACTGGTTAAGTAAAAAATGCATAGACAGTTATTTGCAGCAAAGTACTTCGCCGTATATGTTCTATTTCCATCCATGGGAAATCGATCCGCAGCAACCAAGGTTTGCCGATGCACCGTTAAAATCTAAGTTCAGACACTACACCAATTTAGATCGGATGGAAGCCAAGCTGGTGCGTTTGCTGCAAGACTATCAGTGGCGTAGTATCCGGGAAGTATTTCAGCCGTATTTTGTTTAACGTAAGGGAATCGGATGTATCAACTGCATACATTGTCGCTCAGGGACGAGCAGGCTATGGCATGGGACAACTTTGTTAACGCCAGCGAAGACGCCACTTTTTTTCACCTATCCGGTTGGCAACAGATCCTTGCTGATGCTGGCCATCAATGCCACTACCTATACGCTACTGAAAATAACCAAATTGTTGGCGCCTTACCTTTAGCGCGGGTCAAAAGCCTGCTGTTTGGTGACGCACTGGTGTCAACACCGTTTTGTGTATATGGCGGTGCAATCGGTGCGCCGCTGGTAAAGCGTTTTTTGGAACAACAAGCAATACAGCTTGCGACTTCCCTGGGCGTCCAGCATATCGAGTTTCGTTATAAAACGGCGCAAGACAATAACTTGATGACACGCCACTCGCATGCCTATTTTGCCTGTGAGCTGGCAGATACCGCTGAGCAAATACTGGCGAACGTAAAGAAAAAGCAGCGAGCCGTGCTACGCCATGCCCTAAATGAAAATTTACAGTACACATTAGATAAGCAGACTGCTGAGTTCTATCACACCTATTCACAAAGTGTGCGTAACCTCGGTACACCGGTGTTTAGTCAGGCGTTTTTCGATAAAATTATGGCGGTGTTTGCCGAACAAACAGAAATATTAACCGTACGTCAAGATAACAAAGCCGTGTCCTCCGTACTGAGTTTTTACTATAAAAATGAAGTATTGCCGTACTATGGCGGCGGCATACTGCAAGCAAAAGAGCTGAAAAGTAACGACTTTATGTATTATCAGCTAATGTGTCACGCCCGTAATAACAAAGGCTGTTCCCGCTACGATTTTGGCCGCAGCAAAATCGATTCAGGCGCTTACCATTATAAAAGGCATTGGGGCATGCAGGCGGTAGAACTGCCCTATCAATACCAACTTATCAGCGCAAAACAGCTGCCAAATCTTAGCCCGAACAATCCACGCTACCAGTTATTTATCAAACTATGGCAACAACTACCACTTGGTCTGAGTCAGTGGCTGGGGCCAAAACTATCGAGATATCTGGGATGATAGCAACTATAAAACCTCCCTTGCTGATGTTAGTGCACCGTATACCTTATCCACCAAACAAAGGCGATAAAATACGCTCATTTCACCTGCTGAAAAACCTTAGCCAGCACTACCGTGTTTATCTGGCTTGCTTTATAGACGATCCCTTCGACGAACAGTATCTGCCGGAGTTAAAGCAGTGGTGCACAGAGCTGTGCTGCATCAGATTATATAAAAAACCGGCCATGCTGCGTGGTTTAACAGCATTTTTAACCAATAAGGCTGTTACGCTGCCTTATTACTACAGCAGTGTGGTACAAAACTGGGTAACTGCCAGGATCAGCGAACAGGCTATCAGTCAGGTACTGGTTTACAGCTCAGCAATGGCACAATATGTAGAACATCAGCCAACATTAGTTACTAAAGTCATTGATTTTGTAGATATAGACTCGGATAAGTGGCAACAATATGCCGAACGTAGTACGGGTATTAAGCGCTGGTTCTACCGACGTGAAGCCCGATTACTCCAACGCTATGAAATCAATATTTGCCGCCAGTTTGACCGAAGCTTATTTGTCTCAGAGGATGAAGCTGAGGCTTTTCGCACTTTGCTGCCGGCAGCGTTACAACATAAAGTATCAAGTCTTAGCAATGGTGTAGATATAGAATTTTTTGACCCACAATCAGCGTTACCAGCGGCCGAGATAACCTTACCTGCACAGTACCTGGTGTTTACCGGCGCTATGGATTACTGGGCCAATGTTGATGCAGTATGCTGGTTTTGTCACGAAGTATGGCCGGCCTTGCGCCAGCAGCATCCAAATTTACAGTTTTTAATCGTAGGTGGTAATCCACACCCTGATGTTAAAGCGCTCTCCAAGCTCGCAGGCGTTGTGGTAACCGGCAGGGTGGCTGATGTCCGGCCTTATCTTAAATCAGCACAGTACGCCGTCGCACCTATGTTAATAGCCCGCGGCATACAAAATAAAGTGCTCGAAGCGATGGCCATGAACAAAGCTATCATCTGCACCCCAATGGCGATGGAAGGTATTAACGCCCCACTTACTGCAGATACTCAGGTTGCTGAGCATGCACCCGCTTTTATACAGGCATGTTTAACTATGCTTGCTGCATCCGGTCAGCCTGGCAGCAATCGTCAGTGGATTGTTCAGCATTTCAGCTGGCAAAACACCTTGGCCAGGCTGAACAGTTTTATCCGATCTGAGGCAGCGTAATGCAAATGCCAAAGCACCTTATCAGCTATTTTGCCATGCTAACCCTGGCCCTGGTGAGCTATGTATTGCTGTATGCTGAAGCCTGGCTGGATATGGAGCGCATATGGCGCAGCTCTGCCACTTATAACCACTGTTATCTGATCATCCCCATTAGTTTATGGTTGTTTAGCCGGCGTAAATCCGGCGCTAACCCGCAAACAGCAGTAAACCGCGCCAAAGGCTTTGGTTTGCCTTTGCTGCTACTGTGTTTACTGCAACTACTCTATTTGGCCGGTTTTGCCAGCGGCATTGCACTGCTGATGCATATCGCAGCGGTATTATCACTACAAGCTTTGCTGTGGCTGGTACTGGGCAATCAGAATGCAAAACAGCATTGCTTTGCCATCAGCTACCTGGTATTCCTGTTGCCTTTTGGTGATGAACTGTCGCCGGTTCTCCAACATATCACTGCTGATCTTACCGTATATTTACTGCAACTGGCCGCTGTTCCGGTATTTCGTGAAGGCCTGTACCTGGCCACACCCGTTGGATTATTTGAAGTTGCCGAAGCCTGTTCCGGCTTACGCTTTCTTATCGCCTCAGTCGCTATCTCAGTGTTATATGCTTATCTGACTTATAATAAACTGCTCAAACAGTTGCTGTTTGTTTTCACTATGGTGGTGGTGTCGATCCTGGCCAACGGCGGTCGCGCATTTATGCTGGTATACATAGGTGAAAAAACCAACATGGCTTATGGCTTTGGTGCCGATCATTTTTTGTACGGCTGGTTGTTTTTTGCTGCGGTATTAATGGCAGGCTTTTGGCTTGGTGGCCGTTTCGCCGACCATGATACTGAGCTGGAAAAAGCCAGCTTAGTCAGGCCACTGCACCGTCAAAGCCACACTCTGGCGTTGCCCATGTTAGCCACTGCATTGCTGGTCACTATGCTGTATCAGCATAGCCTGCCAAGCGTCACACCGCCTTTGCAGCCTGAACAATTAACACTATCAATCGAAAACAGTGAAGTAATAAGCGAGTCTGACTGGGGTATCAGCTTTGTTGACAGCCTGCAACAAAGCCATCTGTTGCAGGCATCAGGTACTGAGTATTTTGCCGCCGTTTACGCCAACAACCAGTCACAAGGCAAATTAGTTAGCTGGAACAACAGGTTATTTAACAATAATGTATGGTTTGTCACCGACAGGCAATCTAATAACGGTATCACACTGTTACAGCTAAAAAATCAAGCTCAGCAATACCGCTCAGTGTTGTACTGGTATCAAATAGGACAGATTAAGACCAGCAGTTTGCCACAGGTTAAGTTTTATCAGGCCTGGCATTTGTTATCGGGCAAATCTGGCCCGGCCAGTATTTTTGCTGTATCAGCAAAAGGCCCCTTAACCACCGACACGCAGCGTCAGTTAGAACTTGCAGCAGCAAAGCTTAGTGCTATGCCTGTCGTTAACTACGGTGCACTGGCATTATGACCTCAGGCAAACCGGTGCATATCACCCATCTGATCTGGCATTTTGGTACCGGAGGCCTGGAAAACGGCGTGGTTAACTTAATCAATCATCTGCCGCAAACCGATTTTGTCCACAGTATTATCACGCTGACCGGCCACAATGCTGATTTCGTCAAGCGCATTACCACCCACAACGTCCATTTTTACAGTTTAAATAAAAAGCCAGGGCATGATTGGGGTACGTTCCCGCGTTTGAATAGCCTGCTAAAACAACTAAAACCTGACGTACTGCACAGCCGCAACCTGGCAACGCTCGAGCTGCAGGCTGTAGGCTGGTGGCGTAATATTCCTCTACGTCTGCATGGAGAGCATGGTTGGGACACCAATGATCTGGCCGGAATAAACAAGAGAAACCGGCTGATACGCCGGATTGCCAAGCGATTTGTGCACCGTTTTATTTGCTTATCAGCCGAGTCCGAACACTACCTCAGGCAGATTATTGGCATAAAAAGCAACCGCATAAGCCGTATTTGTAACGGCGTAGACATTGGCAAGTTTGCCAGCGCAGCGCCGGCCGATATCAGCTTCGCGCATGCCGCTGGCGCAGCTAAACCGCTATACTTTGTCAGCGTGGGCCGGTTGGCCGCAGTAAAAAACCAGGTACTGCTGCTGCAGGCTTTCGCCCTGCTATTACAACAGCACCCGCAGTATCGTGGTATAGCCAGGTTGGTTGTCGTTGGCGACGGCCCCTGTCGGCAAAGCCTGGAGTTGCAAAGCCAACAACTAGCAATAAGCGATGAGGTCTATTTTACCGGACAACGGCAGGATATTGCAGAGATTATGCAAGCGGCAGACGTGTTTGTATTACCCTCACTGGCAGAAGGCATTTCTAACACCCTGCTTGAAGCCATGGCAGCCGGCACTCCCGTAATTGCAACCGCGGTCGGCGGCAATGCCGAATTACTGCCTGAACCTTTAAAACACACCAATCTGGTAGATTCCGACAACGCCGGCCAACTGGCAACGGCTATGCTGCGCTATCTACAACAGCCACAGGCGTTAAATGTTGACGCTCAGTTGGTTAAAAACCATTGCCATCAGCACTTTAGTATAGATAGGATGGTAAACCGCTATCGTGAGCTTTATGAATTGACAAGGATGCAGCCCTAACCATGTGTGGTATAGCAGGAATTTATCAGCTAAAAACCCAGGCAGTGCCTGATAGCCAGATCCTAAGCAGAATGAATGACAGCCAATGGCATCGCGGGCCAGACGCTGGCGATTACTTTTACCAGCCCAGTATAGGTCTGGCTCACCGGCGTTTGTCGATTATTGATATTGCCGGCAGCCCACAACCGATGCAAAGTGCTAATCAGCAGGCGTGCATCGTGTTTAACGGTGAGATTTACAATTACCGCGAACTGCGCCAGCAATTACTGGCAAAAGGCTATGTGTTTAACACCAACGGCGACACCGAAACCATTCTCAATGCCTGGCTGGAATGGGGTGAAGACTGCGTACATCAGTTACGCGGAATGTTTGCCTTTGCTATTTGGGATAAGCAACGCCAATGCCTGTTTTTAGCCCGCGACAGGCTGGGTATTAAGCCGCTGTTCTATTCGCTTTTAGCTGATGGCCAATTTATTTTCGGCTCTGAGCTTAAAGTGCTGCGCCACCACCCGGAATTCGTCCCAACCCTGCGCGACAGCACCATTGAAGACTACTTTAGTTTTGGCTATGTCCCCGAGCCCTATACTATTTATCAGCATAGTTACAAGTTGGCTCCCGGCCACACTTTGTTACTGCAACACGGCAGCGTAAGCTTACCGCAGCCGCAGCAGTACTGGGATCTGCCAACACAGTGGCAACACAGTGTCACAGAGCAAGAACTGAGCGAGCAAATCATTCACCGCTTTCGCGAAGCCGTCGATATCAGGCTGGTAGCAGAAGTGCCACTGGGTGCCTTTTTGTCGGGTGGCGTCGACTCAAGTGCTGTAGTGGCTATGATGGCTGGCCTGCAACCAGATGCAGTAAACACCTGCTCTATTGGTTTTGACAGCCCTGAATTTAATGAAACCGATTTTGCCCGTCAGGTGGCGCAGCGCTACCATACCAATCATCATGAAAACATCGTCAGCCAGAATGATTTTGAACTGCTGGACAAACTGGCCGATTTATATGATGAACCCTACGCCGACAGCTCAGCGATCCCAACTTACCGTGTCTGTCAAATGGCGCGCCAGCAGGTCACTGTTGCCCTAAGCGGCGATGGTGCTGACGAGCTGTTTGCCGGCTACCGGCGCTACAAATTGCACCTGCACGAAGAGCGTTTCCGCCAATGGCTGCCCCTTGCGCTGCGCAAACCGCTATTTGGTATGCTGGGCAAAATTTACCCCAAACTGGACTGGGCACCACGGTTTTTAAGGGCCAAAACCACTTTTCAGTCACTGGCGCTGGATACCGTTGCCGCTTATCACAACTCTATTGCCATTTTGCGCCAGGATCAGCGCGACAGACTGTTTTCAGAGTCGTTTAAACAAAGGCTCAATGGCTACAATTCCCTTGAGGTGTTCCGCCGCTACGGTGACAAAGTTAAGCACTTTGACCCAATGAAAATTGCTCAGTATCTGGATATGAAAACCTATCTCGTCGGCGATATTCTGACCAAAGTAGACAGAGCATCGATGGCGCACTCGCTGGAAGTTCGCGTACCGTTTTTAGACCACAAATTTGTTGAATGGGCTTTTACCGCTGAATCATCGGCTAATTTGCAAAACGGCATTGGTAAATACAGCCTGAAAAAAGCACTGCAACCGCACTTGCCAGACGATGTCCTGTACCGCAAAAAAATGGGCTTTGCCGTGCCGCTGGCACAGTGGTTTCGCGGCCCGTTACAGCAAAAGTTGCAAGACAAGCTGTTGTCAGATGCCATGCTAAACAGCGGGTACTTCAATATTGCAGAGCTTAAACAACTACTGGATGACCACAAACGTGGTTTAAAAGACAACAGCGCACCACTGTGGACACTGTTAATGTTTGCTGCTTTTCTGGAGAAAAACACTTAACATGAAACTATCAATAATAATAATCAGCTCACGAGAATCGTTAAGTGTCATTTCCAAAACTATTGATGCCGCAATAAGCGCTTGCAAAAGTTACAACTACACAATTAGCCTCTTACTGAATGGAAATGAAACCGCAGCCACCGCTCTATCAAAACCATTGCTGGAAAAATATTCATCGCATTTGAGAATCTGGTTTTTTCCTTTAGGTGACAAAGCTAATTGTTTTAATAAATACTGCTATTTTTTGTCTGATGGATATGACACACATTTTTTCATAGACGGATATGTCACTATTGACACAGATAGCATAGAAACTGTTATGAGAACTGCCTCTAATAATAAGGCTTTGGCTTACACTGGAGTCCCTACAACAGGAGCTAGCCATAAAAAACTAGCAAGCGAAATGTTATCGATTGGTGGGCTACATGGCAATTTCTTTATGATTCCTAAGGAAAGCATGGATAGCTTAAAAAATTCATTATTTAAACTCCCGCTAGGTATCTACAGGACTGATTCCACGATAGGTGCTGCCATTAATTTTGGCTACGCACCTGAAAAAAACAGCTGGGCACCGTCCAACATTCTTGTTATCCCGGATGTAACCTGGAAACACGCACCGTTAAAATGGTACAAACTGGCAGATGTAAAAACCCAAATTAAACGGTATCTAAGGCAGTTCTTAGGCAAAATAGAGAATCTGGCTGTAAAGGAGATTTTCGCTGATAAGAAGCTACCGGTATCAAAGCTACCAGAGTATTCTTACGATCTATGCTTTGACTATTTAAGTAGAAATAAACTTAGTAAATTATTTTTAATACTAAATCCTGGTGCTTTTTTATTAAAAAATAAGCTCTCAGAACTAGAACAGAAAAAACCACACTTTAAAGAAAATCAAGACAAGTTTTGGGAGTTAAAACTCCTATGAAAATACTGCATATATTTGACCACTCACTACCACTACACAGTGGTTATACCTTTCGCTCACGTGCTATTTTGCAACAACAACGGAAGCTGGGCTACGACACCTGCCATGTCACCAGCCCCAAGCACCCCAACAGTGATAACGACAGCCAGACAGCTGAGGGTTTCAGCTTTTACCGCACTAAAGCTTACCAAAGCTGGTTTTGGTGCTTGCCGGTACTAAAAGAGCTTGCAGTAGTTCTGGCACTTAAAAACCGCCTGCGCCAACTTATTAAGCTTGAAAAACCCGATATTATGCATGCTCATTCACCAGCGCTTAATGGCCTTGCTGCATTGTGGGCAGCAAAAAAAACGGGCATTCCTGTGGTATATGAAATCCGCGCCTTTTGGGAAGATGCGGCGGTTGACCATGGCAGCTGCCGCGAGGGCGACCTGCGCTACCGCCTGACGCGCGCGCTGGAAACCTATGTCGCGAAAAAAGCCAACGCCGTTACCACTATATGTGAAGGCTTGCGCCGCGATCTAATTAGTCGCGGTATCAGCGCCGACAAAATAACCGTGATCCCTAATGCTGTAGACCCACAACAATTTCAGCAAATAAACAGCAAAAATACCGCGCTGCAGGCTGAGTTTCAGCTACAGGGCAAAGCAGTGCTGGGCTTTTTGGGCTCATTTTATGCTTACGAAGGTCTGGATCTACTCATTAAAGCCCTGCCACTGATCCGGCAAAAAATTCCCAGTGCCACCCTGCTGCTGGTGGGTGGCGGCCCACAAGAGTTGGCCTTAAAACAATTGGTGACAGAACTTAATCTTAACGATGCGGTAATTATGCCTGGCCGGGTGGCGCACAGTGAGGTAATGCAATATTACAGTTTAGTCGATTTGCTGGTTTACCCCCGTAAAGCCATGCGCCTGACCGAGCTGGTCACGCCGCTAAAGCCGTTGGAAGCCATGGCACAGGGTATGCGTTTGCTGGCGTCAGATGTTGGCGGCCATCTCGAGCTTATCGAGCACGGTAAAACCGGTTGGTTGTTTCAACGTGACAATATTGACGATTTGGCCGAACAAGCCATCCGGGTGCTTAAAAACTTCAGCAGCAACGACAGTATCATCGAAAACGGCCTGCAATTTGTGCATAACGAGCGAAATTGGGCAGTATCTGTTAGCCGCTATGTTGCCTTGTACCAAAGGTTACAACAGCATGAGCACTAGTTTGCAGCAGTTGCCTGTTTGCCTGGTGGGGCCTGTTGCGCCCCCCGCAGGCGGCATGGCAAACCAAACCTGGCAGTTGCTTTGCTTGTTGCAACAAGAAGGCGTAAAAGTAGAATTTGTCGCAGTAAACCCACCGTATACACCGGCCTTTATTGCTAAAATACCGGGGCTACGGGCTTTGTTTCGCATAGTGCCATATTGTTTTAAGCTATGGCGTGCCTGTGGCCGAGCCAGGCTTATACATATTATGGCCAACTCGGGCTGGTCCTGGCATTTGTTTGCCGCACCGGCTATCTGGATAGCACGCATGCGCGGCACAGCAATCATCGTTAATTATCGGGGCGGCCACGCCGATAGCTTTTTTGCCGGCAGCTGGCGCAGCGTAAATACGTCGCTACGCCATGCCAGTGCGGTGCTGGTGCCATCGGTGTTTTTACAACAGGTATTTGCCCGCTACCAGCACCCCGGCAACGCCGTGCCACTGGCTATAGTGCCAAATATTCTCGATCAACAGCTATTTTATCCGCGTAACAGCGATAGCAGTTTGCTTAACATCACTGCACCGCACGTTATTGTTACCCGCAATCTGGAAGCTATTTATGATGTTGCCACCAGCATTGCCGCCTTTGCTCTGCTAAAGCAAGATTACCCCGGCGCAACGCTTACCATAGCCGGCAGCGGCCCGTTGCTCGGCGAGCTGCAGCAACAAGTGCATCAGCTTAATCTGGGCAGTGCGGTGCAGTTTGCCGGGCGCCTTAGCTCAGAGCAAATGGCCAGGCTGTACCGAACTGCTGATATTATGCTAAACAGCAGCCGGGTCGACAACAGCCCTAATTCGATTATTGAAGCCCTGGCGTGCGGTGTGCCTGTTGTCAGTAGCGATGTCGGTGGTATCAGCCATTTAGTAAGCCACCGCCATGATGCAATGCTGTGCAGTGCCGGCGATGCCAAAACCATGTCTCAGCTGGCTGGCGAAGTGCTACAAAACACCAGCTTGCGCCAGCAGCTTATCGCCAATGGTTTGCGTAACAGCCAACGTTTTTACTGGCCTGAAGTAAAACAGCGCCTGGCACAGCAGTATCAGGCCGCGATTCAACGGCAGGAGCGTAACCAATGAGCAGTCTGTATACCCGCGTCATCGCGGCGGTGGTGTTTCCGCTGCAGGAATGGCTAAAAAAACACGATACCGTGCGCCGCCGCCGTGAGCTAGAACGCAGCCAGTGGTTGCCATTGGCTAGCTTGCAGCAGCAACAAAATGCCAAACTACAGCGGTTTATCGCTTCGGCAGAGCAGCAAGTGCCCTACTACCGCCAGCTATTACAACAACAAGGCCTAACAGCCGCCGATTTTAACAGCGTGGCCGACTTAGCCAAACTGCCGTTTTTAACCAAGGCTTTGATCACTGAACACTTTGACCAGCTAAAAGCTGCCCATGCCGGGGGGTTAAAACGATTTAATACCGGCGGTTCCAGCGGCCAGCCATTAATTTTTTTACTCGGTAATGAGCGGGTATCACATGATGTTGCAGCCAAATGGCGGGCCACCCGCTGGTGGGGCGTAGACATTGGTGACAAAGAAATCGTCGCCTGGGGCTCGCCTATCGAACTGGGCGCTCAGGACAGAGCCAGGATATTTCGCGATCTGCTGTTCCGCTCGCAGTTAATCCCCGCTTTTGATATGAGCGAGCAAAAACTGTTAGTGTTTTTACAGCACATCCGAGATAACAAACCTAAGATGCTGTTTGGCTACCCATCGGTATATCATTTACTGGCGCAAACAGCACAAAAGCATGGCATTGCTATGCATAAGCTTGGTATCAAAGTGGTGTTTGTTACCTCAGAACGGCTTTACCCCTATCAGCGAGAACTCATAGAACGTGTATTCGGCGCACCGGTCGCCAATGGTTATGGCGGCCGCGATGCCGGCTTTATTGCTCATGAGTGTCCAGCCGGCGGTATGCATTTGTCGTTTGAAGATATCGTGGTTGAGATTATCGACCCCGCCACTGGTGCCGTGCTACCTGCAGGCCAGGCCGGTGAAATCGTCGTCACGCATCTGGCAACGTCTGAGTTTCCGTTTATCCGCTACCGCACCGGCGATATTGCAACCCTGGCCGAACAGCCCTGCAGCTGCGGCCGCAGCTTACCGTTGCTGGAGTCAATTGAGGGGCGCAGCACCGACTTTGTTGTCGCCTTTGACGGCACCATGATGCATGGCCTGGCACTAATTTATATTCTGCGTGACATCAGCGGTATAGCAGCGTTTAAAATTATTCAGCACAGCCTTAGCCACACCACAGTGCAGGTGGTTTGGCCCGAAGGCCCGCTACCAGAGCCAATACGCACACTAATTTGTGCAGGCTTTCAGGCGCGGCTCGGGCAAAGTGTCCAGATTGATATTGAACAACTTGATGAGATAGCACCTGAAAAATCAGGTAAATACCGTTATGTTATCAGTAAGGTAACCGCATGATAGACAGCCTTTACTTACTCGCCGTTATTACAGCCATATGTTATTTATTTTATTGGGCCGATAAGCAGGACAAATCCTGATGCGCGATTTAATACTGGTAGCTTTTTTATTTGTCGCCGTATTTTACAGCTTTAAACGGCCTTTTATTGGTATTGCGGCCTGGGCTTTTATTGCATTATTGGCGCCGGCAAACTGGGCTTTTGGTTTTTCTAACGACTTCCGGCTTAATCTGACCATCGTCGCCGTAACATTTTTGTCCTATCTGTTTGTGCATAAACAAAAAAAACTAGCTTTTAATGGCTTAAGTTTTTGGGTGTTACTGTTTGCCTTCTGGACGCTTATCTCATCATTTGATGCTGTCGATAAAGCTTATGCCATCGGCTACTGGAATCAGTTTATTAAAGTCCTGCTGCTGTACTTCTTTATTACCCTGGTACTAACAAAAAAGCTGCATGTCGACACGCTCATCTGGGCCATAGTGCTGGCCATATCATCTTATGCTGCCATGGAGGCGGTTAAAGTCGTGTTGTCGGCCGGTGGGCATATGGTAAAAGGCCGCTCTGGCGCCCTGCTCGACCGAAACGACTTTGCCGTCGCGGTAAATATGTGTTTGCCGCTTATTTTATATTTAATCTATGTCAGCAAGCACCATTATTTAAAGCTGGGATTATGGGGCTTATTTATCGGCAATATTATTGCGATTGTTGGCACCGGCTCTCGCGGTGGCTTTATTGGCCTGGCAATATTGGCACTGGCCTTCTGGTGGAAATCAAAGCGTAAAATACTCTGGTTACTGCTGGCCGTGCTGGTGTTGCCCACCGCTTATCAGTTTACGCCAGAAGACTGGCGCGAACGGCAAAGCACCATTCAAACAGCAACCACCGAAGACGCCTCTTTTATTGGCCGGCTTTGGGCCTGGAAAATTTCGGTAATGATAGCAAGGGATAATCCACTCACCGGTGGCGGCTTTAAAGCGGTAACTGAACCGGTGCTGTGGTACAGTTATGCGCCTTATACGCCCTATTTTGGTCCGATTGAAACGCCGCCAATACCTAAAACATTGGCACCTAAGGCTGCACACAATATTTATATGCAGGTATTGGGCGATCATGGTATCGCCGGATTATTTATTTTTGGCATGATTTTGCTGGGTATGTTGCGGCTAAACCGCCGCAACCGCATATTGGCGCTAAAACATAATCAACAGTGGTGTGTGCAGCTTAGCAACGCTATAACGCTTTCACTAATTGGTTATGGTGTTACCGGTAATAACGTTAGCCTGGCCTATTTTGACTTACTTTATGCTATTGGCGGTATTATTGCTGTTATTAGTATCCGCCAGCTTTATTTACCCGAGCCGGCGCCGCAACCTGCTGTGGCACCAAGACCAGCGGCCGCTGGTAGCGACGACCTGGTGATTAAGCGCTAAAGCCGTTACCAGCTATAACCTTTCGCCGCCAGGCGCTGGCGTAGTGCCGGCGCAGGGTAATTTAACAGATAGGCTTTTTGCGCATAAGGCACAGCGTCTTGCAACTGCCCCGCCTCCATTAAATACCAGCCTAAAAAGTAATTCAGCTCGGCAGATTCATTTAACAGTAAATCTGGCGCCTGCTTTAACACGCTAATGGCTTGTTCAAGCTGTTTTTCCTGTTTCAGGTAATAAGCCAATGCAGTGTATGGTAACGAGTTTGCCGGATGAGTGCCGGCTAAGCGTTGTAATACAGCAAATGCTTCCTGCTTTTTATTACTCAGATAAAGTGCTTTGGCATAATTGACATGTATTTCAGGATACCAGTGGTGCTGAGGCTTTATTTTGTTGTAGGTAAAATGTATTTCAGATACCGCCTGCTTTAGGTTTCCCTCCCTTTGCTGACCAAAGGTACTTGCAGCTCGTTGCAGCCAAATAACACCGGCGCAATAGTGCCAGGCACCACCAGCCTCTTCGCCAAATCGACTAGCGTCTTGAAACTGTTGCGGGCTAAAACCTTGATAATAACCAGAGCTACGCCCTGAACCGCTTGCAGCATATGCTTTTTTACAACGCGCATCCCAGCTTTTAAACTCTGTCTCAGACAGCGTAAAATCAAAAGCATACCCCACCATAGGTAGAGCAAAAATAACCGTAATAAGGAAATATTTCACCTTCATGCTAACCATCCCTGATAACCTTGCTGCCTGTTTGCTACAGCATTATAGTAGCGAAAAAAACCACTAAAGCCACTATAAGTTTGCAACCGGCTTTCACTTTGCCTAATCTGGCGTTACTATGTTGCGTCGTCGATTAGTAGCGGCGAAATACTTCAAGAGGATTGCATGGATAGCATATCCAAACGCGCACGTACGGCGTTCAGGTGGACATTAAGCTTACGGTTGCTGTCACAGTTGTTTACCTGGCTGGCATCACTCTTTGTTATTCGTTTACTCACCCCTGCCGATTACGGCATAGTTGCTATTGCAGAAATGGTACTAATGCTGGCGTTGCAATTTGCCAGCGCCGGGCTGGGCGACGTACTAATACGCCAAAAGCAACTTGATGACAATTACATCCGCAAGATCCTGAACTTACTGCTATTGCTCAACGGCGCTATTGCCGTATTGCAAGTGAGTTTTGCCGCCAGCATCGCCCAGTTTTACCAACAGCCAGCGCTAGAGTATGTATTGTACCTCACCGCAACGGTGTTTCTGGTTATGCCCTGGATCACGGTTTCATCTAACCTGCTGGCCAGAGAGATGAATTTTAAAAGTCGCTCTAAAATCGACTTTGCCGCCACCTTGAGCAGCAGCGCGCTTGCCTTGCTACTGGCGTTTTATGGTTTTGGTTTTTGGTCACTGATAGTGGCCAATGTGGTCGTTATTTTTATCCGTGCTGTGGGTTATAACATCACTTTACGTCGCTTCTACCTGCCACGTTTTGACTTCAGCGATATGCTGCCAGCATTAAAGTTTGGCCTGACACTGATGGCTACCGGCGCACTGTTTACGCTGTTTATGAAAGTTGATATTTTAATTGCCGCCAAATTTATTGATACAAATCAATTAGGATACTATGCCGTAGCCATGCATCTGGCGTTAATGCCAATGACAAAGGCCATGCCATTGATCAACGAAGTGGCTTATCCGATGTATGCGGCCATAAGTAATGATAAAGAAAAGTACCAGCAAATATTTAGCTATATGCTGCGTATTATCACACTGTTTTGCTTTCCGCTATTTTACGGCTTTGCCGCCACCGCAGATGAATTGGTGCAATTGGTATTGGGCACACACTGGCGTAATGCGGTATTGCCGCTGCAGTTGATATTGCTGACCATACCGCTGCGCATTATTTCAAATCTGTTTACACCCTTGTTAAAGGCACTAGGCTTTCCTGGCACGGGGTTAATTCATATTTGCTTTTCGTTACTGCTAACAGTAATCGCTGTTTCAGTGACTGCAAGGTACGGCATAAATGCATTAGCCGCAGCCTGGTTGGTTATCACCCCGCTCTTTTTTCTGTTTGCCATCTACCTTTGCACATCTCGTGCTGGTATCAGCACTAAAGCTATTATTATGGCAGTCTGGCCGCCATTACTGTTATCATCAGGCATGGTGTGTTTATTGTTCGGTATGCAACAAACGGTATTGTCAGAACTGGTGTTATTACCCCGGCTGATAATCATGATATTGATAGGTGCCTTGTTCTACGTCGTGGCGTTACGCCTGTTTTTTAGATCACGTTTTGATGAAGCACTGAAGTTCAGGATTTAACACAAGGATGTTATTTTGCGGTTATATTATTTCAAAGACAGAGAAGGCAACTTCGGCGACGACCTGAACCCCTGGTTGTGGCAGCAATTGTTTCCCGATTTCTTTAATGCCGACGATGAAGCGCTGTTTGTCGGCGTGGGCACTTTGCTAAATCACCGTATTCCCGCCGCACCTTCAGTAACGGTATTTGGTTCTGGCCATGGTTATGGCCAGTTGCCAAACGTAAACAGCAACTGGACGTTTTACGCCGTGCGCGGGCCGTTAACGGCCAAAACACTTGGCCTGCCTGCAGAGCTGGCGATAACAGACCCCGCTTCGCTGTCAGCACAGTTTCATAACCAGGCTGTAGTAAAGCAGCACAACATCAGCTTTATGCCACATTGTGAAAGCGCCCGTCTCGGCGACTGGGCCAGAGTTTGTCAGTTGGCGGGTATTCATTACATCGACCCGAGAAAGCCATTTTTGCAGGTTTTCGATGCGATACGCCAGTCACAAGTCTTGCTGACAGAGGCCATGCATGGCGCAATTTTGGCAGATTCATTTCGCGTGCCGTGGGTCCCAGTTAAAGCTTACCCGCATATTTCGGAATACAAGTGGCAAGACTGGTTGCTGTCGGTAAACGTTGAAGCGACTTTTTCACCGCTGGCACCGGTTTGGCGTGGCGATGAGGCTGCCAGCACCAGCGAGAAGTTAAAAAATGGCCTCAAGCGCAGCCTGCTTAACACGCCGCTATGGCGCTCAGATTGGGGGCCACCACCACCACTTAAATCAACTGCGCAGCATCTTGACGCTGTTGCCCAAGCCTTGGTTAATATTGCCCGCCAGGCGCCGGTGCAACTGAGTAAGGACAGCGTGTTTAATGACAACACCGAGCGCTTGCAGCAAACCGCGCAGCAATTCAGGCGGGACTTTGGTATTTGATATGGACCAGCCGTTAGTTAGCGTTATCATTCCCTGCTATAACAACGCCGAACATATAACCGCCGCTGTTGACAGCGTGCTGGCGCAAGACTATGCCAACATTGAGATTATTGTAATCAACGATGGCTCAACTGATAACAGTATTGAGGTTTTGCAGCAGTATGGCGATAAAATAACACTGCTCACGCAAGAAAACCAAGGGCCTGCGGTAGCCCGAAATAGCGGCATAGCGGCCGCGCGCGGTGACTTTATCGCTTTTCTCGATGGTGACGATATCTGGTTACCCGGCAAAATAACTGCGCAAATAAATTACCTGAACAATAACCCGCAAACCGGCTTGTGTTTCACCAGTTGGTTAGTGTGGGATCAAACACAACCGCTGGCCGGGCTGTTAGCACAGCAGCCCAAAACAGCAGATCTGCCAGAATTGGTTGCAGACAGATCGGGCTGGCTATACACAAAGTTACTCGAAGTATCAGCTGTATGTACCATTACGGTAATGCTGCGCGCTGAAATAGTCAGGGCAGTAGGTTTTTTTAATAAAGACTATGCGATAGGTGAAGATCACGACTACTGGATCCGGGTTTCCCGCCACTGTCAGATTGATAAACTCAGCGCCGTCTATGCGGTGTACCGGCAAAACCCCCATAGCACGACCAAAAAATTGCATCTGCAAAACTACAGCTTGCAAGTGTTGCAGTCTGCCCTGGCTAACTACGGCCGCAGCTGCCCTTCCGGTAAGCAGGTGCCCCAATCTGAGATAAACCGCTTCTTAGGCGAGCGGCATTTTGCCTATGGTTACAACGCCATGCTAAAAGGCTCCCGCATCAAAGCCTTTGAATCATTTAAGGCCTGTATCCCGTTAAAATATCGTCTGCTTAAAACTACTGTATTTTGTCTGATCTGTGCAAATAGCTGGCTGTATCAGCTGTTTTACCGCAGTGCCGCTAAGGAAAGTTAAACCGCCATGGCCATCTTTGGAAAACCACAGCCGTGACTGAAAAAATGGCACCTTTGGTTAGTGTGATTATCCCCTGCTACAACAATGCAGCTATGTTGTCATCGGCAATAACCAGTGTATTAACACAAGATTATGCCAATATCGAAGTGATTGTTATTGATGACGGTTCAACCGACGATAGCATCAGTGTTTTAAGCCAATTCGGCGATAAAATCACGCTTATTCAGCAGACAAACCAAGGCCCCGCAGCCGCCAGAAATGCCGGGCTGCAAGCCGCTGCCGGCGAGTATATAGCATTTAATGACAGCGACGATCTGTGGTTACCCGGCAAGCTAACCGAACAGGTGAGCTACCTGCAACAGCACCCGAATGTGGGCCTGTGTTACTGCGGCTGGACGGAATGGGACGGCACTACCGCGCTGGCCAACGTAACAGCAAACCTGGTAGACGTCGCCCCCGTTATTGCGCCCAAACAGCCTGGCAGCGAAGGCTGGTTATATTTGGATCTGCTAAAAGAATCGGTTATTCATACTATTACGGCAGTGCTGCGCCGGGAAGTAATTGACAACGTGGGCATGTTTAACACTGACTACCGTATTGGCGAAGATCACGACTTTTGGCTTAGAGTGTCGCAGAAGTACCGCATTGCTAAGCTTAACCGGGTATATGCTTTGTACCGCAATAATCCGGCAAGCATAACGAAAAAAGTACAGGACAAAAATTACAGTTTACTGGTACTTGAGTCTGCCGTGGCACACTATGGCATTGCCAGCCCTTGCGGAGAAAAAATAGCGCCAAAAACGCTAAACACCTATCTGGGTGACCGCCACTTTAACTACGGCTACAACGCCATGCTAGGCGGCAAGCCAGACAAAGCCAAAGTGTCGTTTACAGGCTGCATTCGCCACAAATATAAATTACCCAAAGCCATAGCGTTTTGGTTAATATGTAGCATAGCGCCGCTTTATAATATGTTTTTACAGCGAAAGTTTAAGCAAAAGGCAGACCGGTAAAGTTGGCTGGCTTAATAGCCATGATGTTAAACAAATAAGGGATTTACTTATGTGGTGTCATAATGGAATAAACACCCCGGCGGCAGGTGAGCAGTACCGGCTGGATCTAAGCAATAGCGCCATTGCAAATAGCGCAGTGCAATTTAGCAGCCACAGCAGTTTAGCCCTGGCAGAGGATGAGCACAGCCTTATCTGCGTAGCTGGGCGCCTTCGGCCTTATAACCAGGATTATCTGACAACCAATTCGGCAGAGTGGTTTTTGGCGCTGTATCAGCGCCAACCAGATACCTTCTTGCCACAGATTGCCGGCTTCTTTTTACTGTTTATTCTGGATAAAGCCAGCGGCGGCATTTGTATTATCAATGACCATGTCGGCAGTATGCCTTGCTATATCGACCAGCGCGACAGCACAGTGTTGCGCATCAGCGATAGCATGGCCGCATTGCACACCTCAGCACAAGCTGCAGCGCTTAACCCGCAAGCGGCTTTTAACTATGTGTTTTTTCATTGCATTCCATCGCCACTAAGCATTTATCAGGGCATTAGCAAACTGGAGCCTGGCGTTGTTGCCCAAATTGACAGCAGCGGCCAGCTGCAACAGCGCGGCTATTACCAACCGGCTTTTACACCCTCTAACGACAGCACAGAACAACTAATGCAGCGCTGTCAGGTGCTAATATCAGACGCCGTGCGCCGCAATATGGCCGACGATTGTGCGGCATTCTTAAGCGGTGGCCTGGACAGTTCAACAGTGGCCGGCATGCTGGCCAAACATAGCCAGAGCAGCGGCCAAAGTGCCAAAACCTATTCTATTGGCTTTGAAGCCAAAGGCTATGATGAAACCGAATATGCACTGCTAACGGCCAAACACTTTAACACCCAACACAAGGTTCATTATTTACAACCGGACGAAATCACCCAACATTTTACGACAGTGGCGGGCTACTTTAACGAGCCCTTTGGTAACTCATCGGCGATGGCGGCCTATATATGTGCCAAAACAGCCAAAGCCGACGGTATTAAAGTAATGCTGGCAGGTGATGGCGGCGATGAAATTTTTGCCGGTAACGAGCGCTATGTTAAACAACAGGTATTCGAGCGTTATGGCGCCCTGCCGCGCCCGTTGCAAGCCCTACTTAACCTGAGCCTGGACAACAAGCTGGCCGATAAGCTACCGCTGCTAAAAAAAGCCAGCAGTTATGTGCGTCAGGCCAAAGTACCGCTGCCAGAACGGCTCGACAGCTATAACTTTGTTAATCGCTTTGATATAAAGCAAATGTTCAGCCAACAGCTGCTGCAACAAGTAGACAGCAGCCTGCCGGCGCAGCAAAAGCGCCAGCGCTATGGCGCCTGCTTATCGGGCAATTCAATAGATAAAATGATGTACCTGGACTGGAAGTTTACTCTGGCCGATAACGATTTTGTTAAAGTAAACCAAATGTGCCAGCTGGCTGGTGTTGAGGTGCGTTTTCCTCTTATTGAGAAAGAGCTGGTCGACTTTAGTTGCACCGTACCCGCCAGCGTTAAGGCGCCGGGGCAAAAACTGCGCGACTTTTACAAGAACAGCTTTCGTGGTTTTTTGCCAGACGCCACCTTAAGCAAAAGCAAACACGGTTTTGGTTTGCCGTTTGGTGTGTGGATGAAGCAGAGGCCCGACTTACAACACATTGCGCTTAGCGCGCTTGAACACTTTAAACAGCGGCAAATTTTACAACCGGCTTTTATTGACCAGGCTATAGATACTTACAAGAATGGCCATGCCGGCTATTATGGTGAGTTGGTGTGGATTATTGTCGTGCTGGAGCTATGGTTGCAACAGCATGGAGCCACACATGCTTAGCGCCCTGCTGCATAACGGCTTGCAACTGGCCGGTAAAGTACTTGGCCGCAATAAGCTTAGTATCCTGATATATCATCAGGTGCTGGCAGAGCATGACCCCATGCGGCCAAGCGAGCCGACTGCTGCAGTGTTTGACTGGCAAATGCAGCTGCTGCGCGACCACTTTACCCCGCTATCGCTGGACGCAGCATTACATCACCTTGAGCACAATACCCTGCCGGCCAATGCAGTCTGCGTTACCTTTGATGATGGCTATATTAATAACCTTACCGTTGCAGCGCCAATATTGGCGAAATACGGCATTCCTGCCACCGTTTATGTGGCTACCGGCTTTAGTGCAGGCACGAATATGTGGAACGACAGGCTAATCCATTTATTTGCCACAGCAACTGAGCAATTACAGCTGGGCGATGAGCAAGTGCCGCTGGGCGACTGGCAGGACAGACACAGCAAGGCTCAGCAATGGCTTAAGCAGCTTAAGTATCTGCCTATAGCTCAGCGACTTGAAAAGATTGACCAGTTTTATCAGCAAAATAATGCAGCTGAGCAGGCACCGTTGATGATGACACCGGCGCAGATAAAACAGCTGGCCGAATTGGGTGTAACCATTGGTGCCCATACCGTTAATCACCCAATTTTAAAAGTGATGCCACCACAGCAGCAACAGCAGGAAATTAGCGAGTCCAAACAACAGCTGGAAAGCTGGCTGGGTAAACCAGTACTGCATTTTGCCTACCCTAATGGTGTAGAAGGTGTAGATTTTGATGACACTACAACAAAGCTGGTACAAGAAGCCGGCTTTAGCAGCGCTGTAGTAACAAACTGGGGTATATCAACCCCGCAAACGCCGCAGTTTAAACTAAAGCGCTTTACACCTTGGGATAAAAGCGTAGCGAAGTTTCATTTACGGCTCATAAAACAATTGTCTTAAAAGGAATGTAAGAGCTATGTCACACACCAGTGCTGCGCTAGTAATCGGTTTATGTAGCCATGGTCTTGCTGTTACCAGAGCGCTTGCTGAGCAAGGGGTTACAGTATATGCAGTTGAGCAGAATAAATCCTTGCCAGGTACTTCAACTAATAGCGTTAAGCAGGTTTTTCCGGTAAATAGCTTTGATGCTGCCGATTTAGTGCCAGCGTTACTGCAGATCCGACAACAGTTAAGCCAGTGGGATAAAGTTGTATTAATGCCGACTAATGACAATCATGTCAAAATCGTGGGTGAAGCTATTAAACAACTTGTCCCGCCATATTTATTAAGCTGGTCAGACTGCGCTTCCGATATATTACTGCTGCAGAAAAAGGATTTTTTAGAGCAGGCGTCAAGACGACAACAGGTAAACTATCCCAAAAGCATCGTGTTCTCCAGTTTGGACAACATTGATCAGCTTGTTCAGCAAATGCAGTTTCCGATGATTTTGAAACCTGTAAAACCCATGTCATCTTTCAAAACCATTATTGTCGAATCGCAAACAGACTTAGCATTACAGTTATCAAACTATCAGCATGATCTACCGATTGTTGGCCAGGAGTATATAGCAGGCGCTGATAACACTCTCTTTTTTGCTGAAATGCTGCTTGATAACGGAACTGTGATTCAAAATCTCACAGGCAGAAAAGTTGCATCACACCCTCCAGCAAGAGGACAAGCCACCATTGCCGAAATTTATCCTAATGAACAAGTTGCGGTACTTGCTGAAAAATTCGTTGCACCTTACCAATTATCTGGTCCCGTGGCAGTCGAATTTAAAATGGCGCCAGATGGCAGCTTTTGGCTAATTGAACCTACCGTTGGCAGAACTGAATTTCTAGTAGAGTTAATTATTGCTGCTGGGTATAACCAGCCATACCAAGAGTTTATGGTAGCTTTGGGGCAACGGGTTCCCAATTACGCTGACGTGAAGCAAACAGTTTGGTTTGACTGTGAGCGTGCGCCACTCAACTATTTCAAAACGTGCTGGAAACAAAAAACGTTTAAGCCTTTTGGTAAAACGCCTGCTTTCACTTACTTCTCGCTGACTGATATTAAGCCTTTCATCCTAGCATGCGTCTCACTGCTGAAAAGGATAATCTTCAAACCATGAGTAGCAGTTCATACCATGTAAAAATTTATCCCGCAGAAATGCCGTTGTCAGCTGACTTACAGCAATGGCTTAATAAGCATAATTCCCATGCTATTTTTGCGTCATATGAATGGTTCCATGCCGTAACGTGCTTTAAAAATCAACATGATAGCTGCAGAGATACACAGTTTGAATGGCTGTTTGTTTTCCAAAACGACGCCCCCTGCGTAGCGATGCCTTTAGAGAAAAGTGGTAAAAAACTGAAGTTAATTACAAACTTCTACACCCCATATGCTGACATTTTTTTCGACAGCGCTATGTTAAACCCGCATGAAGCCTGGGAACTATTGTTTGCCCAATTAAACTTTGCATACCCCAACTGGCTTAGTCTTGAGGTTGCGCCCTTGTACTCTGCACAGTTCGATACGCTATTAGCATTACAAACCAGAACGCAGATTTCAGTGTTTAAATATTATTTTTCGGCCAATTACAGCACTCAATACACCAATTTTGAAACTTACTGGAATAGTCGTTCATCCAGGCTACGAAATACGTATTCGCGACGTTTAAAAACATTAGCCAAGCAGAACTATGCTATTGAAATCCATTCCAGCGTCAATGAAGAAATTAAACAGGCTTACTGGCAAATATATAAGCAAAGCTGGAAAGTACAGGAACCGTCTGATGATTTTATTAATTGGTTAATGCACTGGGCCGATCAGCAACAACGATTTAAATTGGGCTTACTGAGCATAAACGGTGTGCCTGCTGCTTTTCAACTATGGTTGTTAGATGGCACAACTGCCTATATTTACAAATTGGCACAGGACAAGCAATTCGACGCGTTCTCGCCTGGCACCATACTTACCAAGTACATGATAGAGCAATTATCCGCTGACAATGCAGTTAACAGTGTCGATTTCCTGCTCGGTGACGACAACTTCAAAGCACTTTGGATGGACAACAAAACCAGTGTTATTGGGGCAGAAATAATTAATTTCTCAACCATCAGCGGAAAATTACTGGTTGCGCTTTACAAGCTAAGAGACTATATCAAACGGACCACAGGCATTAATTTTTCCAGTAATAGGTTTGTAAAGCTGCCACCTGGAGACGTCAATGAGTGAGTCAGGTTTAAATAAAACAAACTTTTACACCATGCCCTCTGGCAAGCTTTTTCTGCGCATAGAGCAATCGCAAGATGCGACTTCGGCAGTTGTTGTCATCCCGCCTTTTGCTGAAGAAATGAATAAAAGCCGGCATTTATTAACGGCGTTAATGCGTCAGCTGGCGGCAAAGGGTTGCAGTTGCTTTATGCTGGACAACTATGGCACCGGTGACAGCGAGGGTGATTTAGACAGCGCGACAACGGCAATCTGGCGGGCTGATTTGCAGCAACTGCTTAGCAAGCTGCGTGATGAGGGGTTTGAGCAGGTTAGCTTTATCGCCGTGCGCTTTGGGGCCTTGCAGCTGTTCGACCTGCTAAACCACAGCAACTTAGCGCTGACAGCAAAACAGCTGGTATTGTGGCAACCGATGTTCGACGTGACTAAGTTCTGGCAACAGTTTGTGCGCATTAAAGTGGCTGAAGCCATGGCCGGCGGCGCCAAAATAAGCCAGAAAGACATAGAGCAACAATTAACTAATGGTGAAACGGTTGAAATAGCCGGTTATCCGATAAGCCCGGCGTTTTACCAAAGCCTGCTGCACATGCACACTACCCTGCCCGCCAGCCTAAACCAGTTTGAGCTTAGCTGGTTTGAAACGTCGCTACTGGATAACATTGCCCTGCCGGTACAAAAACAGTTGCAGCTGTTACAACAAAGCGCTGCGGTAAATTTTGTCCAGCTAAAAGCCGAGTCGTACTGGCAAACCAGTGAATTAGCCAGCGCTGATGAGCTGATAAGCTTAACCGTACAACAACTTAGCGCAGGTACCGCATGAACGAGCGTTACATTAGCCTTGCCAGCGGCACAGCCTCTCTCAGTGCAATTTTACACACACCAACAAACGGCCAGTGCAGCCAGACCGGGGTACTTATTATTGTTGGCGGCCCGCAGTATCGGGTGGGCAGCCATCGGCAGTTTGTTAAACTCAGCCGCGCGCTTGCCGACAACGGCATAGCGTCAATGCGGCTGGATACCAGCGGCATGGGTGACAGCAGCGGTAGCAAAGCAGCATTTTATCAGCAAGATAATGATATTGAAGCGGCTATAACCGCCTTTATGCAACACAACCCGCAGCTGAAAAACCTGGTACTGTGGGGCCTGTGTGATGCCGCCAGTGCCATTTTAATTAAGCTACAAAGCCCTGATCCACGCATCAGCGGTATTATTTTGCTTAACCCCTGGGTGCGCCAGCAACATAGCCACGCCGAGGTTATGCTAAAGCATTACTATTTAAAACGCCTGTTCAGCCGCCAGTTCTGGCAAAAAATGCTCGGCGGTGGCGTGGCCTTGCGCCACAGCGTAAAAGACATTTGGCAGACCTTGCAACAACGCAACGCAAAGCACAGCAGCACTGCGCTGACACCTGAGGCTAACGAGCAAAATTATGTGCAACTGATGTTACAGGGCTGGCAACGCTATCAGGGCAAAACACTACTGATCACCAGTGGTAATGATTTAACCGCACAAGAGTTTCTCACCTTGTGTCAGCAGCACCAGAGTTGGGCGCACTGCTTGTCAACAGCACAGCGGGTGCAGATTAGCGATGCCAACCACACCTTTTCCAGCCAGATATGGCGTGAACAGGTAGAACAGGCTACGCTGGCAATGCTGCAGCAGCTAAATTAGCCACAGAAGGCAGACACTATGGCCAGCAAAAAAGGGCAACAAAAGCAAAGCCGTTTTGCCTATCGCTGGCTGCGTCGGCTTATGGTACTGCTGGCGTTGCTGGCAGGCTTGTGGTGGTTACTTACCACAAGCGGCCAAAGCAGTGCCAGACGCATTAGCAGCAACGATGTAACCACAGCCCGTAACGTGTTAAGCGACACATTGCGCCAGCTGGGTGATGCCGACGACAGGATCGAGCTGCGCTTTGAACAGGCACAGCTCGACGCTTTAATGAATGTCGCCAGTTATACCTTTTCGCCGATGCAATTCAGCGGTGTCATATCAAACTTTGGTGTCGCCCTTCGTAGCGACTGGCAGCTAACCGCAAACCGGATGATCAGTGCTTATTGCCTGCTACTGCCGGGTAACAATGGCTTTGCTATCGACCATTGCAAACTAGGCAAAATAACGCTGCCAGGTGTTATTGCCAATGCCATGCTGTCAGGCACGGTAAAGCTCGCTCTGGCTGCGCCAGCAGACCAGCAGTTGCTGTCATTGTTGCGCAAAGGTCAGCTGGCCCAGGGCAAGCTTTACTTTGTCGATGAAAACGCCAGCGCACTAAAAATACGTTTGAACCCGCAGTTATATAGTGCGCGTAATATTGCCCGCGACCTGCTGCAGGGCGACAACCATTTTGCACCGGACATTGCGCTTTATCTTGCCTACATAAAACGGCTAAGCCAGCAACAGCCGGAAGAACGCCGGCTGGCCTTTTTCAGCCGAGAGCTGTTACTTTTTGCTAAACAACGTGCCGGCACTGCTGCACCGGAGCGGGAGTATCGTCAGGCTCTGTGGGCGCTGGCAGTTGGGTTTGGCAACCATAGCTTTATCCGGTACGCCAATGCAAAGTCTGACATGAGTCAGATCCCTGAACTACCTGAAGCCACCTTGCTGGGGCGGCACGATTTAGCCCTGCACTTTTTGTATTCAGCGGTATTTCAGCAACTGGGCAGTGCTAATATTTCAACTCAGATTGGAAATTTAAAAGAAATTCTTGATGCCGACGATGGCGGCTCCGGCTTTAGTTTTGCAGATTTAGCCGCTGACCGCGCCGGTATTATGTTTGCCGGGCGTTTAGACAGCATTAACAGCGCAAACTTATATCGCTTTGATACCGACGACATGGAGGTTGCCATGATGCCCAGGGTAAACGACCTACCCGAAGGCTTGTCTGAACAGCAGGTTATTGACCAGTTAGGTGGCTATAATGGCAGCGGCTTTAAGGCGCTAGAACAGCAAATTCAGGCTCGGCTGGAGCGATTAAGCCTGTATCAACAGACACTACCCTGATAACCGGCTTTGTCCCCACAGATAATGCCGGCATTTTAACGTGAGGGAACAGCGGCGATGAAAACCTTACTACGGCTACTCGGTTTGAGTTACCTTTGGCTAAGCGCCCTTTTGGCACATGCCGTGCTGCTTTATCTGTTTTGGTTTCAGCCCGCCATGTTGTACCGCGCAATTGAACTAGTGCCCTGGCCGCTTTATCCGGCGCAGCAGTCACCGGCAAGGTCGCCGGACGATATAGCGCAGCAAATCCAAGACGAGTTGTTAAGCGTTATGCCAGTGTGGCAGGCCCGGACGGCAGAACAATTCAGTGGCATATGGCTTGATGGCACTGCCTATCCGACCTTAGCGGCAGCGGTAACACAACTACAAGATGGCAGTCACTTAAAAATTGGCCCGGGCGTTTACCGCGAAGCGCTAAACATCGGCCGGCACAATGTCACCATTGAAGGTATTGGCCATGCGGTACTGGAGCAGGCAACCTCTGATGGCAAAGGTGCCATTGTTGCCCGCGGTGATAACTTAACCATAAAAAACCTTGAGTGTCGCCATATTAAAGTAGCCAGTAAAAATGGCGCCTGCGTGCGTTTAGAGGGGCGCGGCCTGACACTTGAACATGTTTATTTTCATAGCAGTGAAACCGCATTACTGGAAACCGCCAAACAGCATGGTTACATCACTATTCTCGATAGCCGGTTTGAGAACCTGGCCGCCAATGCCCGCGCTCATTCCATTTACCTTAACAGCGCCAGTTTGCACTTTAACAACTCTGTCATTCTGGCTAACCGGCATCAGCATAGCCTTAAATCCAGAGGGCCGCTTACCATTATTGAAAACAGCATTATCGCTGAACTGTCGGCGCCGGGCAGCCGGCTGATAGATATATCCAATGGCGGAGAACTGCTGATCAAGAGCTCATTGTTGCAGCAAGGCCCCAATGCGGTAAATAGTCAGGCTATAGGTTTTGGTTTAGAGGGGATAAAGCATCAGACCAATCAAATCAGCATAACCGACAGCGTAGTATTGCTGGAGCGGGAGCGCAGCAATTTTTTACTGCACAGCGGCTCACATCAGCCTAAACTGACTATTGAAAACAACCTGATAATCGCCGCTGACGACAGTTATCCACATAACCGGCAGTTAAATGACCGCAGAGCTGCCGGCTTAGCCAACTACCCTTCCCTGCCAGCTATTTTGTGCAATTTGCATCGTTGCACGGCACTATAAGCTGTTATAAAAAACTATTGATAACTATGTTTTATCATCAGCCCGCTTGCACCATTAAACCCTGTTCGTTATAAATTAAACCAATATCTCCACCACAGCCGGGTGGCCAAGAAAATCCTGTGGGCTTGCCGTAGGCCCATAGGCGCCAGACTGATACACCACTACCCAATCGCCAACGTCTGCCGCGGGTAAGGTTACTTTGTCTGCCAAAATATCCAGCGGCGTGCATAGCGGACCAACTATCGTTACCTGCTCGGTTACATCGCCGGTTAAACGGTTACCTATTGCCACCGGATAATTTTTGCGGATAACCTGGCCAAAATTGCCCGAATTAGCTAAATGGTGATGCAAACCGCCGTTACAAACTAAATAAGTTGTACCACGCGAGACTTTTTTATCTACTACCTGACAGGCGTAAATGCCCGCTTCAGCCACCAGATAGCGGCCTAACTCAATAACCAGTTCAATATCTTTTAGCGCGCTATCGTACTGTGCCAGCAACTGCTGCAACGACTGCCCCACCGGCGCCAGATCTAAGCGTTTTTCTCCGGCAAAATATGGCACGCCAAAACCGCCGCCCAGGTTAATCAAATCTGGCCGGTACGGGCTGGCCGCAACCAGTTTGGCGGCAAGGGCAAAGGTATGTTGATGCGCTTCTATCAGGGCATCAGGTTTAAGATTTTGTGAGCCACAAAAAATATGAAAACCGCGCAGTTTAACTGCCATGGTGCCAATGTCAGCTAACAGCTCAAATGCCTGTTCTTCATCTATACCAAAGGGCTTGGCGCCACCGGCCATTTTCATGCCTGAGGCTTTAAGTTCAAACGCCGGGTTAATTCGCAGGGCTACCTGAGGTGTAAGCTCAGCGCTAAGGCCAAGCTGAGCAATACGTTTTAGTTCGCCGGCCGACTCAACGTTTAATGTGACGCCAGCGGTAATAGCGCTAAGCAGTTCAGCATCGGTTTTACCCGGCCCGGCAAAGCTGATATCGGTTACCGGCATACCAGCCTGCAGCGCCAGTAACATTTCTTTTTGCGAAGCCACGTCAAAACCATCAACAAGCGGCCGCATATGCTGTAGCACTGGCCAATAAGGGTTAGCTTTGATGGCATAATGCAGTTTTATCCGCGCCGGAATAACGCTGCGAAAACGTTGCACCTGGTTAGTGATTACGCTGCGATCATAGGCATAAAACACGCTTTTACCCAGCATAGCGCTGATCTGATCCAGGCGGTAACCGCCCAGGATGAGCTGGTTATCTCGCAGCTCAAACTGATCCATCAGGTCGTGTACAACTTTTATGTTTTCAACACTGCTCATGCGCGGCTCGCTTGAAAATAGTCTCTATACTGCTCAGACAATAACTTACGGTCAATTTTACCGTTGGCATTTTTCGGTAACATCGGTTGCAGCAATAAGGCTTTGGGCTGCATAAAATTGGGCAGGCTACGCTTTAATTGCAATTGCCAGGCAGCTAAGTCAGGCTCAGTGCCCTCTTTACACGCCAGCAATACCAAAATCGCTTGTTCTAACTCAGGGTGCGGTACCCCTAGCGCGGCAACATCAACCAGATCGGCGCTTAAAGCGTACACCGCTTCTTCTACTTCGGTTGGGCTGACACGGTAACCCGAGGTTTTTATCATTTCATCGCGCCGGCCAATAAAATACAGGTAGCCGTCGTCGTCAAAGCGCACGGTGTCGCCGGAAAACACAGCCAGTTGCGGCAATTGTATGCCTTTGGGCGCAACAGGGTCAGGTTTAAAACGCTCTGCGGTTTTTTCCGGCGCATTCCAATAGCCTAAACTAACCAGGGGGCCGCGGTGCACCAGTTCGCCAGGTTCATTCGGCCCGCACAAACTGCCGTCATCGCGCACCACGACAATCTCCGCATTCGGAATTGCCTTGCCCATAGAGCCTGGCCGCTGCTGAATGTCGGCTGGCGGCAAATAGGTAGAGCGAAACGCCTCTGTTAAACCATACATCAGGTAAGGTTCGGCGTTGTGGAAAATTTGTTGTAGTTGCTGCAATAAAGCTTGCGGCATAGCACCGCCTGAGTTGGTCAGGTAACGCACGCTAGCTGCGCTGCCATCAACCCAGTTAGCTTTGGCCAATTGTGCCCACAACGGCGGTACAGCGGCTATGCCGGTAACGCCATGTTGCTGCACTGCGCGCACCACATCCTGTACTAAAAAGAAGTCCAGCAACACTACGCTGGCGCCGGTCAAAAACGCCGTGGTCAGCTGGCTTAAGCCATAGTCAAAACTCAGTGGTAGTAAAGCCAGCAACACATCATCACAGTTATTACTAAGGTAACTGGAGACGCTTTGCGCCCCTACCAGCATATTACGGTGTGATAACACCACGCCTTTGGGTTTGCCGGTGCTGCCGGAGGTGTAAAGTATCGCCGCCATGTCGGCATCTGTGACATGCGGGTACTGGCGCAATTGCGTGTCAGTATGGCAGTAAAAAGGTTTAAGTTGCAGATGGCCAACACCTGTTGCGTCGCCGTTAGCCGAATCGGTTAACAGAACCGTATGTAGATCGGGGCATAGCTGTAGCTCTTGTTGCAACGCAGATAGCCGCTCGCTACTGGTGATGAGCAAGCGTACATTGCAATCGCGTAAAATATGAGACACCTGTGCAGCTTTTAAAGCCGGATTTACCGGCACAAACACCGCGCCGGCGCAAGACGCGGCAAACAAACTGAACACTGTTTCAAATTGCTTTGGCAGATATACAGCTACGCGCTCAAAACGGCCGATACCGGCTTGCTGTAAACGTATCGCAGCGGCAACAACGCCCTGATACAATTCGGTATAAGTTAATATCTGTTGCTTAAAGTACAACGCAGGACGTGAAGCGTACTGCTGTGCTGACTGACTGATAAGTTCATGAATATTTTTGGTCATAACATCCTTCAGACCTTGCGCTTTTATTCCCTTTGTGTGCAATAATAAAACAGTTTTGCAAAAAAACCGACTGTAATTTGTCGCTTTTTACTAAAGTGGCCGGTCGTGGATGTAAAGCAGGGAATTTAGTTTGTTATTTAAGGAATGCAACATGTCTCACCAGCAGTTACTCGCAGATATACTCCGCAGCGTTTTACAAATAGATAAACATTTTAATGACGATACCTTGTTGCTCGGCGCCATAGCGGAGTTTGATTCTATGGCCGTTATCGCGGTAATTACCGAACTGGAAGATCAACTGGGCATCGTGGTTAACGACGATGAAATCTCTGCTGAAGTATTTGAAAGCTTTGGTCAGTTGCGTAAGTTTATCGAACAAAAGCAAGCCGCCTGATTGTCGATTGTTCCGCTGGCTGCACCAATTAGTTCCGCATTAGCGTTTTAGGAAACAGTATGCACACATTCTCGCGGGTTTCAGTTATCGGTTTAGGTTATATAGGTTTACCCACAGCAGCCGTTATCGCCTCACGTGGTGTTGACGTTTTGGGCGTGGACGTATCTGAGCATGCCGTTAACACCATTAATCAAGGCAAAATTCATATTGTTGAGCCTGATTTAGACATGCTGGTGCAAGCCGCGGTAACCACCGGCAAACTGAAAGCTTCGTTGACACCAGAGCCAGCCGAAGCCTTTATGATAGCTGTACCCACACCGTTTAAAGACAATAAAAGCCCGGACTTAAGTTATATTCGTGCTGCGCTGGAAAACATCGCACCGGTTATCGCTAAGGGAAATTTAATTGTACTGGAGTCAACTTCACCGGTTGGTACTACCGACCAGATTTCAGCCTGGCTGGCCGAGCTACGCCCCGATTTAGTCATGCCACACCAAGACCCGGATAAAGCGGATGTGTATATAGCGCATTGTCCGGAGCGTGTGTTACCCGGCAGGGTGTTGCAAGAGTTGGTCAGCAATGACCGCATTATTGGTGGCATTACAGAGCGCTGCGCGGCACGGGCGGTTGACTTGTATCATTTATTTGTCCGCGGCGAGTGCCTGCTAACCAATGCCCGCACTGCTGAGATGGCCAAACTGACCGAAAACTCGTTTCGCGATGTCAACATCGCGTTTGCCAATGAGCTGTCGATGATTTGTGATCATCTTAAGATCAATGTCTGGGAGCTGATAAAACTGGCCAACCGCCACCCCAGGGTGAATATTTTATCGCCCGGGCCGGGCGTGGGTGGCCACTGCATAGCCGTTGATCCCTGGTTTATTGTTGACTCTGCACCAGAGCAGGCACAAATCATTCGTAAGGCTCGCGAAATAAACGACAGTAAACCACACTATGTAGCAGACAAAATTAAGCAGGCTGCCGATCAGTTTAAAAAACCGGTTATTGCCTGCTTAGGTCTGGCATTCAAGGCCGATATTGATGACTTACGGGAAAGCCCGGCACTGGATATTGCCATGTCACTGATAAGCGACAACGTTGGTGAAATATTGCTGGTCGAGCCCAATATCAGGCAGCTGCCAGCTAAATATGCCATGCATAATGACAAGCTGACACCGCTGCCACAAGCGTTAGAGCGTGCCAATGTGCTGGTAGTGCTGGTTGACCATAAGCAATTTAAAACCTTGCACCCGGCTGACGTTGCGACCAAGGTTGTAATAGATACCAGAGGCATCTTCGGCTAAATAAACCAAGCTTATATTTCCATTACAGGGAGCGTATAACATGAGTAAAAAAACTCTTTTAGCCAGTGCTTTGTCACTGGCTTTACTTACTGGCTGCGGTACTAAAGATGCCGCCAGCCACTATACCGACGCATTAAATTATATTAATCAGCAACAGTACGATGCAGCTGTTATTGAGTTAAAGTCAGCAATACAACAAACCCCTGACAATAGTGAATATCGCTATACCCTGGGTACTTTGTATTTACAAATTGGCGATGTACATTCAGCTGAAAAAGAATTGCAACGTGCCTTTGCTGGCGGCAAAGCCTTGCTTGATGTGGGCTTGCCGTTAATTCGGGCGACCTATCTGGCCGCTAACTATGCCGGTGTTCTAGCACTGTATCAGGACACCGCGCTACCACCTGAAATAAAAGACTACGTTACTTTATACAAAGCCATGGCCGAGCTGGAGCTGGGTTCCGTAGATGAGGCATTAAACCTGTTTTCAAGCGTGGCCGATAGCGAGAAAACGGGTGTTGCAGCCTATGCACAAGCAAACTTGCTGATCCCACAGAGCAAGTATCAGGATGCTTTTGACTTATTAGCATCGCTAGCGCAGGACCACCCACATCAACAGGAAACGCTATACCTCAAAGCAAATTTGTTAATTGCCCTGTCTGAAGATCAAGCAGCCTATACCGAACTAAAAAATTACATAAAATTGCAGCCCAGACAATTTAAAGCCCGTCTGCAAGCGGCACAAGTTGCCATAAAACTGGAAAAATACAACGACGCAAAAGAGCAGTTAAAAATAATCTTTGCCGTCTCCCCTGATCAACCGCTGGCAAATTATCTGGCTGCAATTGCAGCAATGCACGAAGAAGATTACACAGCTGCTAAAGAATACGTAGAAAAGGCGTTATCTAAAGGCTACAGAACAACCCAGGCCAGAATACTGGCTGCTGTTGCCTCTATCAAATTAGGTTTAGAGAGCCAGGCGCTGCATCATTTAAGCACTATTGAGCAACATCTGGATGCATTTCCACAATTGCAGCGTATTTATATAGCCATGCAGCTTAAAGAAAACAAAACCGACAGCGCCAAACAAGAACTGTTGAACATGCAAATGACTGACGAAGATATCCGTCTGGTCGCTGGCACTGCACTTAATTTGGTCCAACAAGGCAACAATACCGCAGCACGTGAACTTATTGCCAAATACGAAAGCAGTATGTCAGATGCACCACAAAGCCTCAGTGCGGTGGGGCAGCTTAAAATGTCTATCCCAGGTGAAGAACTGGCCGCAATAAGAGATCTTGAGCAAGCATTGTTACTGGCACCCGGCATGCATCAAACGCGGTTGGTATTGGTTGCCAGTTATCTGAAGAACAGCCAGTTTAGCCAAGCTGAAAAGCTTGCCGACACTTGGCTTGCTGATGCAGAAACAGCAAATTTAGGTTACAACGTAAAGGCCTATAGCAGCTTACTGCAACAAAACATTAATGACGCGCAGCAATGGTTAAGCAAAGCCGCTGAATTTAGTGACGACAACCCGCTAACATTAATGCTGCAGGCTGCGATTGCTAAACAGCAAAATAATACGCAACTTGCAACCAGTCTTACCAACACCATATTACAAAAAGCCCCTGACTACATTCCTGCTATACGCCTGGCATATATGCTGGCAAAAGAAGAAAACAACACTGCAGCTGTCATTGCTGCGACAAAAAAAACTGAACAGGCTAATCCAGGCAACTATATGTTGCGCCTTACGCTTGCCAAAATGCTGAGCGCTGAATCTCAGTTTAGCGAAGTCAGTAAGTTGTTAGAGCAACAGCCGCCCCGGTTAAGCGACAGGCAACCAGAACACTGGGTTCTGCTGATTGACTCAGCACTTAAGCAAGATAAACCTAAAGATGCCTTACGCCTGAGCCAGGGCTGGTTTGAGCAGCAACCTAATGCTATCCAGCCGGGGTTAACTTACGCAAATTTACTGCTAAGAGAAAAATTACCCCAGGATGCGCTACGTACCTTAAACCTGCTAAAAAACAACCACAGCGGCCATGTTCAGCTTACGCTGTTAACCGCTGCAGCACTTGAAACGCTTAAACAATATGACGCAGCATTAACCGAACTAAACAGCCTGCCAGCAAATGTCGCCGATACAGCCCTGACATTGGCGCTTAAAGGTCGGTTGTTATTGTTGTTAAACAAACCTGCGCCAGCACTTGAAACCTTGCTTGCCAGCTACGACAAAGAACCGGACAATACAACAGCTACACTTGTTGCTGATTTATATGCCAAAGAATACTCGTTGCGCAGAGGTGTTGAGTTTATAGAGCAGCATATCGCCAACACTGAGCCATCAGAAATGTTGATGTCGTACTATGCCAATTTGTTAATCTCATCAGATCCGCAAAAATCGCAGGACATTTATGCCTCATTGTTAAACACTTATGCTGAAAACTTCATACTGTTGAATAACTATGCCTGGCTGCTGCTACAAAATAAAAATTACGCTGAAGCCTTAACGTACGCCGAAAAGGCTATTGCTCTGGCACCAGATAACCCCGATGTTCTTGACACCTATGGCGCAGCACTGTTGCGCACCAACAACACCGCAGAGGCCATAACACAACTGGAAAAAGCCTATAAACTAAAGCCAGACAGCATCGACATTAAGCTGATATATGCCGAAGCCCTGCTAACAGCAAACCGCAGCGATGAGGCCAGAGTGATTCTAGACACGGTTAACAGCACAGACCGAGAAGTAAAACGTAAACTTGAAGCGCTGCAGCAACAAGCTAGCAATTAAGGTTATCGTGTAAAGCACGGTAAGCGGATAGTGGTTATCCGCTTTATGCTTTTTGCATTATTACAACACGATACACTGAGTTGCAGACATAAAAAAAGCCGGATAAACCGGCTTTTTTATTTGCAGCTTTACCAGATGGTAAAGCGCAACAGTTATATTATGCAGCTTTAGCCGTACGCTTACGCGAGCTAAAACCTAAACCTAATAAACCCAAGCCTAATACAGCTAAAGAAGCTGGCTCTGGCACTGCGAAGATGCCGGTAGCATTAAAGTCATTAGTACGAACTAGTGTTTCACAAGCTGCATCAACACAGTCTGGTGTTGCGTTAGGCCGGCTAGGATCGTCCAAATTAAAGTCAAGACGGAACGCAATAACCGGTGGTGGCGCTAACTGGCTTAACTCGTAAAAAGTTTTGCCTTTTTCAGTATCGTAAAAAAAGTTTTCCACCAGGGTGCTGCCACCGCCGTACCAGCCGTAATCTACTTCCATAAAAAATATTACGTTAGGGGTAAACGGTATCAATTGAGCATAATTTAATGTTAATTCTAAAACCTGTTGACCATTATTTGTATTACCAGGGTTTGATATGTCGTGGTAAAACATTTTGATAATGCCGGCAGTATAGGTAGGGATAATACCGTCGCCAAAATCGATCTGGCCATTATTGTCAGCATCGACTGTGCCATCGGCAGCGAAAGGCGGTAAACCATCTACCAGAGTCGCATTACCGGAAAACTCGTATTCAAAAGTAATACGCCAGTCGGAATTATAATTGGTTGAATCAGTACCAAAAATAGGCACTAATTCACCAAAAGAGCCAGTACCAGCATCATTAAAAGTTAATGCCTGGCCAATTAAATCATCAGCTTCTGTTACGACACCTGCACCAAGTGAATGGGTGTAAACTGAAGTAACGCCTATATTACTGGCACCTAGTGCTTCAAACGCTGCTGTAGTGCCGTAGTCGCTTGTTATTGAAATTGGCCCGGCCTGTGCGGCACAAGCAGAGCCAAGTAACGCTGCTGCTAAAATATGCTTTTTCATGGTAACTCCTTGTTAAACTCTGTAGTCATATACAACCATCATAACTAAGCAAAGAGCGTACCAAGTATAAAAAAAACTTTATTATCAATACGTTATTTAAATATTGTTATGCCCCACTTGCTAAGATGAAAAAAAAGCTGACACCCATACCGGCCCAATAACGAGAACAAAAGCGCTTAACTTTTCACCAGTTTTTTTGCAATACGAAACATGATTCTTGCTGTCAAGCCACGATTACCAAATGGCCGCCAGGTTTTAACCAATTTATTGCGATAGGCGTCAAAATGCAGGCCATAAGGCGCACACAGTATGTCACCTCGTTGCAGTATGATTTTTAACACATAGGTACCCGCAATACCGGCGCACAACTTAACAGCCATAGGCGTTGACGGGCCACGTTTCTCGGCAAAACTGACCCGGCTGGGATCAACCAGATATTGTCTTTGTAACATTGCAGGCGATAAGCCAATTAAAAATTGTACTAACTGGTCCGCCTCACTTTTACCTTCAAAGCAAAAATACTGCTCGAAGCTCATTTTGCCGGGCATAAAACATAAAAATGCGCAGCCCATCCCCAAAGGGGCAGCCGTAACGACAGGAATATTTTTTTCGTAGCATTTTTGAAACACCAGCTTTCTGGCCGACAACGCAAAAAAATCCAGGCTGTCTACATAAACATCTACACCGTCGAGAAACTGATCAATATTGCCGGCATTTATGCCTTGTTCAAATAACTCAATATTGCTTTGAGGATTGATATCTTTGGCAATTCGCTCCATCACTGATATTTTGTCCTGGCCAATGGTTGACATAAAAGCGCCGGCCTGACGATTAAAATTGTGCAGCTCAAACTGGTCGAAATCAGCAAGTTTAAAATTGCTAATACCAAGCCGGCTTAGTGTTACAACATGTTCAGAACCGACACCGCCTGCGCCGGCAATCGCCACACAACAGGTTTTAAGTGTTTGCTGCTCAGCTTCAGTAACCCAACCAATATTCCGTGAAAACGCTGTAGTATAGTTAAACATGACTTGTCCCTGCTGATCATGTAGACGAAAGCATTACATTGGTTAATCAATCCGTTGTTTAAGTTGTCAGGACTGACTTGCGCCAAAAATTTCTTTTTCAACCATGTTGAGTAAATTCAAATACAAAGGTTTAAGTGTTTGTTTTAATTCGCGGGAATCAACATAGTAGGCAGCTCGCTTGCCATGAAACTCTATGGTATCGCCCACCTGTTTAAATTTAATGCCGACAAAAGACATACTGCGCGCCAGCAGTGGTTCCATCATAACAAAGGCATGATAGCGGCGCGTTCTGTAGGACATAGCGGCAGCAGAAAGGTATAAGCAAATGGGAATATACGGAAAGCAACGGAACTCATGTGACGAAAATGTTTTTTCATTTAACACACCAGTAGCCGCGCCTTCATACTGGTCTATTTCTCTTTTACGAAAACTCGAGGGTACAGCCAGGCGCGAAATTTCGCAGATTTCGTGTCTTTCAAAGCGGGATGGCGCCAATTTAGGGTTATCAAGTGCTGCCGCACAATATTGTTCCAGCGGCAACAGTTCATCATTTGAAGTGGAGGTAATTAACCTTACTGTGCCGGCCAGGCGCTGTGATTGCAAATGCCGGATAACGCAATGTAGTGCTCGCTCATCAAAAGCATCTTTTTCTATTTTGTCTTCGTTAGTCTGTTCAAAATGCAGCTCTTCGCAATAAATCTGATGGCGTAACTGGTACACCTCGGTCTTTAATTGCGGAGTATCGGCTAACTGTGGCTGTAAAAAATGAGAAAAATGCTCAGAAATATGCACGGATTCTATTGCAGCATCACGCGGACTGTCAGCGTCGTCTTGCTTGTTATCTGATTTAAATTGCATCATACAAAATCCGTCTTATTAAAATTCGTCAAAGCCCAGTTGCAGGCTTTAAGCTTAGCCCTAGTTGTTGCATCTGCCAGCATTTTTCGCCATCACCACCACGGTCAAATGCATATTATCCTGCCTGGGTAGAATATTGCTGCGCAAGGTTATGCAAATTATCTCCGGTAACCCGGTTAATGCGCCAATCATGTAACATGATTGCGCCCTGCGCCTGATAAAAATCTATCGCACTTTGATTCCAGTCTAATACTGACCACTCTAGCCGACCGCAATCGCGCTCTATTGCAAGCTTGGCCAGATAACTTAGCAGCACCTTACCTACGCCTTTACCACGATATTGTGGCAGTACGAATAAATCTTCCAGATAAATACCCGGCTTGGCTAAAAAGGTAGAGTAATTATGAAAAAACAGGGCAAAACCTGCCGCTTGTTGCTGGTATTCAGCAATAACCACTTCGGCATAGGGTTTAGCACCGAACAACGTAGCACGTAATTTTTCTTCTGTTGCCACCACCTGATCGGCCAGTTTTTCATACTCGGCCAGGCCGTTAATAAAGTTCAGTATTGTTGGAATATCCTGCTCTGTAGCTAACCGCAGCTGGATTTGTTCAGACATAAAGGCTCCATAATAAAAAAACGCTGCCCGGCAATATGCCCGGCAGCGTTTTTCAGTGTAGCAAGTTGTTTAAGCGGCGTCAGCAGGCTTTACTGCCATCGCTTCCAACGTGCCCGCAGCGAAACTGTCAACGCTGATGGCACTAAAACGCAAGGTATTCATCTTTATGAGTTGTTCTGCTTCAGTATCAGTAATCACCGCAGCACTCTTTGCAAGCTCAATAGTTTGCAGCAACGGCAGCTTGCGCGCTAACTTGCCTTCGCGCTGCGCCTGATAAATCTTTTTCATCAGAGGCTGCGCTTCATGCATAGCAACAAAGGCTCTTTCCATTAAACCGGTAGCATCGTTTTCATCGGCGCCGACATAACACAAGTGCGTTAGACGATCGCGAACTACGCCCGGTTTTGACAGCGCTTCACATATTTGAATTGCCACATCGTCATTGGGTAGCTTGTAACCAATACCAAACGGGAACACCAGTGTTTTTAACACCCGAGCCACAACACGATTTGGGAAGTTAGCAAAGAAACCATCAAAGGCCCGGCCAATTTCAAACAGCGCCCGCTGCAGGCTGTAATGTACAAAAGGCAAATCACACTGTTGGCGACCACTATCCTCGTAGAACTTAAGTACAGCAGAGGCAATGTATAGCTGGCTTAATACATCACCTAAACGAGCTGACAGCATTTCGCGGCGTTTTAATTCGCCACCTAAAATCAGCATTGATATATCTGCACTTAGCGCTAAAGCACGGCTCATTCGGCTAAGTTGCTTGTAGTACTTGGCCGTTTCACCTGACACCGGCGCGCTGTTAAATGCACCTGCGGTTAAGCCCTGCCACAGTGCGCCAAAGGTGTTACCGATAGCAAAACCAACGTGTTTTAGCAGTAAGTTATCAAACTGTTTTAAGCCTTGTTCTGCATCCGGATTGGCCGCGGCTTCCAGCTCAGCCAGTACATAGGGATGACAGCGGGTAGCGCCCTGACCAAAGATCATTAAGTTACGGGTTAAAATATTCGCGCCCTCTACCGTAATAGAGATGGGAATACCCATATAACCATGCGCCAGATAGTTTTTCGGACCAACCTGAATTGCGCGGCCGGCATGAATATCAAAAGCATCGTTCATCAGTGTGCGCGACATCTCTGTCATGTGATACTTGGCAATAGCTGTCACAACGCTTGGGCTTAATTTCATATCGATAGCGCCTGCAGTCATTACCCGCATGGCTTCAAGGCTGTAGGTTAAGCCGCCGATCCGCGCCAGTGACTCTTGCACACCTTCGAACTTACCAATAGACATACCAAACTGCTGCCGTACATAACCATAAGCCCCCGTCATACGAGCCGCTAAGTGGCCGGTAGCAGTAGCCAGTGCTGGCAAGCTTATGCCACGACCCGCTGACAAACACTCAACCAGCATACGCCAGCCACGGCCGGCATAATCGGGGCCGCCAATAATCCACTCCAACGGGATAAACACGTCTTTACCGTAGGTAGTGCCGTTCATAAAGGCCATATTCATCGGGAAATGCCGGTCGCCAATTTGTACGCCTTTATGGCTGGTTGGTATAAGTGCACAGGTAATACCCAGCTCTTGCTTCTCACCCAACAAATTGTCTGGATCGTACAATTTAAACGCCAGACCAAGCACAGTGGCTACCGGTGCCAGCGTAATATAGCGTTTATCCCAGTTCAGACGAATGCCCAGTACTTCTTTGCCATCATGCATGCCTTTACACACAACGCCCGTATCCGGAATACCACCTGCATCAGAGCCTGCTTCTGGCCCGGTCAGAGCAAAACACGGTACTTCCGTACCATTGGCTAAATTGGGCAGCCAAAAATCTTTCTGCTGCTGGGTGCCATAGTGCATTAGCAACTCACCCGGACCTAAAGAGTTAGGCACCATGATAGTAACGGCTGCCGTTAAACTGCGGCTGGCAATACGCGAGACGATAGTAGAGTTGGCAATAGCAGAAAACTCGCGGCCACCATAGGCTTTAGGAATAATCATGGCAAAGAAACCTTCGCGCTTTACGAAATCCCATACTGCCTTGGGTAAGTCTCGCTGCTCTTGTACTATCTTGTAGTCGTCCAGCATTTTCAACAAGGTTTCTACCTGGTTGTCCATAAATGCCTGCTCTTCAGCATTCAGCTCTGCTTTAGGGAAACTGTGTAGTTTTTGCCAGTCTGGCTTGCCTTTAAACAGCTCACCATCCCACCACACGTCCCCCGCTTCCATAGCCTCACGCTCCGTGTCAGACAGTGGTGGTAAAATCTTCTTAAATATCGCAAAAACAGGCTTAGTAATTAAATTTCGGCGGATATCAGCAACACCAAGGATCAGCGCCAACACAACGACCAGAATTAACAGAGCTAACATATTACCTTCCTTCACCGGCCACTAAAGGCGCGGTTTGACTAAATTGAGCTATTGTGGGTACAGGTGCAGCGATAGCTGCAGATAAATACGGCAGCAATCGCAAGATCACGCCTTCAATATCGACATTTTCGTTAAAGTCGGCTTCGGCAATCTCTGCCAGCGCCTCGTTAGAGGCCATGGTAAACACCACGGTACCCAGCGAGAAATGCAGCCGCCAGAACAACTCACTAGGCGGCAATGTTGGACACGCCTGCTGCACCAGCAGCACAAGCTTGTCCAGCACAGCGCCATAGTGATGGTTAAAAAACCAGCGCAAGTGGCCCTGAACATCGGTATAACCACGACCAAGAAGCTGTAAAAACATTCGGGTGCCGTTCTGATGTACGTTGTTTAGCTCTAATAAGGGCTTCACAAATACCGACAACACCTGGTTGATACTGTTTGGCTGCTGCGCCGCCAATAAACGGATAAATTCCTGATCCAGCCTTGGCATTAGCACCAACAAATAACGTTGTAATACCGCCTGGATCAGTTCTTTTTTTGAGCCAAAATGGTAGTTCACTGATGCCAGATTTACTTCGGCCAGACTGGTGATCTGCCGTAGCGACGTATCGTTGAAGCCGGTTTCAGCAAACAGACTTTGCGCCGCATCAAGGATTTTATGTTGGGTACTTTGCTTACTTGCCATAATTACTTGTATAAACCATGCACTTTTAAACACCTGTTTGAAATGTACGTTTGAATCAGGAAACTGTCAAGCCGCAAATGCACAACTGGTCCAACCTTCATTGGTAGCTAATCGGCAATTGGGTATATTTTCGGCATTTGTTAAAAAACACTTGACAGAAAACCGCAGATGCCTGAGTTTAATATCAAAGAAAAATCTGCTTTATCACCACAGGAGACGTAACGATGCAAAAATGTGCAGTTAATCATTACGGCTATTACGTCTCGCCTTACTACTTGTCCGAGTGGTTCAATAATTAGTTCTCCCTCTGCGTCAGGCAGAGGTCTATTCCGATAATATTACCGGGTACTTATGGTGTTGCCGTCGCAGCAATGCCTGCAGATGCAGTTTATATTATCCCGTCTTTGCTTTGACGCATTTTACTGCTTTTTAATCAGATCGCCTTCTAAGGCGGCGTTTACTATCCAGAGGAATGTGTATGTACTTTAGAGCAAAAATGAAGCTATCTACCCTGAGTGTGGCCATGTTGGCAGCAATGACTGGTTATACCGCGCAAGCTGCCGAAGCAGCCGCTGCCGAACAGGAAAAAATTGAAAAAATCCAGGTTACCGGTTCACGGTTAAAAGGCGTGGACATGGAAGGTGCCAACCCGGTGCAAATATTTGACCGGAACGACTTAATCTCTCGTGGTTACAATACGCTAAGTGATTTTCTGCGTGATTTGCCACAAGCATCCAGTGCCGGAACCTTTACCGAAAACGGCGGTGTTGGCGGCGCCGATGGCAGCCCGGCTGGCTCTGCCGGTGTTAGTTTACGGGGCCTCGGTAGCAGCTCTACCCTGGTTTTGGTTAACGGCCGCCGTGTAGCAGTAGATTCTTTTAGCAATGGTTTCGACTCCTTTGTTAACGTTAATACCATACCGATGTCTGCACTTGAGCGCGTTGAAGTGCTCACCGACGGCGCCTCATCAGTCTATGGTTCGGATGCTATTGCCGGCGTAATCAACTTTATTTTGCGCAAAGATGTTGAAGGCCACGAAATTTCGGCTTCCTACGGCGATGACACAGCCAGCAGCAACTTTGGCAGAACTAATTTAACCTATGTCGGCGGCTTTAATACCGCCAACAGCAATACCACCGTGGTGATTGATTACTTTGACCGCGAAGCCCTGTTTAATAGCGACAGGCCAATCACGGTGACGCTTAATTCCAGCACCCGCGTCAGCATTGACGGCAGCGACTACGCCGAGCCCTGGTGTGACGGCAACACCAGTAATGGCGGCACACGCTGTCGTTATGACTACGTTACACAACGTGCCATTCAGCCCGATACCACGGCCATCGGTGCCACGCTGCATCACACTTATCGTTTAACCGGTGGTAATGAGTTTTTTGCTGAGGCCATGTTTCAACAAAACAGTGGTTCGGCTTACGACTCTGCAGCAGCCTTTGACGTCAGAGTCGCCGGTGATTCACCTTTAGTGCCGCAGTGGGCCCGGGATATTAATGCCGCAGACGGTGCCATAAATCAGATCCGTGTACGCTCACGCTTCCCGGAAACACGGGTTCAGGATTACGATACCACCAGCTACCGCTTGCTGGCAGGGTTACGCGGCGACTTAGCTGACTGGTCATGGGAAACCGCCGCCACCTACGGTAAAACAGAAAACGAAATTACCCATGTGCAGGGTTACATGGGCATTGATAAAGTAAATGCCGCTATAAGTAACGGCAGCTTTAATCCGTTTAATCTGGGCCAGGACAACAATGCAGCAGCATTGGCAGCCGTGCGTGAACTGGCACCACGCATCGGTGAGTCAGAAGTGTTTTCTGTTGACGCTAATATCGCCGGTGATTTAGCCCTGCAATTACCCGCCGGTAACATCAGCGCGGTGTTTGGTGCAGAATATCGTAGTGAAGATATTTTCGACCGCCCATCTGCTATTGCGAAGAACGGTGGCGTGTTTGCGCTTGGTGCCAGTGATGCAGCGGCCGACCGCACGCAATATGCAGCCTATGCCGAATTTAACCTGCCAATCACAGACAGCCTCGACCTTATTGCCGCCTTGCGTTACGACCACTACAGCGATTTTGGTGGCGATGTTAACCCTAAATTGTCGCTGCGCTACCGGGCAACCGACGATCTGATCTTACGAGCATCCTGGAGCACAGGTTTTCGCGCGCCCTCTCTTTCGCAGTTAGGCGCCGGAGAGTCATTGGGCAGTGCATACATTAACTGTGGTGCCAGCCAACCGTTTGATGCCTTGTGCGGCGATTTTGGTGCCACAGCCAGCGAATTAGAGCTGGACCAGGAAACCCTTGGCAACCGCGACCTGAACGCAGAAAACTCTGAGGCGGTAAACCTGGGGTTCTCCTGGAACCTGACAGAAAACCTGCAGGTTACCGCAGACTACTGGCGCTATGAGCACAGCGACATTGTCGATGTTGATGCCAACACCACGCTAAAAGCCTGTATCGCCGGCACGGCGCCAGTGACTAACAGCGTTGCCGGCTTAAATGGTGACTTTGGTTGTGTACTGGATGCTGGCAATGATTTAGTGTTTTTAAGAACAGGCTTCTTTAACGTAGGTAGCCAGGAAACCGACGGTATAGATGTTAAGCTGGATTACCGTATTACCACCGATAATCTGGGTACTATTTCATTGTTTGCCGCCGGTACAAAAACCTTTAATTACCAGCGTCAGATAACACCGGACAGTGCAAAAGAAGATCTACTGGGTAAACTCAGCGGTGCCAATGAAATTGCCCGACCAGATTTTGTTGCAGACTTTGGTGCCGACTGGAACCTGGAAAACTGGAGCGCCAGCCTGTCAGGGCACTATATCAGCGAACTTGGCGATGGCGACTTTAAATTTGGTGGCAATGAAACAGTTGATGCCTGGCTTATTTTCAGCGGCAGTGTCGGCTATGACATCAGTGATACTCAATCGTTGCTGCTGTCAGTGCGTAACCTGACTGATAAAAAACCACCCTATGCATCATCACCGACCAATGGCTACGCCAGCTCAGTGCATGACTGGATTGGCCGTTTATGGACAGTGCGCTACACCATCCGCTTCTAATCGTGTCGTTTCAGTGCTAAGGCCAGAGTTTTCTGGCCTTTTTTGTTCTGTATCACTGGCATTGTCGGGTAACAAGCTTACACTAGTTAAAGTTATTAAGTTTGGAGCGTTATGGTTGTCCGTATTAAAAATTAAGCCTGAAGAATTAAAGCTGGGTTATGCCGTAAAACTACCCGGCAGCTGGATGAAACACCCGTTTTTATCCGGAAATATGATTATTGAAACCAGCCAACAACTGCAGATTATCCGCTCATTGAATTTAGACTATGTGCTTTTTTACCCGGAAAAAAGTAAGAAAGTTGAGCAACCAGCAGAGCTATCAGACGAGGATCAGGCCAGTTTTAATATGGCCGCCAGCGAAGCACAAATAAAACTGCAACACGAAAAAATGCAACGCATTGAGCAAGCCAAAGCCAACCGGCGTGACATTCAAAAAACCGAAAAAGCCTATGCACAATCACTGATCCAGGTAAAAGCCCTGATGGCAAAAGTCAACGGCCGGCCGCTCAATGCTATCGAAGAAGCCAGCAGCCTGATCGGTGCCATGGCTGATGTACTTTTAGGTGCCGACTCGCTGATACTGCATCTTATATCATCGTCGAATAAAGAGCAGGAAGGCCTGTATTATCATGCGTTGAACGTTGCCACGTTATCCATGATGCTGGCAAAAAATCTTAAATTTAGCGCAGCAGATATTAAAACCGTTGGCATGGGTGCATTGTTTCATGACATTGGCAAAATAAAAATTCCGAGCCAGATATTGCGTAAAACCACACCGCTCAGTGGTCCGGAAGAAAACCTGTTGAAAATGCACACTAAATACGGTGTTGAACTGGTAAGCTTAACCGACACCTTTCCTGCAGAAGCCTGGCCTATTGTCGAGCAGCACCATGAGTTGATTGATGGCACCGGTTACCCCAAAGGGTTAAAAGAAGCCCAGTTAGACAAACTGGCCCGCCTTGTTTGTGTGGTCAATACCTTTGACAATTTGTGCCACCCGCTGGATATCAGCAAAGCACGGTCACCGCACCATGCTTTGTCATATATGTATCGCAGCATGAAAGGCAAACTGCCAGAGCTGGAAATGCGGGTAATGATTAAGATGATGGGTGTTTACCCGCCTGGCACTATAGTGCAGTTATCAGATCAGCGTGTAGGTATTGTGATGTCGGTTAACAGCGACAATCTGCTTTGCCCTAATGTGATGATTTACGACGCTGATGTGCCCAGATTGGAAGCTCCGGTACTTACTCTGGAGCCAGACAAAGTCAGTATAAGCAAAGTGCTTAAAATACAATCTTTACCACAGCAGGTAGCAGAATACCTCAACCCCAGAGCGCAAGTGAGTTATCATTTGCAGGGTAAATCCTGATCAGCTAATCAAAAATTAAGGCCGGCAACGTTGCCGGCCTTGCTATCGTTTATTTCAAATGGCGGTCAAAAAACTGCGTAATGCTTTTATGCAGATGGGTTTGCACCGGCTGGCCAAACATAGAATGTTTACTGCCAGGGTAATTCATCATATCAAACATTAAGCCTTTGTCCTGCAGTTGTTTATACAGTTTGGTACTGTGAGTAAACAACACATTGTCATCGGCCATACCATGATAAATCAGCAAATCCCCTTTTAGGCCATCTGCGTACGGAAACACGGCACTGTCGGTATAACCTTGCGCATTTTGTTCAGGATGGCCTAAATAGCGTTCTGTATAATGGGTGTCGTATAATGCCCAGTCAGTTACCGGCGCACCTGATACCCCAGCGGCAAAATAGTCGCCGGCTTTAAACATCGCCATTATTGCCATATAGCCGCCATAACTGTGGCCGTAAATTGCCACCTTGCTTGCATCCACATAAGGCAGGCTACGCAGGTATTCAACACCACGGATTTGGTCTTTAAGTTCTACCTCACCTAGTTTTAGGTAAATCGGGTCTTCAAAGGCTTTACCACGGTTATAAGAGCCACGGTTATCTAACTGGAATACCAGATAGCCTTGCTGTACCAGATAATGCAGGTATAGATCGCGTGGGCTCCAGCTGTTAGTTACGCGCTGGGCATGCGGACCACCGTATACACTGACAATAACCGGATATTTTTTATCCGCTGCCAGGTTTTTCGGTGCAAACAGCCGGTAATGCATCGTCTGCCCATCTTCAGCCTGCAAAGTACCAAAACGCGGCGCATTAAGCGCACTGTGATAAGGTGTTAACGGATGGCTGTTATCAAGTGTATTTTGCTCAAGCCAGGTTAGCACCTTACCATCGAGGCCACGCAGTGCCACCTTAGCCGGTGTGCTGACATTAGAAAAACTGTCAATAAAGCTACTGCCATCTTTAGCCATCACTAAGGCGTGGTCAAAGCCGGCTTCGGTTAAGCGGCTAATGTTGCCATCTTTAAGGCTAACCTGATACAGATGACGTTCCAGCGGCGTGTCTTTGCGGCCGGTAAAATACACCATGCCACGTTTTTCGTTTACTGCATCCAGCTCATCCACCACCCAGTTACCACTGGTGAGCTGGCGTAAAAGTTTGCCGCTAAAGTCAAAGTAGTACAGATGTTTATAGCCGCTGCGCTCAGAGGCCCATATAAAGCCCTGTTCGTTAGCTAAAAAATGTAAGTCGTCATGCAGATTGAGCCAGGTATTGCTGGTTTCGCTAAGTAACACTGTTTGCTGGTTATTGCTTAAATCAACCAGACGCAATTCCAGTTGCTGCTGGTTGCGGCTTTGCCACTGATAACTTAAATAGCGTGGATTTTTGGTCCACTCAACCCGCGGTATATAGATATCTTCATCATCGCCATGTGAAATCCAGTTTACGCTACCGTCTTGCAGTGTTACTACACCCAGCTGAATTTTGGCATTGGCCGTGCCGGTATAAGGATAACGCTGGTTAAACAGCTTGATCTCGTCGGCATAAATTTCGTTGCGCACCACCTCTGCTACACCACTTTCGTCGGTGCGGGTAAACGCGATTTTGCTGTCATCCGGCGCCCACCAATAGCCAGTCATGCGGCCCATTTCTTCCTGAGCAACAAACTCAGCCATGCCGTTTTTAATCTCGCCGCCACCGTCAAACGTTAACTGGGTTTCTTTACCACTGGCAATCTCCAGCACAAACAGGTTTTGCTGACGAATAAAGCCAACATAACGCCCGGTGGGCGAAATAGTGGCGTCAGTTTCAAATTCGCTGGTGTCAGTCAGTTTTTTCGCACTTTTGCTGTTTAATTGGTAGTAATACAAATCACCATTTAACGGAAACAACAAGGCGTCACTGTTTTTTGACCAGCTGTAGCTGATAATACCAGAGGCAAATAAACGCATACGCTCACGACGGGCTTTCTCTTCATCCGATAAAGTTTCCGCACCACTGATTAAACTATCGGCATCAACCAACAGACTGTGTTTGCCTTCTTTAATATGGTATTGCCATAAATCCAGTCTGTTGGCGTCGGCATCTTTGCCTTTAAGGTAGGTAACTCTGCTACCATCCGGCGCCATACTTAAAGAACGCGGTGTAGCACCACTCAATGCCGGATCGGCAAACAAGCGTTCCAGCTCGAGTTGCTTCGCGTTTGCCATACTGGCACCTCCAAGTAATAAACTGAGTATCAATACAAAACGTGGTAATTTAACTTGCATTGTTGTCCCTGCGACGTTGCTTTAATTATGCCTGCCGTTTGTATAATGCTTCGGTGCAAACTGCAAGAAAAAGCCGCTTGCGTTATGCTTAGCTGCGATAAACAGAGGATTAAACAGATGACATTGACAGAAGTTAAGCACCCATTGGTAAAACATAAAATTGGCTTGCTGCGCGCAGCCGATATTAGCACCAAACAATTTCGCCAACTGGCAGCTGAATTGGGTAGCCTGTTAACCTACGAAGCCACCAAAGATCTGGCGACAGAGCCGGTTACGATAGACAGTTGGAGTGGCCCGGTTAGCATAGAACAAATTCAGGGCAAAAAGGTCACCATAGTGCCGATACTGCGTGCCGGTTTGGGTATGTTAGACGGCGTGCTGGAACTGTTACCCAGCGCCCGTATCAGTGTGGTAGGCATTTACCGCGATGAACAGACTTTACAACCGGTGCCCTATTTTCAAAAACTGGCCTCTGATCTCGGACAACGTCTGGCTATTGTAGTAGACCCTATGCTAGCGACCGGCGGTTCACTTATTGCCACAGTAGATCTGCTAAAACAACATGGCGCCAGGCACATTAAAGCGCTGGTGTTGGTTGCCGCTCCCGAGGGTATAGCCGCGTTGCGCCAAGCCCATCCCGATGTTGAGCTGTATACCGCTGCTGTCGACCGCTGCCTGAACGAGCACGGCTATATCCTGCCTGGCCTGGGTGATGCAGGCGACAAACTGTTTGGCACCAAATAACACTGCCCGCTTGTCTGCGACGGCAAAGCGTGGCACTTTAACGCCGTTTTGCCACTAAAGGAGAGTGCCTTGCAGTTAGTTCCGTGGTCTTATCATACGCCCGCCGGTTTTACCCTGCGTGGCTACCGCAGTGAAGCAACGGGTAAGCCGGTATTGCATATGCTGCACGGCAACGGTTTTTGCAGCCGTATTTACCAGCCAATGCTTCAGCTGCTGGCAGAGGATTTCGATTTGTTTTTGTCCGATGCGCAAGGCCATGGCGACAGCGACCATGGTGGCCCTTTTGTCGGCTGGAATAAAAGTGCCGAGCTGGCCGCTGCAGCCTGGCTGGCACACAAAGCGTTATACCCTGGTGCTGCTGTATATGGTGTCGGCCACAGCTTTGGTGGCGTATTAACCGCCCTGATCCATACTACTGCACCTAGTCCATTTAACAGTGCTATCTTGCTCGACCCGGTGCTGTTTACGCCAACCATGCTCACTCTGATGAGCACCCTCAATGGCGTTCGGCTATATCATAAAAACCCACTGGCCAAAGCTGCACTGCGCCGGCGCCAACACTGGCCAGACAGGGATTCTGCCACCAGCTATCTTACCAACAGGGGTATGTTCGCCAACTGGCATCCCGATGCACTGGCAGCCTATATTGACCATGCGTTAAAACCGAGTGAGCATGGCTTAAGTTTAAAATGCCAGCCACAGCGTGAAGCGGATATTTTTGCTTCATACCCGGATAAACTCTGGCGGCAACTAGCCCGTCCTTGCCCGCCGGTGCATGTGGTTTATGGCGATAAGAGCTACGACTTTATTTATAAAGCGTTATGCAAATGGCAAAAACGAAATACTGCTGTCAGTATCGAACCATTCAGCGGTGGTCATTGCTTTATGCAAGAGACGCCTGATCACGCCGCAGCAGTGGTTGTACAAGCGATTAAATGTGTTGTTGCCAACGATAAATAGCAGTTAATGCTGTTGCCGAAATCCGATATAATAGCGAAAACCTTTACCAGGGAATCCAGATGAAAAAGCGCTTGCTCATTAGTACAGCCCTGCTCCTATCAGCCTGTAGTCAGTTGCCGTCAGACCGCAAAACCGCTGAAACCCAGCTAATACAGCCGGTACAAACCAAAATTTCAGCACCACCGGAAGAAATAGTGGTAGAAAATTCTGCTGTGGCACAGGCTGTAGCCACCGATTTCGAACATATCTTTATCGACAGCGATATGAGCTTTATTGGCACCCTGCCCTGCGCAGAGTGTCCGGGAATTACTTACCATATTAATTTATATCGTGATGGACGCTTTGAAGCGCGGCAGGAATATCTGGAACGCAGCAAAGTGAGTATTGTAAAAGGTGTTTGGTTACTGGAGAAACGCAACCTGCATCTGGTAAACCAGCAACAAACGCTGCCAGCGTTTCACTTTCTGTCAAATAATCAGCTGACTATGCTGGATCTAAGCGGCAAACCTATCACCAGCAATCTGAACTATCAGTTGCGGCGCGAAACCGAATTTAAAAAGTTGGATACCCGTCAAGCTATGCTGGGGTTGTATCAGCTGAAGGATAACCTGGCTACCTTCACCAGTTGCCGCAGCGGTGATACATTAAATGTCGCCAATACGCAGTTTCATTTACCGGTAATGCGACAGTATCAACAAGATGAGCGATACAAAGGCAAGGCTGTGATCGCCACCCTGCAAGGACGACGCGGTCAGGATGATCAACAGCAAACCTTATTCATTGATAAATTTGAACAGTTTTGGCCAGGCGCCGTGTGCCCGGACCAAAATACCCCGGGCAGAATGCAGGGCATTGTCTGGCGCGCTGAAAAACTCACTGATCGTTATATCCCACAGCAACTTAATGTTCGGGTAATATTCGATCAAAATGAACGCCTGTACGGCTTTGCCGGCTGTAACAACTTTAACGGCAACTATAAACAGCGCTCTAACCAACTGAGTGTACAACCCCTTATCAGCACCCGTAAATTCTGTGCTGAAAGCAGCGAACTGGAACAGCAATTTACTCAATCACTGCAAGGAGCAGATCGGGCTGAAGTAAATGGCGAAAAACTGCAACTGTTTAAAAATAATCAGTTAATTCTGCAATTCACGCCCGCAGTTAACTAAGCCACAGTTTGTCTCAGCATAAAAAAAGCCACCGCAAGGTGGCTTTTTCATAGCAAGGTAAATTACGCTGCTAAGGCTTGTTTCGCTTTGCTCACTAAAGCAGTAAAGGCTGCTTTATCGAATACTGCGATGTCAGCTAAAATCTTACGGTCGATTTCAACAGAGGCTTTTTTCAGGCCATCAATGAAACGGCTATAAGATAAACCATTCATACGTGACGCCGCGTTAATACGCGCGATCCACAGTTGACGGAACTGACGCTTACGTTGACGACGGTCACGGTAAGCATATTGGCCGGCTTTAATAACGGCTTGGAAAGCAACACGATAAACACGACTGCGGGCACCGTAGTAACCTTTAGCCTGGTTTAATACCTTCTTATGGCGCGCGCGCGCCGTTACACCACGTTTAACTCTTGGCATGTCAGACTCCTAATTAATTATGCGTACGGCATGCAACGGACTAAGCCGGCGATGTCTACTTTAGCGACTAAGGTTTTTGGACCTAACTGACGCTTACGCTTAGAGGTCTTCTTCGTCAAAATGTGGCGAAGGTGTGATTGCTTACGTTTAAAGCTACCAGAAGCGGTTTTTTTGAAACGCTTCGCAGCACCTTTATTGGTTTTCATCTTTGGCATAGTTAAAAACTCGCATTGTTAAGTTACAACGAATAATAAGGCGTCAGCCCCGCCCTTTGCAGTGCGGGGTTACACTTAAAAGCACTTATTACTTCTTATTTGGGGCCAGCATCATGATCATCTGGCGACCTTCCACCCGTGAGGGGAAAGATTCGCACAAAGCAATGTCTGATAAATCTTCTTTAATCCGATTTAACATCTCAATGCCGATCTCAGTATGCGCCATTTCACGACCACGATAGCGCAGCGTTACTTTAGCTTTGTCACCCTCTTCAATGAAGCGACGCAGGTTGCGTAGTTTTACCTGGTAATCGCCTTCATCAGTTCCAGGCCGGAATTTTATTTCCTTAATCTGGATCTGTTTTTGCTTCTTCTTCTGCTCTTTAAGAGCTTTACTCTTTTCGAACAGGAACTTACCGTAGTCCATCAACTTACATACTGGCGGTTCGGCTGTCGGGCTAATCTCTACTAAATCTGCGCCGCCTTCTTCAGCCAAACGAATGGCTTCAGCAATACTTACTACACCCAGTTGCTCACCTTCAATACCAATTAACCGTACCTCTGGCAGGTTAATTTCTTCATTGATCCTGTTAGGACGGTTTGCAGGTAATGTCTTCTTTCCTACTTTAATAGTATGTTCCTCCGAAAATTATTCTTATCGCTTAACTGGGTTTACACCCGGGTCTTAATTTCTGTAGTCAGCTTTTCTACAAAAGCTTCCACAGACATCTTACCCAAGTCTTCACCCTTGCGCGTTCTCAGTGCAATATCACCGGCTTCCATTTCTTTATCACCAACGACAACAAGGTAAGGAATGCGCTTAAGCGTGTGCTCGCGAATTTTAAAGCCTATCTTCTCATTTCTCAAGTCACTTATGACCCTAATACCGTGAGATTTGAAAGTTTTTACTAAATTTTGCACATATTCGGCCTGATTATCGGTAATGTTCATTACCACAACCTGAGTCGGCGCCAACCAGGCAGGAAATAAACCGGCATACTCTTCAATTAAAATACCGATAAAACGCTCAATTGAACCCAAAATGGCACGGTGGATCATTACCGGCGTTTGCTTTTCGCCACTTTCTGCGACAAAAGTGGCACCTAAACGGCCTGGTAAAGCAAAGTCTAACTGCACAGTACCGCACTGCCAGGCACGGCCTAAACAGTCATGCAGAGTAAATTCAATTTTCGGGCCGTAAAACGCGCCCTCGCCCGGCTGCAAATCATAGGCGATGTCATTGGCTTTTAGCGCTTCGGTTAAGCCCTGCTCAGCGCGGTCCCACATTTCGTCGGTGCCGATACGCTGTGCCGGCCGGGTAGACAGTTTTACTGCGACGTTTTTAAAGCCAAAAGTGCTGTAGGTATCAAATACCATCTGGATACATTTGGTCACCTCGGCCTGCACCTGGTCTTCCGTGCAAAAGATATGCGCATCGTCCTGGGTAAAGCCACGCACGCGCATTAAACCGTGTAAGCCGCCTGATGGCTCGTTACGGTGGCAACAACCAAACTCAGCCATCCGTAGTGGTAAATCGCGGTAAGACTTTAAGCCCTGATTGAATATCTGCACATGGCCCGGGCAGTTCATCGGCTTAATGGCATATTCGCGGTGCTCAGACTGGGTAGTAAACATATTGTCGGCGTACTTTTCCCAGTGGCCGGATTTTTCCCACAGCACGCGATCCATCATTAACGGACCTTTTACTTCGTCGTAGTCGTACTCACCCAGTTTTTCGCGCACAAAGCTTTCCAGCTCACGGAAGATGGTCCAGCCGTCGTTATGCCAAAACACCATACCCGGTGCTTCTTCCTGCCAGTGAAATAACCCCAACGCTTTACCTATTTTACGGTGATCGCGCTTTTCGGCTTCTTCTAACTGCAACAAATAGGCTGCCAGCTGCTTTTTATCAGCCCAGGCGGTGCCGTAGACGCGCTGCAACATTTTGTTTTTTGCGTCGCCGCGCCAGTAAGCGCCGGCCACTTTCATAATTTTAAAGTGCTGGCAAAAGCGCATATTTGGCACATGCGGGCCACGACACATATCAATATATTCTTCATGGTGATACAAACCGGGCTGGTCATCACGGCTGACGTTTTGCTCAAGGATTTCCAGCTTGTAGCTTTCGCCACGGGCTTTAAAGGTATCAACCGCTTCTTGCCAGCTAACTTTCTTCTTGATCACGTCGTATTCGGTTTTTGCCAGTTCGAACATACGCTGCTCAAGCTTGGCTAAATCGTCGCTGCTGATTGGCTGGTCTAAATCTACGTCGTAGTAAAAGCCGTTATCAATTACCGGACCTATGGCCATTCTAACATTCGGCCACAGCTGCTTAATGGCATGGCCTAATAAGTGCGCACAAGAGTGGCGGATAATGTCCAGGCCGTCCTGATCTTTGCTGGTAATAATGCTTAAGGTTGAGTCTGTCGTGATAGGGTCACAGGCATCGACTAACTGGCCATTCACCTTGCCGGCGATGGTGGCTTTGGCTAAGCCCGGGCCGATGTCTTTGGCGACATCCATAACGGAAACGGCATGATCAAAAGCGCGCTGGCTGCCATCAGGCAGAGTAATAACTGGCATGATAAATCCTTATACAGTGGTGGCCCATACCAAGGGTCACATGTTTTTTGTTCAAAGGGTTAGCATCTTGCTGCAACGCCATCAGTTAATGACTTACACGAAAAGTCATAAGATGGTGCTAGCAGTAAGGCGAATAAATCGGCGGCTATAGTAACAGGTGTTGTTAATGGCTAAAAGCCATAATTGCGGGCGAAGCAAGCCTAACTACCGGCAAACAGCCGAAACTTTTGCTGTACCTCATACTGCTGTTGGTTGTACAAACTAAAATACTGTTGGGCTATGTCATCAGTTAACATTTTCATTGAATAGGTTTGCTCGATGGATTGCACTATAACAACGGCTTTGGCGGCGTCGCCTTGCCCCTGACAAATTGCCTCTTTAATCTCTGGTGCAATGTTTAGCCCGGCGACAAACTCAGCAGGAGCCACACCGAACAACACATCAACGCCGGAAATTAGCGCCGTTAAAAAGCACTGAAGTTGCCTGTTAATATCTAAATGCCAGTGTTCAGCCAGCCGCAGCGCAGTGTAAGCCCGGGTAAGAATTAAACTGGCTGCTGCCGGGCTGCAATTGTTCAGTACAGCAAACATAAGCACCCATTTTTTAACCACATCAAGCCCCAACCGAACGATAAGATCTTTTACCGAGCTGACTTCACGGGTTTTTCTGTACAGTGGGCTGTTCGCTATACGCAGCATACCAATGACCAGGGTAGGCTCATCGTTTAATTGCCGGGATAATTTTGCAATATCAGGTTCAGGCTGAAACAGGTTGTCAATCAGCTCTGCCAGTTTTAGCGTTGCCACTGGAAGTTTTTTACCTGTAACTAATTCAGGCCGGGCTAAAAAGAACCCCTGGAACTGGGTAAAGCCTAAAGCTTTGCATTGCTGCAGCTGCTCTGGCGTTTCGACCCGCTCTGCCAACCAAATTAACGGAAACCGGCGCAAGCGCAACATTTGTTCGCGTATCGTGTCAAAGGAGCATTGTAAAATATCCACTTTGATAATGTCGGCCAGTGCAATCAATGGATCCCACTCGGGGGTAAACTCGAAATCATCCAACGCAAAACGAAAACCACGCTGCTTTAATGCCGCAACGCAGGCGATAAGCTCTGCACTTGGCGCAATGCGTTCAACCAACTCAACAACTACTTTATCAGCCTCGAGCGGCAAAAAACTGCTGGACATCAGGAAATCAGAGCAAACATTAATAAAAACCGGTGCATTGTACTGGGCTATCTGGGCAGAAATGCCACTGCATAAATTATAAATCAGCTCAGTTGTCGCCAGATTTTCACCCAGCTCCAGCGCCGTCACACCAGTGTCGCTGCGATACAACAGCTCAACTGCTATACGGTTATTGTCGGTATCAAAAATAGGCTGAGCCGCAAACAAACTCTGCACATTTTGCATATCTATATTAGCGCTGGAGCCTGGCGTTGGCATGATTCGTCTCCCGGGTAACTACAACGGACAGCGGCAGGCGCTGGTTTCAGCATTCAACCAGAGCCCGGGCAATATTACCTGCTGCTTGAGTATAGGTGTTATAAGACTATCGTCCACTGCACACAAAGGCCCGGATGCGTAAGGCCCGGCATAAAGCAGTTTACCTTGAAAAAATATCAGCACCGCAGGCGTTGCTGGCAGCGTAAAGCCGGCAGATGCGGTATCTGCCGGGCTAAAAAAATGCTGCTCTACATCCTCGGGTATCTGTAATGTGTTCAGTTGCCGGATATGCGCCTTAGCGCGGGCGTTGCACACACAGCCGTCGGCGAACACATGCAGTATCTGAAAGCCAGAAGCCGCTGTTAGTCCAAAAGCGGCAGCCTCAATCGTAGTGCTATGCCACACCTTATCAGGTGCAAAAACACCGTAGTGGCGCTGGCCCAGATAAAACAGTAGCGCTGACATCAGGATAATCCACCCGCCAAACAGCAGCAGCGCCAGCTGCAAGCGGCGGTCCTTTCGGTTCAAACAACAAACTTCGTCGATTCTGCTGCCAGCACTGTAGTAATATCACCGACGCGGCGAGCACTTTGCACCACCCGCTCACCTTGAGCATTTTGCTCAGATGTCATGCTGCTAATATGCTGCGCGCCCTGAGCGACCTCTTCGCTGGCTGTACTTTGTTGTCGCAGAGCATCGGCCATGATATCTGCGGAACTGGCAACCTGCCGGGCATGTTGCAGTATTTGCTCCAGCATTATGCCACTTTGCTCCGCATGCTGACGGGTATCGGCTAGCTGTTCAACGCTGCGCTCAACTACGGTTACCGACTCATTGCTGTTCTGTACTAATTGACCAATCATGATTTTAATTTCATCAGTCGAGCCACGGGTGCGCGACGCCAGGGTGCGAACTTCATCAGCGACCACGGCAAAGCCACGCCCCTGCTCACCAGCACGGGCAGCTTCAATAGCAGCGTTAAGTGCCAACAAATTGGTTTGCTCAGCAATTGACTCAATAACATCCAATACTTTACGAATATCGGCCGTGGCCTTAGCCACATCGTTAACTTTATCGCCAGTCTGAGCCAACTGCTGCGCTAAAGCAGATACCGAGCCAATAGTCTGGCCAACCGACTGCTTACCGTCAGTAGCCGCTTGCTCAGCCAGCTTTGCGGCATCCAGTACCTGCATCGACAACTCAGTCACCTCGCGGATACTTAATGACATTTGCTCTGTGGCTGCAGCTATCCGGTCTACCTCAGCCAATTTTCTAATCATGCTATCAGATAAATCATGGCCATCTTGCAACAACTGTGTTGCGTCTTGTTTTAAGGTATCGCTGGCATTACCAATGGTGGTTATGGTGTGCTGCAACGAATTGAGTACCGAATTAAAACTATTAACGACCTGTGACTTAATATCATCACAACGATGCGTCAGCACAATTTTGCTGTCTTTTGTTAACAAGGCATCAGTGGCATCAAACAAGGCCTGGCCTACCTGTGCTTCTCGCAGACTCTGCCTGGATATAATGATAAGTACCGCCGACTCTACAACCACAAACAAGGCATGCAACATAATAATGCCAAATGACAGGCTCTCTTGCGGCACCAGATAAACGCCGATGCTTTGCATTTGTAAGTACATAAACAGTAAATGGTGAACAGCGATGGTCACAGCGGCGGCAATAATAACGATGTAATCACGAAACGCGATAAGTACTGCTAAAAGCACAAAAATCGCAAAGTGCATCTCCAGCATGCCGCCGGTTTCATGAATAAACAGTGCCGCGAAGAACATAAAACTTACACCGTAACTCACACGGGAGAGTATGTGATCACCAAGCATGTTGTACAGTAGCAGCGGTATAATTGCAGTGGGCAACCCAACCAGGATAGCCGCCAACCAGCTGTTATTCACCAGTGCCAGACCAAGCGCAACGATAAGCAGCAACATATTTACAGCCAACATAATCTGATAAGCAGACTTACGGAACTGTGCCGTGGGTATTGTCATAAAATTGCCTTGTAATATGGAGGATAAATCAACATCGTCATTAGCTTAGGCTAAACTACGTACTGTTAGTATGATCCCGATCAGTGAAATTTCCAGTTGATCAGCCATACTTTTAGTACGGGTACAACAGGAGTTAGCGCATGTGGCAGGCCATTGCTGAACATATCAACAGTGAGTTGGATAGCGGTTTTCAGATAGAAAACAAAGTGCAACTGGATGGCTGTAGTATTAATCTGGCATGGCATATCAGTGGCAAAGGCCAACACTACTTTGTTAAATTAAACCAGCGCGAGCAGTTAGAACAATTTGAAACCGAAGCACTTAGCCTGCAAACCTTGAAGCAAGCACATTGTATTCGGGTACCACAGGTTGTTTGTAGTGGTCAAACCGTGGATAAAGCCTTTTTAGTGCTGGAATATCTGCCACTGCAAGGCGAAAGTGTAACTGGCTGGCGCAATTTGGCCCAGCAATTGGCACTGCTACACAAACAGCATGATCAAGCAATGTATGGCTTCGATTGGGACACTATGCTGGGCAGTACTGTGCAGCCCAATAAATGGCAAAGTAACTGGAGTAGTTTTTTCTCAGAGCAACGCCTTGGCTGGCAGCTGCAGTTACTGATGGAACAAGGCTTTGGCTTTGGCAAAATCGATTATCTGGTCGAGCAATGTCGCCAGCGGCTGCAACATTATCAGCCGGCGCCCAGTTTGCTGCACGGTGACTTATGGCGTGGCAATGTCGGTTTTTGTGCTGACACGCCAGCAGTGTTTGACCCAGCCTGCTACTTTGGCGACCGCGAAGCTGATATTGCTTACACTACCTTGTTTGGCCGTTTTCCTGACGCCTTTTATCAAAGCTACAACGAGCTCTATCCGCTACAACAGTCTTTTAATGAACGTAAAGATCTTTATAATCTTTACCATGTGCTTAACCACGCCAATCTATTTCGCGGCGCTTATCTGCTGCAGGCACAAGACATGATTAAACACTTATTTTACTGATCGCTTTGCAGTCATTACCGATATAACCGCTGCCTGCAACTAACTGAGATTCTCTATGCTTAACACTTCTGCGCTGCCCGTCGCACTAATCACCGGCAGCGCCAAACGGCTTGGCCGGCAAACCGCAATAACACTGCACAGCGCTGGTTATAATGTCATTATTCACTGCAACCATTCACGCGATGACGCGGCAACACTGGCTCAGCTGCTAAATCAACAGCGCGCTAACAGTGCCGCTGTGCTGCACGCAGACTTACTTGACGAACAACTCTGGCCAACGCTGGCAGCAAATGCCGTAGCCTGCTTTGGCCGGTTGGATGTACTGGTGAATAATGCCTCCAGTTTTTTCCCTACGCCGGTTGCACAAGCCAGCACAGCTCAGTGGCAAGACCTGTTTGGCTCCAATGTTAAAGCGCCCTACTTTTTAAGCCAGGCCTTAGCACCGGAATTGGCGAAACAGCGGGGGGCCATTATTAATATGGTGGATATTCATGCCGAAAAGCCATTGGCAGAGCACAGCCTGTATTGCATGGCAAAGGCGGCACTTTTAATGATGACAAAATCGCTGGCGTTAGAATTAGCGCCTACAATAACAGTTAACGGCATAGCGCCGGGCGCAATTTTGTGGCCACCAGAGCAATCTGTGCAACTGAGCGAGCAAGACAAGGCCGCCATACTGCGGCAAATACCGCTTAACACTCTGGGCTCACCACAAGATATTGCCAACACGGTGCTATTTTTAGTGCGCTCGCCTTATATTACCGGCCAAATTCTGGCAGTAGACGGCGGACGAAGTTTAAGCAGCCCCAGCAAAGCCTGAATAATGCTGGCGCAGGAGCCAATATGAGCATTTTACAGCAAACCATCAGCTGTCCGTTTTGCGGCCACGCTACACACCTTAGCGTAGAAGTGACCGATGATGATCAGGATTACATAGAGGACTGCAGCAACTGCTGCAATCCTATACATGTGCGGGTACACAAAGACGAACAGCATCGTAGCATTCAACTATTTATTGATGCCGACGACGAGCAATACTATTAAACCGGTTACGGCGACGAAAATCGCTCAGCCATGATGCGCTCTACCGTTTGCACTATGGTTTGTGTTTGCTGGTCCAGCTCGATATTAATTATATCGCCAACCTGCTTTTGGCCAAGTGTGGTAATGGCCAGAGTTTCCGGAATTAAATACAGACTAAAGCCATCAACATAGGTTTCGCCTACCGTTAAACTGCAGCCCTCTACTGCAATAAAGCCTTTGCTTAAAATGTAACGCATATGCTCTGGTGCTAATGTCAGACGCATAGCGCAGTTATTAGCTGTTTTCTCCAGCGCCGTTAATGTCGCCGTAGTTTGAATATGACCAGACACTATATGGCCGCCCAGCTCGCTGCCAAAGCTTAACGAGCGCTCAAAATTAACCGCATCGCCAGGGCTTAAAGCGCCCAGATTGGTTTTGCTTAAGGTTTCAGCTATCACATCAAAACACACCCAACCGGCCGCAGAATCAAAATCAGTTACCGTTAAACACACACCATTAATGGCAATGCTGGCGCCACGGGCCAGATTTTGTAGATATTGCGCGCCAGGCTGCAAGGTTAGCTGACGAAAACCCGCTTCGTCGCGAATGGCAGTTAACTGCGCTTTGGTTTGAACTATTCCGGTAAACATAAGCCCCCATTTGTGCTACATTGCGCGCCATTACACGCTGCTGATACAACAGACCTGCCTATGTTACCTTTTTCCCGCTTCGAAGCCAGAACCATCCTGAAACTTTCCGGCCCCATCGTGCTGGCGCAGCTGACACAAACCCTAATGTATTTTGTCGATACGGTTATGGCTGGCCGTTATAGCGCAGTAGATATGGCGGCTATTGCTGTCGCCTCCGGTCTATGGTTTCCGGTAGTAATGACCATGCAGGGTTTATTGCTAGCGTTAACGCCCATAGTGGCGCAGTACTACGGCAGTAAACAGGTCAAACCGGTCACCCACTTCACAACGCAGGCGATGTATTTAGCTATGGCACTGGCAGCAATGCTGTTTGTACTGATGCTGTATGTGCATGTACCGATAGACTTGCTTAAAATGGATGAAACCCTGCGGCAAAAATCGCTGGATTATCTGTATTATGTCAGCTTCGGCTTATTTCCCGCCGCCGGCTACATGGTGCTGCGCAGTATGTTTGAAGGCATTGGTAATACCAAGGCCAGTATGTGGATTAGCTTTGTGGGCATTCTGGTTAATATCCCGGCTAATTATATTTTTATCTACGGTAAGCTGGGTATGCCAGCCATGGGCGGGGCTGGTTGTGGTATTGCCACAGCCCTGGTCTTTCTGGCGATGTTTATTGCTATGTTAATCTATGGCTGGTTTAGCCGCAGTACCGCCCGCTACCGCACCCACCCAGACAGCTACCGGGTTCACTTTAAAGATATCTGGCAAATTATTTGTATCGGTACGCCCATTGCCTTTTCTATCTTCTTTGAAGTCACCTTATTTGCCTGTATACCGCTGGCCATAGTACACCTGGGGCCGATTATGGTAGCCGGCCATCAAATTGCGCAAAACTACAGTGGCATTGTGTTTATGCTGCCATTGAGTTTGGGTATGGCCACCACTATTCGGGTGGGGCATTTAGTTGGCCAGCAAAGCATACTGGAGCTGAAAAAAGCGGTATCTACCGCCATAGTACTGGCGGTGCTGATGTCTTTTGCAATTGCCAGTTTCACGTATCTGCTGCGCGGTAGCATTGCCACGCTGTATTCACCGGATCAAAGCGTTGTGGCGCTGGCGGCATCGCTGCTTATTCTGGCTTGTTTTTATCAGGTATCCGACGCCATTCAGGTGGTATCAGCCTGCGCGCTGCGCGGTATGAAAGTGACTAAACCGGTGTTCTTTATTACCTTTATCGCTTACTGGCCAATCGGTTTTGGCCTGGGCGCCGTATTAGGCTTAACTGACTGGCTGGTAGCACCGATGGGGGCACACGGTTTCTGGGTGGGCATTATCGCCGGCCTGAGTGTGGCAGCAATACTACTGGCTATTATCTTAAAACGTACACTGCATAGATTCGAACAAGAGGCAGCTTAGAACATGAAGCTATGGCTACTGCCGTTACTGGCCCTTAGCCTAATCGCCTGCTCCGGCAATAATGGCGATAAGGTGTTTAAAAACTACCAGCAGCGCCTGGCGCGGGTGTTGGCTACGGAGGCGATACAAACGCCAATGCCCGCCGCCGCCGCTCTGGCAGAGCCACGTGATGTAAAGCAGCCGCTGCCTGATTTACGGCTCGACCTGACAGACACCTTCGCCACCCGCCGCTGTGGCCTGGATACCTTAATTGGCGAGCGCAACTCAAGCCTTGGCCGGGTATACAGCGCCAGTAAACAATTAAGCTACGAGCTGCGCTTTTTAAGTCAGTTACAAAACTGTCTTAGCCAAAGCTGGGATAACACAGCGTTGCTGCAACAGCTGCAACAGGTGTATCAGCATAAGCAAGACAGCGTGCATGTTGCCTTTAACAATATGCTGCTAACTGACGACACCTTGCGCAAACAGCTGTTTGGTGTGCGTGAAAGCCTGCCACTTAGCGATACAGCTGGACAAAGCGAAACCTGGCAAGCTCTGACAGAACTCACGCAGCTACAACAATTTATCCGCGATCAAAACTGGCAGGCTGCTGGTGCGATTGACATAGAGCAGCAGTTACAACTGTTGTATCAGTACAACTTTATCGGCCGCTTACAACACAGCCTGCGGCTAAGCAGCCATCAGCTGGCACAGCTTAATTTAATGCTGGCCAGTGTTAAACCCGAGCAATTGTGTCAACCGCGGCCAGACAAACAACAGCTGGACATTCTGGCCAATATTTTTAATAAGTACTTTATTGCGCAGGTGCAGCAGTACACGGTTAACCTTGAACGCTACCACCAACAACTTTGGCCACTACTGGAAGCGCTTTACCGCGATACGCCACTACAGCCTGCACTGCAACAGCGCTTTGACGGCAATTATCAGCAAATGCGTACAGAACTGAGTAACCACGTAAAATGGTGGCAAAGCGTCAACAGTCAATGTCCGCTGCAGTTAACGTCTGGCAGCTGACATAAAGCGGCGAAAAATACAGCAAACTCGCACCATTACTATAAAAACACTTGCCAATACAGCAGTGGCACAATAACATAGCCGCCGTTGTTAGCCGTGCGCAGCACTAGCGATTACAACACAACGTGTGCGTCCTTAGCTCAGCTGGTTAGAGCACCACCTTGACATGGTGGGGGTCGGTGGTTCGAGTCCACTAGGACGCACCAACAAATTCAAACAAAAATGCCGCTCACTGAGCGGCGTTTTTGTTTTTAATCTTCTGATTTTAAATACTTTAACAAATACTGAATTTTATACTTCAAACAACAGCAGCTTTATGCACCCTCTCCTAATCACCGCTGTTTTGCTTAAAATTTGCAACGGTGACCAATTGGTGACCAAACAAGGTTGCTATCAAACTCCCAACAAAAAAAGTTTTGACCACCCTAGTGACTGGTCACATTTTAATTTTACAGGTCAAAAACTCTGGCGTCACTTCGGATATTTTACACAATGTAGTGGCACTGTGAATTTGCGCCACCTAATTAGATATGTCACAAAGCATCTCGTAAGACTCAAGGTCAAATGAAAACAATCTACCCACTAGGTAGTAGTAAAACGCCCCTTCTTGGCAATAACAATACGCCAGCAAACTGCTTAAGCTTACAGACATAACACCGAGCTACCGGCTCTAAGGCTTTAACCAGGCTAGGAACGGTAAGCCGTGGCAATAACGCCACCGGGTATGACTGGAAACGGCCACACCTCCCCATTTGGAAAGGTGAGTTATGTTAATTGACGCCTATGCGCGCCGCTTTAGTTATTTACGCTTATCCATTACGGAGACCTGTAACTTCCGTTGCAGCTATTGCCTGCCTGATGGCAACACCTGCGATTCACGCGCTGGTGAATTGTCTATTGCTGAAATAAAGCGCTTGGTTACCGCCTTTGCACAGCTTGGCACCCGCAAAGTACGGATAACCGGAGGCGAGCCCTCACTGAGAAAAGATTTAACCGAAATCATTGCAACCTGCAAAGCTGTGCCCGGCATCGAAAAAGTGGCGCTTACAACCAACGGTTACCGCTTACTGCGCGATGCTAAAGCCTGGCAAGCTGCAGGGCTTGATGCGATTAATGTCAGTATAGATAGCCTGGACGCTGATAACTTTCACCTCATTACCGGTCAGGACAAACTGGCCGAAATTCTTGCAGGCGTTGCTTATGCGCAAGCCGTGGGCATTGCGCAAGTTAAAATCAACACGGTGTTACTCAAACAGCATAATGCCGCTGAACTAGGTGACTTTCTTAGCTTTGTTAAATCTCAGCCTATCGCACTGCGATTTATCGAGCTGATGCGCACGGGCGATAATGCCAGCTATTATAAGCGTCAGCACTTAAGTGGCAGTCTGATCCAAAACCAGTTACTGCAGCAGGGCTGGCAACTCAAGACAAAAGCGAAAACCGATGGCCCGGCTCTTGAGTATTCACACCCGGATTATCAAGGCAATATCGGTTTAATCATGCCTTACAGCAAAGATTTTTGCTCCGACTGTAATCGTTTACGTGTATCCAGCCTCGGTCAGCTCTATCTGTGCCTGTTTACTGATAGCTATCAGGATCTGCGCTCTTTCTTACACACCGACGACACCGCAGCACTGCAGCGCTTTTTACAACAAGCGGTGCAAGGCAAAGCCTATAGCCATCAGTTACAACTGGAACACAGTGGCAGCACGCGGCACCTTGCACAGATCGGAGGCTAGCATGCAAACACACACTGCGTTCACTGCCCTGATCCTGGCCGGCGGCTTATCCAGCAGAATGGGACAAGATAAAGCCCTACTTAACATTCAGGGGCAAACTTTGCTGTCGCATATGCAGCAACTGGCATTTGCAGCCGGCGCCAAACAGGTTTTGGTAAGCCGTAATCAAGCCGGCTTTATTCAGGATTTAGCACAGCCCATGCTACATCAACAAGGTCCGTTGGCAGGCATTTTAGCCAGTCTGGGCCACTGTACCAGCGATAGATTATTGGTGCTGGCTGTGGATACACCACTGTTAACGGCCGACACGCTACACCTGTTGCTAAATGCTGCTGCGAACCAGGCGACTTACTTTACCGATAGCCCGCTACCTTGCGTGTTACCGGTTAGCACCAGCTTGGCTAACCAGATTGAACAGCAATTACATGCAGGGAAACGCTCTGTAAAACAATTACTCGACCAACTTGGTGCCTTATCTGTTGCAGGCCCTGCATCCGAGCTACTTAACACAAACACCCTCGAACAATGGCAGCAGTGTCTTAACGTTTTAGCGAACCGGAGGGATTATGCCCAAGCCTGACTTAACGCATTTTTATCCGCTTGCGATTTGTGTACTTACCGTATCGGACAGTCGAACTGAACACAATGACAGTAGCGGCGCCTTACTCTGCGACGCCTTACAAACAGCGGGGCATAACCTTGTTGGCCGGGCGTTACTGCCAAATAACAAGTATCTGCTGCGCGCTCAGCTTAGCCACTGGATTGCCAGTGATCTGGTACAGGTTGTGCTGATAAACGGCGGTACCGGCTATGCAAAAAACAACTGTACTATTGCTGCCATAACGCCGCTGCTTGATAGTACGGTACCCGGCTTTGGCGAGCTATTTCGCCAGCTGTCTTATCAGGATGTTGGCTCTGCGGCGCTGCAATCTGGCGCCTTGGCCGGGTTAGCCAATGACACACTGATATTTGCCATGCCCGGTTCTGGTTCAGCGTGTCAGTTAGCAATGCAGCAACTGATCTTACCGCAGCTTAGCGGAAAAACCGGGCCCTGTAATTTTGTCGCCCATGTTAAACATAGCCCCAGCCAAACCTGTGGAGCCTGACATGTCCAATATGCAAACCGCTACTCTCACCCATTTAAATGCCAATGGTGCCGCCGCAATGGTTGATATTAACGATAAAATGGCTAACCAGCGCGTAGCCAGGGCATCAGCCAAAGTGCAGACCTCAAGTGAGGTTATTAAGCTTATTGAGCAGGCATTGCTGAAAAAAGGCGATGTGCTGGCGACGGCACGTATTGCCGGCATTATGGCCGCGAAGAAAACCAGTGAGCTGATCCCTTTATGCCATAGCCTGATGCTAAGCAAAGTCAGCATCGACTTCCAGCTTAACCCCGAGCGGGGCCAGATTTATATTGAATCTTACTGCAGCGTAACCGGCCAAACTGGCGTAGAGATGGAAGCGTTAACGGCTGCATCCGTTGCAGCACTTACCATTTACGATATGTGCAAAGCCGTCGATAAATCTATGTCTATTCACGATGTGCAACTGCTGGAAAAAACAGGTGGCAAGTCCGGGCACTATTTACTGGAGACTCATCATGATTAAAGTGCTGTTTTTTGCCGCGCTACGTGAACGGCTGCATTGTGACCAATATACCGCGCATTGCGCTACCCCAACGACCGTCGAGTCACTGTTGTCACACTTACAACAGCACAATGAACAATGGCAGCAAGCCTTAAGCGGTACAGAGTTACTTTGTGCCATTAACCAAACCATGGTTAGCCACAGTGCCGAGGTCGTTGCTGGCGATGAGGTAGCCTTTTTCCCACCGGTCACCGGAGGTTAGCATGACGGTATTTGTTGCTGTGCAAACGGATGACTTTTGCCAGGCCAGTGAGTATAACGAGTTACGCCGTAATGCCGGTTGCGGTGCCATCGTTACCTTTTGTGGGCTAGTACGGGATCTGCAAAGCACTACCCTATCTGGCATGACACTGGAACACTACCCGGGCATGACGGAAAAAGCGTTAAAAGATATCGCCTACAAAGCGAAATCGCGCTGGGCGCTGGGTGCAGTGCATATTATTCACCGGGTTGGCTATTTAAAACCCAACGCCCAAATCGTCTTTGTCGGCGTGGCCAGTGCTCACCGGGCAGCCGCTTTTAATGCCTGCGAATTTATTATGGACTACCTGAAAAATCAGGCGCCATTTTGGAAAAAAGAACACACCACTGAAGCCGAATACTGGGTAGCCGCCAAAGACAGCGATAAAGTGGCATTAGCACGCTGGGAGCACTAAAGATGTTGCGCCACGCGCTTTACCTGATGTTCACCGTTTTCTGTCTTTCGCTGCAGGCGGCAGACAAGCTAACCATAGCCGCAGCGTCGGATCTCAGGTTTGCCCTTACGGATATCGTGGCGCAATTCAAACAGCAGCACACTGCTGCAACGGTCGAGTTAGTATTTGGCGCCAGCGGAAAACTCAGTAGCCAAATCCAACATGGCGCACCGTTCGATATTTATTTTTCTGCCGATATCCAATATGCCAATAATCTCTCCGAAGCAGGTTATACTGCTACCACGCCAGAGTTGCATGCGTTAGGTAGGATCGTACTGTGGAGTAGCAACACGGATATACGCGCACTTAACCTGTCCGATCTGACGCAAAAGCGTTTTAAGCGTATCGCCATTGCCCAACCAGAGCATGCCCCTTATGGCTTGCGCGCCAAACAAGCTCTGATAGCTGCCGGTGTGTGGCAACAGTTACAAGGTAACATCGTCTACGGCGAGAACATTGCACAAACCGCGCAAATGGTCAAATCCGGTGCAGCGGATATCGGCATTATTGCTTTGTCACTGGCTCTGTCCCCGGCCTTACACGATAAGCCTTATACGCTGATTGACGAGACGCTGCACTCACCACTTGAGCAAGGCTATGTTGTTACCTTGCACGGCGCTACTAACCCGCTTAGCAAACAATTTATCGCCTACCTGCAAAGCACAAACGCCCGCAACATTATGCTCAGGTACGGTTTTACTGAACCACAACGTAACCATGAGGAGCGCTATGCACCTTAGTCCTGCCGACTATCAGGCGATTTGGTTAACGCTGAAACTATGCAGTCTGACAACAGTTCTGCTGTTAATCGTTGCCACGCCGCTGGCGTGGTGGCTGGCGCGCACCTCGAGTAAAAGCCGCATTGTAATTCAGGCAATAGTGGCGTTACCTTTGGTATTGCCACCCACTGTTTTGGGCTTCTATTTGTTATTGCTGCTTGGGCCAAATGGCGCTATTGGCAGTACTCTTGAGCTTATGGGGTTCTCCCACCTGGCGTTTAGTTTCAGTGGCATTGTAGTGGCCTCAGTGTGTTACTCGCTACCTTTTGCCGTGCAACCCCTGATGCAGTCGTTTCGGGATATGGGCCCTTTACCGCATGAACTGGCGGCAAGCCTTGGCGCGGGTCCTTTAGATCGGTTTTTCAGCATTACCTTACCGCTCTGCCGCGGCGGCTTTATTGTTGCGGCAACCTTAAGCTTCGCCCATACCCTGGGGGAGTTTGGCGTCATACTGATGCTGGGAGGCAGTATTCCGGGGGAAACCCGGGTACTATCGATTCTGATTTACGATCATACCGAAGCGATGAATTACGCCGCAGCTCACACGCTTTCGATTGGCATGTTAGTGGCTGCGTTTGTTGTGCTGTCTATCGTTTATAGCGCGCAGCGCCGCTTCGCCCAGGTAGCAGCATGATTGCTTTACAGTTGCAGCTGGCACGGCAGCATTTTGATCTGAACATCAACACAACCTTACCGGCAACGGGCATCACCGCTATTGTTGGGCGCTCGGGCTGCGGCAAAACCAGCCTGCTACGTGCTATCGCTGGCCTGGAGCCCAATTGCCAAGGGCTGATTCAATTTAATAACCAGTCATGGCTAACAGGCACTGTCGCATTACCAGTAGAGAAACGACGCATTGGTATGGTGTTTCAGCAAGCTTTTCTGCTGCCGCATTTAAGTACTGAGCAAAATCTGTTGTATGGCTTTAACCGCACGCGAAAACAGCAGCGCTCGTTAACCCCCGAATTGATCATAGCCATGCTTGATCTGAAGCCATTACTTGGCCTGAAACAGCACCAATTGTCCGGCGGGCAGAAACAGCGGCTGGCGCTGGGACGCGCCCTGTTAACCAGCCCGCAGCTGTTGTTGTTGGATGAGCCTTTTGCTGGCCTGGATCAGCAAAGTAAAGCTGAGATACTGCCTTTTTTACACCGTATCAGCCAGCAAACAAAGATCCCTATGTTGTTAGTAAGCCATCAACTGGACGATATTGTGCAGCTTGCCGACCATATTGTCTTACTACAGCAGGGGCAGCTTGTTACACAAGGTCCGTTGCAACAGCAACTGAGTCTGGAAGCATTCTCAGCGTTTGGCGCCATGTCAGTGTTATATTGTCAAACCGGGGCGAGTATTGGCACCACACTGCTGGCGTTGCAGCTGGGTCAGCAACAACTGATGCTGCCTTATCAGCCCCTCAGCGGTGCTTGCCGCTTACGGATACAAGCAAAAGACGTCGCGATAAGCCTTGAGCCCATTATCAACAGCTCAGTCAATAACCAGCTGAAAGCCCGCATCTGTGGTTTTTCAAACGCGCCGCACCCGGCAGAACGCTTAGTGCAATTAGACGTTGAGGGCCAACGGTTACAAGCTCTTATTACCCATAACTCTATCGAACGGTTACAGCTAAAAGCAGGCATGTCCGTCTACGCTCAGATTAAGGCCGTTGCGATATATTAAACGTTAAACCGCAGCCTAGCCGCTTTGCTTATCACCTGTGTCAGCGCACTACCCCCAATGCAGTATCACCAGCCAAAGTTGTTCTGGAACAAGGTTTTGTTACGGCCCGCCTTTACACTGTCAAGGTATTGTTCATCACGCCGGAGTGCATCATGCCAGTTAGCAGCCAACACAAAGTTTACTTACCCGAAAACGCTAAATCTAACCAATACATCCTGGCCGAATTTAAAGCCAGCCCAGAACTTTACCAGCATTATGTCGGCAGCTGGCATTGTTATCAGCAATTAAGCGAACATCTGTTTAAACTTGCTGAAGAATATCAGCTATACAACGTGCATCTTATTGCAAACGATAAGCTGCCTGTGGTGCGGTTTCATCATGAAGCCTACTCACTGCAAACTGCCGAACAAGTGCTGTTTTTTTATAATCCACTTTATCACGAAGCTCAGGATCTGATTAGCACCGCTAACTATCAGGCAAAAAAAATACAGCTGATATTTTTAGCCACCGGCGACAATCTGCGCGCCAACGCTGCAGATTTTCACCTGCGGGTTTACCAGTTGTTGCAACAGTTAAAGCAGCATCTTCCTGTTAAAGATGTGGCGATAAAAATCAGAGACCACCAGCATTTAACCTACGATCTGTTCGCCAGGCTCAAAACACCAACCGAGAGTTATGGCTATAAACTGCGCTCTTTGGCGGCACGTTATAAAGCACGTCAGCTCGAACTGGCCGAACATAGCGCGCTGACCTATGTGCATGTAACCTTGCCTATTAGCCGACAACTAAAACAACGCTTTGCGGATAACCCAAGCGAGCATAGCAGCCTGTACCAAGGCTTAAGTGCAAGCTTCGAGCAGGCCATTGCCGGCAAGCAGCTGGGGCATTGCGCTATGGTAGCAAACGGTTTGACACCGTTAGTCAGAAATAGCAAGTTCGAACAATCAGATACATCAAATGAACTTATTCGCCTTGGTTTTGACCCAGCCCGCCCTGAAACGCCTTTTGTCAGTTATTGCAGCAGCGAAAAGTTAGTCGACTCGGTACATTTTTTAGTCGTGGCGACTGAAGATGACAAAACAGAAATGGGCTTTGGTAAGTTTATGAACCGTGTTGAAGCGGCTTTACACAGCTTGAGTGATAAATTGCAGCTGGATGGCAAGCACAAGGACATGATAGTGCGCTTTCACCAGCACATCAGCTATTTGTTTTAACCACACCGTAAAAATCCACCGCCATAGCAGGTGGTTTAGGGCTGACAAGCAAAAAAACCGCCTAAATGGCGGTTTTTTTCTAAACTTTATTCTTAACAGGCGACCGGGTTTTTCTGTGCGCCGAGAAAGCCAGCGGCAAAAGCATTTAAGCGCTCACTGCGGCTGTTTTCGGGCACCATTACCTCAATTAAGCTAAAGCGTTTGCTACGCAGAGCCAGCTCCAGTGCCTGGTCAAAATCGTCCAGGCTATTAACCTGCATGCCTACCCCGCCCATGCCGCGGGCCAGATCAGCATAATGCCAATGATCCAAATGTGTGCATTGCAGCGTTGGCGAAAAGGCTTCAATCATGTCCCAGCGCCGGTTGTTAAACACAATCACTATTGGCGCAAAACCATACCGGACACAGTGCCCGAGCTCTAATCCCGTCATTAAAAAAGCGCCATCGCCAACCAGAACCACTGGCCTTAAGCCGGTAACCGCTTGCACCCCAACTGCAGCAGGCACGGCATAGCCCATAGAGGCATAAAACGCAGGCGCTAACATTAAACTGGGCTTGGCGTGTAAAGAAGCAAACAGACAATCGCCGATATCTGAAATAATGGGTACGGTTTGTGTGCTTTCAGCCAAGCGCATATCCAAATGCTGTACCACGGCGCTGGCACTAAATTGCCCGGCCATGGTCTCTGCTTGCTGAGCAAGCGCTAATTGCTCGGCAAAAGGCGGCATATTTTGCGCATTAAGCGCGGCCAACAAGGCATTTAGCGGTAACTGATGGTAAGTCACTAAATCCAGCTTCAGGTTATTCTGCTCAATTTCAATCACCGATCCCGCAGGAAATAATGCAGCATGGGCCGCGAAGTTACTGTCGGTTTTAATCACGCCGATTTGCAAAATAAGATCGGCATCTTTTAGCAACTGCGTTGGCCTGACATCAGACTTATCCAGGAAAATCCCCCGATACAAAGGGTGCTGCTGATCAAAGCTGGCCCTGCCCATTAAGGTGCTACAAAACGGGATATTAAGATTTTCTGCTAATTGCTGTAATTCTGACACCGCGTCGAACCGCCTGACATCGACACCCGCCAGGATCACCGGTCGCTTAGCGGCTTTTAACTTGTCAGTAAGATGCGCCACCGCCAGAGCAAGCTCTTGCATCGGCACCTTGGGTGACTGGTATTGCCCCGCCAACGTCGTGCGAAAGTGCACCGCATCACGCGGTATTTCAATTAACACAGGCCGGCTTTGCTCGGCTGCGGTTTTAAGCGCCAGACGAATATCCAAACCTACCCGCTCAGCCGAATCCAACCTTACCTGGCACGCGGTGATTTCGCGATAGATATCGCGCTGTGAGTCAACCGTTTTTGCCTGATGGTGAATTTGTAAGCCTCGCTTTATTTCCTGCTCACTGGGGAAACCGGCGATAACAACCAGCGGTACATGTTCAACATAAGCCTGAGCCACCGCATTCACAGCGTTTAATGCGCCGGCACCGTAGGTTAGTAATACCGCAGCAGGTTTGTTACTAATGCGGGCGGCCGCATCCGCAGCAAATACCGCTGAGGGCTCGTGACTAAGATAATACAGCGGTAAACGATCCCGTTGCTGTAACTGCTCAAATAACGGCAACACAAAATCGCCAGGTATACCAAATAGCTGCTTAACGCCAAACAACTCTAACTCTGCTAGTAGCGCATCAACCAATAACATAAGCACCTCCGTTTTTTGCAGTGTGCTTGTATACCTGATCAGTTAACTTGACTTAGATCAACAGAGCGCTGGCTCAGACCAGCGCAAAAGAGGTAGTGCTAACGGAGTAAGGCTGAAAAAGGCAGGATTGTTACCGTATCGCCACTTTGTACACCGGCGTTTTCAGCCGCTAATACAATGTAGCAATTAGCATTGGCAATAGAGCTAAGCATACCCGAGCTTTGCGCGCCCAGGGTTTTCACTTTAAGGCCATCAGCCTCCTGCCAAAACCAACCGCGCTGAAAGTCCTGCCGCCCGGGCTGTTTCTTCAGATCAACCATGGTTTGCGCACGCCAGGTTGGCAGAGTTGTTGCTGCCAATTCGCCCGCTAGCTTACGTATTACCGGTTGCACCAGTTGCTCCAGCGTAACCACTGCGGCAACCGGATTACCCGGCAGGCCAAAAAACCAACACTTCGCCAGCCGGCCAAACGCAAAAGGTTTACCCGGTTTTATTGCCACTTGCCAAAAATCAATCTGGCCAAGTTTATTCAGAATTTGCCGGGTATAGTCGGCATCACCAACCGACACACCGGCACTGGTGATCAGCACATCAGCTTCTGCCATCGCCCGCGCAAACGCCTGCTCAATCTGCTGTGGATCATCAGGCACTAAGCCTAAATCAATAATGTCTACATCCAGTCGCTGCAACATGGCTTTGATAACAAAGCGATTGCTGTCGTAGATTTTGTCCGCTGGCAAGATGTCGCCGGGAGCAATCAGTTCATCACCACTGGATAACACCGCCACTTTTAAGCGTGGCTTTACTTTTACCGTAGCAAAACCAAGTGACGCTAATAAACCTATATCGGCAGGACGCAATTTATGGCCGGCATCCAATACCAACTGTCCGCTGCTGATATCTTCGCCCGCCTTGCGTACATGCTCACCAACGTCTGGTATCAGCTGACAGGTTATGGCTGGCAGACCGTTGCGATCAGCGACCTGACTAACAAGCTCCTGCATCACAACCGTATCAAGATCTGCGGGTAACACTGCACCTGTAGTGATGCGTACACAGGCCCCTGCAGGCACGTCAGCACTAAAAGCGTGCCCGGCCAACGCAGCTCCGGCAATAGTTAGAGGTGCATTGGGTGACACCTCAGCAGCGCGCAGTGCGTAGCCATCCATTGCGGCGTTATCATAACCCGGGACGTCAATGGCAGAAAAAACTGCCTCAGACAACACTCTGTCCAGCGCCAGCTCCAGAGCAACAGATTCAACGCCAGCTTTGGCATCGACCTGTTCCAGCATATTCTGAATCGCCTGCCCGGCGCTTAGCATAGGCTTTTTCATTGCTTAGCCATTCCCTTGCTGATTAACCATCCAAACAGCAGCTTCAACGCGGGAGCGCAGCCCCAGCTTTTTCAGTAAATGCTTAACATGAACCTTAACAGTGCCATCAGAGATATTAAGCTCCCGGGCGATCAGTTTATTACTCAATCCTTTGGCGATAAAACTCAGAATTTCATATTCGCGGTTGGTCAGGCTGTTAAGCTCTGCCGGGCTTTTCACCGCCGGGCGGCGTAATGCGGTGGCCAAAACCTGTGTTATGGCTTCGCTCAGTACCATTTTGCCACTGATCGCACGCTTGATGTGCTCCAGTAAAACTTCCGGATCGCTGTCTTTTAATAAGTAACCGTCAGCACCGTTACTAATGGCATTCACCACATCTTCATCTGCATCGGATACCGTTAGCATAACAATACGTGATGTTACCCCTTCGTCACGCAGCCGTTTCAACGTGGCGATACCGTCCATACCCTGCATATTTAAATCCAGAATAATTAAATCCGGATCCAACTCTGTTGCCAGAGGTATGCCCTCAGCACCACTACTCGCTTCAGCTATTACTTCCAAATCATCTTCCAGCGCCAGTAACTGTTTCAATCCTTTACGCAGCAATGGATGATCATCTATCAGCATGACACTGGATTTTTGCTCTGACATATCGGGCTCCCAAACAATTATTCCGAAGAAATACTGCTATTAGCATATAACAAGGCAGTGTCGTTTTTGATATAAATCAGTTAATTGCCAATTTACTTAGCCACATCAAACGGCAACGTTCTAACACCACCCCGCCACAAAATAACACTAAACATATGATATTAAACAACTAATTTTTATATAATTCAGATAAATACCACTTTATAGGTAACTCCAACTATCCACAGGACGCGAACTAGCTAACACCGAAGATACATTGTTAGCTAAGGGTTTGCCCTGCATAGTTTCCACAGTACCAACTATGGTCTCTATCAGGAGTACGCTATGTCAGATCTCAAACAGTGGCGACCAGAAGACGATACCTTCTGGTTGCAACAGGGTAAAAAAATCGCCAATCGCAATCTATGGATATCCATTCCAAGCTTGCTGTGCGGCTTCGGTGTCTGGATGCTTTGGAGCATTGTCACTGTACAAATGCTGAATGTTGGCTACCCGTTTAGTACAGCAGAGTTATTTACACTAACCGCAATTGCTGGTTTAACCGGCGCCACACTGCGTATTCCATCAAGCTTTTTTGTTCGGTTATGTGGTGGCCGTTATACATTATTCCTGACCACCAGCTTACTAATGATACCTGCTGTTGGCACGGGCTTAGCGCTGCAAAGCATCGAAACGCCACTTTGGGTGTTTCAGTTAATGGCTCTGTTATCTGGCATAGGCGGGGGTAACTTTGCGTCATCCATGTCTAACATCAGTTTCTTTTTTCCTAAAAAGCAACAAGGCCTGGCGCTGGGGTTAAATGCCGGCCTGGGTAATTTCGGTGTCACCACAGTACAAATACTGGTACCTGTTTTTATGTCGTTTGGTGTCTTTACCCTACTCGGTGGCGGTGAGCCGATGATCCTGGCTAAAGCAAGCGGCACAGTCACTGGCACTATTCCGGCAGGAACTGAAACCTGGATCCAAAATGCTGGCTTTGCCTGGTTAATTACGCTAGTGCCACTGGCCTTTTTACTCTGGTTCGGTACAAACAATATTCACACAGAAGAAGTCACACCTAAATTACCCTCTGCGTTAACTTCATTCAGTATCATACTTGCAATGCTGGGGATCGGTTTTATTACGTCTATCGCTGGTTTATGGCTGATATTGCCCGAGTCGGCCAACGGCTCTGGTTTTGGTATTCCCAAAGAGATAGTTCTAATTGCTATCTTGTTTGCCACGGTATTTTTATTAAAACTGCTTCCCGGCGCCATTCGCACCAGCTTAGATCGGCAATACAAAATATTTAATAACAAACACACCTGGGTCATGAGCGTACTGTACGTAATGACGTTCGGCTCTTTTATCGGCTTTGCCGCCGCCTTTCCATTGTCGATTAAAGTAATATTTGGCTACAGCCATATTATGGTTGACGGCGTAATGACTCACAGCACACCTAACCCGAATGGCCCCAGCGCATTAACTTACGCTTGGATAGCACCTTTTGTTGGCGCACTTATCCGCCCCGTAGGTGGATGGATTGCCGATAAACTCGGTGGTGCCTTTGTTACCCAACTGTGCTCACTGGTGATGATACTGTGCGCCTTGGGTGCGGCTTACTATATGCAGCTGGCCTATCAGAGTGCCACGCCAGAGCAATACTTTGTGCCGTTTTTCTTGATATTCTTAGGTTTGTTTGCCGCCAGTGGTATCGGTAACGGCTCCACCTTCCGTACCATCGCTGTAGTATTCCCCAAAGAGCAAGCAGGCCCTGTACTGGGCTGGACATCTGCGGTGGCGGCATATGGCGCCTTCTACATTCCGCAGGTACTGGGTGAGCAAATAAAAGCTGCCACACCTGAGTACGCGATGGTGGGCTTTGCCATTTTCTATGGCTTGTGCCTGCTCGTGAACTGGTTTTTTTACCTGCGTAAAAACGGTGAGTTTTATAATCCGTAACTTTCGGGGGGGCAAATACCTGGGGCGCCGCTGTTCTGACAATGGCGCCCCGACAGCACCATCACGCCATTTGCTGTTGCAATAAATACTCTGGTGTAAAACTAAAATACACGCCGGTGCCGCCTTCTTTACGCGCTTTAATCTGTATTTGTCCGCCTAAATGCTTGCTACGCTCCTGCATTATGGCCAGGCCATAATGGTTTAGCTTTTCTGCCGCTTGTGGTATGCCGACGCCATTATCTTCTACCGTCAGGCTGATGCCATCGCTACTGTGCTGTAGGCTAATCTTCAGCTCGCTGCCCTGGCTGTGGTGCACCGCATTCTGGCTGGCTTCACGGATAATTTGCAGCAGGTGAATTTCTTCATGCGGCGCCAATGGCACATTAGTCAACTGATAATCTAGCTGGATCTGCAAACCAGACTGTTCGGTTAACTGTTTTACCGTAGTTTGCAGCGCACTTAACAAGCCAGAACCGTCGACTTTTAAGCGGAAAGTGGTTAAGAGTTCACGCAGCTGGCGATAGGCCGCATCCAGCCCCTGCTTTAGTTCAGCTGACACATCAGCAACGGTGGCTTTATCATCTTTCTGGGTGGCTTTATTTAACCGGGTTACCTGAATCTTTAAATAAGACAATGCCTGCGCTAAGGAGTCATGCAGTTCACGGGCGATTACAGTGCGCTCCTGCATCAGCGCCAATCTGCGTACTTGCTGCTCTTCTGATTTTAAGCTGAAAGCCAGTGCCAGCTGATCAGCCACCGAAGCCATTAACTGTTGCTGCCAGCGGGCCAGTTTTTGGCCTAAAGGCACACGCGCGACAAGCACACCGTATTTTTTCCGTTCACGTTGCAAAAGAAAGTTATATTGATAAGTGCTGCAATCTAAATTCTCAGTCTGGCTCAAACATTCACCACAATTTTGTTCAACACAAGGAGCAGCATCAGAGTCTCCCGGCACAAGCTGCATATAGGGTTTATCACCCTCCTCTGTAAACAAACACAACTCCAAATTCTCTAGTTTAACTACCGGCTTAAGTTCATTGATGATCTGGTTGAAATCGGAATACTCGGGCACGTGCTCACTAATACGCTGCGCCGTGTTATACAAAAAAAGTAGCGTAGTGTTAGTATGTTTTAGTGCTTCGGTTTGCTGCTCTACCCGTTGTTCAAGATTGCCGTACATATAAGCAATTGAGTCATTCATTTTATTGAAACTGTGCGCCAGGGTGCCCAACTCGTCTTTATTCTCGATGGTCAGTCGGTGAGTAAAATCTCCCATAGCGACCCTCTTCGCTCCCTGCGTCAAGGCTTCCAGCGGCTGCTGTACCATAACTTTTAACCAGTAAATGACAATGGCTGATAATAATACCGTAACCAACAGTGCAACCAGTTGCAGAGTACGAAAATTGCGTACCTTTTGCTCTGCATCGTGCTGGATATAAGACACCAGCTGCTCTAACAACTGAATTTGCTCTGTAAGAGCCTGTTCAATCTTTACCGGCTGCTGAGGCAGTTGTGCCAACTGCGGTTCCAGCTGCTGCCAATGCAGTCTGGCAGACTCAAATTGATTCACTATAGTGTCGTTATGCATAAAACGGGTAAATACTGGATGTTGCCAGCTTTGATTAAACTGCTTTTTGGCATCTTGTAGCTTTTGCTCGTCCTGCTGCAGAGATAACCAAGCCATACGGTAACTTTGCATCCGTAATGAACCTGCCACGTTGACCGCATGGGCATCGTTATCAGTTTTGTCCGACAGCCAGTACGAAGCCAGCATAGTTCCAACAGCCAGCGTAACAATACAAGCCAGCGCAATATTAATACGGGTAACAATAGAAAACTGTCGCATAACCACTCCACTAATTTACTGCTTAAGCATACCTGCTTATATGGCATTGCGCCGCTTTGTTATTAAAAACCACCGACACAATTTAGCTACCCCTTTTTTCTCGCCAGGGTAGCTGCATTTACCTACTTCACACCATAAGGGGTAAACACCTGTGTATTGTCGGCGATTACAGCCCTACCCACACTACCACCTTGTGGGTATTTTCGTTTTTTATCAGCTATTTAGCGCTCTGGTTAGCATGATCTAAATCAAGCATCATCGCGCTGTTGTTTCTATAGTGTGCATACCAGAAAAGCAATATGTCTGTTCATGCAGGACAAGACCAGGAGTAAACCATGAGTCACCTACTCGACAAACTGCGGTTTTTTAAAACCCGCAAAGCCCCGTTCGCCGACGGCCACGGTGTTACCACTAATGAAGATAGAACATGGGAACAGGGTTACCGCCAGCGCTGGCAACACGATAAAATTGTGCGCTCTACCCATGGTGTAAACTGTACCGGCTCGTGCAGCTGGAAAATATATGTAAAAGACGGTCTGGTTACCTGGGAAACCCAGCAAACCGACTACCCACGCACCCGGCCGGATTTACCAAACCATGAGCCGCGCGGCTGCCCACGTGGCGCCAGCTATTCCTGGTATATTTATAGCGCCAACCGCTTAAAATATCCTAAGGTACGTCAGCAACTGATGAAATTGTGGCGCGAAGCCAAGGCTGCGCATAAAGATCCGGTAAAAGCCTGGGAATCTATTGTCACTAACCCGGAAAAAGCCAAAAGCTACAAAGAGCGCCGTGGCTTGGGCGGTTTTGTCCGCGCCAGCTGGGATGAGGTGAACGAGCTGATTGCCGCCTCTAACGTGTACACCACTAAAACCTATGGCCCAGACCGAGTTACCGGCTTCTCGCCTATTCCGGCGATGTCGATGGTGTCTTATGCCGCTGGCGCACGTTATCTATCGTTAATTGGTGGTAACTGTTTAAGCTTCTACGACTGGTACTGCGACTTACCGCCTGCGTCACCGCAGGTATGGGGCGAGCAAACCGACGTGCCGGAATCGGCCGACTGGTATAACTCGAATTACATTATTGTTTGGGGCTCTAACGTGCCACAAACCCGTACGCCCGATGCACACTTCTTAACAGAAGTGCGTTATAAAGGCACCAAAACCTGCGTTATCACTTCAGATTACTCAGAAGCCTCTAAATTTGGTGATACCTGGTTAGCGCCACGTCAGGGTACTGATGCTGCGCTCGCGATGGCGTTTGGCCATGTGATTTTAAAAGAATTCCATGTTGATAACCCAAGCGCCTATTTTACCGATTATGTAAAACGCACCACCGATATGCCCATGTTGGTGATGCTGGAGCAAGGTGAAAAACACCTGAGCCAGGGCCGTTTCCTGCGCGCTGCCGATTTAGTCGATAACCTGGGTGAGGACAATAACCCGGACTGGAAAACCATAGCGCTGAACAGCGATGGCCGCTTAACCAGTCCTAACGGCGCAATTGGTTACCGCTGGGGCCAAGCAGGCAAATGGAACCTTGAGCAAAAAGACAAAGATGGCGAAATCGACTTACAATTATCGCTAAAAGATAACCGCGACGAGCTGGTCGAGGTAGCCTTCCCGTATTTTGGCGGTGCACCGCACGAATATAAATACTTCCAGCACACCGCACATGACGACGTACAAATTCGTAAAGTTCCGGCCAAACGCGTCGAGCTTGCCAATGGTAGCACCGCTTTAGTTGCCACCGTATTTGATCTAATGCTGGCGCACTATGGTGTAGATAACGGCATTGGTGATGACAGCCGCGCCAAGTCTTACCTTGATAACGTACCCTACACGCCAGGCTGGCAGCAGCCTATTACCGGTGTGAACCCGGAAGATGTGATTCGGGTAGCGCGCGAATTTGCCCGTAATGCCGATAAAACCCGCGGCCGCTCTATGGTGATTGTGGGGGCGGCATTAAACCACTGGTACCACATGGACATGAACTACCGTGGCTTAATTAACATGCTGATGATGTGTGGCTGTATCGGCCAAAGCGGCGGCGGCTGGGCACACTATGTTGGCCAGGAAAAACTGCGGCCACAAACCGGCTGGACACCACTGGCCTTTGCGCTGGACTGGCAGCGGCCACCACGTCACATGAACGGCACCTCGTTCTTCTATAACCATTCCAGCCAGTGGCGTTATGAAAAGCTGGATATGACCGAAGTGGTATCCCCACTGGCGAACAAAGAAAAGTGGAGCGGCAGCATTATCGACTTTAACAGCCGCGCCGAGCGCATGGGCTGGTTACCGTCAGCACCGCAACTGGGCGTTAACCCGCTGGGTCTGGCCGCTAAAGCCAAAGCCGCCGGCGTTGAGTTAAAAGACTATGTGGTGCAGCAGCTAAAAGATCGCAACATTAAATTTGCCTGCGAGCAGCCCGACAGCCCGCAAAACTTCCCGCGCAATATGTTTATCTGGCGCTCTAACCTGCTGGGTTCCAGCGGTAAAGGCCACGAGTATATGCTGAAGCACTTTTTGGGCACCAAACACGGCCTGCTGGGCAAAGACTTAGGCGAGTTCGGTGGTAAAAAGCCGCAGGATATCGAGTGGACTGACAAAGGCGTCGAGGGCAAGGTCGACTTATGGGTAACGCTGGATTTTAGGATGTCCACCACCTGCCTGTATTCCGACATCGTGCTGCCTACCGCCACCTGGTATGAAAAAGACGATATGAATACCTCGGATATGCATCCGTTTATTCACCCGTTAACGGCCGCGATTGACCCGGTATGGGAAGCGCGCAGCGACTGGGAAATTTTCAAAGGCATTGCCAAGGCGTTCTCTAAAGCCGCCGTTGGCCACTTAGGCGTTGAAACTGATGTCGTAACCACACCGATGCATCACGATACCCCTGCCGAACTGGCGCAGCCTTATGGTGTTAAAGCCTGGTGGAAAGGCGAATGTGATGCTATTCCGGGCGTTACCATGCCACACATTAATATTGTTGAACGCGATTACCCTAATACCTATGCCCGTTTCACGTCAATTGGCCCCTTACTGGAGAAAATTGGCAACGGTGGTAAGGGCATCAGCTGGGATACCAAAGAGGAAGTGAAATTCCTGAAAAAACTCAACCGCGTTCACACCGAGGAAGGCGTAAACAAGGGCATGGCGAAAATCGACAGCGCCATTGACGCCTGCGAAATGATTTTATCCTTAGCACCTGAGACCAACGGCCATGTGGCAGTAAAAGCTTGGGATGCACTGGGTAAAATTACCGGTCGCGACCATACCCATCTGGCTCGGCCGAAAGAAGAGGAAAAAATCCGCTTTAACGACATCGTGGCGCAGCCGCGCAAAATTATCAGCTCGCCAACCTGGTCAGGCCTTGAGGATGAGCATGTGTCGTACAACGCCGGTTACACCAACGTGCACGAGCTAATTCCATGGCGCACCATTACCGGCCGCCAGCAGTTTTATCAGGATCACGAGTGGATGCGCGATTTTGGTGAGCAGCTGTGTAGCTACAAACCACCAATTAACCTGAAAACCGTACAGCCGGTGCTGAACAAAAAACCGAATGGCAACAAAGAGGTCGTACTGAACTGGATCACGCCGCACCAGAAATGGGGTATCCACAGTACTTACTCAGACAACCTGCTGATGCTGACACTGTCACGCGGTGGCCCAATTGTCTGGCTCAGTGAAACCGATGCTGCCGCAGCCGGCATTGAAGATAACGACTGGATTGAAATCTTCAACGTGAACGGTGCCATTGCTGCCCGAGCCGTTGTATCACAACGGGTACCTGAGGGCATGAGCATGATGTATCACGCTCAGGAGCGCATTGTAAACGTGCCTGGCAGTGAGCAAACCGGCACCCGCGGTGGTATTCATAACTCGGTCACCCGAGCAGTAATGAAACCCACCCATATGATCGGTGGCTATGCCCAGCAATCCTATGGCTTTAACTACTACGGTACCGTTGGCTGTAACCGTGACGAGTTCGTCGTCGTGCGCAAAATGCACAACGTTGACTGGTTAGACACTAAATAAGGTTGGAGTAAGTAACATGAAAGTCAGAGCCCAAATTGGCATGGTGCTGAATTTAGACAAGTGCATAGGCTGCCACACTTGCTCCATCACTTGTAAAAATGTCTGGACCTCGCGTGAAGGCGTCGAGTACGCCTGGTTTAACAACGTTGAAACCAAACCTGGTATTGGTTTTCCGAAAGAGTGGGAAAACCAGCAAAAATGGAATGGCGGCTGGATGCGCAATAAAAGCGGCAAGCTGGAGCTGAAAATTGGTGGTAAACGCCGCATTCTGGCGAATATTTTCGCCAACCCGGACTTACCAGAAATTGACGACTACTATGAGCCGTTCGATTTTGACTACCAGCATTTACACAATGTTGGCGACACCAAACACCAACCGGTAGCACGGCCACGCTCACTGATCAGTGGCCAACGGATGGAAAAAATTGAATGGGGCCCGAACTGGGAAGAAATTCTCGGCACCGAGTTTGCCAAACGCAAAAAAGATAAAAACTTTGACGAAGTGGTGCAAAAGGACATCTACGGTCAGTTTGAAAAGACCTTTATGATGTATCTGCCACGTTTATGTGAGCACTGCTTAAACCCGGCCTGTGTGGCGGCCTGCCCTTCCGGCGCCATTTATAAGCGCGAGGAAGATGGCATAGTACTGATCGATCAGGACAAATGCCGTGGCTGGCGCATGTGTGTGTCGGCCTGCCCGTACAAAAAAATCTATTACAACTGGAAAACCGGTAAATCAGAAAAATGTACCTTCTGCTTCCCGCGCATTGAAGCCGGTCAGCCGACAGTATGTTCAGAAACCTGTGTTGGCCGCATCCGCTACTTAGGCGTGCTGCTGTATGACGCCGACAAAATTGAAGTGGCAGCCAATACGCCAAACGAGAAAGACTTATATCAGGCGCAGCTGGATATCTTCCTCGATCCGAACGATCCGGTGGTGATTGCCGCCGCCCGCGCCGAAGGCATCAGCGATAACTGGATTAAAGCCGCCCAGCGCTCACCGGTATATATGATGGCGATGGACTGGAAAGTGGCTCTGCCACTGCACCCGGAGTATCGCACCCTGCCCATGGTATGGTATGTACCACCACTGTCTCCTATTCAAAGTGCAGTACAGGCTGGCCATGTTGGTATGAACGGTGAAATCCCGGATCTGAAATCACTGCGTATTCCGCTGCGTTATCTGGCCAATATGCTAACCGCCGGAGATGAAGCCCCGGTGGTACGGGCACTGGAGCGGATGATTGCCATGCGCGCCTTTAAACGCGCGCAGCAGGTAGATGGTGTCGAAGATGCCAAGGTGTTAAAGCAAGTGGGCTTAACGCCAGTGCAGGTAGAAGAAATGTACCGCTATATGGCGCTGGCGAACTATGAAGACCGTTTTGTTATTCCAACCAGCCACCGTGCCTATGCCGAAAATGCCTATGACTTAAAATCAAGCTGTGGTTTTAGTTTTGGCAACGGCTGTGGCGATGGCAATAACGGCGTAAACCTATTTGGCACTAAAGCCAAAGGCGTGCGTCAGGTTATCCCGGTTGAGATTAAGGACTAAAGCCATGCAAATATTACAACTGTTATCCCTGCTGCTGGATTACCCGAAGCAGCCGTTAATTGATGCCAAAGCTGAATTGCTGGCGATAGTGGCAGATGCCGCTATCGCGGCAGAGCTTAAGCAAAAGTTGAATGCTTTTATTACAGCTCGCTGCAGTGGTGAGCTGATGGACTGGCAATCAGAATACGATGGCCTGTTCGAGCGCGGCCGCTCGTTATCATTGCTGATTTTTGAGCATATTCATGGCGAATCGCGTGACCGCGGCCAGGCCATGGTTAACCTGATGGCGCAATACCGTGAAGCCGGGCTGGATATCGGCGTAAAAGAGCTGCCGGATTATCTGCCGCTTTACCTGGAGTTTTTATCTACCCAAGGGGAACAAAACGCGCAAATTGGCCTGGAAGAAATCGCGCCGGTGTTGGCGGTACTGCTGTGCCGCCTGCAGCAGCGCGATTCTGACTACGCCAGCATTTTCGCTACCCTGGTTTCCCTATCTGCTGCTGAAGTCGACTTAGCTGACATAAAGCAACAAATTGCCGGCGAGAAACGCGACGACACCCCAAAAGAGCTGGACAAGGTTTGGGAAGAGGAAATGGTCAGCTTTATCGGCAACGAGCAAGCCAATTCTGCCTGCGGCAGTGGCAATAAACCGACTGACGGTCAACGCCGCGATCAGTTTATTCCGCTAAGCACTGAGCTGCTCGGTAGCGAAGAAGCCGGGCAACAACTTTATAAAGCAGCCGCGGCTAAACGCGCTTAAAGGAGCATTGAAATGGCACACTTAAATCTGTTTGCCTTTGGCATTTACCCCTACATTGCCATCGCCATTATGGTGATTGGCAGTTGGATCCGCTACGACAGAGAGCAATACACCTGGAAAACCAGCTCCAGCCAGTTGCTGGAAAGCAAACAACTGCGTAAAGGCAGTATCGCTTTTCACATCGGCGTGCTGGGCATCTTTTTAGGCCATTTCTTTGGCTTATTAATGCCCAAAGAAATCTGGTACCTGTTTGGCATTACCACCCAAATGAAGCAGATGATCGCTATCGTCGCCGGTGGCATCTTTGGCTTGATCTGTTTTTACGGCTTAACCGTGCTGATTAAACGCCGCTTGTTTAACCCGCGCATTCGCGCCACCAGCAACCCTATGGACATTGCCATACTGTTTTTACTCTACGCACAGTTAATTCTGGGTTTGCTGAGTATCACCGTATCAATGGGCCATTTAGATGGCGCTGAGATGCTAAAACTGATGGCCTGGGCGCAAAACACTGTCACCTTTAACAGCGTGGCGGCAGCAGAAGCCATTAGCGGCGTGCACTGGATTTTTAAACTGCACGTGTTTTTGGGTATGACGTTGTTTGTGGTGTTTCCGTTTAGCCGCTTAGTGCACATGCTTAGCGTGCCGGTGCAGTACATCAGCCGTCAGCACCAGATAGTACGCCAGCGTTTTGTGCGCTAACTAAACTTTCAGGATCCGGGAGGCTTTAAGCCGTTGTTGCACACAAAGACGCCGTAAATCCATCCCTGGAGGCTCCTCTTTGGCATCCATGCCAAAGACGCTTTGTTTAGCAACAACGGCTCGCCTCCCTCAGCAGAATAGTGGCAAGCTAACAAGCACCGATTACAGAGGTTTAATATGATACAAGTCAACCAAGCCAGTATCAGCGAAGCGGCGATAATGGCCGAAATGCAGTACCACCCGGCCAGCGATAAACGCGCGGCCATGTTAAAAGCCGCCGAATCATTGATTATTGGTGAGCTGTTGCGCCAGCGCGCTAAAGCGCTAGGCATTAGCGTAAAAAGTGAAGCCAACACCGCCAGCGATGATAATTTTCTTGATGCACTGATAAACGCAGAAGTGGCTATTCCACAAGCAAACCAGACCGAATGCGAGCAATATTACCGCTTAAACCCACAGCGCTTTCAAAGCTCGCCGCTGCTGGAAGTCAGCCATATACTGCTGGCTGCAGCGCCAGAGGATGACAAAGCGCGGGTAGAAGCCAAAACCTTGGCCGAGCAGTTAATCACCAAGCTACAACAAGGCGAACCGCTGGCCGCACTGGCACAGCACTACTCAGCCTGTCCGTCGAAAGAAACCGGCGGCAGCTTAGGCCAAATCAGTCGCGGCCAAACCGTACCGGAGTTTGAGCGGCAAATATTTAATGCTGAGCCGGGGCTAATGCCACAGCCGGTAGAAAGCCGTTATGGTTACCACATCGTGTATATTGCGCGCAAAGTGCCTGGCCAGTTATTGCCCTTTAGCGCCGTCGAGCAAAAAATTGCCGACTATTTAAATGAAAAAGTACGGCGTAAAGCGGTAGCGCAGTATATTCATACGCTAATTGTTGACGCAGAAATAGATGGTTACGACTTTAACCTTTCAACTTCACCGTTAATGCAGTAGAGGCGCATCATTACGCCCAAGCTTATTTGCGCCCTGCTTTATTTAATATTTTATCTCAAACCTATCCAACAAAATTAGGGGCGTAAATATACGCCCCTACATTATTACTGTTGCAGTATCAACTCCACAGCCCCTTAAACAGAGTGAAAGCCTCATTACCCTCAAGTAGGTAACCCCTTAACCTAATTATAAATAAAGCTGTTTCAGGCTAGGATCTCTGCATCAACTGTCGTATGGAGCTTCACCATGAAAATAGCCGTTTCTGCTTTACCTTTTGCCGTCAGTTTAGCTTTATCATCTGCAGTAGTTTCTAACCCTTTACAAGCTGCAGATGTCAGCAAGCAATTCAACGATGCTGTAAAACAGAGCTCTGTCTCTACTCAGTTCCGCTACCGCTTAGAATATGTTGAGCAAGACAATGCGCTGGACGATGCCATCGCCTCTACCCTGCGTAGCCGCTTAAGTGTTAATACCGGCAAGGCTTATGGTTTTAGCGCCTTACTGCAGGTAGACAACGTTAGTCTGCTGGGTAACGATAATTACAACAGCACAGTAAATGGCAAAACCGACTACAGCGTGGTGGCCGACCCAAAAGGCACTGATATTAATCAAGCGCTGCTGCGCTATCAAAATGACAACGGCACCACGATAAGCGCAGGCCGCCAATTAGTGAACCATTTAAACCAGCGCTTTTTAGGTGGCGTCGGTTGGCGGCAGAACGAGCAAACGTTAGACGGTTACCGGCTGCAGCAAACATTCAACGCTAATATCAGCGCTGAGCTTGGCTATTATCACAATGTTAACAGGGTATTTGGTCCCAAAGGCGCCGGCGCCGACCAAGGCGGCAGCATTAATACCGCTTTGCTGCAGTGGCAGCTAACCCCGGCACATCAGCTGGCCACTTTTGGCTATGATTTTGACTTTGATAACTGGGTGGTGCGCAGCAGCCGTACCTATGGCGTCGACTATCAGGGTAAATTAACCAGCGGCCCGAAACTGAGCTGGCAGTTAGCTCTGGCCAAACAGGATGATGCGCACAATGCACCGCTCAGTTTTAGCCATCACTATCACCGTTTCAGCTTAAGCTGGGCGCTGGATAACCTTACACTGCAAGCCGGTCAAGAGCGTTTAGCCGGTGATGGTCAAAGCGCCTTCCAAACTCCGCTGGCGACCCTGCATGCGTTTTCTGGCTTTGCCGATGTGTTTTTAAACACGCCGAATAACGGCCTGCGTGATAACTGGTTGGAAGCCAAAACCAAGCTGAACGACTTCGCCTTGAGCCTGGCTTATCACCGTTTTGACAGCGACCTTGGCAGCGCGAAATATGGCGATGAATGGAACGCCAGCGCCGGTTATAGTGTTAATCAGCAACTGTCAGCGCTGTTAAAACTGGCGTATTACAATGCCGATACGTTGGCGTCCGACACGACTAAAGTGTGGTTGATGCTTAGCTATCAGTTGTAATCCTGATTGCTTTGTAAGGGGCACATTCCTGTGCCCCATTTGGAATCACTTTCTCTCTCATAGCTCCACGTTGGCCAATGTTGTTATTGGCTCCTCTGCACCGCCCCTGGTTTTCAGCGGGCGGTTTTTTCATTTCCATGACTGCGGTCTGCAAAGGTTGTTTACCTCCGATGGGGTAACAAGCTCAGCTTTAATGCGCTCTGGCGCGGCTGTGGCAATTCCAGCCCGCCAAAACTTGATCCAGATCAAACTTTCACCGACAGCTAACGCTAAGCTAAAACACAACATCTAGTGCATCAGAAATAAAATAAACACTATATAGAGGATTAAATGCTTAGGTTCACCGATGAGCAAATCGCCTTTCAGGAAGTACCAAACGAGGTGTCACTGGCCTTTACCATTGCTGGCTGTACGCTGGGCTGCAAAGGCTGCCATAGCAGCTATAGCTGGCAGGCTAATCAGGGTACAGCTCTGACACCGGTTTACCTGCAACATCGCTTAGATAGCTATAAAAACCTGATCAGCTGTGTATTGTTTTTAGGCGGTGAGTGGCAGCCTGAAGCCTTGATATCACTGTTGGAGTTAAGCCGCAATGCCGGGCTTAACACCTGTTTATATACCGGATTGGACGATGTCAGCAGTGAGCTGAAACAGCAGCTAACCTACCTTAAAACCGGCCGTTGGCTGTCTGAGTGCGGCGGCCTGGACAGCCCGAGCACTAATCAGATTTTTACCGATTTACGCACTAATCAACGCCTTAATCACTTATTTGTAAAACCATAAAAGGGATCTGCCATGCAAGCGCTTAATTTCTCGCAACTACAACAAAAAATCAGCTTTATCGACAACTACCTGCATGCCACTAATGCCGCCGATGGCTCAAAGTTAGATGCCAATGCTAACGTCACGCAAAAAAACATTGCCACGTTGGAAGCTGAGCTGATGAAGGATCAGTTTATTCAGGTCAACCGGGCTTTAGTGAGCAATAAAATCAGCGAGCTGTTTGGTGCTGAACTGGCAGCAGAATACCTGCGGCAGATAACCGATCACGAAATTTATGTGCACGACGAAACCAGCTTAAAGCCCTATTGCGTGTCAGTAACCATGTATCCGTTTTTACGTGATGGCTTAACCAAACTGGGCGGCGAGTCACAGGCGCCGAAGCATTTAGAATCCTTCTGCGGCTGCTTTGTTAACTTTGTGTTTGCGGTGTCCAGCCAGTTTGCCGGCGCCGTGGCTACGGTAGAGTTTTTAACCTACTTTGATTATTTTGCCCGTAAAGACTACGGCGACAACTATTTGCAAACCCATCGCAAGCAAATCGAAAACCACTTGCAGCATGTAGTATACGCGCTAAATCAACCAGCTGCCGCCCGTGGCTACCAAAGCGTATTCTGGAATATCTCGGTGTACGATCAGCACTACTTTGACAGCATGTTTGGCAACTTCGTGTTTCCGGATTTTGTTAAGCCAGAGTGGCAGTCGGTTTCCGCGCTGCAGCAGTTTTTCTTAAGCTGGTTTAATAATGAACGGGAAAAAACCGTACTGACCTTTCCGGTGGTCACGGTGGCGATGCTAACCGAGAACGGTAAATGCAAGGATAGCGCCTTTGCCAATGACATCGCTACTGAGATGGCAGCGGGTAATTCGTTCTTTATCTACCAGTCAGAAAATGCCGACTCGTTAGCCAGCTGCTGTCGGCTACGAAGTGAAATCAGTGACAATACTTTCTCGTATTCGCTTGGTGCCGGTGGTGTCGCGACGGGCTCTATTAATGTGATTACCATTAATATGAACCGCTTAGTGCAGGATGGCCGTGATTTAGCCGTTGAGGTCGCTAAAATTCACAAATATCAGGTGGCCTACCGCAAACTGATGGAGCAGTACAAAGCTGCTGGCTTATTAACCGTATACGACGCTGGCTTTATCAGCCTGGACAAGCAATTTCTAACCATTGGCATTAACGGCATGGTAGAGGCCGCAGAGTCGCAGGGCTTAACCGCTGGCAATAACCCGGCTTATATCCATTTTGTGCAACAACAGCTCAAAGTGATTTTCGACGCCAATAAAGCCGCTAAAGCCGAATACGGCTATATGTTTAACACTGAGTTTGTGCCGGCAGAAAACCTGGGGGTAAAAAACGCTAAGTGGGACCGCGAAGACGGCTATGTGGTGCCACGCGATTGCTATAACTCGTACTTTTATGTGGTAGAAGATGAGCACAGCAACACACTGGACAAATTTCAACTGCATGGCCGCGAACTGTTAGATTATCTCGATGGTGGCTCAGCGCTGCATTTAAATCTGGAAGAAAAGCTGGATCAGCGCGGCTATGTAAATTTACTGAATATTGCCGCTAAAACCGGCTGTAACTACTTTTGCGTCAACGTGAAAATTACTATCTGCAACAGCTGCGAAGCCATTGATAAGCGCACCCTGTGCGCCTGTGCCCAATGCGGCAGCAGGGATATTGACTACGGCACCCGGGTAATTGGCTACTTAAAACGGGTATCGGCCTTTAGCAGCGGCCGTCGCCAGGAACACAGCTTGCGCCACTATCAAAGAAAGCAAACCGCGCAGCAACAGCGAAGCGCTTAAAGCGGATTAAATCCGCAGCGTAAAAACCGGGGCACAATACTGTGCCCCTATAAAACCGATGCAGACATCAAATAAACAACAAGGGTTTAAACCGGGCCAAGTAAAAAATACCCGCCAGTTGCGCCAGTGCCATCATAGCCCAAGCCACACGCACCGGCGGGCTTAAGCGCTGTTTTAAGGCTGTAATGCCAGACAGGATATAGCCAATTAACAGTAAAATTTTAAAACCCAGCCATTGGTGCGCAAAGGGCTGCCAGGGGCCTATGGCCAGTAGCGTAAACGCCAGCGTTAGCAACAGCGTATCGTTAATATGTGGCAAGTGTCGCACCGGGCTTAAGCGCCAACACGGTTTACCAGCCAAATCTAACAACAAACGCAGCACAAACAAGGTGGCACTTAAATAAGCGCAGAACATATGCAGTTGTTTTACTGGTAAATAGTATTCCATCTGGCAGCTCTCTTAGTCATCTTTGCGCGCCACCATAAAACAACTTTCGCGCCATGCCTATATCGCTAAAGAGGTAGAAAACACCAAAAGCAATCAGGCTTAGGGTAATTTATACCCTGCAGGTATTTTAAACCCAACTGCTTTAAGGTCAAAACCACCACCCACCCTGCCGTCTTTAAAATATTTCTATTAAAAACAATAAAATAAAACATGGCTTGGTTCTTGTAATAACTCCATAGGCGATAACGCCGGTTATATAAAAAAACAGGAGTGATCTATGACACTTGGGCGCAAAAACAATAACGTAAGGAGGCTGTATGGCCGGATATCGTAAACTCTGGTGGCTGCTAATTACCATTTTAGCCATCACCTTTAGCGTGCTGGGCTATTTTGGTGCCGAGGTCTATCGCTCGGCGCCGCCTATTCCGGCAAAAGTGGTTAGCCAGCAAGGTCAGGTGCTGATGACCAACGAGACTATCTTAAACGGCCAGACGGCCTGGCAATCAGTTGGCGGTATGCAGCTGGGCTCTATCTGGGGCCATGGTGCTTATCAGGCACCCGACTGGACTGCCGACTGGTTGCACCGTGAGCTAATGGCCTGGCTGGAACTGGCAGCACAGGATGAGTTTGGTTTAAGCTACGACGCCTTGACACCCAGCCAGCAAAATACGCTGCAATTTGCGTTAAAGCAGGCCTATCGCACTAACAGCTACGATAAAGCCACTGATACTCTGGTACTGAGCGACCGCCGGGTAGTGGCCATCACGCAAACGGCAGAGCACTATATAGCCCTGTTTGGTGATGATATTGCGCTTAGCCAAACCCGCGCCAACTATGCGATGAAAAACAATACTCTGCCCTCTTTAAGCCGCCGTCAGGAAATGACGCAGTTTTTCTTCTGGACCGCCTGGGCTGCAAGCACCGAACGTTACCCGGATAGCGCCACCTACACCAATAACTGGCCGCATGAGCCATTAATTGATAACCGGCCAACCGCTGAGAACCTGATTTGGTCTTTAGTGAGCATTATTTTACTGATTGCCGGTGTCGGCGGCCTGATTTGGGGCTGGGCGTTTTTACGTAAACACGATGAAGAAGAGCCACAAGCACCTAAACAAGACCCTATTGCCCAGCTTAAACTTACGCCATCACAAAAAGCGCTGGGCAAATATATTCTGGTGGTGGTTGCGCTATTTACCCTGCAGGTAATGCTGGGCGGTTTTACTGCGCACTACACAGTAGAAGGCGATGGTTTTTATGGTTTAAATACCACCGAATGGCTGCCGTACAGCCTGGCGCGCACCTGGCACATTCAGGCCGCAATGTTCTGGATCGCCACCGGCTTTTTAGCCGCCGGGCTATTTTTAGCGCCGATTATTAACGGCGGCAAAGATCCTAAATACCAGAAACTCGGCGTGGATATCCTGTTCTGGGCTTTAGTGGTGCTGGTTGCAGGCTCTTTTGCCGGTAACTACTTTGCAATTATGCAAATTATGCCTGAGCAATACAGCTTCTGGTTTGGCCATCAGGGCTATGAGTACATTGATATTGGCCGCTTCTGGCAAATTATTAAATACGTAGGCGTACTGTTCTGGTTAGTGCTGATGCTGCGCGCCGTGGTACCGGCCTTTAACGCCCCTGGCGATAAAAACCTGCTGGCGCTATTTGCTGCCTCAGTGATTTGCGTCGGCTTATTTTACGGTGCTGGCCTGTTTTATGGTGAACGTACACATTTATCAGTAATGGAATACTGGCGTTGGTGGGTTGTTCACCTGTGGGTAGAGGGCTTCTTTGAAGTATTTGCTACTGTATCACTGGCGTTTATTTTCCATAGCATGGGGCTGGTATCACGCAGTGTGGCCACCAGCGCCAGCTTAGCGTCAGCGTCACTGTTTATGTTAGGCGGTATACCGGGCACTTTCCACCACTTGTACTTCTCGGGCACCACTACGCCGGTCATGGCAGTTGGCGCCACTTTTAGTGCCCTGGAAGTGGTACCACTGGTAGTGCTGGGCTATGAAGCCTGGGAGAACTGGCGCTTAAAACACAAAGCGCCATGGATGGGCGATATAAAATGGCCACTGATGTTTTTCGTCGCCGTGGCGTTTTGGAATATGCTTGGTGCCGGCGTGTTTGGTTTTATGATTAACCCTCCTATCGCGCTGTATTACCTGCAAGGTTTAAACACTACGCCAACCCATGCCCATGCTGCGCTGTTTGGTGTCTATGGCTTCCTGGCGCTGGGTTTCTGCCTGCTGATCTTGCGTTATATCCGGCCAAAGCTGGTGTTTGATGAAAAGCTGATGAAAACGGCGTTTTGGTGGATGAACGGCGGCCTGGTGCTAATGCTGTTTAGCAGCCTGTTGCCGATTGGCTTTATTCAGTTTTACGCCAGCGCAACCGAAGGCTTATGGTATGCCCGCAGTGAAGCCTTTATGCAAAGTGACATTTTGCATACGCTACGCTGGGTGCGCACCTTTGGTGACGTGATCTTTATCATCGGTGCCTTAGCAGTGAGCTGGCAAGTGGTAAAGGGCGTGTTTGACAGCAAAGCTGCCGTGCAGCCATTGCAACAGCTAAACTGATACCCAAACTATCATAAAAGGCTTCTGCTTAATTAAAGCGAAGCCTTTTTGGTACCTTAACCTGTCAAACAATACCCCTTTTGTTCAGGAGCAACACAACAAATGATTGTCAGCGCAAGAATTATCCACATAAGAACCGGCGGCTTGCAACCACTCGGCACAGAGGGGGTTATCAGCGGCATCCATAAAACGCCGGTAAAGCAAGCCTGGCTGGGCATTAACGGCTTAGAAGGTGACTTACAGGCGGACCGGCTACATCATGGCGGTGCAGAAAAAGCCTTACATCATTACCCCGCCAGTCACTATAACTACTGGCAGCAAACACTGGGTAAGCTGCCCGATTTTGGAGACAGCGCCGCCTTTGGCGAAAACCTAACTACAGATGCCTTAACCGAACAGGATGTTTGTGTTGGCGATATCTGGCAATTGGATCAGGCTATTGTAGAGGTATCGCAGGCAAGGCAACCGTGCTGGAAATTAAACTTACGTTTTGCCAAACAAAACATGGCAAGGTTAGTACAGGATAGCCGCCGTACCGGCTGGTATTACCGAGTACTCACGCCCGGCATGGTAGCAACCGGTTACACTATGACACTGCTTGAACGCCCTTATCCTAACTGGCCGCTATCACGTTTGTTAGACACCCTTTATGGCTCGGCCTGGAACACAGAAGTATTACAAGAAATCGCCACGCTTAGCCCGCTGAGCGACTCATGGCGAAGTTTAGCAAAACAGCGCTTAAAGACAGGCCAGGTAGAAGACTGGCGCAAACGACTCGGTGAGCCATAAATTAACTTACCCGTGTCTAGCAAAACCCGCTTACTTAATGTGTAATAGGCAAAAACGCGTCATCATTAAAATACTCAGAATAGCGCTGCAACGCCCGTAACAACTTAACAGCGCCCTGGCGTTGGGTTGTCAATTCACTTGCCGCCATGGCTTGCTGGCTTTGCATCATTGCCGCTAATACCAAATGAAATTGCGCATCGGTCTCGGGTGTTAACTTGCAATTGGCAACGATATGGTTAACTTCCTGCTGCAACACCTGAGCAAACTGTTGATATTGTGACGCGGTAAAACGTTTGTGATGAATATCATCCAGATGCGTTAGCAGCTGTGCCCTCAGCCGAAGCATCGCCTCACTTAACACTGTATCTACCGGCCATTTAGCGCCATCATTCAGCACCAGCATGGTAAGCACATCCTCATCGCCATGGTGATGATGAGCCTGCTCTGCCTGTAAGGGCGCGCCATGTAGTAAGCCTGTTAACAGTAATATCGGTAGTGTTTTCATTCATTATTCTCCGTTTGATATGGAATTATTCCGTTAACGCACAGCCCTGTCCACCCTGTTACAGCAGTGAGCGACAAATCATATTAGGCACTAAGATGTACCCACTTTGTATAATAGCCAGGCAATACGTCATACAGTAAAGTTGGCGCTCTTGCAGTAACCGGAGGCTGGTATTATGTCGATTAAACCTGATCTGAATACCGCAATGCAGCAATTGCTGGTTGAGGTTAAAGCCACTCTCCCTTTATATGAACCCGCCACCTTTGTCTGTGGCATTACCAATACCGACTGCCAAGGTTGTCCGAAAAAACTGCTTGAGATGGCGGACGCCGAAGTGTCTTTTTGGGAACATGCGTTAAAAAATGGCCGTACCCCCAAATTTGATGAAATTAGGCGCTTTGGCAAATTATGCCTAAGTGTGAAACGCAGCCTTATTCGCAATAAGATCATAGCGGCCGACACAGCACTTTAACTCAGTTAGATGGCTAGCCTGTACTGCCAACCCGCTTTATAAGCCAGACAACACCAGAGCGACCGGTTGTCTTTTTTTCTGCTAACTGCTTATACTTGCCCCCCTTTGGTGCAATTAACGGATCCGCCTTTGCCAACTCAAGCAAACAATCTGCTCACTGCCGTGTTGGCCCAACTGGGCCTGATTAAGCGCGACAGCCAGCGGCTATCCGCCATACCGCTGACAGAGCGGTTAAAGGTGGCACTGGCCGCCTTTATCGCAATATTTATCGTCACCTACACCAGCCTGCAACTGGCTGACACTGCCAGTACTATAGTGCTGCTGGCTTCTATGGGTGCATCATCGGTGTTGCTATTCGGCTTACCAAACAGCCCGCTGGCGCGGCCCTGGTCTTTTGCTGCCGGCCATCTTATCTCAGCAGCCGTCGGCCTTATCTGCTCACATCTGTTTACCGATCTGGCCCTGATGGCCGCCGTCACCATCGGCTGCGTGTTGTTTGTTATGTATCTGTTTGAGTGTATGCACCCGCCGGGCGGTGCCACGGCGCTCGTACCGGTGATTGCCTCCACCGACAACGTACTGGGCTATGATTTTTTATTGTATCCGGTAGCGTTGAATGTGCTGGTAATGCTTACTATTGCTGTATTGCTGCAAAAATTCTGGCTAAAACGCGGTATGCAGCCAACCGCACAAAAGTTTGATCCGGTGCATTTGCATAGAGACGCCTCACCGCTAAAACGGCTGGGCCTGCAACCGGAAGATTTACTCAGTGCGCTGAACAGTTTTGATACCGTGGTCGATATTAGTGAGCAGGATTTAGAGCGTTTATATCATCAGGCGCAATTAAATGCTTATCAGCGCAAAAGCGGTGAAATCCGCTGTAGCGATATAATGTCGCGTGATATCGTCACCGTAACGTCAGACACCACAGTAAGCAGTGCCTGGCAGCTACTGCGTAAACATAAAATCAGTATGCTGCCGGTAACAGATAACCAGCAGCAGCTATTGGGTGTAATATCGACGGTGGATTTTCTAAAGAACCTGCAAGTACCGCATTACTGGGGCTTACTGCGCCATGTCAATCAGCTGTTGTTAAAAAGCCGCCATAAAACCCAGCATAAACGTCAGGTTGCCGAAATTATGGTGACTAAGCTCACCGTTGCTCATGAGCAGGACCATGTAGTGGCGCTGATACCTATGCTGTCCGATCAAGGTCTGCACCATATACCCGTGCTAAACGACCAGCAACAGCTGGTCGGGGTAATAACCCAGTCAGATCTTATCGCTGCGCTGTTTAAAGCCAAACTGGCTTGACATTAGGCCAGTGTAAAACGCCCTACCAGTTGCTGTAATTGCTCGGCGAGGCGCGCCAACTCACGGCTGGTGCTGGCGGTTTGCTCTGCGCCGGCACTGGTTTGTACTGCTACATCACTAATATTAAGAATTTTTTGGTTTATCTCATCAGCTACCGCAGCTTGCTGCTCGGCCGCTGAGGCGATCTGCGTATTTTTATCGTTAATGCCATTAATCCCCTGTAGCACCTGCGCCAGAATATCACCGGTTTCAGCTACTTTATCGCGGCCTTCCTGCGCCTGGCTTAAACTTGCCCGCATCGCATCAGTGGCGTGGGTTGCGCCTTGTTGCAGGCCCTCTATCATGCGCTGAATGTCGGTTGTTGACTGCGCCGTTCGCTGCGCCAGAGTGCGCACCTCGTCGGCCACTACGGCAAAACCGCGGCCCTGCTCGCCGGCCCGGGCCGCTTCTATCGCCGCATTTAACGCCAGCAAATTCGTTTGCTCGGCAATGCCGCGAATCACATCCAGTACCGAGGTGATGGCATCACTGTCCTGTTTTACCTGGTCAATCACTGTGGCGGTGTTGTCAACCTGACCAGATAAACGCTGAATAAGCGCTATGGTTTGTTCTAACCGGCGCTGCCCCTGAGCAGCACCGGCCTGCACGGTTTCCGACAGCTCTGCCGCCTCAGCCGTGCTGGCGGCAACATCGCGCACGGTTGCACTCATTTCATGCATCGCAGTGGCCACCATTTCGGTGTCTTGCTGTTGCTGTTGTACGCCTTTACTGGTTTGCAGCGTTACTGCCGAAGATTGCTCGGCAGCGTCAGCGACCTGCGCAGTAGCGCCGCCAATTTCATTAATAACCCGCTGCAGCTCTTGCGCCATGCTGTTGGTACTATCGGCTATACGGCCAAACTCATCTCTACTTTTATAGTGGCTACGCACGGTAAGGTCGCGCTTTGCCAGTGCGGTAATGGTGCTTTCAATACTGCGTACTGCAGCTGAAATACTGCGCATGGTGATACCTGCCACAATTGCCAGCACAGCACTTATCAACACAATTGCCGCCGCTAACAACCATAATTGGCGCACAGACTGTTGTTGCAACTGCTCAGCAGAGGCGACAATACCGGCTTTAAGTGCGGTTTCAAATTCTGTCATTTGCGCCAGACGGCTAGTAGCCAGGTCAAACCACTGGCCATCATCTACGTTAAGCGGCTCCCCCAGTGCAGTGTTAAACGCCAGTTGCTGCAAACGGCTAACTTCAGCAAAGCTGTTATGCTGACTAAGAGTGAGCCAGGCGCTTTGCTGTTGCGGGCTAACCATTCGTAAAAAGTTTTCGGCAAAGGCATTATAAGCGCCTAAATTATTACTAAAGCGGGCCAGTAATTCACTGCTAAAACTGCCACGGCTAAATACCAAGCCTAAAATAGCGCGCTCGCGCCCGGCGCGCTCTTTCATTTCTATAAACTGGTTTAGTATCGCCAGTTGCCGCGCCATATCCCGATGCGTCAATGCCGCTTCCAACTTATGGTTTTGCGCAATCATGGCAGTAATGAGTGCAGTATAACGCTCTGCCGACGTAGCATTGTTAATGCTTTGCTGGTCAACTTGCCGGCGCAACGCATTAAGCTCGCCGAGCTGTTGTTGCAGCGCGCTAAGCTCAGGCAATTGCAAAGCTAAAAACGCCTGTAAGCGCTGATCACTATGCTGGCGCAGTTGCGCCAGGCGCTGGGCAAAGCGATTACCATTGCTGGCCAGATATACACCACTTGCACCGCGCTCAGCTTGTAGGGTTGCCACTAACGCATTGGTTGTGGCTGACACCTCAATAGCCTGGCTAACATGCTCAGCTACTCTTACTTGCTGCCAGCTGTCGTTAAAACGGCCCAGCGCCAGCGATAGCGCGGCCAGTGCGGGCAGTAACAGTAATAACATCAGTTTACGACTAATCGACAAGTTGCGGATAAAATATGTCATAAAACGGTCCCAGGGTGAAAATTACCACTATTTTAGGTAAAAGCCACCCAATTGCTAAGCAGGCAAAGGTGACTACCTCTTCAGGGTTAGCCCCTACCCCACCAGAGCCGGTATTTTCACCACACAGGCTTTGTTACACTGGCGAAAACTGTTAGCAGGCGTGAATCATGAATATAGAATCTTACTCTGACTTAATAAAAGCGGCGGCCATGCAGGACGAGCCGCAGCGTTTGCTGTTTGTGTTTGCCAAAGCCGAGCTGCCAAACGGTTATACCGACACGCAAAAACACAACTTCGAGCAAGGCCAGGGCGGCGCTTTAGCACCGGTGCTATGCGTCGATAAACTGCCTGATGAAGTAAACGATTTTGCCAGCTTAGTGCAAGAGTCCACCACCACTGGCGTTGACTGGGATATTGCCTTTGTCTCCGCTTTAGGTGGCCGTGGTGGCTTTGCACCGAATAGCGACGAAGCGACACAGCCACTAAAGATGATGATGGAGAAAATTCAGGGCGGCATGATTGCCGATTTCCTGACCTTTAATAAAGCCGGCGAGTTAGTGGCGTTGTATTAACCATCCCACTTCATCCGATGTTACGTAGGGTGCCTGCCCGGTGTAAATAGGCGCACCCTATGCTATTTGGGCCCCTACTGAGTTAAACCACCTTTGAATAACGCTGCTGGCCCTGGCTCAGATATGCATCAAAGCAAGCGCAGATGCTGCGCACCCAAAGCCGGCCGGCGTCGGTAACTTTTATCCGCTCGGCGTATACCTCTATCAGGCCATCTTCCATAAAAGGTTTTAAGCGCTCTAATGCCTCGGCGAAGTATTGCCAAAAGCCATTAATGCGCCAGCGTTCGCAAAAAGCTTCGACATCCAGCTCGAAATGACAAATTAACTGGCTGATTAATGCAGCGCGCACTTTGTCATCGCTATTTAAGCTAAAACCGCGCTCTGCCGGCAGCTGGCCACTGTTTATCGACGCATAATAGGCTGGCAGCTCTTTGCTGTTTTGCCATAATACGCCGCTTACCTGGCTAATGCTGGACACGCCTAGGCCAATTAATGCATCTTGGCCGGCGGTAGTGTAGCCCTGAAAATTACGCTGCAGCTTGCCGGCTTGCTGCGCCTTGGCTAAGGCGTCATCTGGCCGGGCAAAGTGGTCCATGCCAATAAACTGATAGCCGGCGGCGACAAAACGGTTAATGGCCAGCTGCATCAGTTCCAGCTTTAACGGGGCATCCGGCAGGCTACCGTTGTCTATTTTACGCTGGGCAGCAAAACGCTCCGGAATGTGCGCATAGCTAAATAACGAGATGCGATCGGGGTTAAGGCGGATAATTTCGTCGACAGTCTGGGCAAAACTGGCCGGCTGTTGAAAGGGTAAGCCGTAGATAAGATCGAGATTGATCGAGCTAAAACCGAGCTCACGGCTTAACTGCACCTGATGCCGGATAAGATCAGTATCCTGAAGCCGATTAATGGCAATTTGCACTTTCTCATCTAAATCCTGCACGCCATAACTCACCCGGTTAAAACCCAGAGTGCGCAAATGCCGCAGCTTCTCGTCACTGCAACTGCGCGGGTCTATCTCAATACTGATTTCAGCATCAGCCTTAACAGTAAAGTGTTGCTGCAAAAGCGTCATTAAACGGCTTAGCTGCACTTCAGTTAAAAAAGTTGGTGTTCCGCCGCCTAAATGCACCTGGTTGATGCTTTTACTCTGGAGTAGTGGCTGATACAGCGCCATTTCCTGCGCTAAGGCATCCAGATAGGTATCCGCCTTATGCTGATGACGGGTAATCACCTTATTGCAACCGCAGTAGTAGCAAAGCTTATGGCAAAACGGGATATGTAAATACAGGCTAAGCTCGTTTGGACTTTGGCCAATGGCGGTTTGAATTTGCGCTCGGTCAAAGCTGGTATTTAGCGCCAGCGCTGTGGGGTAAGAGGTATATCGCGGGCCGTTAATATTGTATTTACTGATTAACTTTTGATCCCACTGTATGGTTTTCATTCTAACCTCGATGACTGGTTTCGACCGGCGGCTTACAATCATAACGACCACCAGGGCGCATACTTTGATCTGCCGCAGGCCAAACTTAATTGGCCACAGCAGAGGCGTTGTCGCGGGCGATCTGCTGTTGCTGTGCCAGCCAATTTAGCCCGAGCTGACATAGTTTAGGCAAACGCTCTGGCCCTATGCTGTCGAGCAGGTTTTTGCAATACAAGCCAAGCTCAGTATCGCCCAGCATTTGCAGGCGGCGGCGAAAAAACAAGGTATCCGGATCAGCCGTATTGCTGATCATCGCCACAAAGTCAGTAAACTCAGCCTTTAGCAGTAAATCCTGCTGTGGGCTGTTTAACTGCACAGCTAAGCTGTCGCCGTTTAAACTGATGGCAAACTGCAGGGCAATATCCGCTACCTGCACCACCAGGGTCTTGCCACTTAAAAAATCCAGCTCACCGGCTTTTAGCTCCGGGCGGAAAAACCGGTTCAGCGCCAACTGTAACACGCAGGCCTTAGCGGCTTTGGGTGCACAGCGGGTAACAGTACGTATCATTGTAGGTAGTGCTGCTACCAATTTAGAGTTAACACTTTTAATATCAAACATATACAAGCCTTGTACTGAGTTATCACCCTATAATAAAACCACAGTACGCTGCTGAAGGCTATGCCCTGTCGGTGGTAGTAATAAAGCCAAATTAACGCGGAGCCACCCTTATGGAGCTGCTTTGTCCCGCTGGCAGTATGCCGGCTCTAAAGGCTGCCATCGAGCATGGCGCTGATGCCGTTTATATCGGTTTAAAAGATGATACTAACGCCCGTCATTTTGCCGGCTTGAACTTTGACCAAGCTAAGCTGAAAGACGCGGCCCGTTATGTGCATCAGCACGGAAAAAAGCTGCATGTGGCGATTAATACTTTTGCTCACCCGAATAACTACCAGCGCTGGCAACAAGCAGTCGATATGGCCGCCGACGCCGGCGCGGATGTGCTTATTCTGGCCGATATTGCCGTGCTGGCTTATGCCGCGGCGCGTTACCCTAAAATAGAGCGGCATTTATCAGTGCAGGCCTCCGCCACCAATGCCCCAGCAATAGATTTTTACCGCCAGTTTGGCATCAGCCGGGTAGTACTGCCGCGGGTATTATCGATGCAGCAGGTGCGGGCACTGGCCAGAAGCTGCGAAATCGACCTAGAAGTGTTTGCCTTTGGAAGCTTGTGCATTATGGCCGAGGGCCGCTGCTATTTAAGCTCTTATATGACCGGGCAATCGCCCAACACCGCCGGTGCCTGCTCGCCGGCAGCTTTTGTACAGTGGCAGGATAACAAGGGCACGCTGGAGTCACGTTTAAACGGCATTTTAATTGATCGCTTTGCACCCAATGAAACCGCCGGCTACCCCACCCTGTGTAAAGGCCGCTTTAGCATAGGCAACGAAACCTACCATGCGCTGGAAGAGCCTACCAGTTTAAACACGCTGGATTTACTGCCCGAGCTGTATGCCGAAGGTATTAAGTCATTAAAAATAGAAGGCCGTCAGCGCAGCCCAGCTTATGTGGCGCAAATTACTAAAGTCTGGCGCGCTGCCATCGATGCGGTAATAGCAACACCAGAGCGTTTTAATGTGCAACCACAATGGCAGCAGGTGCTTGCCGGCCTGTCTGAAGGCAGCCAAACCACGCTTGGCGCTTATCATCGCAAATGGAAGTAATCACATGCAATTTTCACTAGGCCCGGTGCTGTATTTTTGGCCCAAGGCGCAGATGCTTGAATTTTACCGTCAGGTAGCCGACAGCGACATTGATATCGTCTATCTGGGCGAAACCGTGTGTAGCAAAAGGCGCGAACTTAAATTTGATGATTACTTTGCACTAGCGCAGATGCTGCGCGAGGCCGGTAAGCAGGTGTGTTTATCGTCGATGACCTTATACGAAGCCCCCGGCGAGCTGCGCGAACTGCGTAAATACGTTGATAACGGTGAGTTTTTAGTGGAAGCCAATGACGTGGGCGCCATTAGTATGTTGCAGCAGCAAGGCTTGCCTTTTGTCGCCGGCGCGGCGATTAACTGCTACAACCAGCATACGCTGCGACGCCTTATCAGCATGGGTTTAACGCGCTGGGTCATGCCGGTAGAATTATCCGGCCACTGGCTTAGCGAGGTATTACAGCAGAGCCTAATTGCCGATATCCGCGACTGTTTTAGCACCGAAGTGTTCGGTTTTGGCCACCTACCACTGGCCTGGAGCGGCCGCTGCTTTACCGCCCGCTCAGAAAACCGCAGTAAAGATCAGTGTGAGCTTTGCTGCATTAACTACCCGCAGGGGCGCGAAGTTAAAAGCCAGGACGGCACTCAGGTATTTGTGTTAAACGGCATACAAACCCAGTCTGGCCAGCGCTATAACCTGCTGAACCAGCTAAACACTATGCAGGGCCTGGTAGATATAGTACGGTTAAGCCCACAGCTAAGTGGCACCTTTGACTGGCTGGCGAAATTTAAGGCCAATATTAACGGCGCAGCGCCGCAGCCACTGCCGACAACCGACAGTAACGGCTACTGGCTGAACCTGGCCGGTATGGCAGTAGGTTGATAAACCCAGATAACACAACGGTTGCGACACACCTTGTGCTCGCCGCAGCAACTCGCCCTTATGCCTACGGCAGGGCTCAGACACTCTGCGTCTGTGCGCAATGTGGTAGCAACCTCGCTGAAAAACAGGAACAATCATGAGCAAACAAGCGGCCAAAATCGGCATCGTTACCGTAAGCGACCGCGCCAGTGCCGGCATTTACGAAGACTTATCCGGTAAAGCGATCATCGATACGCTAAAAGACTACTTAACCAGTGACTGGCAGGCCGAATACCGGCTGATCCCGGATGAACAGCCGTTAATTGAGCAAACGCTGCGGGAACTATGTGATGAGCAAGGCTGCTGTTTAGTGGTTACCACCGGCGGCACCGGCCCGGCAAAACGCGACGTTACGCCTGAAGCCACCGAAGCGGTGTGTGACCGCATGATGCCGGGTTTCGGCGAGCTGATGCGCACTGAATCGTTAAAATATGTGCCCACGGCAATATTGTCGCGCCAAACTGCTGGCCTGCGTGGCAGCAGTTTAATTATTAACCTGCCGGGTAAACCCAAAGCCATTCGCCAGTGTTTAGATGCGGTATTTCCGGCGGTGCCCTACTGCATCGATTTAATGGACGGGCCTTATCTGCAGTGCAATGAAGGGGTAATTAAAGCGTTCCGGCCAAAAAGTTAACGCCGCAGCAAAAATAACCACACCACCAGCAATAAGGTAATAAACCAAAAGCCGGACAACAATTGCCAAAACAGCAGCGGGTTGGTTTTATGCTGCTGTTTAACTTCTTCGTGTAAAAACGCCGGATTCGGTTGCTGCAGGTCAGTCAGTAGCTGATTAATGCTTTGATAGCGTTGTGATAAATCCAGACTAACACCTTTTTGCAGTGCGCGGTCAAACCAGGTTGGGATCACCGGGTTAAACTGGCTGGCACTGCGATAACGCAGCTTGTCGTAATCGGCCGCGGTGCGGCATTCCTCTACGGCAGCGCCGTAAGGTAAGTGACCACTGCTGAACAGCTCATAGGCAATGGTCGCAAGGGCGTAGATATCGCCCTGCACACCGGAGTTGTGCCCCAATAAATAGTGCGGATCGGAATAGGCCGCGGTGCCAAGTGCAGCCTCATGCTGCAGCGGGCTGTATATTTCGGCCAGGCCTGCCACATACACTGAGCCAAAGTCGACAATTTTTACCCGGCCATCCTGCAGGTAAATAATATTGCCGGGTTTTAAATCCTGATGAATGGCGCCCATGTGGTGAAACGCGGTTAAGCCTTTGGCTATCTGTTTTACCAGCTTAATGGCCAGCGCCGGTTTTAGTGGCTTGGGCTGGCTTTCAAACCATTGCTCTAAACTTTGGCCGTCTAAATGCTCCATCAAATAATACAGAAAGGTGCGCGGCCGGGTTTGCCGCACCACTTTTACGACATAATCAGATTCAATGCGCAGGCCTATCCACTCTTCGCGGATAAAGCGGTCAATATACAGGGCATCATCATCGTAATTCAGTGACGGGCATTTCAGCACCAGCTGTGCACCACTGGCTTCGTCCTCTACCAGATACAAATGGCTGCGGCTGCTGGCAAACAGCTCCTGCAGCACCTTATAACCATCCAGTTTCATGCCGGGGCTTAACGCCGGCGGAAATGGCAGCCGGGTTAAATGCTGGTTTAAATCATCCAGGCTTTGCTCGGGCAGCGCTGTTATCTCAAGCAAGATCAAACTGATATTGTCATCACTGCCCTGCGTTAATGCCTGTTGTTTTAGCTGCAAAGCGGCTTGCTCAAGATCATCCGCTGCCGATACGGCCTGCTGCAGTGCTTCCGGGCTGACAAAGTCCGACAGGCCATCAGAGCAGAGTAAAAAACGGTCGCCGCGTTTGACAGTTAAACTGCCCTTTTGCAGCTCAACCCGGGCATCCATACCCAGCGCCCGGCCAAGAAACTGGCGTTGCTCAGATAACACTGTCGTATGATCCTGGCTCAGCTGCACCAACACGCCATCGCGCCAGTGGTACAACCTACTGTCGCCTATATGAAAAAAATGTGCAGTTTGCGATTTCAGCACTAGCGCGGTAAAGGTAGTCAGATAGCCTTTTTGATCGTGCGCAAACTGATGGCTCAGCTCGTACAGCTCGTTGTTGATGGTCGCGAGCAACTGCTCGGCGCTGTAGGCCACCGACCAGCTATCTGGTGTCTGGCTGTATTCGCGGCAAAAGCGGCTAACCGCGCGCTGGCTGGCCTGCTGACCGGCTTCGGCGGTACTGACGCCATCAGCTAATGCAAAACAGGCGCCTTTATAAGTTAACAGATGAGGATCTGAGGGGATATGCTGCACTACCGCATCTTCGTTGGCCGGCTTGATACCGGCCTCACAAAGACTGCTGTAGTGCAGTTTCAGCTCAGATGCGCTCACCCGGGGTTCCTTGTTTAACCTACATTAATGCGGTGCACAGTACCATCTTCACCCACTTCAGTGATATGGCCTTTAGGGTCATCTAAAAACATTACCGCTACCAGCCCCACCAGCGCTGAGGCGGCAATCACGTAGAAGAACATACTATAGCTAACGTAACTTAATACCGTTAAATACACCACAGCACCGACATTACCATAAGCCCCTGCCATGCCGGCAATTTGCCCGGTCATGCTGCGTTTAATCAGCGGTACTATGGCGAACACCGCGCCCTCGCCGGCCTGCACAAAGAAACTACAGGCCATGGTTGCCAGCACGGCCAACGGGATCCACCAGTGGCTGTCCATCAGACCCATTAAAAAGTAGCCCGCGGCCAGGCCACCAATTAAGATCAGCATACTTTTGCGCCGGCCAAACTTATCCGAAAACCAGCCGCCCATCGGGCGTGATACCAGATTCATAAAAGCAAAACCCGACGCCAGCAAACCGGCTTTTACAGCACTTAAGCCCTCAAAGGTTTCCAGGAAGTACAGCGGCAGCATTGACACAACCGCCAGCTCAGAGCCAAAGGTAGCAAAATAAGCAATATTTAAAATGCCTACCTGTTTAAAGCTGTATTTATCGGCTTCGGGTACGCCAGCACGTAAATGCTCCGCATTAATGCGCCAGGTTTGCTGGGTTTGCACAATAAACAACAGCAAAAGCACGCTCCACAACGCATACATCATGTCAGTGCTGAACAGATTGACGCCGGCCGGAGATAAGCGCCAGGCCAGCATGCCAAGCGCCAAATGCATAGGGATATTCATCAGAATAAGGCCCCACAACGCGCCCCAGCTGGTAACCACCATGGCACCGGTTTTTTTCGGCTTAAAATACACTGAGCCTTTGGGCGTATTGCGGGCAAATTTATAAAACACCAACGAGTAAACTGCACTAATCACCCCTACAGTACCAATGGCGTAGCGCCAGCCATCGTCACCACCGTAGGCCAGTGCCAGTAACGGTAAGGTCATCGCGGCAGCAGCCGAACCAAAGTTACCCCAGCCCCCATAAATACCTTCGGCCGTACCCACCTGATGATGCGGAAACCACTCGCCCACCAGACGAATACCCACCACAAAGCCTGCGCCGACAAAGCCGAGTAAAAAGCGGAATAATGCCAGCGCAGAATAGGTATCGGCGAAGGCAAAGCCGATACACAGCAGAGCAGAAATAAACAGTAGCAGCGAATACATTATACGCGGACCATAGCGGTCAACTAACATACCCACTACGATGCGTGCCGGTATCGTAATGGCAACGTTTAGAATGAGTAAAGCTTTAATCTGAGCATCGGTTAGTGCTAAAGCCTCTTTAATGTGTATTAGCAATGGCGCGTGAGCAAACCACATCACAAAGGTCAAAAAGAAGGCAAACCAGGTCAGGTGCAGCATTTTTATTTTTTGTTCAGCAAAATTCAGCAGGTTTAACCCACTGCCGCTTTGTTGTGCTAAAGCAGGACCAGCCATAACATCCTCCACAGGATTAATCGATTCACTTTGGCCAGTGTAGAGAGGCTGCCGGGCAAAATCATTGATATAAAACAAAGTTGAACAGGCAGCTTTCATCGTAAAAACAAGAAGATACCACTTTGTGGGTAGCGGCGTTATTGCAGCCAGCGCCAGGCCTGACAGCTACTCTTACCCACTTTGGCTAGAGCCATAGCCGCAACCAAGCGCACCCGGCGCGTCAGAGGTACACCCTCTTTGCTGCAGCAGCGTCAGCCTTTGGCGTTACACTAAGCAGTAATACTGTTTGCCGGATGTTTTGTTATGCCGCCACCTGCTGCCACCAGCCTGAGCCAGGCCACGCTAAACGGTGCTAACCGGGCATTATTGCTGGCCACACTGGCTTTTGCTGCCTGTTTTTCAGTCTGGACACTGTATGCGGTAATGGGGCTGCAGCTACAGCAACAACTTGAACTTAGCGCGACCGAATACGGCTTTTTATTAGCAGCGCCTATTTTAACCGGTGCGTTATTACGTATCCCGCTGGGGATCCTTGCTGACCGTATCAGCGCCCGGCTGTTGTGGCTATACCAAATGCTGGCGGTAATACCAGCCTTGTTGCTGCTGCCGCTGGTGGACAGCTATAGCGGTTATTTATGGCTGGGGTTGTGGTTTGGTATTAGCGGTGTGTCTTTCACCTTTGGCGTACGTTATGTCAGCCAGTGGTTTGCCTCCAGCCGTCAGGGCCGGGTACTGGGCTTATTTGGTGTGGGCAATGCCGGTGTGGCTATTACCTTTGTGCTGGTACCACTGGCTATTAAGTATGCAGGCTGGCAGTGGGTGGGGCCTTTATATGCCGGCGGCATGCTGTTAATTAGCCTGTTATTTATCTTGCTGGCGCCAAAAGAACCGCTGCAGTTTAGCCCAGCCAAACACCAAGCGCTTAGCCTGCGCCAGCTTTGCAGTGACGCCCGCATCTGGCGATTTTCCCTGTATTACTACTTTGTATTTGGCAGCTTTTTAGCTCTGTTATTGTGGCTACCACAATACTATATGCAGGCCTATGCTATGGATGCGCAGCAGGCGATGGCCTTTACGCTGTTCTTTGTTGCCACCTCCAGTATGGTGAGGGCGCTGGGTGGCTGGTTTGCCGATCGCTATGGCGGCCGGGCGGTAAACTGGAGCGTATTCTGGGTCTGTATCGTTTGTTTGTTTTTTTTAAGTTACCCACCCACCACGTTAATTATTCATGGCCTGGAAAAAGACGTACAGCTGGAAATTGGTCTGAATGTGTGGTGGTTTACCTTACTGATTTTTATCATCGGCGTAGCACAGGGCTTTGGTCGTGCTAGTGTGTATAAGGTTATTCACGATTACTACCCACAGCATATGGGCAGTGCCGGCGGCTTTGTTGCCGCCATTGGCGCCTTAGGAGGTTGCACCCTGCCCATTTTATTTGGCGTAGCACAAGATGTGCTGGGCATAGTCACCGGCTGTTTTATGATCTTATATGGCGTTCTGGCGCTTTGTATGATCACCATGTTTTTTGCCAACCAGGCCGCACAATACCAGCAAAAACTGGCACAGGCGCGCAGTAATAATTTCTTACTTGATGATGACACTTCTGACCACGAGGACAACACATGCAGATAACCGATCTGGCTACTGAGCAAAAGCTGTTACCCCTGCTACGCCAGGCATTTCGGCCAATGTTTTTATTTGGTGCCGCTTTTAGCGCCATTGCTATGCTGCTATGGGGCCTGACATTGGCCGGCCAGCTTCAGCTAAAACCCTTCGCCAATGTGCTGTTTTGGCACAGCCATGAAATGCTGTTTGGTTTTGTTAGCGCCATTGTGATTGGCTTTTTGCTTACCGCAGTACAAAACTGGACCGGGCTCCGTGCGCCGCATGGTAAAAGTTTATTGTTTATCAGCCTGCTGTGGCTGGCTGGCCGGTTATTACTACTGTTTGGTCAGGGGTTACCGCTGTATCTGGTAGCTGCTGTTGATTTAAGCTTTTTACCAGTATGCGCTTTTCTGCTGGCAATACCGCTTATTAAAACCGGCCAGCAGCGCAACCTGTTTTTTATTCCGGTACTACTGTTACTGACCGCCTGTAACCTGCTGATGTATATCGGGGTAGCAACGTCACGCTATGAACTGGTGCAACTGGGCAGCCAGAATGCGGTGTGGCTCATCACCCTGCTAATGGCGATTGTCGGCGGCCGCGTATTACCGATGTTTACCGCCAATGGCACCCAAACCAAAAAGGTCGATGCTATTGTCTGGCTGGATCGCGCCGCGCTGGGTTCTTTATGGCTGATTTTCGTGCTGCACTTTTTTGCGATAAACAAATACCTGCCGCCGCTGGCGATAAGCGGCTTATTTGCCCTAAGTGCCCTGCTAACCGGCCTACGCTGCCTGCGCTGGAAAATCTGGCTTACGGTTAAAGTGCCGCTGCTGTGGTCGCTGCATCTGGCGTACTGGTTTATACCGCTAGGGCTGGCACTTTACAGTGCGCGCTACGCCGGCGTGAATATCAGCAACAGCATAGCGCTGCATGCGTTAACCGCCGGCGCCATGGGCAGCATGATTTTAAGCATGATGGCGCGGGTATCATTAGGCCACAGCGGCCGCATGTTAAAGCCACATGCGCTGATGTCACTGGCGTTTTTGCTGGTGCTGGCAGCGGCCATCAGCCGCACGCTATTAATTTGGCTGTGGCCGGCGCAAACCATGCAATGGTTGTGGCTGGGTGTTGGCGGCTGGGTGCTGGCCTATACGCTTTACGTGCTGGTGTATTTTCCGGTGCTAACCACACCCAGGCCAGATGGCAGACCGGGTTAAACCACCTTACCTCTGAAGGGGTAAGGCTGCGGCGGCTTTGATTTATATCAAGCCGCCAGCTGCAACAGCTTTTACACTGGGTAAATATTTCCACCACAACGGAGCTCAGTATGAACACCGACTACCAAGACAAGCCGCTGGTGTATGCCTGCTCCGGCTGCTCAAACGTCGCCCAGCTGGCCAACGATTTGGCCGTAGTGCTCGATCGCGAAGGTTCTGCGCAAATGTCCTGTATTGCCGGCGTTGGCGGCAAAGTAAAGCAACTGGTAAAAGTAGCCCAATCCGGCCGGCCAATACTGGCGGTAGACGGCTGCCCGCTTAACTGCGTAAAACAAACCCTGGCTACAGTAGACGTAGTACCCACCTGGCATATAGAACTCACCACACTGGGCTATAAAAAGCGCGACCATGAAAACTGTGACTTAGGCGATGCCTATAAATTACTGCAAATGGTACACAGCGATATACTTCGCTGAGCATTCAAACGAATGCCAATCCTATCCACATATATTACAAAGCGGATCTTTATTTAGGTTAAATGAGCTCCACTGGCTACTTAGGCCATCAAAAAGCTGTAACTTGCCGTACAGAGGCGTGCCTGTGCCTGCAAGAATTTTTACCGCTTCCAGCGCCTGCATGCTGCCGACAACCCCAACTACCGGGCTTAAAATACCGGCTTCCATACAGGTTAACTGCTGCTCGCCAAACAATTTGCTTAAACAGTGATAACAAGCGCCGTCGCCCTGCATACTGAAGCTGGCGACCTGGCCTTCAAAGCGGATAGCCGCGCCGGAAACCAGCGGTACTTTAGCGCTAACGCAAGCAGCGTTAATCGCATTGCGGGTAACTAAATTATCAGTGCAATCCAGCACCAATGCATACTGTGGCACCAAAGTAGCTAAATCTTCAGCATTTAAGCGTTGGCATAGTGCTTCAATCGTGATGTCGGCATTAAGCTGGCGCAAGCTTAAAGCGGCCTGCTGTGCTTTGCTCTGGCCAATATCCGCTTCGCGGTACAGTATTTGCCGCTGTAAATTACTGCGGTCAATGGTATCGTCATCGACCAGCGTAATATGCCCTACGCCACTGGCCACTAAATAAGGCGCCGCCGCACAGCCCAAGCCGCCCATACCAATTAGCAGTACCGAGCTTGCCAGTAGTGCCTCCTGGCCACGAAAATCCATGGCCGGCAGCATTATTTGGCGGCTGTAGCGCATTGCCTGTTGTGTTGTCAGCTCAGTTGGCTTGATGGGTGTTGTCATTCTGGATATCCTGATTAATCTGTTCTGGCCGCCGCCAGAGCCATATGGCCACCAATAATAAGACGCACGGTAACAGCAGTTTTAACGGCAATGCGACAGTGGATAACTGCAGCAGTAATGAACTTTGCAGCATCATGGCGCTGGCCAGGTATTTAGCGCGCCGCGGTACGATACCAGATTGGCGCCAAGCCAACACCGGCGGCCCGAGCTTGGGGTGCGCCAATAAGCATAACTCCAGCGCTGGCCAGCCTTTTCCAGCTGACCAGACGCTAAGCAAAATAAACGGCACAGTTGGTAAAACCGGCAGCGGTATACCTATTAAACCCAGCACTAAGCTGCATATTGCCAGAATGCGCCAAAACGCCAGCTTTATTAACGTCAAATCCCCTCCGTTCAAATGGGGGCAGAGTTATCTGCGCCTATTTAAGCCCTAAACGCTGCGCCAATTTATGTAGGTTGCTCGGGTCTAGCTCTAACTGTCTGGCCGCCTGTGACCAACTGCCACAGTGTTGTGCCAGCGCCTGTTGGATCATCTGCCTTTGTAACTGGCTTACTGCCTGCTTTAGCGCTATGCCGTTGGCTATCGTATTGCCATGCACTTCGGTATGCACTATTGCAGCAGGCGCAGTTTCAATATCCAGCAAAGCGGCTTCTAAGGTTACAATATCGCTGCGCGACGCGCCCTGACTAAGCGCTTTAATCGCTGCGCGGCTAATCACATGCTCCAGCTCGCGCACATTGCCCGGCCAGCTGTAGCTAAGCAAGGCCAGTTCTGCATCGCCGGATAAACGCAGCGCACGCAAACCCAAGCGACTGCGGTTTAACTCGAGAAAATGTCCAGCCAGTAATGGAATGTCATCCGGCCGATCACGCAGTGGCGGTATCGGCAAAGGATATACTGATAAGCGGTGATACAAGTCGGCGCGAAATTCACCGCTTTTAACCTGTTGTTTTAAATCACGGTTAGTGGCGGCAACCAAGCGCACATTCACCGTACGGCTTTTATCGGAGCCGAGGCGCTGAATCTCGCCGTTTTGCAGTACCCGCAATAACTTGGCCTGCACCGCCAGTGGCAGTTCACCCACTTCATCTAAAAACAAGGTGCCGCCATCGGCGGCCTCAAAGCGGCCGGCGCGTTCACTTTGGGCACCGGAAAAGGCACCTTTGTTATGGCCAAACAGCTCACTTTCAGCCAGGCTTTCCGGCAAGGCGGCACAGTTAATATAAATCATCGGTTTGGCAGCACGCGCCGAGCTGCGGTGCAAATGGCGTGCAAACAGTTCTTTACCTACCCCGGTTTCACCCAATAACAGCACGGGTAAATCCGAGTTGGCCACCACCGTCAGCTCCTGCAATATTTGCTTTAACGCACTGCTTTGGCCAATCAGCTCGTAACGCTGTTTGGCGGCAGGTTCAAATTGCTGCTCGTCGGCTTGATGATTAAGCCTAAGCGCACGGTTGGCTTGCTCCAGCTCCGTCATCCGCACGGCGGCTTCTACCAGCAGACTATAACGCTGCAACTCATATACTGCTGCAGCTGAAAAACTGCCTGCGGTTAACGCATCCAGTGTTAGTGCGCCCCAACAGCGACCTTCGATGTAAAGTGCTATGCCCATGCAATCGTGCACCGGCAAGGCCTGGCCGGGCTGTTCAGCCAGCAGGCCATCGTAAGGATCGGGTAGTTCAGACTCAGGTTCGAACCGCACTGGGTTACGGCTGGCCAGAATAGCTGCCAATCGAGGATGCTGCGCCACTACAAAACGCCTGCCCTGAGCTTCGCGCACTAAACCATGTAGTGCCACTGGTTTTAGCACATCATGCTCCAGCCTGAGTAGACCCACCGCACCGCAACTAAAGTGGCTGCGCAGCGTACTTACCAAACGCTGCAGGCGCACTGCAGCGGGCAATTCGGTAACTAAGTCGGCAACTAAACTTTCTTGCAGCATGGTATTTTTTACCCTTGGGTAGTTATCACCCTATATTTTATGGGTTTAATTTACCACAGCATAAAATAAAGCTATATAAATCAAAGGTGGTAGTTTTGGCCTGACTCTTGCCCTTTGTTGCTGGAGATTACGTGATTAAGCACATCACGGGTTTGCTAACAGAAACTATTGAGTCAGGAGTGTTTTATGAATTCGGTAGCCGTCTTACCTTTACTAGAGCAATCGCTTGGACAATTGGCAACCAGCATTGCCGGCGCCACGGCAATATTCCATCAATATAAACTGGATTTCTGCTGCGGCGGTAAACAAAGCCTTGCCGACGCTTTGGCCAAAAAGCAGCTTGACCCAGCCGCTGTGCTTAGCGAGCTTCAGCATCTGCAACAGCAGGATAATAGTTTTACCGATTGGCGTGCCAAACCGGTCAAAGAGCTGATTGCCTATATACTGGAACGCTTCCATGAACGTCATCGCCGGCAGTTGCCCGAGCTTAGCCGCTTAGCTCGACGGGTAGAGCATGTGCATGCACTGGATGCCAACTGCCCAACCGGTCTGGCACAGCATCTGGAAGAGATGTATCAGGAGCTGGAAAGTCATATGATGAAGGAAGAGCAAATTCTGTTTCCTATGTTAGCCGGTGGCATTTACCCCAGCGGGCCGATAAGCGTAATGGAAGAAGAACACCTGCAGCACGGTGACGCACTGGAAACTTTAGATAAGCTCACTAACAACATTACGCTGCCAGAGGATGCCTGCAACACCTGGACCGCGCTGTATTTAGGCTTGCAAGAGTTAAAAGAAGATTTAATGCAGCATATTTTGCTGGAAAATGAAATTTTGTTTGTGCAACAGCAGACAAAACCGGCGCACGGAAGCGACGGCCAGAGTTGTTGTGGTAGTTGCCAATAATACTCCCTGATAAACTTACAGCAGTCTACAAGACTTCAAAGTCTCTCATTTGCTAGCTCTTGTAGACGCTGTTAAAAATGAATGTCACTAAACACCAATACCAAATCAAAAATTAATTAGTCTCACATAGACTGGTCCAAACGAAATCATTCTGACAACCATATTCATAATCACTTGTCATCAGGCTGATACACCATTACATCTTCCACTTTGCAGTCGAAATAACGGCAAAGCGCCTCTATCGCATTAGTGGTGGTAGAGTGTTGTATTGCCGGATTCTGCATTTTCGACAAAGACGTTCGGTTAACGCCAGTGTGACGCGCTACTTCACTAACACTAATCTTGCGATTTTCCCGCCGCTCTTTTTCTGCAATCAATTCTTTAATCCTAAAAAGGATCATAGCCCCCCCCAAAAAAAACAAATTGTTCTTTGACAGAACACTTGTAACCTGCAATAATGTTCTCTCAAAGAACAACAGGCAGGTAATTACGATGTCTAAAACACTCATCACCACTAAAGATTTGGCAATGAGAATACATTTCAGTGCCGGCTACATCAACAGAGTTCTTAAAGATGCTGTGTTCATCGAAGGCATTCACTATATCAGACCTTTTGGTGGCAGGAAGATTTTCTATATTTGGGAAGCTGTTGAGCAGGAGCTTTACACCCATACCGTTAGGCCAAGAAATCTCATCCCAATGGCGTCTGGGAGAGTATGTAATGGCTAGCATCGCTGTACGTAATAATAAACTGGTGTTGGATTTTCGCTATAACGGTGTGCGCTGCCGCGAGCAAACAGCACTGACTGACAGTAGAGCTAACCGCGCGAAGCTTATGAAGCTTATCGATGATATTGAAGCAGCCATTCGTCTGGGCCGGTTTGTTTACGCCGACTTTTTTCCAGGCAGCCCGAGAGCTAAGTATTTTGCACAGCTTGATGCATCAGTAAAACAAAGCATTTTGGCGTTACCTCACTCACCCTCTATTGTGCGCGACTGCCCATTGTTCAGCGCATTTACCGCTGAGTGGTTAGATGAAAATGAGAGCATTTGGAAAGCAAGCCACTGTGCAAACGTTAATGCCATTTTTGAACACTACTTACTCCCCACTTTCGGCACGCAAAGACTGGACGCAATAACCCGTGCTGACATTTTGAAGTTTCGATCGCGCTTAACCAAAACAGGTAACGGCAAAAAGCGCATCTCAAATGACTGGATTAATCATATCATGGCGCAACTACGCAAACTTCTGGTAGAAGCATCAAAGCGCTACAGCTTTGACAACCCCTTTGTGGATGTCGAGCCATTAAAAATTGATAAACCGCTGATCAACCCCCTTACATTGCAAGAGGTTCGTATTTTTTTGGCCGGCGTACGCGCTGATTTCAGGCCATATTACACGGTTAGGTTTTTCTCTGGATTACGCACGGCAGAAGTCGATGGGCTTAAATGGAAATTTGTCGACTTTGAACGTCGCCAAATTGTGGTGCAGGAAACCCTCGTCAATAATCTTGAAACAACACCGAAGAATAATTATTCCTACCGCCATGTGCATATGTCGCAGCCAGTATTCGATGCATTGGTGACACAAAAGCGGATAACAGGTGACAAAGAATATGTGTTTTGTAATGCCGCAGGTAACCCGCTCGATCATCGAAACGTAACGAAAAGAATTTGGACACCAACATTAAAATTATTGGGCTTGGCCCACCGTCGGCCTTATGAAACGCGTCATACAGCAGCAACACTCTGGCTGGCTGCAGGTGAGAACCCGGAGTGGATTGCCAGACAACTTGGGCACAGCTCAACTAAAATGCTGTTTGAACGTTACAGTCGATTTATACCAAACATCACCAGACAAGATGGTAGCGCTTTTGAAGCGTTGCTCAGTACCTTGTAAACTGATTAAAGCAACAACGCTCTTATCATCTAGTAGTGAATAGCCTTTTTATTTCCAATCGCGTTTTGCACGCTATCAACAAAAAATGCAAAAACTGCATTACCACGCTATTTCGTCTTACAGTTTGGCTATTACCTGCGTTTTGTAACGTTTCCTGTAGACTTGGCTCGGTATACACAAAATGCAGATGCACAACACCGTTGGCTAGTTTATAAGACCAAAATTCATCTTTATACACCGGCTCCATTTTTAAAAGCTTTGGTTTAATGTCGTTTTGTGCCAATGTCATAAACCACTGATCAAAAAGAAAATTGCCATCACCATCTGTAGAAACATCCGGATCATATAGCGTAGCAGCAATGTCGATACCTTCAGGTATAAGCTTGTTGGCTACATTTAAAAAAGCATTGCAGCGGGATTTTTCGTACACCTGCAATTCCCATAGTGAATTAACGAGTACTCCTGACAAAACCGACAGTCCATCTACAATAGTGGTATCGGTAAGGAAACCTGAGTCCAATGCTTGCTGAGCATTTTCCATCAGCCGTTCAAACGTCTTGCGTGATGCAGAGGGCTTCTTATCTGCCCGTAACTGCCCTGCCGATCGAGGGATAATCGGCAGCAATGGCATTGTGTCAGGACGTTTATGCTGCTGCTTGACCTGTAAACACATTCTTTGGAATAGATGCGTTAAACTGCCGTTTACGACAACTTGTGTAGAGCCATCAATAGCTTTTATGTTTTCATCAGTTTTTAGTTTGCCAATAAAATGGGTTGATTGTTCAAGTTGTTTTAAAGTGGGTAACTGCAATTCAGTTACTTTGACCCGCGGCAAAACAAGGGGTGTATAATCTGAGTTGTTTACCAGTGCAGGAATATCGCATGACTGTCGCAGAAATGAATTGTTAAACCGTACCGCCTCGGCGGGAAATTCCTTAAGGTGCATTTCATCCAATTTTGCACCTTTAACTAAACAACTTAATGCTTTCTGAGTTAACGGCAAATGAGTAGATAGCAGCAAATAGGTGAAGACATCTCGCAAATGAAAGTAAGAACTAAAGGTAATATTGGGCGTATCGTGTCCAACTAATCCCCTCAAAGTAAACACCAATCTTCTGGTTATATTTAATACGCCAAGCCGCTTCTTCAACGCCTGACAGCTTTGCACAGAGAAATATTCATCTTCAAAGCATTTTAGGCCGGTTTGCTGTAGCAGATGGGGCGCTAATATTAGGCGAAAAAACTGCCAACAGACAAATGAATGGCGTAAGTTATGAAATACAAACCCTTCATCTGCAAGATAGCGCCGCAGCAAGTCACTTATGGTACCGAAGGTCGTTACAACGGAGTCATCAAAGAGTAAATCAGATCGGGTTACGCCGGAAGACACAGCAAAACGAAGTTTTTGCTCTAACAGCATCAACCATCGTTGGGGCCAAAATACATTAAGCAGAATTGACCTGGTTCCTGCCGTTGATTTTAATTTACGCTGATAAATAGGTACTATTTTACACAAGATTTGCGTACCCGCTGATGAGTTTACAATTTCAAAGTCACTAACTCTGATAAATTGCGCTTCGCCTCGGCGGCAGCCTGCGTAAAAACCTAAACAGAGTAATATAATAGCATCAACGTACTGTTCACCCAGTGAATGCAAGTACTCAAGCAAGCGCTCCATCTGAGGTACACTAATGACATTTGCGTTGACCTTTCCGGTTTGCGTGCTGACTTCTATATTTGATGCACTAAAGCCATCTACCAGCTCCAGCTTTTCAATAAACAGCGCAAGATAATACAATCTGTTACTTATTGTTGCAGACATGGTTTGGGCAACAGTGTTTAGCTTGTCGGTCAGCTCCTCATCATCCATTTTACACATGTCAAAATCATTCATGACGAGGAGAAAAGCTCTTAGTGGCGCTGAGACGTAATCATGGATTGTGCGGTAAGAAAGAACCTTTTTACTTACACCTCCATTACGCAGTAAATCAACCATGTAATATCCAAATAATAAAACATAGAAATTGTCCTGTGCTTCTGCTTGCTGTATTCGTTTTAGCAGTAAATTAATAATCTTCTGACGTGATTTTCTGGAAGAAGTCGCTGCAATTTGTTTATCAGACTGTTCAACGTTTTTATCTTTTGACCACTTAGCCGGCGTTTTAATAAAGGAAAGCAACTCTCTGATTAGCTTCTCAGTCTGCTTAACAGATTGATAGACCATGCGATGCCGAACGGGTGGATTTTTTATGGCAACATGTGCTTTTTCAAATGCAGATCTGTTAAACGACGGCATCTGTACAGCAGGTATTTTTAAACATTTATCACTGATCGTACGAACAAATATATTTGTCGGCAGCAAAGTCGTTTTAAATCGCTGTAAAATGATATTCGCTTGCACAGGCCCTAAATAGTAGGTCCAATAAAGCTTACGATAATCTTTTAACAAAGAGAGTGTCACTTTTCCTGCATCTGATTGTGAAATGTACGCAAGGTATTTGTTGACATAACCCAGCGCTTTGTTTGAGCTGATTGCAACTTTTTCCAGACACTTGTCTAGATGTTCATATTGTCGCAGCAATTGCAACAAAACCGCGGTATACGGTTGAACGATATAGCGAGTTTGCTCAAACTCATCATCATCAGGTGCAATAAGAAAAACAGCGCCGCCAGCATAATGAAGTTGATACCTGCGAATCATTACAGCTGCATCTTTCAAGCTTTGAACGTTTTCGAACAGATAAAGCACAGCAACCAATCGGCCAATTTCCAACTGCATTTGTTTCAGCTTCTTCGGATACTGTAAATCATTGGTAATTAGCGTATACAATGCAAAAGCAGGGTTTGCATGTAATAACCCTAACGGTCCTATAGTAGGTAAATCTCTTTGCGCAGAGTAGATCTGCGGAATTTGGGCAGCAGAAAATTTATGCTCTCGAACACCATAACGTAAAATCGCTTCCAACACTTGGCGCTGTTTGATTTGCTCGGTCGTATCATTGGAAAAGGCTCTAACTACCCTATCTAGATACTCAGCAGTAAACTCAGTTTTGGCGGCATCGTTTTGTATAAATGTCTTGAGAAGCTGGGTAACACGACCAAAAGCCTGACGATACAATTGAATTTCATCTGGCTTTACATAAGTGAGTATCTCATTGAGCACTTGCGGCTCTGAAAAAGTCGTCAACGTTTCTATATAAGATCCGATTTCCATGCCTTCCATCCTTGTTCTTGCATCAACAATTCGATCTTCGGTGCTAATAAAGAAACACAATCCGTCATGTTCATAGAAGAAAATTCAAACAGTGGAGACTGCCCCTCATGCCAATGGCCCATTTGCCAATTTATGAGCTCAGGTGGCGTATCTGTAGATAAAAGGGCTGATTTAAGCCAGTGCCGCCCCATATTCACTGGTAGTTTGGCGAAAGATCCATTACCTGATTGCAACCAGGTTGGAGAGACCGGCCGGGCCGTTAAATCCTGCTCCAGGTAAAACAGTGGCCCAATCTGCGTTCTGGAGTTCCTGATGTTCGAAAACCATTTTTTCAACAGACTCTGATTGATATGCTTCAGATGAGCATTTACATCAATCACAGATTCAATCTGATAATACAAACTGGGTTCAAAAATTGATAAAAGATGTGCCAACCGAAATATGTGCTTTTCCAGATAAAGCAACTGCTGATTAAGCACTGGAGCAACGGCAACTACTCTGGTATGGGTGTATGTGTCATCGTCTTTATCACTAATCGTCAGTAGGTACTGCTCAGAAATATGTAATGCGAGACTTGGTAATGGATTATGTACTGCGCGATAGCCAGTGCCAAACCCGAGCATCCAGGCAACATAACGTACATAGCAGTTGTGATAATGAACAATTTCATCAATAGTCATTACAGCCGGTGGCTTCGAAGCACGAATACAACTTTGTAATTGTGCAATAAACCGCCGGCAGAATTCAGCAGTAGGGACAAAACGAGATCCTATGTTGTTTTCCTCTGCTGGCAGACAGTTTTTAGGCACAAACATCTCTGAAATTTCATCATCGAGCGCGTAATCAGCAATATCCCGCCATAACTGACGCAACATAGTAAGTCGTTGAACGATATTTAAATTGGCATAGCTTCTGCTCACTCTTGTTGCATAAATATCTTGCTGATAGCTAAAGTCCAATACAACAGGGTCAATAGAATCAGCAGCTTCAACGAAACAAGATATGAATTGCTCAAGCATGTTTAAAGAAACATGGCTTGATTTTAGCTTTTCCGCACTGCGTTTTAGCAACTTGCTTATACGTTTACCAAGCTCTTTTTCAGGCAGGGTAAACAAGGTCTGCCTACCGCTTTCCAACCGCCTTGTACAATAGTCATCTAGCAAAACAGAACAAGGTGTTAGTGCCCAGTCGTTACTGGCATAAAAGTAATCTGGCTGCTCACTAGACAACTTTGCACTATGCCTATGTTTTAACCGCCAATAGCAGCCCTGCTGAGTAACTAAAATTCCTTCTTCCAGATCATGTTTGCTCTTTGTAATTTTAAAACGACACAAAGCAGAAACGGAGATCCCAGTCATCACAACACAGTAAATTGCCAGGGCGGCCTCATTTTGACGTGCAGGAATTTGGCTAAAAAAACGTTTACACAGATTTTTAACCAGTTGAATGCTGCCAGCTGACAACAACTGACGGCTGGATAGATTTAAATTATTTTTTTTACGCAGATATCGCGTTATATTTATCGCGCCATAGGATTGAAGTGCAGGATCAAAGATGGCACCTATTGATGCATTATCAGCAAGACTTCGTGGCTCCACCTCACAAATCGCCTTACTAAATGCCGAAGGAGTAGTATTGCTGTCTGAGGGCACTATGCCATGCTCATCGGTATCTGCTAGTACTTCCTGTATTGGATCAGCAGCCTTTACGTCTGGATTAATCCGGCCCAGCATGCCGCCCCTGTTCCCGAGTTTACGGCGCGGCTTTGTATGAATTTTTCGAACTGGTTCGGACCAGTTATTCGTAAAAAAACGAAGCAGTGTTCTGAATACCCTAGTCAGCGGCTGACCATTGCTGCTATTGCTCACCACCCCTTCGATAGCAAAAGCAATGTAACCTGCATGCCAGCGTTCAATATTTTCTGAAATTTGCATTATATCAAACTCGATTTGCCGCTTATCCTGCAACTGGCGAAAAGCGCGACAGACTTCTTCTGTTCTGCTATGCCGTGCCGGTTGAAAAGCAGGATCTTCCAGTGTGCTTCGACAAGTTAAAAACTGCACAACAAAAGCAGTTAAAAAAAACTGATCTTCTCGGGACTGTTTGAACCCTGAAGCAGCGAAAAGCAGGTAATACAAAGGGTATTTTGACGCCCAGAAAGCACTGGGTCTGTTTTTCTTATACAAGTCAGCCGCATTTTTGCCGAGGGTTCCGGAGATATCTACTTTCAACACCCGCATAATATTGTCGTCAATACCTATCACTTCGCTATACCCATCGACGGCAGGCTGCAATAAATTGACCAGCGAATTGGCTACATAATAAAAACCAGCTAAATCTTCCGGGGCACCAATGCGCTCAAGTAACTGCTCGAATATATGCTCATAAGTGTCAATGTGCGCTGGTGACTCAGCGTCAGCTCGCCTACTCAGTTGTTCTATGAGCTTGGTTTTAATTTCGTTTTTAACCATCGGATAACTCCGACTTATCACGAAATGTCTTGCTGCTAATGCCCTGCCACTTGCATAGTTGCGCTTTGTTACAAACTTGAGGATACAATGCCTGCCAAAACGGTGAAGTGAAAATGCCCGCTGTTTGTGTTTCAAATAGTTTGCAAAGTATTTTGTGCAGGTTTTCCACGCCCGATATCGGTTGTCTCTCAAGCAAAATAGCGGTGAGCTCTGCAATCAGCAGCATTTCAAGCTTGTCTTTTCGTGGTTTTGACGTAAATACGAAAGCCGGAAGTTGGGTTGGCTTGTTAATAAGAACCCGGTAGTAAGTAGTAATACCGGCGACTACCCTGAAGACTCCTGCGTTATCGAAATAACCGATGATTGGCTGTAAATAATGATCAAATAGTGAAAGTCGCTTTACACGTGCATCAATCGCAGGAGATGCTTTGATAATAGCGAGTAAATTGACGCGTGTTAAAATTTTTGTGCTGTTTGCATCAAGCTTAACGTCATGCAAACACGTATCAACCATACGCCACTGTAGCGTGCTGTCTAACTGTTGCAAGTTCCGCTTATAGTTAAAATCATCCTTGTTCATAAACCAGCCCTTCCTTAACCGCTTTAAGGGGTATACTAGCTTAAGAAAATCAAGGAACCTTTTTAAACTAAAAATATTTTATATAAATTTCATGACGTTAGTCATTTACAACAAAAATATTTTCCGCAGGCCATTTTTATTTAGTTAGTCATGAGAAAAAATTATCCGGCACAACAAAGATGTCGTACCGGATGACTTTCGGATCTCTTTTCAAAGGTATCAGTGCGGAATACTCCCGGTTAAGTCGATAAACGACACACCGTGGCAAGACTCCCCTAAACAGCAGAACACCAGCTTCTGCCAATGCATCAGCATGAGCTTGTGGCCGATGAGCGGAATTACATCGAGCGGGTCTTGCATTTCCGCGCCAGCCTTTGCACCAGCCAACCAGGTGTATTGGTTGTTTTCCTGCACAAAGAGATTCCAGCCGGCTTCAAGGTCCCCTTTTATGCTGGTTTTACAAACCACCTTGGGCACTTCTTTTTCCAACCCATACCAGTCGGCGAGGCGGCCTGAATCAATCAGGATAATCTCGTTGTTCTGCCGCGTTTGATAAGACGAAATTGGCGTTAGTATCTGCATAACGGCTCCTTGGCTGAATTAATGATATTGACCGGTGGCGTCTGCTGTTTGCATCGCGCGACTAAACTGAATAACCGGATGACACTGATGTTCAACCGGGCCTAACTGCTGCGACTTTTCAGCTAAAAAAGTGCATATTTGCATTAACACCGGGCTGACCAAAAAGTGCTCTATCTCTTCAACAAAGCTGTTTTCTGCAGAGCATTCCAGCAAGCCCTCAATCCCCAAAAACATATATTCGTAAGCATTTTGCGGGCAAATAATACGGCGGCTAACCCGATAATCTGTAGATAAGCTAAACCCAAACAGTAACGCCGAGGCGATACACCCCTGATGTGCCAGCATTTGACAAAACGCCTGTTGCTCAACGCTGTACAGTTGTTGAAAACCATAGCGGCCCTGTCGTGTGTATGGGTATAAAAAGCGCTGGTGTACGCCTTTAATCTGCTTAACGTGGTTAGACTCAGCTACCTGTTCAGCGGTGATAAAATTGCCAAGCCACACATGGACTGGCGTGTATAACAGGGTTAAATCGCTCATTGCACCTCTCCCATCGGCATATCATGGTCCAGCAGCCAGCGCACAAAATTGCGCTGCAGCGTTTTAAACTCAATTTCGCGCACACAGCTGATACAACAACATTCCTGCTTTACCCAGTCATACACCAGCTCTGTATTGTCAAGCGGCTCGCCAGGGCAAATGAATGCTGCCAGTTGTCGCCCGTGCGCGTCGATATGCAGCACGGTGATGAGATGCAGCGTTAACTGCCGCACCTTTTTCCTGAAAGTGCTATCAAGAACTTGCTGTCGATACATCGGTGAAAGTTCGATCTGTATCATTTGGCACCTCCCGTGCGGTGAGCTTTTAATGACGAGTCAAAGGCTGAGTTATCCTGACGTATCACATTGGCAACAAAGCGGCTGGAAACACGAACCAACATTTCGGTCGTAGTATGATCCATCTGGCTGGAAATCCATTCAAGGTTCTCACCCGCCGCCAGCCAAAGCATGGCAGCGGTATGACGGGTTTGATAAAGCACCCGTTCACGCAGGCCACAAGCCTTTAAAGTGGGGTACCCAACTTGCCGGGTAATATTGCATTGAAAATCGGTTTGCATAGATCCCGCTTTCCCAAGCTTAATTCTGCCCATGAGCGATACCTCCTCTTGCCCTTGAATGAGTTGTGCTAACTCTTCCGTAATCAGGTAAGTTTGTGCCATACTTGCAACTCCTCTTTAGGAAGCATTTTGCTTCTCTAGAGAAACAATATTACACCCAATAGATACTTGTCAAGCTCATTTTGTATCTTTTGAGAATCATTTAGGTGCTTTAGAGTGATAAAATGCAACTTTTCCGCGCTACTAGGCGCAAAAAAATTAAAAGTAACAGATGTGATGAGAGATACCGGGATCAACCGCAGTACGTTAACCCGGTTGTATCATGAAACAACGACACGTATCGACTTTGAGACGTTAGAAACGCTCTGCAAATACCTGGAGTGTGATATAGCGGATTTTCTTCAGATTGTGGACAACGATAGTGAAAATTAAGCAGTAATAGAGAGCATGGTTAGTTAACACTATAACGAAGCATTACCCTGCCGGTGGGGGAACCCAACGTTTTTGCTTTGGCTTACAGGGCATTAATAAGTTGGATCCTAACTTTGTCCATTACAGCAATCTGAGCAAGTCCCAAAATGGCTTTAGATTGTCGGTGCTGGTAACGGTATTCACCCCAACCTGCTGGCCCGGCGCAGGTAAAAAGCCACGTCGTGCTCTTGCTTAATGCCTGCATCGAGTTTGATAGATGCAGAGCTGGTTTGAGTTTTGTCTTTTAGGATCATAAATTTAGTATTTTTAAAAATGTAATTGTGCCTTTGTCTTACCAAGACAGGATTACTTTAAGCGTCTTCAGCGCCATATTCCATATCATGCAAAAGTTGCTTGGAGGCTTCAGCAACACTACGCAGAATGCTTATATCAACAACACCTAAACGAGTTGGGTTTGCTACAACCCTTCCAGCTTTAAGGTAGTCATCATGATTACAAATAATGCGAATATATCGCTTCAACAGCTCCACAGGCGTGCTATCGCGCTTTAGCTGCTTTTTAAGGCTTTCCGTAAATCTCTGGATGCTGGCATCTTCATCATCTTCATCTTCTTCGTTCAATTCGCAATAAATCACTTCGGCCAAGCGGGCTTTAGTCCAGCCCAGCTGCTTTTGCATAGCAATTATTTCGTCTTGCAGGTGTTTTACCTGCTCATTGTCCCGAATTGTCCCTGTCGGCAATTTAGTATCACTCCTGTTCGCAGCAATGATGCTGCGGGCTAATCAAAAACGTTATCAATGCGTTGATACGCAAAGGAGATTCAAATGTCTACACCTATGACAAAAGCAGCCGCAGCTCGCATTCAATCAGCCACCGCTAAAGCAAACGGCGGTGTGGTGCCCAAAGGCTCATTTGCTGCCAAGGCGACCAGTGCGGCCGCCAAAAATGCCGCTTCACGCCCTGCACCACCAAATGGCCCAAGTAAAACAGGTAACCCATCAGGTAAAGGCCGTGGAAATAACCCTCCAGCACCTGCTCCTGTAAAAGGCAAATAAGGTTTAGCTTAGGCCGGGGCAACCCGGCCTTTTAGCGGCAGCTTTTTAAGTGTTTGCTAAACAGCTCAACAAACTCAGGTGTCTTGCGCTTTAAATCCTTACCGCTAACATCAGGCATGGTCTTATCCAGTGCGCAAGCACAAGACCGGGTTAAACTCTGCTGCATATTCTTCGTCAAATTCACACCAGGTGGGTTAGAGCAGTAACTAATAATTTCGTAAATTGCTGCCGATGGATAGCGGTCGGCTTCAAAAAATTCGCGGTCAATTTTTTGGCCAATAATGGCCGTACCCACCAAAACTAAACCGGTAGAAAAGATAGAGCCCGTGATCTTTCTAAACGAAAAACCAGCAAAGCTCTTTTGGCATTTGTGGCAGCTGATATTTTCGGCAAATTCGATGGTGTTGCCAGTGTCGCAATGAGGGCATTCGATATTCATTACTGCTTAGTGTCCCTACTACTTTAATCCAAATTGAAAGTATTTTCTCAGACCGCCTCATAAAGGCATGTCTAATCCGACAGAGCTATTGGTACTTGGGATAAGCTCTAAACGTCACTTTTGACTAAACGGAGCATATATGAAAACAATCTATAACCTACTGACCAGTTACTCAGGCCAATATCATGCCGATGATATTGCACTCGTTGTTATTTGCTGTGCCATAGCCATTTTTACCAGAGATTTAACAACAGCTTGCGATATTGGCTTGATGTACTGTTTTTCTAAAATTTACTAAACCAGATATAACAACAACCCTGTAAAAACAGCATTAGTTATATCAAAGCTGTCTTGATGCGTAACCTGTAGTTAACTACACTACGCGCATCTCATCTACCATGCGTAGAAGGAGTTACGGCCCCGTCCCTTTCGGGGGGCGCGGCCAGCCTTAAAACTCAATATCCTTATACCTTTCCCAACGATTCGTGTATTTCTTCCTTTGATGCTCTCTCTCAACCAAGAATGCCGTCCACGGTAGTATGTACGTTTCACGCTGCTCAAGCACCACTAAATAGCCCTCGGCTTCGCACCAAATATGGATCCTGTTGCCGCTACCTTTTTTACTCGGCTCTGCCCATACTTTCAGCTCGGCGGCGGTATCGTTTTCAATAATGGGCTTTGGCCACTTTATGCGCTCACAGCGGCGAATATCTGGCGTGCGCTCAGACTCTACTTCACCCTCAGATATCATGTGCCAGAAGGTGGCTGACTTGCCATCATATTCCGGGTGGCGTTTAAGCCCCAAGCGACGACCTCTAAACACTGGCTTGCTATCAACAAAGTCTGCTTCAAAAGCCGAATACACAGCGGTAAAGAAGCTGTCCCAATTACCTCGATAATCTTCGAGTAACAACAACGGCGGTAGCCAGCTTACTGCCATCGGCTAGCTCCGTTACTTTGCCAGATCATCAGGTTGAATTTATTTTCGCGCAGCATGGTACTAAGCGTCAGTTTATAGCCACTGCGGTATCTAATCCGCTCAATCAACGCAAGTTTGGCGGGATTGCCAGTAAGGTCTCGGTGCAGGTATGACAGAGCGCCAATCAATAAATCGGCCAGTTGCAGCTGTTCAACTTCGTGCGAATGTACCCGCTGTACACGCTGGATCATCTTACGGGAAAAATCGTACGCGTTTTTGCACAGCACATCATGCAATTTGCTAACTTTTTCATGGCCTAGTGTGTCTTTGATATCAATGTAAACCCGATACTGGCTGGATGGCTCAAACACTACTTTTAGCAGGGTAAAGTACATTTTGTAGTACCAGTCATCATGGCTCTGACCAAAATCGCCATGGTTTAGCAAGGTTTTGTCTGGCACCACTACGGCACGAAAATGCAGATCGTCATCGTCAAAAAAGTAATCGACCAGATCCATATAAAACGCCTGTTGGCCGCTACTGACTTTTGTCCATTTCACTTCAAAGTCGGCCGCTAAACCATGGCGCTGCTTTATTTCCCGCAACCGCTTGGCAATTTCAGCACGCTTGTCAGCCGGGCACCACACCGCCCCCAGTACCATAGCTTTTTGGCCATCGTTCTCTAAATGGCAAGATTCATCGCAGTAGAGGTTATACACCGTGCTCATGCCAACACCTGTTCAACCAAAGCTTCCGCTAGAGTAGCTTGCGTTTGTCTAGCTAAATTAATGCGGTGAGATAAAAAACTGCAAATATTTTCAAGTTCATTAAACTTCTGAACAATTAGAGATTGCTCTGCTATAGGAGGCAATGCAAAGACCAACCCCCTCAGTTTCCCCAATGATACAAAAGGTTGAGCTCCTCCAGACGCTTCGCTTTGAAGAGTTTTAGCTAGATGCTTAGTAAATAAAAATACAAACTCTGGTAAGGTACTTTTTTTGTCAAAATATTTGAAAAGAGCAACATTTTTTATGCTAAAAGGCCGAGGATCACTCACCATTACCTGATTGCCAATATTGCCACCTATCATAGAAAACAAAATATCCTCAACTTCGACTAGAGACCTTTTTGATATTTCAATGTGATCTTCTTCAGATATTGTTCGAGCAGTATCAAAATTTATCTTTCCGTCATTGAAATCTTTACTTGTTACTAAAGGATAGACATTTTCGCCAAAAGCATCTTTTGGCGAATCATGTGTACCATCACGAACATCTATGACCTCCTGAAGCCTACACCACTCCCACCCCTCCGGCAGTTCAAACGGTTTGTCCTCATCACTTATAGGCGGTAGTGGTTTTTGTTTTTTAATTTTACCGGCTTTTACCAGGGCGTCTTTTTCAGCGGCGATGCGTTTTAGCAGTTCGCTGGCGGGTTCTTCGTTGGGGTCTTGTTTAACCAGCTTGCCCATTACTGCTAGTTGCAGGATGGTTTGCTTTAGCGCGTCGATGCTGTATTCGGTGGTAAACAGCATGTCAAAGTGTGCCGCCAGGCGCTGCCAGTTGGTGGCCAGTTCATCGGCGTTTTGGCTTTGGGTTAAGGTGGCCAGTAAGGCATCCACCAGTTGGTTATGGGCGTCGAGCTGCTGGTAGCTTTGCTGTTCCAGTTGATCGCAAAGGGCCATTAGCTCGTCGACTTTTTCAACGATTTTACTTTGCTCAGCTAAAGGCGGAAGCAAAATAGGAGTAGCTATAATTTTCTCTCTGGAGATATTTGGCTGAGCACCGCCTGCTCCCATACTAACGAAGCGATGTTTGTAAGCTTTCAATAATGTAAGCAAATAGACGTTGGTAATACCGCAAAAAGGAGTGCACGCACATACCGCTTGATTGGTTGTGCCCTCAACACTAAGAATTGATGCTTTACCGATAGTAGCACCGTACATTGCAATCAATACATCGCCGATCTTGTTTAAACGTAATGAACAATCCTGTAAAGCTATTGAAGTAATCTTCTCTTCAGAAAAATCAATAAAATCAGCAGTTAGTTCACCTGATTTGAACCAAGGAATATCCCCGCCGTAATACTCTGAGCGCGCACGACTAGGTGTGGCTCCAGCTCCCCAATCACCTATTGAACCAAGTCTCGTCAAGACCCAGCCGTTTGGGATGTCATAAGGGATTTCGTTTATACCAACAGGCGCTAACTCTTTTGACTTACGGATTACTTTTGCTTTTATCAGTGCCTCTTTTTCAGCAGCAATGCACTTTAACAGCTCGCTAGCCGGTTCATCATTGGGGTCTTGCGGCACTAACTTGCCGCGCACGGCGAGTTCTAAAATCAGCTCGCGCAGCTTTTTAATACCGGTTAGCTCAATCTTGTTATTGCTCCCCCGCCCGCTGCTGCTTTTAGCGGTTTGCGCTTGTGTCCAAAGGTCTAAATGCTCAGTGATTAGCTGTTCTACTTGCACCGCCATATTACATACCTGCCTTGCTGCTTGTTGGCGTTAGGGCTTCGGCTAGTATGCTTTTTAGCTGATCGCGCAGCTGCTGTATTTCTTGCTGCTGTTTGGCGTAGCTGGCTAACAGCTCTTCCGGGTCGTGGCTTATTTGCTCGCCGATATGCGGGTTTTTACAATCCAGGTTGTAGTTACGTGCTTTAATCTCATCTGCAGATACCTTCCAGGCAAACTCGTTTTCTTCACGCGTGGCAAAGCCATCGGCTTCGCTGCCCCACCAGGCTTCTTCAACCGCGAATTCTTCAAGGCGCATCGGCCGGGTTTTGCTGTAGTTTTTTACACCTTCTGGGTATTGGTGCTCATAAAACCAAATGTCTTTGGTGGGTGTGCCTTTGGTAAAAAACAGCAGGTTGGTTTTAATGCCGGTGTAAGGGTTAAACACGCCATTAGGCAGGCGAACTATGGTGTGCAGGTTGCATTCTTCCAGCAGCTTCTCTTTTAAGCGCGATTTCATGCCCTCGCCAAATAAGAAGCCGTCGGGCAATACCACTGCGGCGCGGCCACCGTCTTTTAGCAGGTGGATGATCAGCGTCATAAACAGGTCGGCGGTTTCACGGGTGCGTAGCGCCTGCGGGAAGTTGGTTTCGATGCCGTCTTCTTCCATGCCACCAAAGGGCGGGTTGGTAATAATGCAGTCGACCCGCTCTTTTGGCCCCCAGCCGATCAGCGGCCGGGCTAAGGTGTTGTCGTGGCGGATATTAAACGGCACTTCAATGCCGTGCAAAATCATATTGGTGGTGGCCAGCAAATGCGGCAGTGGCTTTTTCTCTACGCCAAAGATGCTGTTTTGCAGCACTTGCTCGTCGCTTGGCGTTTTAACGTAATGCTTGCGCTTATGCTCAATGCTGCAGGTTAAAAAGCCGCCGGTGCCACAGGCCGGGTCGAGCACTTTTTCATCCAACCTGGGGTTTACCATGCGCACCATAAACTCGGTAACCGGGCGCGGGGTATAAAACTCACCGGCGTTACCGGCGTTTTGCAAGTCGCGCAGTATTTGCTCGTACATGTCGCCGAACAGGTGGCGCTCTTGCGCTTTGTTAAAGTCGATGCCGTCCTGAATTTTGTTGATCATCTGCCGCAGCAGCTGACCCGATTTCATGTAGTTGTAGGCATCTTCAAATACGCTTTTAATGACAAAAGCGCGCTGGTCGTCGCCTTTTGGCTCCAGGTTTTGCAGTGTGGGGAATAGCTCGTTATCAATAAACTGCTTTAACTCATCACCGGTAATGCCTTCGGCATCAGCGGCCCAGTTACGCCAGCGCAGGGGCTCGGGTATGGGTGAGCTGTAATCGCCAAACATTTCCCATTCCTGCTCTTTATCGTCATAGATTTTTAAGAACAGCATCCAGACTAACTGGCCGATACGCTGAGCGTCGCCGTCGACGCCGACGTCTTTGCGCATAATATCTTGGATGGATTTAATGGTACTGCTGATTGACATGGTGTTCCTTTTCTTACAAATTCGTTTTGTTGACTAGAACCGGCTTACACTAAGCTAACCGTTGCAGGCCAGGATGGCCGAATCGAGCCTACATGGACGTATTTACGGCGTGTTGGCGTGTGTAAGCCGGTTCTCGCATTACGATTTAGTATCACTTAAGCGATACTTTTATCATCGTATAACGCCTGTTCTAATTCCTGCACCGCCTGCTCGTAACCGGCTTTGCCGCCAAAGGCGCGCACCAGCTCGATACCGGTGCCAATTTGGTCAAACGGCGGCAGCTGCAATATTTTAATATCTTCAATGTGCTCTATACCGGTGTCGGCATATTTTTCCAGCAGGTTTTCCAGCACCTGCAAGGCTGCGCCCTGGTACTTGGTAAAGTAATTGCGCTTTTTCACGTTATTGGCGCGCTCGCGCCGGGTAAGTGGCGGTGCATCGTAAACGATATGGGCAATTAAATCGAAGGCATCCAGCTCGTTGCCGCGCTTTTGCTTAACTTCTGCACGAAGTTCGTCCCAAAACACACCCTGCTCGGCCAGTTGCTGAATAATCTCCTGCTTACGCTCGGCGCTGCTCCAGTGGCGGAAGAAGTCTTTTAAGGTGGCAAACTGCTTTTGTACGCACTGCTTGGTGTAATCGGTTAGCGATTCGGTGATAAGCTTACCGTCAGGGCCTAAAAACTGCACCCGCTGGCCTATCATGTTTACCGGCTGGCCGTTAACGAAGAACTTTTTCTTCTTTTCGCCGTCTTCACCGCCCTCTGCGCCTTGGCCAAAGCCTGCATCGCCAGCTTCTTCGCCTTCAGACGTAGCACCATAGCCAGGAATTTCTTCGCCTATGCCTCCGGGCTCGCCTTCAGGTGGAACCGGTTCATCACCCGGTTTAGGGCTGTACACCACAACCGGATCGCCATCAAAATTTGGATCGGCAAACAGCTCGGTGGCCTTTTTAAAATCCATGATGGTAAACCACAGCTTGTCGTAGTCTTCATTAATGCGCGTGCCACGGCCAATAATTTGCTTAAACTCGGTCATTGACTGAATGCGCTGATCGAGCACCACTAACTTACAGGTTTGCGCATCCACGCCGGTGGTCATCAGTTTGCTGGTGGTGGCAATAACCGGGTAGCGGCTTTCAGGGTTAATAAAGTTATCCAGTTCGGCCTTACCTTCGTTATCGTCACCGGTAATGCGCATTATGTACTTACTGTTTTCCCGCACCCGCACCGGATTAAGGTTTACCAGGGCCTGGCGCATGCGCTCGGCATGGTCGATATCATCACAAAAGATTATGGTTTTTTGAAACTCGCCGGTTTTTTGCAGGTACTCAGTTACTTTTTGCGCCACCAGCTGAGTACGCTCGTCAAACACGATATTCCTGTCCATGTCCTTCTGGTTATAGATCCTGTCTTCTATCTCCAGGCCGTACTTATCTTTTTGGCCCTTTTTCGGCCGCCAGCCTAACAGGTCGATATCAAAGTCGATGCGCACCACCTTGTAGGGTGCTAAAAAGCCATCATCAATGCCCTGCTTTAGCGAGTAAGTAAAAATGGGCTCGCCAAAATAGTGAATGTTGCTCACTTCCTTGGTTTCTTTCGGTGTGGCGGTAAGGCCAATATGGGTAGCCGTTTTAAAGTAATCGAGAATATCGCGCCAGGCCGAGTCTTCCCGTGCGCTACCACGGTGGCATTCGTCTATAACGATTAAATCGAAAAAGTCGGGTGAGAACTCGCGGTAAATGTTTTTCTCTTCATCGGTGCCGGTTACCGCCTGATATAGGGATAAGTAAATCTCATACGATTTATTAATCGTGCGGTTGGTGATTTTGGTCATCGCCTGACCAAAGGGTTTAAAGTCGTTGTTTTTGGTTTGGTCGACCAGAATATTGCGGTCGGCTAAAAACAAAATGCGCTTTTTCTGCCGCGATTTCCAAAGCCGCCAGATTATTTGAAACGCGGTGTAGGTTTTACCGGTGCCTGTTGCCATCACCAGCAATATTCTGTCTTGCCCACGCGCAACCGCTTCCACGGTGCGGTTAATAGCGGTCATCTGATAATAACGCGGGCTGCGGCCACTGCCGTCATCGTAGTATGGCGTGTCTACCAACTGCACCGCGCTGTCTTTAAAGCCATGGTGCAGGCAATACCACTGCCATAGCTGCGCCGGAGAAGGAAATTCGTTAAGGGCAAGCTCTTGCTCGGTTTTGCCGCTTAAGCCGGTTTTGTCATGAAATAAAAAGCCATCGCCATTGCTGGAAAACACAAACAGCACATCCAGCGCTTCGCTGTAAGCCAGTGCCTGCTGCATACCAGCACCAACGCTGTGTTTATTGTCTTTGGCTTCCAGCACTGCCAGCGGCAGGTTCTTTTTGTGATACAGCACATAGTCAGCACGGCGTTTTTCACCACGGCTATGCATGCGGCCCCGCACGATAATGCGCCCGGCCGTAAAGGTAAGCTCTTCACGAATTTGGCTTTGCAGATCCCAGCCCGCTTGCTGAATAGCAGGGGTAATAAACTTGGAGCAGATATCACGCTCACTTAAGGACTTTTTATTCATGCACTTACATATCCGTATGATGGTGAATCGATTGTATAGCAAACAGATACAGGGTCAACAAACAACATACGCGACTGTGACCCAGGGTTACCGCAGCCGGTTAAATGCCGGTTCATCAAAATAATCATAATCACCCAACTTCAACGCCTGCTGGCGGCGGGTGTGCTCTTTGGGTTTACGCTCAGCAATGCTGACACCGAATACGTCTTGGTGTACCAGCTCCATCAGTTGCTGTACTTCCGCACGGCTGCAAAGCTCTAATAACTCACCAGCATGGATAAAACCCTGAGTGCGCAGGCGCAGCGCTGTATTGTCTTTATCCGCCTTGCTGGCCTGGAAGATATCGCTAAATTGCTGCTTCAGGTTGATAAAAAACAGCTCGCGCTGGGCGTAGTTCATTTGCTCTCCTTATTTTGCTTGAGGTGGCGTCCCTGCCCGGTTAATCCCTGTTACATCCTGTCAATGCATCCTGCATCTTCTCCTGGTCTACTGTAACTGTCATCAACAGTGACATGTCATCCGTGTGCTGTCATAGTAAGGCGTTTCTAAATTGACGCCATACTGTGCAGGTATTCAGTGTATGGTTTTCAGGCAGATCGTTTGGTTTTTATTCGTTTTGGCATTTTTATAGCAAGCAAAATGGCATAAATTGCCAACCAGGACTGTATGTACTGTTACACAGATAAATAACGGGCAATAACACTATGGAAGTAACCAATACCGGCTGGCCGATACGCTGGGAGCTGTTAATGCGCTACCGGCTGATTGAGATAGTGGCGCTATGGGAAGGCCGCTTAACCACCAACCATTTATGCAATAGCTTTGGTATCGCCCGCCAGCAGGCGTCCAAGGATATTAATGCCTATTTGCGAGATGTTGCGCCTGGCAACCTGGTGTATGACAGCAAGCTTAAGGGTTATAAGCCTAGTGACACTTTTGCACCAAAAGTCACCAGCGGCCTGGCGGATGAGTACTTGCATGCCCTTGCCAGCACTAAAGATTTTGCCCATACCTTTAGCCAACTCGATTTAGGTTTTGCCCATACCGAAATGCTAAGCCCACCTATTCGGCAGGTAAACCCGGATATTTTACGCGCCCTGGTACAGGCGGCCCGTGACGGTAAAAAGATTGATATGGGCTATGTGTCGCTAACCAGCCCGGATGAAGAAAGCCGCATCATTGCGCCGCATACTTTAGTGTGCACTCACCTGCGCTGGCATGTGCGGGCCTATTGCGAGAAGAACCGAGACTTTCGCGATTTTGTACTGAGCCGATTTCGCAGTATTAATGACATTGAAGGCGATGCGGATAAAAAACGCGAGGATGATGAGCGCTGGAACACAATAGTGAACATTATCCTGGTGCCAGACTCTCGCTTAAGCGATTACCAAAAAGCCATCATCGCCGAAGACTACAACATGATCGAGGGCAAACGGGTAATACCGGTGCGCTCGGCTTTAGTACCCTATGCCGTGCAGGCACTGAACCTGGATTTAGCTAAAATAGAAGCCCGCCCCGAGGCGCAGCAAATTATGGTGGCCAATTTAGATGAAGTAAGAGCACATGCATTCTAACGATAAATGTGTAACCAAAGGATACAGGTTAAATTTTAGCTAAGCATTTAATGCTTTTCAAAAATTAGCCGACAACCTAAGCTCAGGCAATGCAAAGAGGAGCCATCGCCATGAGCCAATACATAACCCTTAACGTGACTGAACAGCAAACCAATGAACTGCGTTACCTGCACAAGGTCATGCAAGCAATTCAGATTTTAGGCGAGCAGCCAAGCCTGAACGTGGTGGCCTACGGCAAAATATGGCGCTACGGCGACTTACTTAAAACGGCCGTACGTTACGCCGCACTGGCCGAACTGCATGGCTACGACACCAGCGCGTTTAAGCATTGGTTTGAAAAAGACATGGCGGTGTTTGAAAAATATGGCGTGGTGATGCGAGTTAGCTGACGCTTAGTTTGCCATCCAGGGCATTAATCAGGAATGGAGTATGAAGCGGGAATTACTATTTCCTGCTTACACGACAAATTGGCTACAGCTACCCAGAGCCAGATAACCAAGAGTATACAAACACAATGATTGGCAAACCACTTCACATATAGACGGCTTAACGATTTATCCCTTGGCGCCTATTTGATACCGACCTAAAGGGCGAATATAAGCCGTTCACGCACATCATGCCTACATCAGCGCTCATCAGGCTATTTTTGACAGACCATAACATGGTCCTAAGGGGTGGATGATGGTCAAAATGGAAACGTTTAACTTGTGGCCATTTAGTGGCCACAAGTTAAACGTAATGCCTTTGAGTGCGTTCTACAGCATTAAGTCTTAAATTTTTCTTACGAAAAATATCAATTGATACAGTTATTTATAATGCCATAGTAATATTCAATATGCTTTGACATGCACTTAGTCACCCCCTTGACATGGTGGGGGTCGGTGGTTCGAGTCCACTAGGACGCACCAAAAATTCCAACAAAAACAGCACCTTAACGGTGCTGTTTTTGTTTCTAATTTCGGTTTGGAAATGATTGGAAAAGCTTTGGAGAAACAAAGCTCGAATTCAAACAAAACTCCCCTATACGATTTACCTAAAATCCACGCTAAAAGTGCTCTAAACACACCTGCTCTAATTGTTAAATTATTGCAGTTACCTGGACGCATGCTTACCAGGCAAAATTCTCCTATTGGCTCCTTATTTAGATTTGACGAAACATCATGGTCAATCAAAAAAGGACACTTCTATGACTACTTCAATTCAGTCGGCAATACGGGTATACCAGAGGGCAAGTAAATCGCCATGGGATGACACGTCAACCTATCTGCTGTTAGCCAGCAGCAAAAGTGGCAGCAATGGTGAGCCGGGGTATATTCGTCCATCGGTACCACCATTTGGTGCAGCGTCAGTGGACGGCCTTCTAATGCCAGACTGGCGCGCAAGATATGATGACGCTTGGCTTTATCAGCATCGCTCCAATCCACGAGGATGAGGGGGTGTTTGCCCTGGCACAGCAAACGGGTCATTGCGCCGCAGATTAACGGGGTTTCAGCCTGGAGTGCCGCATTACTGAGCAAGCGGTCAGCACGTTTAATGCCGTGCTTCTCATTATTTTGGTTCTCATATTCACGGCTAATAGCGGTAACCGTGCAGCAGCCTCTTTTCATCAGGCTTTGTGCGGCGGCACTTAGCGCAGAAAGTCTGGCTTTATGCATACTTTTGGGGGGTGACAAATGAGAGGAAATCGGCGAGCATTGTTTTTACATTCATGGCTGTTAGTGGCATGGTTTAGTTTTGGCGAACGATCAGATCGGGAACGGCCATGAATGTTCCCTTCGCCCTTAACTATTTGTTTTATCTACGCCATTCGTGGGGATTCGTCAGCTAAATGGGTCTAATCCGGTCCAAAGAGAGATTCTCTTTTTGACGTCTGTTAATTTGAGGAATGATTACCCTCACAGCGCTACGTACCATGCTCGGCGCACAACAAAAAAAGCCTGCGATTTTCATTACAGGCTTTTCAGTCAATTCGGCTTTTATTAATTAGTTTTTTTAATTCTGCCGCAGTGTGACGTTAGGTCTTGTATTGGCGGCTATAAGCGTAATGGTGGAAATAGTAAGTGCAGTCAGCAAGGTCACCATAACACCGGATAAAAGATATATAAACACTGATTGTTCAATTCTCTCATTAAAGTTTTGAAGCCAATCAGTAACCAGATAATATGCGATAGGAAAAGCAATGAACAAGCTTATCCCGTTCAGTATTATGTAATCTTTAGCCAGCAAGAAAATCAGACGATTGCGTGATGCCCCCAAGACTTTGCGTATCGCGATTTCTTTCGCTCTACGGTTAGCAGTAAAAGCAGCAAGTCCAAACATACCAACACAAGTAAGACAAACCACCAGTGTAGAGAATATTAATACCAATAGAGCCAATCGACTGTCTTCTGCATAAAGTAACTTGTACTTGTCTTCCATCGATTCGATTTCAATCGGATTCAGATTCAGTCGCTCTTTCAACATGGCTCTGATGTCGCTGCGGATTTGAGGCGAATCTTCCTCCACCTCAATAATCATGGAGCTGGTGTGTGACCAGGAAAGACCACAAGCCAGCATCATTGGAAAAGAAGCGTCCTTCACTGAGCCAATCTTGATATCTTTAAACACTCCGACAATTCTGCCTTTTACGTTTGGTAATTGACCAGCCGAAAAGTATGCCACTTTACCTATTGCTTCCTCCGCATTGCTAAATCCTGCTAAAGCCAATGTTGAAGCAGGGATCATGATTGCAACTGACTTGTCAGTGCTGTCATACCAATCAGACAGTCGGTTAAAGTCCCTGCCAGCAATGAGTTCCAAGCCCAGTGCTCGAACCGCGTTATAGCCTGTGCTTCCGTAAGCTAAGCTATGAGAGAAATCCGGCACTCCCTGGATCACGAAGTCACGGACACCTGTATTGGCACCACGAGTAAAGTCATAGTCAGTCGGGGTAGCTGAAACAACCCCTTCAATCCTTTCTAGGTCCTCAAACAGGGTCTTGGTGTCGCTTCTGAGTCTGGCTTCAAGTGCTTCATCATTTAAATCCTGATGATAGAATATTTTACCTTCAATGATGTCATCCACTCTTAACCTGTTGGTCTTTTCATAGTTAACTGGGAAGTTGTACAAATAACTAAGCTGAGAATAGATACTAAAGGACACAATAATAAATCCAACAGACAAAGCCGACTGAATTACCAACAGTATTTTACGCACAAAAATTGCGGTTTGGCCTCTCTCTAAGTCTCCGCTCAATACCCGCTTTGCATTAAATGAAGAAATATAGAATGCAGGATACAAGCCAGAAACCAAACCAACGACGCCAACAAAAAATAACAAAAGTGCTCCGGAAAGTCCCCAATAATTTATGGTAAGGTCTCTACCAACTAACAAATTAAATTCACTAAGTGACAGTTCCGCCAGACCGCAAGCAATCAGGCCAGAAAGCATACTTACCAACACAGATTCAATCAGGAACTGACTGACCAGTTGACCTCTGACCGCCCCCAGAGTTTTTCTTATCCCGACTTCTTTCGCTCTCTGCCCTGCCCGAGCAACATTCATATTGATAGAGTTAAAGCTAGCAATAACCACTAACAAAACACTCAGGGCAATACTGATATTCACCGCCAACTGAGAACCTCCCACTTTCATTTCTTCCCTGAGATTGGGGGATAAATGGATATCATGGATAGGCTGAAGCTTTTGTGTCAAGCCCTGATCATCTGGCCAGATCTTGGCCATGATGTTGCCAATATCCTTTTCAATCTGCTCTACTTCAGCATCTTCAGTCAGACGAAGATAGGTATAGGAAGCTTTACCTTTCACTTCCAGAGCGAAATCGGCGGAGACAATCGCCTCCATATCCAAGTGAGTATTTGCAGGTAAATCTTCAAAAACAGCGACGACTGTCCAAACGCTTCGAGCAGATACAAGTTTTTCCCCAAGTACTTTTGTATGGCCGAAAAACCGGATAGCCTGAGATTCAGAAAGTGCGATATTCGATGGTTCGGTAAGGGCTCTGTTAATATCCCCTTCAATGACGTTGATATCGAAAAAATCCATCAGACTATTAGTTGATGCATAGATCTTTTGGATCTCTAAATCTGTATTATTAACAATTACTTTTGTATTGATTAGCCAGTTCCCCACAAGTAAACCCAGGTAATCTTCCACACCAGGTATCTTTTTATAGTATTCAAAAGCATGGGGGCTATTAAGGGAATAAACTCCCCCCGAATCCCTATGCTCTTCGAGAATGCGATATGTCCGGTCAGAATTAGGATGACTTTTGTCGTAGGACAATTCATGCAATGTAAAGAGAGACACCATCAAGGCGGCAGCGAGTCCGATAGACAATCCAAATATATTCAGGGCAAGATGCATTTTATGTCGGGCCAGAGACCGAGCACCTGTTGTAAGGTAGTTTCCGATAAGATTTATACTAAGCATTTACAATCCCTTCCAACTGAACTTCCTGCACCTGAGACGAAGCGACGTCTGAAGACAATTTGCCATCAAACAAACGTACTATTCGACTGCTGTATTGCACATCTATTTCAGAGTGACTCACCATGATTATGGTAGTTCCTTCTTTATTCAGTTGTTGCAGCATTTCCATGACTTCGGTACTGTTTTTCGAGTCTAGGTTACCGGTTGGCTCATCCGCCAAGATCAGTCTTGGCTTAATCACCAACGCTCTGGCCACAGCTACACGCTGTTGTTGCCCACCTGATAATTGTTGAGGTAAGTGATCTGCTCGATGTTCGATGCCAAATTTTGTCAAAATCTCCAGTACGCGGGATTGACGCTCTGACTTAGGAATATCCAGATACCTGAGGGGAAGCTCAATATTTTCATAGACAGTCAGATCATCTATCAGGTTAAAACTTTGAAATACAAATCCAATTGATTCCTTACGTAAATTAGCCAATTGTTTCTCACTGTTCCCAGCGATATTTTTTCCTTCGAAAAAATACTCACCGGAAGTAGGATGTTCAAGCATGCCAAGTATTGACAGTAGGGTCGACTTGCCGCATCCGGAGGGGCCCATAATCGCTATAAATTCCCCTTCTTTTACAGTAAGATTTATTGAATTCAGTGCTGCCGTTTCTATGTCAGCCGTTCGAAATACACGTGACAGATTTTTTAGTTTTATCATGAGTCCGCTCCTGCTATTTAAGATGTAATATTTCTGATTTATCGAAGCCGTTGTAACTAGAGGTGATGACCATTTCACCCACCTCAAGCCCCTCCAATACTTCAAAGTAGTTTTGGTTTATCTTACCCAGTACGATGGAACGCTTGGATGCACTGGTACCGTCTCCATTTAAAACGAAAACCCAATGACCGCCAGTGTTTCTATAGAAAGGGCCACGCTCAATCATTAATACTTCTTCATCTGAGTCACTCAGTACTATTTCCATATCTATGGTCTGACCATTTTTCACAGTCAATTCCCCTTTGCTAAAATTTTTTGGAATTTCAGCTTCTACAATAAACTTCGACTCAATGACACGACTTTCTATTTTGGAAATAGTGCTTTCGACCTTTTCACCGTTGATTTTCAGTACGACCGGCATATCAAGAGAAATCTGGTTCAAGTAGTACTCATCCACTCTCGATACCACCTTGTATTTATCAGTAATATCAACCTTACCTAGTCTTTCGCCTTCCCGTTTACTTTGCCCAAGTTCGATATTGAACTCACTCAGCCGCCCGGTCACAGGCGCTCTAACTAAAAGGTTTTCTAACTCCTTACGAGCAAATTGTAAATTTTCCTTTTGTGCTTCAACCTGTTTCTCAAGCTGAGTAATTTGTACTTTAATGACGGACTCTTCTTTCTGCTTGCGCTCTCCTAACAGATCTTTTCGTTTTTGGTAGTACTCCAGATCTTCCAGATATTCAGTCAACTGGTCCTTGGCAATTATTCCCTTTTGTACCAGAGGTTCAATTTGCTTAATTTTACGCTGTAGCTGTATGATCATCCTATCGCTGTTCAATATATCTTGCTCAAGGCTTAAGGTGTTAGTGTCCATGGATATCTGCGTGTTTCTGAACCGGTCAAGCTGTTCTGTTACCTGCGCTTCCAGACTGAACACACTGAGTTGCAGTGAAGTATTGGAAAGCCTTACAAGTGGCTGGCCCTTCTCAACATAATCCCCCTGCTCAGCAAAGCGCTCTTCTACGCGACCACCGGAAACGACATCAAGGTATATCGTAGTTTTGGGAATAACATTGCCTAATACGTTTACGGTGTCGGAGAACTTGTCCAGTCTGGTTTTTTTAAACTGCAATCCTTTTGCTTCAACACGCTGCTGTGTACCGACATGACCGGGCGACGAGAAAAGTTTGAAGGCTACCCCAGTGGCTAAAACCACCCCCATAGCAATGTACGCGAGTCTTCGCTTGTTTCGATGAAAAGGAGTTTTTATTCGTCTATCCATATTTATCTTCCCAGTTTTTTCAACAACCCACATTCTACCTTAGCAATATAAGTGCCAAAATAAATATGATTAATATCAAACATATATATTAAATTTAATAAAGCACACCTTCAGAAATGTCCATTTATGGACGCAGCGAGTGTCCATTTATGGACATCACCATTTAAGTAATGGTAGCTTAAGGATGGGTTTCAGAAAGCTTATTCATGCAACAAAAATAAGTTCTGCTTGGAACTAATGACAAAAACTATTAACCGAATTTCGATTATCAGTCATTGCAAGCAGGACAATTGATCAGTTTTGGCTTAGATAAGCCCTCCCAAATAAAAGAACCGTAAAAAGACTAAATAACTGATCCTAACTCTGATACACCCGCTGTAAACCATGACCACCTCCTGGAAACGGAGCTGCGTT
>NZ_BAAGTL010000026.1:0-15503 GCF_054781935.1 Rheinheimera gaetbuli
TCAACGTGACCGATGGTGCCTACGTTTACGTGCGGTTTTACTCGTTCAAATTTAGCCTTAGCCATGAATAGACCCTTCTTTATTTAAATGCGGCCTGCCGAAGCAGGCCAAACTAAGTTATTAATATGCTTTACGCGCAGCGATAATCGCTTCGGTTACGTTGCTAGGAGCTTCGGCATAATTCAATGGTTCCATTGAATATGAAGCCCGCCCCTGACTCAGCGAACGCATGTTGGTTGCGTAACCAAACATTTCTGACAGCGGAACGTGCGCATCAACGATTTTGATACCACCAGGCGCATCTTCCATACCGTTAATAATACCGCGGCGACGATTTAAGTCACCAACAATATCACCCATAAAGTCTTCAGGTGTTACCACCTCAACTTTCATGATTGGTTCAAGAATGACCGGCTTGGCTTGCAGCGCACCTTTTTTGAAGCCCATCGACGCAGCGATTTTAAACGCCATTTCGTTTGAGTCAACATCGTGGTACGAACCATCAAACACTGTCACTTTTACGTCGATTACCGGATAGCCAGCAAGTACGCCGTTTTTCATTTGCTCCTGAATGCCTTTATCAATAGCCGGGATATATTCTTTAGGAATTACCCCGCCAATTACGGCGTTCACAAATGTATAACCAGCGCCTTCTTCCTGCGGCTCGATCTTCAGCCAACAATGACCAAATTGACCCCGGCCTCCAGACTGACGCACGAATTTACCTTCTACCTCAGTAGTTGCGCGTAATGTTTCGCGATACGAAACCTGCGGTTTACCCACATTGGCTTCTACTTTAAATTCGCGACGCATACGGTCTACGATGATATCCAGGTGCAACTCACCCATACCAGAAATAATCGTCTGGCCGGATTCTTCGTCAGTATGGACACGGAAAGACGGGTCTTCAGCAGCCAGTTTACCCAGCGCCACACCCATTTTTTCCTGATCAGCCTTGGTTTTCGGTTCAACTGCAACTGAAATTACCGGCTCCGGGAACTCCATTCGCTCCAACGTAATAATATGCTCAGGTGAACATAAGGTATCACCTGTGGTTACATCTTTAAAACCGATACCAGCAGCGATATCACCGGCACGAACTTCTTTAATCTCTTCGCGGGCATTTGCATGCATTTGCACGATGCGGCCAATACGCTCTTTTTTCATTTTTACCGGGTTGTACACGGTGTCACCAGAATTGATAACACCAGAGTAAACACGGAAAAATGTCAGCGTACCAACAAACGGATCGGTAGCAATTTTAAATGCTAAAGCGGCAAAAGGCTCGTCATCGTCAGAATGACGCTCGCCGTCCGTTTCGTCTTCGTTGATACCGGTAATGGCTTTTACTTCAGTAGGAGACGGCAGATAATAAATGACATTATCTAACATCGCCTGCACGCCTTTATTTTTAAAGGCTGAACCACACATTACCAATACCACTTCATTACGAAGCGTCAAGTCTCTAAGCGCCTGACGAATTTCCTCTTCAGAAAATTCGTCACCTTCCAGATAACGCTCCATTAGCGCTTCGCTGGCCTCCGCTGCAGCTTCGATCATTTTCTGCCGCCACTCGTTACATTCATCAAGCATTTCTGCCGGAATGTCTTCATAAGTGAACGTCATACCCTGATCTTCCATATTCCAGTTGATAGCCTTCATTTTAATGAGGTCTATTACCCCACTGAAGTTATCTTCAGCGCCGATAGGCAACTGAATTGGCACTATGGTGCTGTTCAGGCGGGCTTGCGCCTGCTTAACAACGCGTAAGAAGTTTGCGCCGGTGCGGTCCATCTTGTTGACGAAAATCATCCGCGGCACTTCATACTTATTGGCTTGACGCCAAACAGTTTCAGTTTGCGGCTGTACGCCAGATGAACCACACAGCACTACCACGGCACCGTCCAATACGCGCAGCGAACGTTCAACTTCTATAGTGAAGTCAACGTGGCCAGGGGTATCAATCAGGTTGATACGGTGTTGTTCAAACTGCTGCTGCATACCAGACCAGAAGGTAGTAGTAGCAGCAGACGTGATAGTAATACCACGCTCCTGCTCCTGCTCCATCCAGTCCATTGTTGCAGCGCCATCATGCACTTCACCAATCTTGTGAGATCGCCCCGTGTAAAACAAGATACGCTCAGACGTAGTGGTTTTACCCGCATCAACGTGCGCACAAATACCAATGTTACGGTAGCGTTCTATTGGGGTTGTACGTGCCACGATAATATCCTCTTACTTACGCCGTTATTACCAACGGAAATGCGCGAACGCTTTGTTCGCTTCAGCCATACGGTGCACGTCTTCACGCTTCTTAACCGCAGAACCTTTGTTGTCAACAGCATCTAACATCTCACCAGCAAGACGTTGCGCCATTGATTTTTCACCACGTTTACGGGCCGCTTCAACTAACCAACGCATAGCTAACGCATTGCGACGTACCGGACGTACTTCACATGGTACCTGATAGGTAGAACCACCTACACGGCGTGATTTAACTTCCACTGTTGGGCGGATGTTGTCCAGTGCCACTTCGAAAATGTCTAAGTGTACTTTCTTAGACTTCGTTGCTGCGATTTCTAATGCGCCGTATACAATTGATTCAGCGATAGATTTTTTTCCGTCGACCATAACGACGTTTACAAATTTGGCAAGTAATTCACTTCCGAACTTAGGATCTGGAAGAATTTTACGTTGACCTATGACGCGTCTTCTTGGCATTCGTAACTCCGATTGCTTCAGGTGATTCCAAAACTTTTAATACATTAAAGAAAAAAAGTTGTTTAGTTTGGCCTTACTAACGGAGTACCGTTATTTCTTAGGCCGCTTGGCGCCGTACTTAGAACGGGCTTGTTTACGATCTTTAACGCCAGCACAGTCTAATGTGCCGCGTACGGTGTGGTAACGCACACCTGGCAGGTCTTTTACCCGGCCACCGCGAATAAGCACAACACTGTGCTCTTGCAGGTTATGGCCTTCACCACCGATATAAGAAGAAACTTCGAATCCGTTAGTTAAACGAACACGGCATACTTTACGTAATGCTGAGTTTGGCTTCTTAGGTGTAGTGGTGTATACACGGGTACAAACACCACGCTTCTGCGGGCAAGCTTCAAGCGCCGGAACGGTGCTCTTGGCTACCTTCTGGCTGCGCGGCTTACGCACTAGCTGGTTGATTGTTGCCATTAAATACTCCTGGTTAATATATACCCAATAAACGTGAAAATTCCGCACCCCAAATTTGGGGTCGCGGAATTCTAATGGTCAAGCTTTGACCTGTCAAGGAACAAAGCCGATTGCTGCTAATTTAAGCAACAATCAGCCGTGTAACCCTGCTTTTACTCGTCGTTACCAGATAAATCCATATTCAGCGCATCAGACAGTGCCTGCTCCGCCATTTCTGAACTCATTGCTGGTTGTTCGACTTCACCGCTTGCGGCACGCTGACGCTGACGGATACGGTTTTGGTGATACGCAAAACCAGTACCTGCCGGTATCAAACGTCCCACAATAACGTTTTCTTTCAAACCGCGCAGTTCATCAATTTTACCGCCTACAGCGGCTTCAGTCAGAACGCGGGTTGTTTCCTGGAACGAGGCTGCCGAGATGAACGAGTCAGTCGACAGAGACGCCTTGGTAATACCCAACAATGAACGTTCGTACTGCGCCGGCATTTTGCCTGCAGCTTCTAATTCACGGTTAGCAATATTAACGCGCGCCACTTCAGCCTGTTCGCCTTCTAAGAACTCACTGTCACCAGGGTGCGTGATCAAGCACTTACGCAGCATCTGACGAATAATAGTCTCGATGTGCTTATCGTTAATCTTAACGCCCTGCAGACGGTAAACGTCCTGTACTTCGTTCACGATGTAGCTGGCAACGTGGTGGACACCACGTAACCGCAGAATGTCGTGTGCCGACTCTGGGCCTTCAGAGATAACTTCGCCTTTTTCAATGCGCTCACCTTCGAACACATTAACCTGACGCCATTTTTGGATCATCTCTTCATGTACATCACCCTGATCTGGCGTGATTAACAGACGACGCTTACCTTTTGTCTCTTTGCCGAAGCTGATAACACCTGAGATTTCAGCCAGGATGGCTGGATCTTTTGGCTTACGCGCTTCGAACAAGTCAGCAACGCGCGGCAGACCACCGGTGATGTCACGTGTTTTCGAGCTTTCCTGCGGAATACGCGCTAATACTTCACCCGATTTAACGGTCGCACCATCAGTAACTTCAATTGTGGTAAAGCTTGGTAAGCGGATTTCCTGCAGCGCGCCGTCATCCATAGTTAAAATCAGTTTTGGCTCTTTCGCGTTAGCTTTAGCCAAGTCTTTAACTACAGTACGGGTTAAGCCTGTCAGTTCGTCTTGTTGAACTTCGGTATTGGTATCATCGATATCGCTATGATTAACCTTAGCACCACGCTCAACGATAATTGGATGTGAATGCGGATCCCAGTTCGCCACGATTTGGCCAGCAGTGATCTTGGCATTATCGTCTGTCGTCAGGATTGAACCGTACGGCAGTTTATAACGCTCTTTCTCACGACCTAACTCGTCAAACACGGTAACTTCAGCTGAACGTGACGTGATAACAATTTTGTTATCGGCATTACGTACAAACTTAGCATTTTGCAGCTTTAAGGTACCGGCAGTTTTAACCTGTACGCTGTTTTCTGCCGAAGCCCGTGATGCCGCACCACCGATGTGGAAGGTACGCATCGTTAACTGTGTACCAGGTTCACCGATTGACTGTGCAGCGATAACACCAACTGCTTCACCGGCGTTAATCAGGTGACCACGCGCTAAGTCACGGCCGTAACACTTGGCACAGACACCAAAGTCGGTCTTACAGGTAATTACTGAGCGTACGTGCACTTCGTCAATTGAGTTTTGCTCTAACGCATCACACAATTGCTCGTCCAACATGGTGCCGTCAGCAACTAATACTTCACCGGTTGTTGGTGATACAACGTCACCGATAACCACACGGCCCAGTACCCGTTCACGCAGACCTTCAACCACGTCACCACCTTCAATCAGCGGTTTCATGATAATGCCCTGGTCTGAACCACAGTCGTGCTCAGTCACAACCAAATCTTGTGCTACGTCTACCAGACGACGGGTCAGGTAGCCGGAGTTAGCGGTTTTCAGTGCAGTATCGGCCAAACCTTTACGCGCACCGTGAGTAGAGATGAAGTACTGTAATACACTTAAGCCTTCACGGAAGTTAGCCGTGATTGGAGTTTCGATGATAGAACCATCTGGTTTTGCCATCAGACCACGCATTGCTGCCAGCTGACGGATCTGCGCCGGTGAGCCCCGCGCACCAGAGTCGGCCATCATGTAAACGGAGTTAAACGACTGCTGCTGTACGGTATTACCGTCACGATCCACCACGTCTTCTTTTGACAGGTTGTCCATCATCGCCTTAGATAACACTTCGTTGGCGGTAGACCAGATATCGATAACTTTGTTGTACTTTTCACCGGCGGTTACCAGACCTTGTTGGAACTGGTCCTGAATTTCCGCAACTTCAGCTTCTGCCGCGTCGATGATTTCAGTTTTAGCCGCTGGGATAACCATATCGTTAATACCTACCGATACGCCTGATAACATAGCGTAATGGAAACCGGTATACATGATTTGGTCAGCCAGAATAACAGTCTTTTTCAGACCGATACGACGGTAAGCACCGTTTAATAAACGTGAAATCTGCTTTTTACCCATTGCCAGGTTGATTGAATCAAAGGCTAAGCCTTCTGGCAAAATGGAGTACAAAATAGCACGGCCAACAGTGGTATCACGTACGGCTGTGGTTTCAGTACGAGTGCCATCTTCGGCAAATTCTACTTCTGTAATACGCACTTTTACTTTAGCGTGCAGGCTGGCAACGTCAGCACGGAAGGCTTTTTCAGCTTCTTTCGCGCTCTTAAACATCATGCCTTCGCCTTTAGCGTTTACCGCTTCACGCGTCATGTAGTACAAACCTAATACAACGTCCTGTGAAGGCACGATAATAGGTTCGCCGTTAGCAGGTGACAGTACGTTGTTTGTTGACATCATCAACGCACGCGCTTCTAACTGGGCTTCAATGGTCAACGGTACGTGTACCGCCATTTGGTCACCGTCGAAGTCGGCGTTGTAAGCCGCACACACCAGAGGGTGTAACTGGATGGCTTTACCTTCGATCAGTACCGGTTCAAACGCCTGAATACCCAAACGGTGCAGTGTTGGTGCACGGTTCAGTAGTACCGGATGCTCACGGATGACTTCATCCAGCACGTCCCATACTGCGCCTTCTTCGCGCTCAACCATCTTCTTGGCAGCTTTGATGGTAGTCGCTAAACCACGGGCTTCCAGCTTGCCATAGATAAACGGTTTGAACAGTTCCAGTGCCATTTTCTTCGGCAGACCACACTGGTGTAAACGCAGTGTAGGACCTACGGTGATTACCGAACGGCCTGAGTAGTCAACGCGTTTACCCAACAGGTTCTGACGGAAACGACCCTGCTTACCTTTGATCATGTCCGCCAAAGATTTCAGTGGGCGTTTATTAGAACCGGTGATAGCGCGGCCGCGACGGCCGTTGTCTAACAGCGCATCTACGGCTTCCTGTAACATACGCTTTTCGTTTCGTACGATAATATCAGGTGCAGATAAATCTAGCAGACGCTTCAGACGGTTGTTACGGTTAATTACGCGACGGTATAGGTCATTCAGATCTGAGGTTGCAAAACGACCGCCATCCAATGGTACCAATGGACGTAAATCCGGTGGTAATACTGGCAGCACTGTCATAATCATCCACTCTGGTTTGTTACCAGAAGTGTGGAAGGCTTCCATCAGTTTCAGACGCTTGCTGATTTTTTTGCGCTTGGTTTCTGAGTTGATGGTTGGCAACTCTTCACGCATTTGCTTGATTTCAGTTGCCAGATCAATGCCTTTTAAGATGTCCAGAATTGCTTCTGCACCCATTTTGGCTTCAAACTCATCGCCATGCTCTTCCAGCACGTCTAAGTATTCTTCTTCAGTCAGCATCTGACGGCGCTCTAACGACGTCATACCTGGCTCGGTCACTACATAGCTTTCGAAATACAGCACGCGTTCAATATCACGCAGTGTCATATCCAGCAGCAAACCGATACGGCTTGGCAGTGATTTTAAGAACCAAATGTGGGCTGTCGGGCTGGCCAGTTCAATGTGGCCCATACGCTCGCGGCGCACTTTAGTCAGCGTTACTTCAACGCCACATTTTTCACAAATCACACCACGGTGCTTTAAGCGCTTGTACTTACCGCACAAACACTCGTAATCTTTTACCGGGCCAAAAATTCGGGCGCAGAATAAACCATCACGCTCGGGTTTAAAGGTACGGTAGTTGATCGTTTCTGGCTTCTTAACTTCACCAAAGGACCATGAACGGATCATGTCCGGCGAAGATAAACCGATACGGATAACATCAAACTCTTCGGTCTTAGTTTGTTGTTTCAGAAACTTTAATAAGTCTTTCACCTTAGCTCTCCTGTAAGAGGTAAACCGGAATGGGGCAGTTGCCTGCCCCCCAACTTAACGTCGGTTTATTCCTCTTCCAATTCGATGTTAATACCGAGCGAACGGATCTCTTTCATTAATACGTTGAAAGATTCTGGCATGCCAGGCTCCATTCTGTGGTCACCGTCAACGATGTTTTTATACATCTTGGTACGGCCGTTAACGTCGTCCGACTTAACGGTTAGCATTTCCTGCAGCGTGTACGCTGCGCCGTACGCTTCCAGTGCCCACACTTCCATCTCACCGAAACGCTGACCACCAAACTGAGCTTTACCACCCAGCGGCTGTTGCGTAACTAAACTGTATGAGCCGGTAGAACGCGCGTGCATCTTATCGTCAACCAAGTGGTTCAGTTTCAGCATGTACATGTAACCTACGGTTACCTTACGTTCGAAGGTATTACCGGTACGGCCATCATACAGTGTGATCTGACCGCTAGACGGTAAGTCACCCAGCTCAAGCAGTTGCTTGATTTCAGACTCTTTCGCGCCATCGAATACCGGTGTTGCTACCGGTAAACCTTTACGCAGGTTTTGCGCTAAACGACGCACTTCGTCATCAGTAAAGCTGGCAATGTCTACGTTCTGACGAGATTCGCCCAGTGCATATACCTTGGTCAGGAAGTCGCGGATTTCTGCCGTCTCTTTCTGCTCTTTGATCATGCCGTCAATCTTGTCACCGATACCACGGGCCGCTAAGCCCAGGTGAGTTTCCAAAATCTGACCAATGTTCATCCGTGATGGTACGCCCAGCGGGTTCAGTACGATATCAACCGGCTTGCCGTGTTCGTCGTATGGCATATCTTCAACAGGTACGATAGTTGAGATAACACCCTTGTTACCGTGACGACCGGCCATCTTATCGCCTGGCTGGATACGACGTTTAACTGCCAGATACACTTTAACGATCTTCAATACGCCCGGAGCCAAGTCATCACCTTGCACGATTTTACGGCGCTTGGCTTCGAACTTCTTATCGTACTCAATACGAATTTCTTCGTACTGGGCAGCTAATTGCTCCAGATCATTCTGCTTATCTTCATCGCTTAAGCTTTGATTAAACAGTGCATCGCCTTTCATAGTATCGAGCTTGGCACGGTCAACACCGCTTTGTTCCAGCAGGTTACGGGCACGACTGAAAATACCGGCTTCCAGGATACGGAATTCTTCATTCAGGTCTTTTTTGGCCTGTTTGACTTCCATTTCCTCGATTTCACGCGCGCGCTTGTCTTTTTCAACGCCATCACGGGTGAATACCTGTACGTCAATAACAGTACCTGTTACAGAGTTTGGTACGCGCAATGAGGTATCTTTAACATCAGAGGCTTTTTCACCAAAGATAGCGCGTAACAGTTTTTCTTCTGGGGTTAATTGGCTTTCGCCTTTTGGCGTCACCTTACCAACCAGAATATCGCCACCTTTAACCTCTGCACCAATGTAAACGATACCGGCTTCGTCCAATTTAGACAGCGCAGATTCGCCCACGTTTGGAATATCAGCAGTGATCTCTTCAGCACCCAGCTTGGTATCGCGGGCGATACAGCTTAATTCCTGAATATGGATAGTGGTTAAACGATCTTCTTGTACCAGACGCTCAGATAACAAAATCGAGTCTTCGAAGTTGTAACCGTTCCACGGCATAAACGCGACGCGTAAGTTTTGACCTAACGCCAGTTCACCTAAATCGGTAGACGGGCCGTCGGCTAATACATCGCCACGCTCGATTGGTTCACCATGGTTAACGCAAGGACGCTGGTTAATACAGGTGTTTTGGTTTGAACGGGTGTATTTAGTCAGGTTGTAAATGTCGATACCGGCTTCACCGGCTACCATCTCTTCTTCATTTACTTTGATCACGATACGGCTGGCGTCAACGTAGTCAATTACACCACCACGTTTGGCAACCACAGTAACACCAGAGTCTTTCGCCACAACGCGTTCAATACCAGTACCTACTAACGGCTTGTCAGCACGCAGCGTTGGCACCGCCTGACGTTGCATGTTCGAGCCCATTAGTGCACGGTTAGCATCATCGTGTTCCAGGAACGGGATTAACGCCGCAGCAACCGATACGATTTGCTGTGGTGCAACATCCATATACTGAACTTTGTCGGCCGGCATCAGGGTGAATTCGTTCTTGTAACGACAAGGAACTAACTCTTCTGATAACCGGTTTTCGGCATTCAATTCAGCGTTAGCCTGAGCGATAACAAAGTTGCCTTCTTCAATGGCTGACAGGAAATCCACTTCGTCAGTTACCACGCCGTCTTCCAAACGACGGTATGGTGTTTCCAGGAAGCCATACTCATTAGTCTGAGCAAACATAGATAGTGAGTTAATTAAACCGATGTTTGGACCTTCAGGCGTTTCGATTGGACAAACACGACCGTAATGTGTCGGGTGTACGTCACGAACTTCGAAGCCAGCACGCTCACGTGTTAAACCGCCTGGGCCTAACGCTGAGATACGGCGCTTGTGCGTTACTTCTGACAGTGGGTTGTTCTGGTCCATAAACTGAGACAGCTGACTTGAACCGAAGAACTCTTTCACTGCGGCAGAAATAGGCTTGGCGTTGATCAAGTCCTGTGGCATCACAGCGTCTAAATCGCCCAGCGACAAACGCTCTTTCACCGCACGCTCAACACGCACTAAGCCAACACGGAACTGGTTTTCTGCCATTTCGCCAACAGAACGAATACGACGGTTACCTAAGTGGTCAATATCGTCCACTTCGCCATTACCGTTACGGATGTCAATTAACACCTTCATAACGGCCAAAATGTCTTCTTTGCTCAGCACGCCTGAGCCAACCCCTTCGTCAAAACCTACACGGCGGTTGAACTTCATCCGACCGACGGTAGATAAATCATAACGATCTTCAGAGAAGAACAGGTTTTCGAATAAAGTTTCAGCAGCATCTTTTGTTGGTGGTTCGCCCGGGCGCATCATACGGTAGATTTCTACCAATGCTTCCATCCGGTTGCTGCTTGGATCAATACGCAGGGTTTCAGATACGTAAGCACCCTGGTCCAGATCGTTGATATACAGTGTTTCGAAAGCGTCATAGCCTGCTTTCGAAAGTTTTGCCAACAGCTCCAGTGTGAGCTCTGCGTTCGCCTCGGCAATAATCTCTCCGGTTGAACGGTCAGCATAATTCTTGGCCAATACACGGCCTACAACGTACTCATGTGGTACTTCCATCAGGGTCAAGCCGGTTTTTTCCAGCTGACGCACGTGGCGTGCAGTAATACGACGGCCGGCTTCTACAATCACTTCGCCATCGTTGTCTTTAATGTCAAAGGCAGCGGTTTCACCACGTAAGCGGTTAGCCACAACTTCCATTAACAGCTTGCCGTCTTTAATTTCAAAACGGGTATTTTCAAAGAAGGTATTCAGAATATCTTCAGTGCTAAATTCCAGCGCACGTAACAAAATGGTGGCCGGTAATTTACGACGACGGTCAATCCGCACAAATAGTGCATCTTTTGCGTCAAACTCAAAATCTAACCAGGAACCACGGTAAGGAATAACGCGAGCGTTATACAGTACTTTGCCTGATGAGTGCGTTTTACCACGGTCGTGGTCGAAGAACACACCCGGGCTGCGGTGTAACTGAGACACGATAACACGCTCAGTACCGTTAATAACAAAGGTACCGTTTTCAGTCATCAAGGGGATTTCGCCCATGTAGACTTCTTGCTCACGGATATCTTTAATCGTGCCTGGTGCTTCTTTATCGAATAACACCATGCGCAGTTTTACGCGTAATGGTGCTGAGTAAGTAACACCGCGAATTTGACATTCTTTTACGTCAAATACGGGTTCCCCGATGCGGTAGCTGACGTACTGCAATTCCGCACTGCCTGAATAGCTTTTAATAGGGAATACAGAGCGGAATGCGGCTTCTAAACCGTATTCTCCTTCCGGATCAGGCTCGATAAATTTGCCGAAAGACTCAATTTGAATCGACAGCAGGTATGGCACATCCAATACTTCCGGACGTTTGCCGAAGTCCTTACGGATACGTTTCTTCTCAGAATAAGAGTAAGTCATGGGGTTCCTCAGCTTGCTGATTTTTTTCCCAACAACCCGTTACAGGTCGCTTTTGATACCAGCCATAGTATCAACAGGGGTGGGGAAATCATTGTCCCACAGCGCAAAAAGGCCGGTGATTAATTCATCACCAGCCCGGCCTGAATTTCAGGCGAATAATCCGGTATAAGCCGGATTATTTAACTTCAACAGAAGCACCCGCTTCTTCAAGTTCTTTCTTCAGAGCTTCTGCTTCGGCTTTAGAAACGCCTTCTTTGATTGCAGCTGGAGCTGATTCAACCAAGTCTTTCGCTTCTTTCAGGCCCAGACCGGTAGCGCCACGTACTGCTTTGATAACAGCAACTTTGTTTGCACCAACACCAGCCAGAACTACGTTGAATTCAGTTTGTTCTTCAACAGCAGCCGCAGGACCTGCAGCAACTGCTACAGCGGCAGCTGCAGACACACCGAACTTTTCTTCCATTGCAGATACTAATTCAACTACGTCCATTACAGACATTGCTGCGATAGCATCTAAGATTTGATCTTTAGTCACTGACATTGCTCAGATTCCTAAATTAGGGGACTTGTCCCGATTAAACTCTGCTTCAAACCAAACGTAAAATTACGCGGCTTGCTCTTGTTTTTGGTCGCGAACCGCGGCAATTGTACGTACAAGTTTGCCGGCTGCTGCCTCTTTCATGGTGCTCATTAAACGTGCAATAGCTTCGTCGTATGTTGGTAACGATGCTAACACTTCAATGTTTACCGTGGCGCCATTAAACGCTGCACCCTTCAACTCGAAGTCTTTGTTCTCTTTCGCGAAATCTTTAAAGATACGCGCTGCAGCACCTGGGTGCTCCTTAGAAAACGCAATTAACGTCGGGCCTACGAATACATCGTTCAGACACTCAAACTCGGTGCCTTCTACTGCACGGCGAACTAATGTATTACGGACAACCTTCATCCATACACCAGCTTCACGCGCTTGCTTACGCAGCGCAGTGATTTTACCTACAGTGACACCACGAGCGTCTGCGACTACCGCAGATAAAGCACCTTTGGCAGCTTCCTGGACTTCAGCAACAAGTGCTTTTTTGTCTTCAAGCTTAATAGCCATGGGCTTTTAACTCCTGGTTCATACGGGCATTATTGCCCGTCTGCCTACACATCGCCCTATGTTGCCATAGCGCGCGCGATTTACGGTGAGACCAGAACGAATAGAATTCTATCTGGGGCCTGCACCGTCTGCGTAGGTTTTTTCGTTTTAAGTCACTTGTTTCTTTCGAAATTTGCGACACCTACGGTCTTGGACGGAAGCCGATGCTTTAAAAAAACACGGCTTCTACCCTAAAAAATGAGCGCGAGATTATAAAATAATCACTGCTCTCTGTAAAGCGCTACGCCTTAAACTACTGCGCTCAACGACGCCTGGTTCAGGGCTACACCTGCACCGTGCGTAGAAGAAAGAGTAACTTTCTTGATGTAAACGCCTTTAGCTACTGAAGGCTTACCACGTTTCAGTGCTACCAACAGTGCTTCTAAGTTTTCTTTCAGCTTGTCAGCGTCAAAGTCGATTTTACCGATAGTTGAATGGATAATACCATTCTTGTCATTACGGTAACGAACCTGACCAGCCTTCGCATTCTTAACTGCTTCTGCTACGTTAGGCGTAACAGTACCAGTTTTAGGGTTAGGCATTAAACCACGTGGGCCTAAGATCTGACCTAACATACCAACAACGCGCATGGCGTCTGGTGATGCGATAACAACATCGAAATCCATCACACCTTTCTTAACCTGTTCAGCTAAGTCTTCCATGCCAACAATGTCAGCACCGGCAGCTTTAGCAGCTTCGGCATTCGCACCCTGAGTAAACACAGCAACACGAACAGTGCGGCCAGTACCGTGAGGCAGTACAGTTGCGCCGCGTACGTTCTGGTCAGATTTACGGGCGTCGATACCCAGGTTTACTGCAACGTCAACGCTCTCAACGAACTTGCCGGCAGTTAATTCTTTCAACAGAGCAACAGCTTCGTTGATATCATATTCGCGGGTTGAATCTACTTTAGAGCGGATTAACTTAGCGCGTTTGGTTAATTTAGCCATCTGTTAGCCCTCCACCACTAAACCCATAGAACGAGCAGTACCTTCGATGGTACGCACCGCAGCAGCATGATCAGCAGCAGTTAAATCTGGCTGTTTGATCTTAACGATCTCATCAACCTGAGCTGCAGTGATTTTACCAACTTTCTGGGTATTAGGACGACCTGAACCACCTTTTAAGCCAGCTGCTTTCAATAACAGGAAAGATGCTGGAGGAGTGCGGGTTTCGAACGTGAAAGAACGATCGCTGTACACAGTAATTACTACTGGGATTGGCATACCTTTCTCAAGGCTTTCTGTACGGGCATTGAAGCCTTTACAGAATTCCATGATGTTTACACCGTGTTGACCCAGCGCCGGACCTACTGGTGGCGACGGGTTAGCCATACCGGCTTTAACCTGCAATTTAATAAGTGCAGTGACTTTCTTTGCCATGTTTCACCTCTGTTTCTGGGTCTTAGCCTCGTAAGTGCGAGGACACTTACTCAAACGGCTTCCCAATGCTAAAAAGGGCGCAGATTATATTTTAATCAGCGCCCGGTTACAATCTTTATCTTAAGCTTTCTCTACCTGAGCAAATTCCAGGTCTACCGGCGTTGAACGGCCGAAAATCAACACAGATACTTTTACGCGGCTTTTTTCGTAGTCCACTTCTTCTACAACACCGTTGAAATCAGCAAACGGACCTTCGGTAACGCGCACCACTTCACCGGCTTCAAACAGCGTTTTCGGCTTCGGCTTGTCGACGTTATCCTGCAGACGATTAAGGATCGTCATAGCTTCTTTTTCAGAAATAGGCGCCGGACGGTCTGAAGTCCCACCGATAAAACCTAATACACGCGGTACGCTTTTCACTAAGTGCCAGGCTTCTTCGCACATTTCCATTTGTACCAGTACGTAACCTGGGAAGAACTTACGCTCTGACTTACGCTTCTGGCCGGCGCGCATCTCGATCACCTCTTCGGTAGGTACCAACACTTCACCGAATTTGTCTTCCATCTGGTTAATCTTGATATGTTCGCGCAGAGAGGTCGCAACCCGTTGCTCAAAGCCGGAGAAGGCCTGCACCACATACCAACGCATTTTTCCTGCCATGGTTTAGATCCCCAATCCTGTTAAAAATGACACTACGCGTAATAAAATTGCATCCAACCCCCACAGGATTAACCCCATGATAATGGTCGCAACTAATACTACCAGCGTCGTCTGCATGGTTTCCTGCCGGGTTGGCCATACCACTTTACGCACTTCGGTACGAGATTCTTTGGCGAAGTTGATAAAGGTACGGCCTTTTTCTGTCTGGCCTGCCACTACGCCGGCGATAATAACCAATACTACAACTGCGATAGCACGCTCTAAAGCGCCCAGCTCATAGATATAATTACCAACCACGGCCAGTGATAAAATTACAAAGACCAGCAACCATTTAATCAGGTCAAATCCGCTTTTTGGGGTTTCACTTGTTGCGTTCATGCTTTGACTCACTTCACATAGACTTGCTTATAGCAACACACTACCGACACCGCTTTCGCTGTGTCGAAAAATATTGGCAGGGGCAGAGGGATTCGAACCCCCAACCATCGGTTTTGGAGACCGCTGTTCTACCAATTGGAACTATGCCCCTACAAGGTTGTAAACCTGGCTTGTGCCATGTTTTCAAATAGCCGCTCATTATACTGTCTTAACGTACTAACACAAGCTTACCGTATCTTATTGCAGCATAATTAAGTGCGGATATAATAAAAAAGGCCCCGCAGGGCCTTTTTTAATCAACGCTAATTAAGCAATGATTTTTGATACTACGCCA
>NZ_BAAGTL010000027.1:0-3439 GCF_054781935.1 Rheinheimera gaetbuli
TCAACGTGACCGATGGTGCCTACGTTTACGTGCGGTTTTACTCGTTCAAATTTAGCCTTAGCCATGGATAGACCCTTTTTAACAAAACGGCGGTTATTTAAGTTAGTTTAGTGTTTGGATAGCATGAGAGGTGTCAAGATGGTGCTGATACCCAGAATCGAACTGGGGACCTCATCCTTACCAAGGATGCGCTCTACCGCCTGAGCTATATCAGCAACGTTTTTGATTGGAGCGGGCAGCGGGAATCGAACCCGCATCTTCAGCTTGGAAGGCTGAGGTAATAGCCATTATACGATGCCCGCGGCCTACTCGTAGCTATTCTTACTGGCGAAAATGGTGGAGGGGGAAGGATTCGAACCTTCGAAGGCAGTGCCGGCAGATTTACAGTCTGATCCCTTTGGCCACTCGGGAACCCCTCCACTACTAATGGTGCCGCTTATCCGAGTCGAACGGATGACCTACTGATTACAAGTCAGTTGCTCTACCAACTGAGCTAAAGCGGCACTACGTCAGTGGGTGCGAATTCTAGTGTAATGCCTTAGATGGCGCAACATAAAAAAGCAAAAAAGCATGAATTTCCTACCTAAGCGGTCACAAAGTGCACAAATCACCAGTTACATATCAATATAACGCGCCAATCCCTGGAAAATCAGTAAAGGCTCAACCATCAGAGGCAAATCAGACAGATAAGGTTTAAGAAACTTACTATCACCTCCGGTCAACACCAGCTTGTCACAAGGCCTTTGCTGCCAAGCCAACCTGACTGATCCCAAAACGGCTGCCAAACAACCATTTTGCAGCCCAGTGACGGTGTCGTCGCCAGGCTCCATGCGACCGTTAAACATTTCTGAGTTAAACACTTTAGCGGTATTCTTTACTACCGCTTGTTGCTGCATTTTTAAGCCAGGTATTATCCAACCGCCGCCATGTTGACCTTCTGTATCTAACCAATCAACAGTCACTGCAGTTCCTGCATCGACAATTAGCACATTGTTTGCCGGAAACAAAAACTGCGCACCTAACATTGCCAACCAGCGGTCAACTCCCAGTGTCTGCGGTTGCTGATAGCTGCTGCGAACACCGTAAGCAAGCGCCTCTGCGTAAACCTGACGCCAGGGTAAATGGTCCAACCCTAACAACTGTTTAATCAGTGCCACCTTTTCCTGTGATGCAACACTGGCAAAATATACGGCTTTTATCGGCAACTTAGCCAAATTATCCGGTGCAAGTTGTGGTAAGGCAGTTACTTTGCCTTGCTTAACTAGCGCAGCCTTTTCACGGGTATTACCAATATCCAGCAATAAATACATGCTATTCTCCCGCACGCAAACTAAGCTCACCACCAAAGTACGCTTGTACTCCGGCCGCAGTTTTAACGAGCAAAGCCCCCTGCTTATCTACTCCGATACAAATACCTTTTATCTCTTCCTTACCAATAAGCTTTATTGCTTTATTGCGATACTGGTTGTAGCGGTCAAATTCTTCGGCAAAACCAGCAAAACCGTGCTGTGTGAATTCTGTCAATAACGCTATAAGATGGTGTTGTAAAGATGACACCAGCTGATTGCGATCAATCACTTCACCAGCAATACCAGCTAAGTCAGAATACTGCTGATCTATACTATTTAGCGCCTGCTGCGGCAGGCGAATATTCATACCTATACCGATAATAACATCGCAGCAGGCGTGGGCTTGCCCTGCCAACTCTACCAGGATGCCGCACAACTTTTTGTCATCTACATAAACATCATTTGGCCATTTAACCTTTGCATCAACCTGATAGTGGTGTTTCAACAATCTAACTATGGCGATACCTGCTACTAAGCTTAACCCCATAGCAGCCTGAATACCTTGCTCAAGACGCCAATACATGGAAAAGTACAAGCTTGCAGCAAATGGTGAATACCAGCTTCGACCTCGCCTTCCGCGGCCGGCCGTTTGAGCCTCAGCTACTATGGTATAGCCCGGCTGAGTCACCAAACCATCCTGTACTTTCTGTATCATCTGGCTATTGGTGGAATCTGTTATGTGTTGTACAAGAATATCCGGACAAGATATTTTACGTAACTGACTTATCCTGACGGCATCAAGTAGATGTAGTTGGTCTGCTAAACAGTAACCGCGACCTTTGACTTTATAAATATCTAAGCCCAACTGTTGCAACTGTTTAATATGATTCGCTACGGCAGTGCGGCTTACACCTAGCATTTCTGCCAGAACCTGGCCAGATTTAAAGTTGCCACAGCTTAATGCACTTAATAATTGGCGCTGAGTAACTAAACTGCTCTTACTCATAGTACAGGCTGTCCGGTGCTATCCAACATACGTACTTCAACTTCCAACTCAATATTGTAATTAGAAAATACTTGTTGCTGCACCGCGGCTACAAGCTGCTCTAACTGTACTGCGGTGCCGGCGCCATGATTAACTATCACCAAAGGTTGCAACGAATAACAACCCACCTCGCCATAGCGTTGACCTTTGAAGCCAGCTTGGTCTATCAACCATGCGGCAGGAATTTTAACTGTGTTGTCTGATTGGCTGAAGCCAGGTATAGCAGCATATTTATTTTTCAGCGCGGTATAGTTTTGCAAGGTAACAACCGGATTCTTAAAAAAACTACCGCAATTAGCCAATACAGCGGGGTCAGGTAATTTACTACTGCGCACAGCGATAACTTGCTCAAATATATTGCTAATAGCAGTGTCAGCAGATAGATGATCCAGGCCGTTATAGCCAAGCACAGGGCTGGGCCGTCTGCTAAGGCACAAACCCACCGCAACGATAACGCCTTTGCCAGCTAAGGCACGTTTAAACACGCTATCACGGTAAGCAAACTGGCAACGTCCGGCAGTGATACGCTGTACTTTACGCTGTTGCCAGTGGTAGAAATCAACATATAGGCAAGTATCAGCCAGCTCTACCCCGTAAGCACCTATATTTTGTACCGGTGCAGCACCTACCGAACCCGGAATAAGTGCCAGATTTTCTATGCCCCACAGCTCCTGCTCAACCGTCCATCTAACCAACTGATGCCAGTTATGGCCGGCTTCAACGTGCACTAAAACATGATCTGCACCCAGCTCAGTAAGCGTTTTGCTATCTGCGACAAACCGACAGACCGGTGCAGCAAGATCCTGCAAAAAAATAGTATTACTGCCTTCCCCCAGCACAACAGGCGCCGTTTCAGCATCAAAGCTGTGCAGTTCACTGACAGAGTTAAACTCATGAACAGAGCTTAGTGTGGCGTCAAAACGAAAAGTAGAGTAAGGAACTGCAGATATATTAGTTAAAGTGCGCATGATTAAGCCGGTTAACGCGAATGCCATCATTGTAATGATGTGATTGGTGAAGCGCAAAGCAAAAAGCCCGGCTCTTTCGAGACGGGCTTTTTACTTGATGAGGAGCCTGGCGGTGAACTACTCTCGCATAGCGAATG